>JBGCDH010000164.1:0-23296 GCA_045105235.1 Planctomycetota bacterium | reverse complement strand
CGCCGCGGCCGCCGCGGCCGGCCCCGCCGCGGCACGCCGCCTGGAAGCGGATGGCAAGCCAGGCCCGGCCGACGTCGCGCTGCGCGCCGAAGTGCGGCAAACGCTGGCCAAGGCGATCGTGGCGCTGCCGGAGCCGTATCGCTCTGTACTGTCGCTGCACCTGCACGACGGGCTCAACAGCCAGGAGATCTCGGCTCGCCTGAAGCGCCCCGCCGCGACCGTTCGCAAGCAGATGGCGCGGGCGATTCAGCAGCTGCGCACGGCGCTGCCCGTCGGCTTCGCGACCGGCTTGGCGCTACGCATCACGCCAGCACAGCTGGCCGAACGAGCAGCCGACGCGGCGCAGTACACGCAGGTGTCGCCCAACGCGGTGGACGGAACGACGACCGACGGCACGTCCGCAGGCGACGCATTTGCCGACGAGTCCGCAGAACTGCACGGCGACGAAATCCCAACTCTGCTGACAGCTGCGGCCACGGCGCGGCGCGCTTTGTGGCTCAGTCTCCCGGCAGCTGCACTGCTGACCGCGATCGTCGCTCTTATCGCCGCATTTGCGCCAGGCGAGTCGGCGCAGTCGCCGCAGCACGCGGCGGCCGACCGGAGCGCGCCGCCGTCTTCGATGGCCCGCGTCGCAAGCGACGCATCGGTCGCATCGCAGCGGATCGAGGTGTACCGCAGAGCCGCCCGCACGCCCCCGGAGGCGGCCGACACGTGCACCCTCACCATCGAAGCCCAACACGAGGACGGCAGCGCCGCCGCCAACCACACCCTGCTGATCGTGCACGACGACGGCCGGGCGCTGACGTCGCGCATCGCGACCGGCGACAGCCATCGCGTCACCACCGATGCCTTCGGCCGGGCGATCGTGCGCTACCTGCCCAAAGCTCGCTACAGCATCGCCCGACCCGGTGCGCTGCCGAGCAAGACCATCACACTCGACGGGTCCACGCACGAGGCGCGGGTGCGGCTGCCAAGAAACATCTCGTGCCGCGGCATCGTCGTCGACCCACACGGCTACCCCGTCGCCGGAGCCACGGTCTGCGCGTCGCAAACATCCGCGCGCGGGGACCTGGGCACGGTCCTGGCGAGCACCGACGCCAACGGCGGCTTTGCGGCCACGACGTCGCTGCGCGACGGGCGCCTCTACGCGCGACACCCCGAACACGGCACGTCGGCCACCGTGCGCATGCAGACCGACTGCGAACTGCAGATCCAGATGCTGCCGCCCGGCAAGCCGGTCACCATCGACGTCCGCCACGCGAATGGCGAGCCGATCGAAGGCGCTTTCGTCGCCGTGGTGCCGCGCAGCCGCGCGACCCAGTTTGTGCCGCCCGAAACCGGCACAACGGATCGCGACGGCCGCTGCACGCTGATGCGCGCGCGCGGCCGCAGCGCATCGCTGCTGGTTGAAGCCCGCCCGGACCTGCGCCGAACGCAAGGATATGCGGGACCCCGCGAGCCAGCGCGCGCGCCCTGGTGCAGCACGCTGCCAGCGGATGCCACCAGCGCCGCCGTGGTCCTCCACAGCGCCGCTTCGGTTTCGGGGCAACTCGTCGACGCCGACGGTAATCCCATGGCCTACCAGCAGGTCACGGCATCCGTCGCGGGCGAACGCAGCAACGAGCCGACGGCGCCGATGCTCGCCCGCCAGACAACCAGCGACGACGAAGGCTTCTTCCACCTCGAACACCTGCCGCCAACGCGGCTCCAGGTGCGCGCCTACGGACCGCGCCGCACCACCAGGGGGCCGATGATGGGCCACTGGGTGCAGGCCGGCACAACAATCGACCTCGGCAGCGACGCGTTTCGTAGCGACGATCCCAACGCAGCGCCACACGCGCGCGTGCGCCTGCAGGCAGCGCCGCGCGTGGAGGTGCGAGGTCAGGTACACGATCCTCACGGCAACCCGATTTCCGGGTGGCACATGGTGGCGATCCCCGAAGTAGGCACCGCCATCCACCGCATGTTTCGCCGCCGCGCGGCGACGACGCGCAGCGACGGCACGTTCGTTCTCGATGCGGTTGCGCCCGATGAGAGCTACCAGGTCGGCCTGTATCCGCCGTCGCGCTGGTGGCCCAACACCATCGGCTGGCCGGTTGCGTTCGCGCGGGTGCGAGCCGGCGACACGGCGCGCATCCAGGTCGACAGCGTGCGCGTGCCGACCGCCATGCTGACGTGCCAAACGCTGCTGCCCAACGGCACCGCCGCCCGCGGCGCCGTGTTCGAACTGCGCCACATGGCCTACCAATCGCCGCTCACCCGCCGGGCCAACGCCGCGGGCCGCGCCCGCTTCGAAGGCCTTGCGCGCGGCGACTACTGGCTCGTCGTCAAGGCCAAGGGCCACGGCTCGCGCACCGTACCGCTGACGATCGAAGACGACCACGCGCCGGTCGACCTCGGCACGATCCTGCTGGAACAGCCGGCCAAGCCGTGCGTGCGCCTCCTGGTCGACGGCAAGCCGGTGACGACGCCGGTCCGCGTCGTGGCGCAAAGCTCGGTCGGCGACAAGTTCGTCACCGCAAACTCGGATGCCTTGGGCCGCGGCACGGTGCAGCTGCCAACGCTGCCAGCCGGCCCCTCACGGATCGCTGTGCACGGACCCGGCATCGCCCCCCGCTCCATGCAGCGAGAGTTCACGCCGGGGCGGCAGTGGTTCGACCTAGAGCTCGAACGCGCGGCCAGCGTCACGATGCGCTTTCCGTTCCCGCTCGCCGACAACCCGTTTGTCATCAACGGCCCGCTGCACGTCATCGTGCGCCAGCGGCCGGCCGGCGCCGAGGCTCGGCCAGGCGCAGAGGGAAAAATTGTGCTGGAGGACTACGTCGGTGCCGCGACGGAGCCGGCCTGCTTTGTGCTGGCGACCGGTTTGGCGGACGGCGACTACACGGTGCATGCGCGCTCGATTTGGAACGCCTCGGTGGAGCGCGAGCTGTCGATCCGAACCGGCGAGATGCCAGAGCGGGTCGTCGAAATGCCGCTGACGCTAGGCAAAGCGCCGACGGGGACCTCAGAGGCACAGACGGCCGCCACGCAGCGTTAGCGCCGCCGCGGCGCCTGCTCCAGTAGGTAAAACAGCAGGTTGTCGGTAAACACCGGGTTGGCAGTCAGCCCCACGTGGTCATCGGGCAAGAACGTGACGCCGCCCCACTCGACCGTCGAGTCCAGCCATGTGCCGGCCATCTCGCTTGCGCGCAGATCGCCCAGCGCGCTGCGGCGGGTGACGGTGCCATCGCCAAACGTGCGCAGCTCGTCGCCCGTGAAGCACGGCACCAGCCGACCATCACGCTCTTCGAGCCGCACCTTGGCCAGCGTCGACTCGGTGTCGGCAGCAAACAGACGCAGCTCGGTCGGGCTCGACGGCGCCGCGAAATCAATCGCCCGATGGAACCGCTTGGCGCGCTCCAGGTTGGCGGCAACGACGTCGCGCGCCTTGCGGCGGCGTTCGGCACGATCCGCAACGTCCGGCAGCAGCCAGCGCAGATACGTGTCCGCATCGTCCGCGAGCAGCCCCCAGTTGTTGCGATCCCAGACGTCGACATCAAAAATATCGACGTCGAGAGACCGCCCCTTGTCATCCACGACGAGGCCCTGCCCGCGCGGCAGCAGCTGGTAGATCGACGGCATCGTGCCCAGCAGCGCAGCTTCGAAGTGCGGTAGCAGGATGCCGCCAGGATCGAATCCCTGCGTGAGGTTTTGCAGCGCTTCCATCGAGCCGAGGCTGGGCGTGCCAACCAGCACCAAGCGATCGATCTGCTCCGCCCCCGCCCAAGTCACCTGCGGCACGGAACCATCGCTCGGCAGCGGCGTCGCGCCGTAGCGGAGGAAATAGCGCAGCACGAGCCCGCCCATCGAGTGCGCCACCACGTCGAAGCGGTAGCCATTCGACAGCCAGGCCTCGAGGGCATCGGCTTCGGCCAGCGCCGCGGCATCGGCCTGCCCGCGCAGCTCCGCGATACGCAGGTTGGCGGCACCGTCGACACGCTTACGCAAACTCGTCACAAACTCGCCGAACGCCACCGCGTTTTCCGAGTTGTCGCGCCGCCAGTCGTAGAAAAACGTGAAGCACGTGTAGTGATCCGCCGCGTACGAAGGCGAGTCGGGATCCACCAAGACCGGATCGGTGTAGCCTCCGACTCCCAACGTCTTGAGGATGCGCGCATAGACGCCGACGTTGACGACGGCGAACAGCAGATTGATCTGGATCGCCTTCAGCGGCCCAGTGGCCGCCACGAGTGCTGCCTTGAGGTCCGGCGTCGCACCGAGTGCCACGTCTTCAAACGGCAGCGCCAGCGCGCGCGCCCCGGAAGGCGTGTTTGGATCGGTCGCATCCGAGGTGAAAGCACCCCAGACCGTGCGACCGCTCTCGCGTTCCTGCAGGCGGGAACCAAGAATGCCGTGAACCACAATGACCGGGTTGCGCAGGTGGCGAGCGGCCGCCTTTTGGTAGAGGTCGCGAACAGCCGGCAGATGGTCACGCGGCGACGAACACGACGCCATCACCAGCGCCAGCAGCGCCAAGAGCGCCGCCGCCGCCGGCGGCCGCAGCCACGCCCCCTGGCCATGTGGGCTTTTCGAGCAAGCGAACAATCCCATCCGGCGTCGGAGCCAATGCATAGCCCATCTATACGCCTCGACAGACGGAAGTTCGCGGCAGAAGTTCGCGGCCGAGGTCACTATCCGAGGTCACCAGCCGGGATCTCCGGCCAAAAGTCGCCGCCGAAAGTCTCCCGCCACCGCCTGCCGCCTGAGCACTCGCCAAAGGCGGCTCGCGGCGCTTGCGTCGCCGCGCGCCCTCTCCAGCCTGCCGGTAGCCAGGCCAGACAGACCCGAGAACCAGCGCGATCCCCGGCGGTGCGAACTCAGCTGCGCTCGATCTCCATCTTGTGCAGCAGCTCGCCGAAGGCCTCGACCGTCATCGTGCCGAGATCGCCGTCCTTGCGCGAGCGAACCGTCACCGTGCCGGCCTCGACCTCGTTGTCGCCGACAACGGCGATCATCGGCACCTTCTCCGTCCAGAGATGGTGACGGATCTTCTGGCCGATCTTCTCGCTGCTGTCGTCCGGATCGACGCGAAGCCGCTTGGCCTTGAGCGTGCGCGACATCTCGTGCACGGCCTCGGCGTGGCGCTCGCCCACCGACAGGATGACCGCCTGGGTCGGCGCCAGCCAAGCCGGGAACGCCCCGCCGTGGTGCTCGACCAGGATGCCGAAGAAGCGCTCGAGCGAACCCAAAAGCGCACGGTGTACCATGACCGGACGGGTCTTGCTGCCGTCCTGGCCGATGTAGGTCATGTCAAAACGCTCGGGCAGGTTGAAGTCGCATTGGATCGTCGAACACTGCCACGTGCGGCCGAGGCTGTCCTTGATCTTGACGTCGATCTTCGGGCCGTAGAACGCGCCACCGCCTTCGTCGAGTTCGTAGCCGAGCCCAACCGACTCCAGCGCCGCGCGCAAAGCGTCGGTCGCCTTCTCCCAGCTGGCGTCCTCGCCGACGCTCTTTTCGGGACGCGTCGACAGGTTCATCTCATAGTTGTCGAAGCCGAAGCTCTTCAGCATGTCGATGACGAAGTGCAGACAGCGAGTGATCTCTGCCTCGACCTGGTCTTCGCGCAAAAACAGGTGCGCATCGTCCTGCGTAAAGCCGCGCACGCGCAACAGGCCGTGCAGCGAACCTTGGTTCTCGTAGCGGTAGACGGTGCCGAGCTCCGCCCACCGGAACGGCAGTTCGCGGTAGCTGCGGCGCTTGCTCTTGAAGATCTGCACGTGGAACGGGCAGTTCATCGGCTTGAGCAGGTACTCCGCACCATCGATGTCGATGCCGGCGTACATCGACTCCTTGTAGAAATCGAGGTGGCCAGACGTCTGCCACAGATCGCTCTTGGCGATGTGCGGCGAGTAGACGATGTCGTAGCCGCCTTCGAGGTGCTGGTTGCGCCAAAACTCCTCGACCTTGTGGCGCACAAAGCCACCCTTGGGGTGCCACAGAATCAGGCCGGCGCCCAGCTCGCCCATCGTGCTGAACAGATCGAGATCGATGCCAAGCCGGCGGTGGTCGCGCTTCGCCGCCTCTTCGAGGTTTTTGCGATGCGTCTCCATCGCCTTCTTGTCCCCGAACGCGTGGCCGTAGATGCGGGTCAGCATCTTGTTGCCGGCATCGTCGCCGAGGTAGGCACCGGCGAGGGCCAAGACGGCAATGCCCTGGCCAACCTTGCCGGTGGTCGGCACGTGCGGGCCCTTGCACAAATCGACAAAGTTGCCGGAGTGGTAAAACGTCAGCGGCTGGTCTTCGGGGATCTTGGCGATCGTCAGCAGCTTGTAGTCTTCGCCGTGCTTCTCCATCAGCGCCTTCGCCTCGGCGCGCGGCAGCTCGGACAGCTCGAACGGCACGTTCGACTTGACGATCTCGTGCATCAGCTCTTCGAGCTTCGGCAAATCGTCGATCGTGATCGGCTCGTCGCCAAAGTCGATGTCGTAGTAGAAGCCGTAGCGCGGGTCGTCGACGGGCGGCCCCTTCCACAGCTTGGCCTTGGGCCGCATGCGCTTGACGGCGTCGGCCAGCACGTGCGCCGCCGAGTGGCGCAGCACTTCGAGGCCTTCTTTGCTGTCGCGGGTGAAGATCTTGATGTCCGCGGACTGCGCAATCGGCAGCTGCAGGCTCTGGACTTCGCCGTCGAGCTCGATGCCGACGGCGGCTTTGGCGAGCCCCTTGCCAATGGACTCGGCCACCTGCAGCCCGGTAGTGCCAGCGGCATACTCGCGTGAGGAGCCGTCGGGGAGGGTGAGCTGGATCTGGGTTTCGGTCGACATGGCGTTTACGGGCCGAGCATTCTTGCGACCCACCCCCGGGGACGCAAGGTGCCGGCAACAAGGATCCGCGAAGCCGAGCCGTGGCCCGCAGCTCACCGGCCGGCTACAAAGGAGCGATGCGCATTCCGTTGCCGCCGTCGATCGCCGCCGCTACGTGCCTGCTGGCGGCCGCCACCTTCTTTGGAGCCTGCTCCAGCACCCCGCTTCAGGAGGACCTCTGGGTGAGCAGTCCGGACACGCACAGCTTCGCCCATCCCGCCAAGGTGCACTCGACCCACCTCGAACTCGACCTGGCGCTCGATTTTGACGCCAAAGTCGCGCGCGGCACGGTGACCCACCACATCGAGCGGCTCGACCGGTCGGCGCCGTTCGTTTGCGACACCAACGGCTTGAAGATCGCCTCGTGCACCGACCAGACCGGCACGACCCTGCGCTACGAGTTGGCCGCGGCCTCGGCGGCCGACCCGATCCTCGGCGCCCCACTGGTGATTTCGCTGGCCGACGGCAGCGAGCAGGTCACCATTGCCTACGAGACGTCGCCTCTGAGCGAAGCGATGCAGTGGCTTGCGCCCGAGCAGACGGACTCCAAGGAGTCGCCATTCTTGTTCACGCAGGGCCAGGCAATCCTGACCCGTAGCTGGATTCCGCTGCAGGACTCGCCCGCCGTGCGGGTCACGTGGGACGCCGTGGTCACGGCTCCCGAAGACCTGACCACGGTCATGAGCGCGAACTTCCGCAGCCGCAACGGCACGGTGACGCGCTTCCGCATGGACAGCGCCGTGCCCAGCTACCTGATTGCGCTGGCATGCGGCAACCTGCGCGCCCAGCCGATCAGCGGCCGCTGCGCGGTCTGGGCCGAGCCGACCGTGGTCGACGCCGCGGCGCGCGAGCTCAACGACCTGGAGCGCATGGTCGCCGCCACCGAGGAGCTGTTCGGCCCCTACCGCTGGGGCCGCTACGACGTGCTCTTCCTGCCGCCAAGCTTCCCGTTCGGCGGCATGGAGAACCCGTGCATGACGTTTGCGACACCGACCATCCTGGCTGGCGACAAGTCGCTGGTGGCGCTGATCGCGCACGAGCTGGCGCACAGCTGGTCCGGCAACCTGGTTACCAACGCCACCTGGCGCGACTTCTGGCTCAACGAAGGCTTCACGGTCTACCTCGAGCAGCGCATCATGGAGAAGATCTACGGTGAGGACCGCGCCGCCATGGAGATCGCGCTCGGCATGCAGGGTCTCAAGAAGGAGCTTTCCGAGCTGCCGAAGCCCGATCAGATCCTGCACATCGATTTGACCGGCCGCAACCCGGACGACGGCATGACGGCCGTTGCCTACGACAAGGGCGCGGCGTTCCTGCGCCGGATCGAACAGGTCTACGGCCGCGAACGCATGGACGTGTTCTTGCGGCAGTGGTTTGACGAGCACGCGTTCCAAAGCCTGACGACGAAGACATTCCTCGAGTTTCTCGACAGCCGCCTGCTCAGTCAGGACCGCACTCTGGCCAAACAGGTCGACGTCGAGACCTGGGTGCGCAAGGCGGGCCTGCCGAGCGATGCGCCGGTGCCGGAAAGCGAACGCTTTGCCGAAGTCGACGCCGCGGCGCGCCAATTCGGCGCGGGCACCAAGCCGGCCGAGCTGGCGACCGAAGGCTGGGTCACCCAGCAGTGGCTGCGGTTCCTGAGTGCGCTCAAAGACCCTTCGATCGAGCAGCTGGCCGCCCTCGACGAGCAATTCGCGTTTACCCGGAGCGGCAACAGCGAAATCCTCGCCTCGTGGCTGGCGCTCGCGACCCGCCGAGGCCTTCACGCTGTCGACGCCCGCATGGATCTGTTTTTGATGACCGTCGGCCGCCGAAAGTTCCTGGTGCCGCTCTACCAGGCCATTCTGGCGGCGCCCGCAAGCGCCGGGAACGCGGGCTCCGAGCGAGCGCTATCGATCTACCGCCGGGCGCGGCCGCGCTACCACGCCGTCAGCCAGAAGACGCTGGACGAGCTGCTCGGCTACACCGAGTGAGCCCGATCCGCCCCACGCTGAAGAACCGGTGAGGCACGAAATTACCGACTGCACCAACGATTGTTTCGCTGCTGGCCGATAGCCTGTTTGCGCTCATGAGTGACTCCAAGCTTCCCGTCGATCCCAAAGAGCTGATCCCCGTTGCCATCGGATTCGTCCTTGGCTTTGGACTGCTCGCATTCTTCATCGCGCTGGCCTTCGGCCTCGACCTAACGCTGCTGGTCGACTCCAACGACATCCCGCGGCAGTAATATCTGCGGCCGTAATATCTGCGGCCGTATAGCTGAGTCGGTAGAGTCTGCAGCGGCAGTGCTGCGGCGGCGGAGCGTGCACACCGTCAGCTGCGCCGACCGGCTCGTCAGCGGCGGCGGATCCGCTGACTCGGCGGCCTGCAGCGAGCATCAGACAGATGCAGGCTTATGCGTGATCCGCCCGCGGCGAGGCTCGCAAGGCGGGTAGCCACAGGCCTGTTTGTAGACAGGCCGCGGACTACGCAAGAGCCATCGGAGCAATCGCGCGAGCGTCGTCGCGGGCCGCGCATATGCCTGTAGATTTCTGCTTCACTCCACTAGTTGCCGAGAGATCCCTCGATGCCATTCGAGGAGTGGAAGTTGGCCAAGTTCGAAAGCGTCAGGCCGATGGACTGAGCGGCCGCCACAAAGTTGAGAAGCGCCGGATTGTTGGGCAGCGGCACCGAGACCGAAGCGCTGCCGGCCGTGACCGTGCCCGTCAGGCTGCCACCGATCACCGACAGCAGGCCAACGCAACCGGTCGCGCCAAGGCCATCGAGCGGGATTGCAACCGGAGACGGCAGGCCGATCAAGGTGATTGCTACCGGCGACACCGGGTCGATGCCGTTCGTCGTCAAATCCCAGTTGCTGCCAATGACGGGACGCGTATCCGACACGAGCGCCATCGAGTCCGAGAACGGCGCCTGGCCCGTCTCAATCACCGCCGCGCCGAGCTGCGGCAGCGTCGAATAGTCAAGCCCACCGAGATCGTTCGCGTCGTTGCCAGGTGACATCCCGACGAGGCAATCGGCCACCGAGCACACACCGTAGCGGATCTCGATCACGCCGGAGTCGAACAGCTTGAGCTGCACCGTGTTGGCTCCACCGATCGAAAACTCCGGCACGTCCGTGAACGTAATGTGGAACTCGCTCGACGAGATCGACTCGAGATGGATCGTGCCGCCCGCGCTCGGGTTCAAGTCGTCCCAGAGGAACGCCAGGCGTGGAAACTCCGAGAGAAGCTCGCCGACGGTTTCACTCAGGTCGCTGGCCGTAGTCTGCTCAAACGACAGGAAGCCGTTGGAAGACAGATAGACGTCGGAGACATCGCCGCCCGGCGTCGGCATCGTGAAGCCGAGCGCAACCGCCTGCACTTGGTCATCGGTAAACGCAACCTGCGCTCCGGTAGGCGGCAAGATGGGAGTCGCACCATCGGTCACGACGTAACCCGCGCCCGTCCAGATGTAGGTCTGGCCCGTGCTGGACAGATCCCATGCCGCTGTCGCCGTGAACTGCTCATACTGGGCGTCGCCGACGTCATTGCCGCCGCAGCCCATCCCAAAGCTGGTGCTCGTTGCAAACGCGACGTTGCAGGCCCCTTGGCCGGCGCGGTAGTAGATGTTGCCATTCCAGATCCGCGGTTGGAACGTCGCGCCGAACGGATAGCCCTTGCCACAGCCCTCGTAGTATTCGAGGTCCGCGTTGGCCGCGTAGAGTGCGCCGACCGTCGTGCCGTTGGTGTAGTTCATGCCCGTGCCGCTCGACACCGTCACATAAAACGCCTGGGTGGCGCCCGCCGGGATATACTCGCAAACGGCGATCGGTAGCAGCGTCGGCAGGTTGCTGCCCGCGCTGACCACGTTCTGGGCGCTGCCGGCGAGAGTCCACGCGGAAGCAGTGTCCTCGTTGCCAACCCACGAGCCCGGCGTCGTCAGAACGTAGACTTCGAGGTCAAAAGTGCCGGGGTCCAGGTTGACGTCGAAATACTCGATCGTCACGCCCTGCGCATTGCTCGCAACGAGGTCGAACATGTTGCCGTCCAAGCCGTTGTTGCTCGCAAACGTCGTCGTCAGTGGAGACTGGGCGACGAGCGCCGAGCCGAGAAGAGCCAGAATCAGGGTGCTTCGCATGGATCATAGGCCGCGCGATAGGGCCGCGCAGGCTCGCGAAAATAGCACAAGCGAGGCCTTGCTAGCGCCCGCTCTGCCCGAAGCAACCCGTGCATTTTTCCACGAAGCGACTCGGCGCAGGAATCGGCAGGAATGCCCAACGCAGCACGCAGGAGCCCATCGAGCGCCCGCGTGGCGCTCCCCGCTCCGTGCCGCCCCGCGGTGCTGAGCTACAGTGAGCTGCGCTGAAAACTCGACTGTTCGAGCCTGCTGCTCAGAATGCTCAGTTGCCCAGAGAACCTTCGACGCCGTTCGACGTGTAGAAGTTCGCCGCATTGTTCAGCGTGAGCCCAACGGACTGCGCGGCGGCCACGAAGTTCAGCAGGGCCGGGTCATTTGGCAGCGGCACAGAAACCGTCGCACTACCTGCCGTAACCGTGCCGGCAAGGCTGCCACCGATCACCGAGAGCAAGCCTTCGCAGCCGGTTGCGCCGAGACCGTCGAGCGGGCTCGCAACCGCCGACGGCAGGCCGATGAACGTGATCGCAACAGGTGAAATCGCGTCGACGTTGTTGGTCGTCAGATCCCAGCTTGCGCCAATCACCGGACGAATGGCCGGAACGAGTTCGACCTGGTCAAAGAACGGCGCCTGCTTGGTCTCAATCGTGACCGCGCCGAGCTGCCCGAGGTTGGAAAAGTCGAAGCCGCCGAGGTCGACCGCGCCGAAGCCGGGCGACACGCCAACGAGGCAATCCAAAACAGAGCACGCGCCATAGCGCACCTCGATCACGCCCGAGTCGAACAGCGCCACCTGAACGGTGTTGGCGCCGCCGGTCGTGACTTCTTCGACGCCCGTAAAGGTGATGCGAAACTGCGACGCCGAAACCTGCTCCAGGTTGATCGAGCCGGTGCCGGTCGTGACGCTCGGGTCGAGGTCATCCCACAGGAACGCGAGACGACTCCAGGTGTCGTTGAGGAGTTCGGCCACGCTCTCCGAGAGGTCCGTGTCGACCACTGTCGAATCGAAGGAAAGCCAACCGTTGGACGACAGCGCGATGTCGGTCACATCCCCCTCAGGCGAGGGCATGGTGAAACCGAGTGCGATCGAATCGATTTCATTGTTCAGAAACGCGGTGGCCGCGTTCGTCGGCGGCACGATTGGGCTGGCGCCATCGGTCAGCACGTAGGCGGCACACGTGCTCGGTGGGATGCGCGACATCGAAGTAGAAACCCGCGCCCCCTCCGAGCAGCGCCCGACTGCTGCGAAGGCGCACATCGCCCGGCGGTCCATCCGCGCAGGTCTGTGCTCGCTGAAAGATCACGCAGCACGGCGGCCCAGCGCGGCGGCCCAGCGCGGTAGCCGACACTGCATAACGGTCTGATGGCACAAGCTGGCGCCCGGCGGCCGCGACCTAGAAAAGCGAGGCTCGCAAGCCGTTCGACAGGACGGCTCCGAATGCGTTCGGCAAACCAGGGTCCAACGACAGCGCCTGCATGAAGACGTCCGTGCCCTGTAGGATCGACGACGACGGGATCGGCAAGACGAACGTTGCGGCGCCGCCGCCGTTGCTCAGCGACAGGAACTCGGTCGGTGGACCGCCGACGTAGAGGTGGCAGTTCGGCATTCCGAGCGCGGACATTTCGGGCGTCGGCGACGTGGCGCTCAGCGCCGCGAGCAACACCGCCGGCGCTCCCGACGGATCGATCCCGGTGACATCCAACGTAAAGTTCGAGCCGAGCATCGGCGACGAGCCCAGCTGCGGCAGAACGCTCGGCACCAATCGACTTCGAACAGGCGCGGCTCGTCGGCGCGCGAATGGTGATCGTGCTGTCCGCGGCAACGTTGGTCATCGTCGTCACCTGTCCATCCGGCCACACCACCGACAGCGTGTCTACGGTGCTGGCTGCGCCCAGGCCGAAGTGCGCCGAGAGTTCGCTGTTGCTCAGGTAGTTGTTGCCAGCCTCGATAGGGCGCATCCATGTGCGCGTGCCGACCGTCGCCTTCACGACCGCACCCACGCCGTCCGCCGGGATGGTTGCGGAGCAGCCATTGTCGAGCAAGACCCGCAACCAGTGTGTGTCGGGCCCCGCGAGATCGTTGCGGTAAAGCACGACTTCGTCACCGAACGGGAAGATCACCAGGTCCTGATCGCCATCGTTGTCGTAATCGAAGTTCGACAGCCCGCGCCCCAACACCGGCGACACCAGGCCGATGCTCAACGCCGTCTCCAGAAACTGTGGCGCCTGCGGCGTCGAGGAAACGTTCTTCCACGCGTACTGGCGGCCACTCTGAGTCGTCGAGAGCAGATCGATGCGCGTATCGTGATTCATGTCGATCGAGACGGCTCCCCAGCCCCAACCTCCCGACGCAACGCTCGCGGCCCCCGCCTGCTCGACGAACACGTTGCCGCCCTGGTTGATGTAGAGATTGTTCGTCCCGATCGTCGTGACATAGAAGTCGAACAAGCCGTCTTCGTTGAGGTCCAACACGGTGACGCCCATCTCCGTCCCGTCAAGCGACGTCCCCGACGCTGCCGTGAAGTCCGTGAACGTGCCGTTGCCGTTGTTGACGAAGTACTTGCTGGTGCCAAAATCCCCGATCCAGATCAGGTCCTGATCCCCATCGTTGTCCATGTCGACGAACTTGATCGCGAATCCGGAGATGCCGACGAGCGGCCCGGCCAGGCCGGCACTCGCCGTCACATCGGTGAAGTGCGTGCCGTCGTTGCGGTACAGCTTGTGCGACCCGGATGCCGGGTTGCCGGCCGGGCCACGACTGGTCACGAACAGATCCAACCAACCGTCGTTGTTGAAGTCCGCGACCGCCGCTCCGGTGCCGCGATGCGAAACCGCCACGCCCCACTCGCTAGCCACCTCGGTGAAGCTGCCGTCGCCGTTGTTGAGATACAGCCGAATCGGGGAGGTTGCCACCAGCGGCGTGGAAGATGTCCTGAAAGCCATCTCGATTGAAGTCGCCCACGGCGCCACCCGCCGCATAGGAATGCGAATAGCTCGGGGAATGCAGGCTGTTGAAGCCCGCCGCCAGAGTCTGGTCGGAGAAGTTCGTGTTCTGGGCGACCCCGACACCGCAAGCAACACAGACCCAAACCGAGAACGACAGCGAATGTGCGTGACTCATGAGAACTCCGGGTGACGACCGTGACGTGGACGGCGAAGCCAGGTTCGTGAGACGACGGCAACTGCCTGGCCCCGCACGTCCGACGATCCAGCCACAGCATGCCCCCGTCAACACGGATCGCGGCGCCAGGCGGGCGGGCAGGCGGGCAGGCGGGCATTTTTGCTCCCACTCGAAACTGGCCAGCGATCGCCGAGCCAAGAGAGGCACGACGCGCGCGTGGCCGCCCCGTGCGCAGCCCCACCCACCTCGCGACGCGACACCAACCGCCAAGCAAGATTCAGAACTCGCGGACGTTAGGCAACGCCAGCATGCGGAACGTCGCCACCCTGCTTCCCGGCCTGACGTGAGCGCTCCGTTGCTAGGGCGCTTGCACACGGTGCTGGACATGAACCATAGCCCCGGACCAACAACCAGAGCACGGCGCCCAGAAGACGATGCCTAGATCCGACGCGTGGGATCGGCCGGGCACGTCGTGGGGCGACGACGTTAGCAGCCCTTGGCACGTGATGCGGCGGGTACAGCCAAGCACACCCCACAGGCGCTGCCACTACACCTCAACGCACCCAGATCTCGACCGCGTTGGTCAGTGAGAAGTTGCTCGCGATCGGTTCGACCACGGCTGCCTGTGCGGTGAAGCTCGTCCCCACAAGCGCCGGCAGATTGGGTACGCCGAGCGGCTCTGACCATGACCCTGCACCCGCCGCGCCCACGGTACCCGAGGTCAGAAACGTCACCAGAATCGGCGCCTGCAGCCATACCTGCCCGCCGAACAGTGGCGTCGGATTGGACGGGAGCGAACTCACACCCAACACGCCAAGCGCTCCTCCACGCGCATCCTCGATGACCATCGCGAAGCTCGAGCTGCCGACGAGCGGTGTACCAACTGCTGCCAAGCGCGGTACGATCCCGCCGGTTCCAGGCGTTGCTCCCGCAGGGATGAGCGAGTAGCCAAGCCCGACGTAGGCCAGGTATTGCCACGTGCCCGCAAGGACGGACTCGACGAAGATGTCACGCCTTGCGCCCGCAGAGAACCGGTTGATGTTCGACTCCGCGCCCCATGTCTGCCCCAGGTCGTGCGAACGAATCAGCGTTGCAGTACCTGGTAAGAGAAAGTTCTCGTAGTGCACATAGACGTCCGAGCCAACGACGCTGGCTTCCGCGAGGAAGCCGGCAAAAGTGGTCAACTCCAATGGCTGGCTCTGCCACGTTGCCCCACCATCGACCGACACGTTGACCGCCTGCGTTGCTGTCGGCTGGCCATTGAGGGCCCCAGCCGCAACGACGATCGGTCCATCCCACGCCAGGGACTGGAATTCGTCGATGCCCGTTCCGGCAACGGGAGTCCACGTGGAACCGCCATCTGTGGAGCGCAGCAGATCGTAGCCAGGATACGCCAGCAACAGCGCACTCCCATCCGCAACCATGCTTGGCGCAACAAGCTGGGCGAATGAGAACGGCGGCGTCACGGTGCGAGCCGCCGGCAACCAGGTCGTACCACCGTCGGCGCTGCTCTGCAGCATGCCCGTCGCGTTCGGAAAGTCCTGCTCCAGCCAAACCAGGTGCACGTTGCTGCCGTCGACGACCACACGCGGCTCGAGCGACGCAAGGAAACTGACCGGCACCTGCGGTCGATGCAACAAGACAGGGGCCGCGAGCCACGTCACGCCGCCGTTGGTCGAACGTTGCAGCCTCACGTCACCGGTCAGCATGTCGAAGCAAAACAGGGCGATCGTGCTACCCCGAACGCATAGCCGAGTAACGCAGAGGTTGGAGCCGAGCTGTATCGTTGGCTGCCACGTCGAACCGCCATCGGCTGAGACAGCTGCGCGCACTCCGTTGTTGCGCCCACTCACCACGATCCATTCGCCATCGACGGCAACATCATGGATCTGGAAGTTGGCGATCGGGACGTCAACAACATCCAGAGTGCGACCGCCATCCCGCGAACGCGAGTAGCGGGCCTCCAGCCCGAAGTTGCCGAACGCGTGCACAGCATCACCCGACTGCTGCAGATGCAACAGGTATGCGGGCGTGTTCGGAAACAGATTGAGCGCTTGCGGCGGGGCCTGACTCGCCAGGCTTGCCGCAAAACTCAGAGCTACAACGTGACGGTACAAGTGCATGGGCCTTCTCCCACGACACCATACCGTGAGCGCCGCAACCGTGTGGCAAATGCGAGCGCGCTTCGGCGTAGCGGCTTCGCCGACCACACGGCGGCCGGCAAGGTCGAGTGGCTGCTGACGGCTGCGCCTGGCTGGACGTGAAGGTTACCGATAGGGATGGCAAGCCGGCCGAAGGCACAGAGCTAGCCGTTCCGCAGGAGCAAGGCGACGAGCCTCTGACGGTTGCTTCCTCCGTCTACTCGCACGGGGATTGCGCGGTGACCAAGGCCGGCGACACGGCGCATTTGCGACGCCTGCAGTAGCTGCAACCAAGCCGCCACCAGCCCGGCACGGTCGTGGGCGCGCGGTCGGCTCGCAGCGTTCGCGCGTCGGGCACGGGACGCCGACGAGCTCGAGTTCGCTTCTCGCTTGATGGTAGGACGACCCAAGTGGCGCCGCGCATCGCACGTTCGACGTGACGAGCGCGGCGATGCCTGGCGTGCTCACGGTCACAGGAACGCGGCTCATCACTCGACAGCGGCTCGCTCGGCCGAACTACACCACGATCACTTCTTCGAATCGCCAGCCTTGGGCGTCGCCTTCATGCCGCTTCGCACCCACTCGATCGCACCGGGGATGCCGGCATCGATCATCGGCTCGTAGTGGCCGCCGGCATCCACGCTCTTCAGCACGACACGCTTGTTGCGCTTCTGCAGGGCGCCGGTGAACTCCGCCGGTCGTGCAGGCGGCGCCACGTCGTCGTCCTTGGCACAAAACAGGTAGAGCGGTTGGCGCAGTTTCGACACGAGCTTGTGCGGCGACCGCGCAAACAGCTTCTTCGACGGACCCTTGACGATGCCGTCGAGCGTCGCGGGAAACTCCTCGCCGAAGTGCGCGCCAAGGTCGACGACCGGCGCGAACGCGACCACGCCACCGATGCGTCGATCGGCCGCCGCGAGCTGCAGCGCCAGGGTCGCCGCCGAGCTGTGGCCGACCACGTAGATCCGGCTGGCATCGACCTGCGGCAGCCGCTGTGCAAACGACACCGCTGCCTTGCCGTTCTCGACGCCCGACTTCGCTGCGAGGAAGGCCTTGACGTTGGTCGCGATCTCCTTGCCGGTCATCGTATCCTCGAAACGGCTCTCGATCTCGTATGCGACGACCACGAAGCCCGCTTCGACCCACGGTGTGTGCTCGTCCTGATCACCCTCGGACAGCTCAAGCGCGTGGAACATGCGCGTCCCCGCCGGCGCGATCACCACGCAGGGCGTCTCGCGGGCCTTGACGACAGAAGGCAGGTAGATCCAGAACCTGGTCTGGTGACCGGACTCACCGGCGGCGACCTCGTGGTAACCATGCCCCGACTCGGTCTTCTTCATCGGCCCCAGTTCGGGAGCGGCTTTCGAGTCCTGGGCGGCCAGGGGCATGCACACCATGCCGAGAACGTCGAGCCAAACGGATAGCCCTTGCCGCACCCCTCGTAGTATTCGAGGTCCGCGTTGGACGCGTAGAGTGCCCCAACCGTCGTGCCATTGGTGTAGTTGATGCCGGTGCCGCTCGACACCGTCACGTAGAACGCCTGCGTAGCACCCGCCGGGATGTATTCGCAAACCGCGATTGGCAGCAGCGTCGGCAGGTTGTTGCCGGCGCTGACCACGCCCTGGGCGCTACCGACGAGAGTCCACGCGGCAGCAGTCGCTTCGTTGCCAACCCACGTGCCCGGCGTCGCCAGCACATAGACTTCGAGGTCGAACGTGCCAGGGTCCAGGTTGACGTCGAAGTACTCGACGGTGACGCCTTGCGCATTGGTCGCCACGAGGTCAAACATGTTGCCCGACTGGCCGTTGTTGCTCGCAAACGTCGTTGTAAGAGGAGACTGGGCGACGAGCGCCGACCCGAGAAGAGCCACAATAAGGGTGCTTCGCATGGATCGTAGGCCGCGAGACGAGGCGGCGAGGAGCGACGACGATAGCACACCTGCTCGATTCCCCCGATATCTCGGACGGGCACGGACAGAGCTTGGGCACCGGCAGCGGCACGCAACTCGACACCCCACCACAAACGCAAAACGGCCCCCGCCGCAAGCGACGGGAGCCGTTTTGACGCGCACTCAGCTGGGACCCATCACAGGGTCTCCCATCGCAGGGTCACTACGAAGGGTCACTACGAAGGGTCTCAGCCGAAGCGACCGATCAGTTGCCGAGGGTGCCCTCGACGCCGTTCGACGAGACGATGTTCGCCGCGTTGCTGAGCGTCAGGCCGATCGACTGGCCCGAGATCATGACACCACTCAGTGCTGGGTTCGCTGGGATCGGCAGCGAGACCGTGGCCGTGCCGGCAGCGGCAACACCCGTCAGCGACCCGAGGATCGACGAGAGGTTGGCGTCACAGCCAGGAGCGTCCAGGCCGATGAGTGGCAGGCCAATCGCTGGGCCGCGGTCACCGAGGAACGTGATCGCAATCGGCGAAACCGGGTCGATGTTGTTCGTGGTCAGGTCCCAGTTGGAGCCGAGCACGGGGCGGGATGCCGCAACCAGCTCGAGCGACGGGAAGTACGGGCCGACGCCGGTGTCGAACACAACCGCGCCGATCGTGGCGAGGTCCGAGTAGTCGGTGCTGCCGATGTCGCCAGCGCCGTAGCCTGGGGACATGCCGACGATGGCGTCGAGCAGCGTGCAGGCGCCGTAGCGAACCTCGACCACGCCGGTGTCGAACAGTGCGATCTGGCAGTTGTTGGCGCCAGCAGCGGCACCGAACTCAGGAACGTCCGTGAACGTGACGTGAAACTCGCCGGGGCCAACCTGCTCCAGGTTGATGGTGCCGCCAACGCTCGGGTTGAAGTCGTCCCACATGAATGCGAGGCGGCTCCAAGTGTCTTCGAGGTGCTCGGCGAGCGTCTCGGAGAGGTCCGTATCGGTGACCGTCGAGTCAAAGCTGAGCCAGCCGTTGGAGCAGACGGCGATGTCCGTCACGCTACCTTCCGAGCATGGCATCGAGAAACCGAGCGCAACCGGCTGGATGTTGTCGTCCGTGAACGCAGTCGCCGTGTTGGTCGGCGGAACGATGGCGCCAGCGCCGTCGGTCAGCACGTAGCCGGTGCCGGTCCAGAGGTAGGTGTGGCCGGTGCCGCTCAGGTCGAACACCGACGCCGTGCCGTCAAACACTTCGTAGGATGCGTCGCCCGAATCGTTGCCGCCACAGCCGATGCCGTAGGAATCGTTGCTCGCAAAGGTGCAGCCGGTGCCGGTCGTGTCGCCGAGGTCGTAGTAGAGGTTGCCGTTAAAAACGCGCGGGTTGAAGTTCGCCGAGAAGGGGTAGGCAAGGCCCGAACCTTCGTAGAACTCCAGATCGGCGTTCGACGTGAACAGACCGCCCGTCGTCGTGCCGTTCGTGTAGTTGATGCTCGTGCCGTTGGTGACGGTGACGTAGAACGCCTGCGTCGTGCCGGCCGGGACGAACGTCTCCACGCAGATCGGGAGCAGCGTCGGCAGGTTCGTACCTGCGCTGACAACGCCAGCAGCCGAACCGACGAGGGTCCATGCAGCCGCGTTGTTGACGTCGGGAAGGTACGGCGTGCCGGACGGCAGCGTGTAGACTTCCAGATCCCAGGTGCCAGGATCGAGGCTGACGTCAAAGTTGCGGATCGTGATACCAGCGGCGCTGGTAGCAACGATGTCGAACATGTTGCCGGACTGGCCGTTGCCGCCAGCGAAAGTGGTGGTGAGTGGCGACTGAGCTGCGAGAGCCGCGCCGAGAGCTGCTATGGAAAGAATGATTCGCATGATCGTGTCTGTAGACAGGTGTTTAGCCATTCCGGGGGTTTGGCCGCGGAGTATGATACACGAAACCCAGCAAGGCATGGTGCAAATGAGGACTAGAGAATTGCCTGAAAACGGCTCTCATGCACGGCGATAACACGGCCTGACGAAATACTCTGCGTCGAATCCCAAGCACGCCTTTCTGAGTCACCGATCCCACCAGGGCTGGCACGCCTGCCGACAGATCGGTGCAGCGGAAGACAATTCTTCGCCACGGACAGCCCGGCACGGTGCAAGACAATCAAATGGATACCGCCGATCGCCAATTTGAGAGTTTCGCCAAGCGCGGCGACATCACCGCCTTTGGCAAAGTCTACGACGCGACGGCCGCCAAGCTGATGAAGATCGCGGCGCGCCTTGTCCGAGACGCCGGCGAAGCGGAAGAACTTGTGCAGCAGACGTTCATCGCCGCCATCGAAGCGGCGGAGAGCTTTGAGGCCGGGCGGCGCGTCGAGCCCTGGCTGGCCGGCATCCTCAGCAATCGCATCAAGCGCTGGCGACAAACCCGCCGAGCCGTTGGCGGCGACGAAGGCGTCGCCAGCGACGCCAGCCGCTCCGCACCCGACACCGACGACCCCGCACAGCAAGCAGCAGCCCACGAACTGCGCGCCACGCTGCACGAACGGATCGACGCCCTGACCGAGCCGTATCGTTCGGTCGCCGCCCTGCACCTGCTCAACGGACTCGATCCAGCCGACGTTGCCTACGCCCTCGACCGCGCCCCCGCGACGGTTCGTTCCCAGCTGATGCGCGCCAAACGACAGCTTCGCGCCGCGTTGCCAGCAGGCATGTTTGTCGCAGCTCTTGCGGTGCCAGCAACGCGCGGCATCGCCGCCGTCAAAGCCTCGGTGCTGCCGCACGCGCAAGCCTACGCCGCCAGCTTGGCGACGGCTGCGGCCGGGGCCGCCGCCGGAACAGCGGCCACTTCGAGCGCCAGCACGCTGCTGTTGGGCAAGTGGCTCGGCGCACTGGCCGCGGCCGCCCTCCTCATCGCCGGGGCGACCTTACTGCTGCGCTCCGGAGCGGAGACCACACTGCCGCCACTTGCGGGCCAGCAGCCAACGGCAGCGGCACGCTCCGTCGCGGAACCATCAGCTGAAGGCGCAGCAACCATAGCGCACCCTCGCGCGGCAGCCGGGGAATCCAGCGAGCTGTCCATCCATGCCGCATCGCGGCAGGCAGCGCCACAGGGCAAACTCGGCCAGCTCGTCGTCCACGTTGAAGACAAGCAGGGCAAGGCGCTGCCGTGTGTCGTCGTCCATCTATTCAACCAATACAAGGACTGGAGCAAACACTACTACGCCACCAGCGATGACGAAGGCTGCGCCCGCTTCGACAACATCCCAGCGGGCCAGTGGCAGATATTTTCGACGTGCGATGCGATGGTAAGCTGGACGAAGATTGAGCCCCAGAGCCGCGCCGAAGCAACGCTGACCGCGAACACGCCGCCGTTCTGGCTGTTCGGCACCGTCGTGACGCCCCGCACGACAGACGCCGCAGGCGGCGGCGGCGGCAGCGGCGGCCCCGTCGAAGCGAAGAGCACCGTTTGGCTCTGCGGTTTGCCGAGCAAACACAACCGCGTGGTCAACGTCGTCGAAGTCTCTCCCGACGGCGCGTTTCGAATCCCGCTTTGGTCCATCAGCATGGTCGGGGTGCAGCGAGACGGCTGCCAACCATGCCACCGCGTCGTAGTCCCAAAAATGGGCGGAGCCGCGAACATGCAGTTTCGACTCACGGGTGGCGGCGCCTCGCTGCACGCAACCATCCTGACGACAGGCGAGAGGGCTGCCCCAATTCCCAACGTCGAAGTGACGCTGCTCGAAGATCCGAGCGGCCTCGGAGCAAAGCGCCAGGACGGCAGCCACGCATCCTCCGTTGCGCGCACGTCCTACACGGACCAACAGGGCCGTTTCGAACTCGACGGCCTGACCCCCGGCCCCGTTCGCCTCCGGCTCGAAAGCCAAGGCCGCGCACCGAAGATCGTCGACCTTGAGCTGTCTCCGGGTGACCCCCAGCCCATCGAGCTACGCATGGGCGCGGGCGGCACGGTGGCCGGCGTGTTCACAGACGCGGAAGGAAATCCGCTCGCCCACACGAGTGTGCATCTCGCCAACAAAGCACTCCAGCGCACCATCGAAACCCGGGCCGACGCTACCGGGCGATTCCGACTGGAGCACCTGCCCGAGGGCCCCATCGTGATCCGGGCCAACACGCAGCGCCCCAAACAGGGCGGCGAGCAGGGAGTTGACGACCTGATCGCGCAAACGTCGACGGCCGTCGCCGAAGGCGAAGTCCAAACATGGTCGCCGCAGCTCACCAAAAAGGCGGACACGATCGCAGGCACGGTTCGCGACGAGCGCGGCGCGCCGCTGCGAGACTGGTTCGTCTCCGTAGAGCTCCCAGGCGTCAACACCCGATCCGCGGCAACCGACACAGACGGTCGTTTCGCCATCGGAGCGCTGCGCTCCTCGACCGCACTGCATCTCTACGTGCACCCACCCGGCGAACGCGACTCTCGCGGCAAGCCGCGCACGGTGCGCATAAAAGCCATGTCGCTGCCAGCCACGGCCCTCGGCACTCCCGTCGAGATCGTTGTTGCCGATGCAGACATCCCAACCGCCTGGCTGCGCGGACGCGTGGAGCGCGGCGACCGTTGGCAGCGGCGCCGCCGCCCGTTCTTGTTTCTGCAGTCGGACGACGGGGGCAGCCGCCGCCGTCTGCGCACGCCATGGGCCGAGGACGGCTCTTTCGCCGCCGGCCCCCTGCCGCCCGGCACCTGGCGCATTGAGATCGAACCGCACGTGATCTCCTCCTGGCTGCCCACTCGCCACCGGCTGCTGCCGCGACAGTCCCTAGACATCGGCACCATCACGCCGCCGGCAGCCGGCACGCTGCAGGTCGCCCTCGATCCCGGACAGGCCAAGCAGCGCGGCGGCGGGCTCAAGCTGCACTTCTTCGATCCCGACCGAGGGTCCTCGACGACCGAATCCGTGTGGCGGGCCGAGCACGAGTGGCAGCTGCCACCCGGCCGGATCCAGCTGCAGCTCGTCGACGCCGCCTTCGCGCCGGAGGTTCACGACGTCGTTATTGCCCCCGGTCGCACGACGAAGCTGCAGCTGGCGCTGAAGCCCAGCGCCACGGTGCCGGTTCGGTTCGAGATGCCGTTTGGGCACCATCTTCTCGACAGCAACGTGACGCTGCGCGCAATCCCAGCCAGCGGCGGCACGCCCATCATGACGCGCAGCCTGCCCCGCGAACGGACCTACGGCGACTGCTGGTTCGTCACGCTCAAGCTCCCGC
>JBGCDH010000163.1:0-21145 GCA_045105235.1 Planctomycetota bacterium | reverse complement strand
AATCAAGGGCTACATCAGCCTGCTCAAGATCTTCGTCTACGTCATCGGCACGGTCGCCGCAGTGGCGTTCTTGTTCGGCCGCAACCCGAGCGGCCTGCTGCTTAGCCTCGGTGCCTTTACGGCGGTGCTGCTGCTGATCTTCAAGGACACCATCCTGTCGCTGGTCGCGTCGATCACGCTCTCGCAAAACGACATGATCCGGCTCGGCGACTGGGTCGAAGTTCCGGGCGCGGCCGACGGCGACGTCATCGACATGGCGCTGCACACGGTCAAGATCCAAAACTTCGACCGCACGATCTCGACGATTCCGACCATCCATCTCGTCAACCGACCCTTCAAGAACTGGCGCAACATGAGTCAGGGACCGGGCCGACGCATCAAGCGCTCGGTCCATCTCGACGGCGCTTCGGTCCGTTTCTTGAACAAGAACGAGGTCGACCGCTTCGGCAAGCTGGCGCTGCTCAAGGACTACATTGGCGGCAAGAAAGCCGAGCTGGCCGCGAGCAACCAGGCGACCAGCGCCGCGACGCCGCCGCTGGACGTACGCCGGCTGACCAACCTCGGCACGTTCCGCGCCTACGTGCTCGCCTGGCTCAAGCAGCATCCGAGCATCCACCAGGGATTGACGCTGATCGTGCGCCAGCTGCCGCCGGGCCCGCGCGGCCTGCCGCTCGAGATCTACGGCTTCACCAAGACAACGGCCTGGGGCGACTACGAGGTCATCCAGGCGGACCTTTTCGACTTTTTGCTCGCGGCCGTGCACGAGTTCGACCTGCGGCTGTTCCAAGGGCCGACCGGCGAAGACATGCGCGCGATCGCGGCCGACGGGATGCGCGCCAGCGGGGGCCGCGATGCCTCTTGATTGCGGCGGCGGCGGGAGCGGCGAGGGCAGCCAAAGCAACGGCGAACTCGACGAGCTGTTTGACCAGGACTACCTCGACTTCTACGAGCGCGAGCTGCGCGACGACGTCAGCGACGACGAAGCCGAGCTGATCGGCATGCTCGCCTGCATCGAAGCCGGCGAACGCGTGCTCGACGCGCCGTGTGGGCACGGCCGCATCGCCGAACGGCTGGCGCGCATGGGCGCCGACGTGGTCGGCATCGACCGCAGCGAACTGTTTTTGGAGCGCGCCCGCGCCAGCGCCAAACGGCGCGGCGTCGCCGTCGATTACCGCCACTGCGATTTGCGCGAGCTGCCGTTCGTCGACGAATTTGACGTGGCCGTCACCTGGTTTACGTCCTTTGGCTACGACCGCGACGACGACGCGCTGCGCCACGTCTTGTGGCGGCTGCAGCGCAGCCTCCGCCCCGGCGGCCGGCTCCTGATCGAAACGCTCAACGTGCACGAGCCGGGCCTGACCGACTACGAAACCGACGCCGTCAAGGAAGTGCGCGATGAGCAAGGCACGCACCTGCTGATCGACCGCACGCGCTTTGACCCACACGACGCCAGGCTGCATGTTCGCCGGCTGCTGCAGCGGCCAGGCCGACCACTGCGCGAACTGTCCTACACGCTGCGCCTCTTCACGTTTTCCGAGCTGCGCAGCTGGCTATTGGACGCCGGATTTGCGCATGTGCAGGCGTTTGGCGCCGACGCCGAAATGCTGCGCGTCGACAGCAGGCGCATGATCTTGGTCGCGTCGAAAGAGCACTGAGGCCCAGTTCTTGAGCCTCTAGACGAGCGCCTCGGCGTGCGCCTGTTTGCACGGCGTGACCAGAACCGAATGGACATGTGCGGTCTCTGCGAACCCCCTGAAATCCGGCAGCCGCTACTCCAAGACCGCCCCATCGCCAAAGCAGTCGGGCTGCCGGTCGGCAACGTTGGCGATCACGGGAATGCCGTCCTTGATCGTCATCGCAACCGGATTGCCGCCAAACGCATAGCCGAGCGCTTCGTAGCTCGGGATGTCGAGGACGCACAGATCGCAGCGCTTGCCCGGGTGCAGCGTGCCGACGTCGTGGTCCATTTGCAGCGAGAACGCTGGGTTGATGGTCGTCGCGGTGATGCACTCGGCGACGTCCATGTGCATCTGCGTGCAGGCGATCGTGTGGATCAACGTCATCGACTGCGTATGCGACGAGCCCGGGTTGAAGTCGGTGGCGAGCGCGACGGCGCAGCCCGCTTCGATCATGCGCCGAGCCGGCGCATAGTGCGGCTTGCCGAGAAAGAAGATCGTGCCCGGCAGCAGCACGCCCACGGTGTCGCTGCCGGCAAGCGCCTGGATGCCCTCGTCCGAGATGCGGCCGAGGTGGTCGGCGGAATCGGCCCCGAGCGCCACCGCCATTTCGGTGCCGCCCATGGGCTGGATTTCGTCGGCGTGCACCCGCAACCGCATGCCGGCTTCGCGCGCCGCGCGCAGCACGCGCTCGCTCTGCTCGCGGGTGAAGACGCCGGGCTCGGCAAAGACATCGCAGTAGTCCGCAAGCGGCTCCATCGCCGGCATCATCTGCTCGCACACGAGCTGGACGTATGCCTCGCGGTCCTCGCGGTATTCCGGCGGAAACTCGTGCGCGCCCAAAAACGTGCGGCGAACGTTGAGCGGCACGATCGACGACGACTTTTCGAGTGCCTGCATGCTCTTCAGCTCGGCCTCGAGCGACAGCCCATAGCCGCCCTTGGCTTCGATGGTCGTAGCGCCGTGCTCGAGAAAGCCCCACAGATGGTGCTCGGTGCGCTCGGTCAGGTCTTCGAGACTCGCCTCCCGCACGGCCTTCATCGAACTGAGGATGCCGCCGCCCTGCTGCGCGATCTCCATGTAGTCGGCCCCCGCGCAACGCATGTGGAACTCCCGTTCACGCGTCGCGGCAAACACCGGATGCGTGTGGCAGTCGACGAAACCGGGCATCACGACAAACCCGCTGAGGTCGAGTTCGTCGAGCGCCTCGTAGTCGCGCTGGATCTCGGCGGTCGTCCCAACCGCGACGATGCGCCCCTCTCGCATCGCAACCGCCCCATCGTCGATGACGCCAAGAGCGCGCATCGCCTGGCCACGCCGTGGCCCGGTAGGGTCGCCGTCGGTGAGGGTGACGAGCTGGTGGCAGTGCAAAAACAGTCGATCGACGCGTTCGGCCATGCCGCGAGAATCGCGTCCGAACGCGCCGATGCAAGCCAGCCGTGATCCACTCATCCCAAGAGCCCGGCAAACGAACGAGCTCCTAGCCCGCGATCCACCTTTGAGCCGTCGCCTCAGCCGGCAGCCCAGGAAGTGGTCCGCTCAGGAAGCGGTCAACAGCGAAGCACTACGGACGGGACCGGCAGCGACCGATCGACGAGCCATAGGCTTGGATGCTGGCTTCTTCTGCTGCGCCGCGGGCAGACCACTGTCGCCAGCGCCTGCGAGCAGACGCCGCATACGATCCTGGATGCGCTTGCGGGCCCGGAAGACGACCATCTTGAGCGTCTCCGGCCGAATGCCGAGAATCGTCGCCAGCTCGGCGTAGCGCATCGAGCGGACCTCCACCATCTGCAGCACGAAACGCTCGCGCTCGCCGAGGCTGTGGAAGGCCACCAGGTAGGCCTGCAGCACGAGCCCGAACGCGCGCGCCGTCGAGCGACACTCCTCGTGGGTCTCGGCCTGCCGGCTCGGCTCATGGACAGCGGAGTCGGCGTGCTCCTGCAGGATCTCGGGATCACGCAAGCTGATACCCTGATCGGACTTGCGCACGCGCAGCTGCCGGCGGATGGCGTTGTCGACGATCGTCGAGGACCAGGCCGCAAACGCACCGGGGCGCGACGCGAGGAAGCGATCCGGGTAGCGGTAGATGTTGACGATCGCGTCCTGCAGGACCTCGCTC
The DNA here is from genome assembly GCA_045105235.1 of Planctomycetota bacterium. Taxonomy (GTDB): domain Bacteria; phylum Planctomycetota; class UBA1135; order UBA1135; family UBA2386. Next base: position 17,350 of record JBGCDH010000163.1, on the reverse strand, counting down.
GGGTCCAGCAAGGAGCCTAGCGAGCGCAGTCGGGCGCGAACTCTGGCGCGGAGCTGGGGGCCGGCCCATTGCACGAGGCCCTCGAAAGCCTCTGGACTGGCGGTTTTACGGAATGCCTCCATCAGCGCCGTTGCCAGCGCAGCATCTGCTTGGTTGTCTTGGGAATCGATTTGCGGCACCGCGCACTCGAGGCGCTCGAGGAGCGCGATCAGTTGTGTGCGGTTCCGCTCACGCTCAGAGAACGCTACTGAGCGACTAGCCGTCTGCGAGGGGGAGCAGGTCATGGCGGAGGTCCCAATGCGAAGGGCGGGCCAAACAGTCTCAAAACCGTCCCATCTCGGATCGCGAGCGATCCTAAGCGCTAGAGCCGCCATCACTTGGACCTCATTTTCGCCGCCGGGCCGTGCCCCTAGTGACTTCGCCTGAGACCGAATGCGAGGTGGGGCTTGAGCGATCCATCGTGCGGAGCCGAACAAGTGATTGGTACCGCTCTTGACGCAGCAACACGCAAACAACCCACTGCACCGATTGCCCTCGGTGCTGGCCATGCCCGATCTGCAGCGACGGCTCAGCCGCGTGCTGCGGGAGATGGTTATGGGGGAAGATGAGCTTGTAGCGCTGCTCAAGCTCGACCCGCTCGCGGTCGTGCGCGGCCTGCGCGCGGCCGGTGCCGTCGTATTCGCGCAGGCGAGCGGTCTGCCGACGGTTCGCGGGATCGTCCGCAACTTGGGCGGCTCGCTGAGCAAACGACTCTTCAAGCAGCCGTTCCGCCCGGTCGCAAATCCCGCGGAACTTCAGCAGCTGTGGCAGCATGCCATCGCCACAGCGATCGCGGCGGAAGAACTGGCCGAGCGCACCAACCTGCTGGATCCGGAAGTTGCCTACCTCGTCGGCCTCCTGCACGACCTGCCGGACTGGCTGCTATGGCTCGACAAGGAAGCCCCCGCCGCCGAGACAAAAAAGACAGCGACGATGGCCCCGACCGAGTGGATCCTGCAGTGGCAGCTGCCGGCGCCCTTCGTCTCGCTGATGCTCGCCGTGCAGATCGGCGGACGCGCACGTTCGACCGATAGCCCACCCGACCCCTCGAGCCTGATCCGGGCCGCCGAGCTGCTGGCGGAACTTGCCGGATTCCACCACCCTGGCAAGGAAGGAGGCGACCCAGCCCTCGAAGCGGAGTTGCGCAACAGCCTGGACCGCTCCCAGCTCCTCACGGTGCAGCGCCTGCACCGACGCGTCGAGGCGGCACTCCGCTCGTTCGGCTTTGCGCCGGACATCAGCGAAGAGGAGATTGCGGCCAGCAATCCGACGACGGTCTTCGACCTGTCGCAAAGCCGACTCGACGAAGTCGTTTTGAGCATCCTCGGGTGCATGAACTCGGAGAGCTACCGCGGCATCGTCACCGCGCTGCTCGCTGCCGGCGTGCGCTACGGCCACTACGACCGCGCCTTCTACGCCAAGTGGATCGACGACGATCAGTCGCTCATCCTGCGCAGCAAAGCCGATTCGTCGTCGCGCCGCATGCTGCGCAAGAACCTGCAGCTGGGCACTGTCGAAGCGGACGTGCTGCGGCGCGCGCTGGCCACACAAACGCCGCAGCTGATGCGCATCGAGGGCAAGTCCAAGCAAAGCCTGCTGCGCATGCTGTCCACCGACGAGCTTCTGGTGATCCCCGTCAACCTCGAGTTCGCGACGCCCGCGTTCTTGATGCTCGACCGGTCCCTGACGCTGCAACCAATCGATCTCGCCGAAGACCTGCCGCTCGCCACCATGCTCGGCATGACCGGCACCCTGCTCAACCAGAACCTGCTGCTCCGCCGCAGCCGCCAGCGCGCCGAGAAGTTCGCCCTGACGGACCCGCTGACGCGGCTGTTCAACCGGCGCATGGGCATCCACGCGCTCGAGCAGAGCATTTCGCGGATCGACCGCGATCACCAGCAGCACTCGCCGCTGACGGTGCTGATGTGCGACCTCGACCACTTCAAGCAGCTCAACGACACGCTCGGTCACGCCCAGGGCGACGTCGCGCTGCGGGCCACCGCGGACGTGCTGCGCAACATCGTGCGCAAGTCAGACACCGTCTGTCGCTACGGCGGCGAAGAGTTCTTGGTCGTGCTGCCCGACACGACGCCGGACGAGGCAACGGTGCTGGCAACCCGCATGTTCACGGCCGTGCACTCGCGCGGTGAAGACCTCGGGCTGCCGATGACCATTTCGATCGGCCTGACGAGCTACCGGCCGCGCGACACGGTTGAGAGCATGCTGCTGCGCGCCGACCGCGCGCTCTACGCATCCAAGGGCTTTGGCCGCAATCGCTTCTCGGCCGATGTCGAGGCCGATGACCTAGAGCCCGTGGGCCAGCCATCCGGAGACGATATGGAATCCGGTCAAACCGGACCACCAGGCGCAGGCCAGGGCGCAGACCCGGATGCGACACCCCCCAAACGAACGCCCGGCGGCGACTGACCGCCCAGAGACCAGGGCCGTGAATCCACACCGGGCAACCGCAATGGAATCCGCCCCAACTGGGCCCACCCGACCGTATGCTCACGCACGAAGTGCCAAGCACCACCCAGCCCGACAGCGCCACAGCCGCCACGACCGTGACGGCGACCTCCTCAGACGGACAGCGCGGCCCGGAGAGCGGCCTCGAAGAGCCCGAGCCTCCCGCGACGGCAGCGCTGGCAGCCCTGACGCCAGCGTTCCTGCCGCCAGCCTTCCTGCCGCCGCTGGTAGAATTCGAAGCGCAGATCTCTGTCCCCTGGTCGCTGCTCGCCCTGGCCTCGGCTGGCCTGACCTGCTTCGGCGCCGTCGCCGCCGGCAGCTTGATCGGCTACTCCCCAACGCGCCTGGCCCAGCGCCTCGACGAGCAGCGCCGCAAAGGCCGCGAGCAGCTGACCGAAGAGCTCTCGCAGCGCGACCGTGAATACTTCGTCGTCGCGACCGCCTACGCCGGCGCCGGCTGGGTGCTCGGCCTGTGGGCCCTGAGCCAAGCCATTGATCCCGCCAACCAGGTCTGGGCGCTGATCCTTTGGAGCCTGCTGATGCTCTTCGGCACCGCCGGGCTGCCGATCGCGTTCGCCGACAGCCGCGCCGAACGAACCGTGCTGTTCTCGGTGCGGGCCCTGCGCTTTGGCTGGTATGTGCTGCGCTATCCGATCGTGCTGCCGCTGCTGGCCACGATCCAGCTGTTCGTGCGGGCCCTGCGTCTCAAGGAGCCCGTCAAGGACGACCCGACCGAAGTGCAAAAGCAGGTCATGGCAGCCGTGGCCGACACCGTCGACCAGGACGAGCTGGCCGACGCCGAACGCGCCTGGATTGGCAATATCGTCACGCTCAAGGACCTGCAGGTCGCCACCGTGATGACGCCGCGCCCGGACATCATCGCGTTGCCCGAATCGATGACGCTGCACGAAGCCGTCGAGCAAGCGCTCGAGCACGAGTTTTCGCGCTACCCCGTCTACCGCGAACGACTCGACGATGTCGTCGGCATCTTCTACGTCAAGGACGCCCTGCGCCTGCTGCAAAAGGGTCTAACCCAGCACGGCCCGCGCAACGGCGCCGGCAAGAGCAGCGCCCCCACCAGCGGCGAACCGCTCGGCCTCGGCGAAAACGGCAAGTCGCTTGCCGATACGTCGCTGAGCACGCTGCTGCGCGACCCGCTGTTTGTGCCCGAGGTCACCGGCGCCGCCCAGCTCCTGCGGCGGATGCAGACCGGCAACCAGCACATGGCGATCATCATCGATGAATACGGCACACCTGTCGGTCTGGCGACCGTAGAAGACCTGATCGAAGAGATCGTCGGCGAGATCGAGGACGAGTACGACCCGCCCAACCATGACGGCGAAGATCAGGTCCGGGTCGTCGAAGTCGGCCGCGTGGTAGAGATCCCGGCGCGCACCTCGGTGCTCGATCTCAACAAGCTGATCGGCACCCACGTCTCCGATGACGGCGACTTCGAAACGGTCGCCGGCTTGGTCATCGCCGAGTGCAACCGGATCCCCAAGTCAGGCGAGACCGTCGTCGTCAACGACGTCGAGTTCCGCGTGCTGCAGGCCAACGAACGGCGCGTGCAGCGGCTGCGCGTGACGGCGCTGACGCCTCAGACAGAGGCCGGGGAAGCGACGTGAGCGGGGCGGCCGACCGGCGCGCGAGCGGTCGGCGCCAGCGGCCGCAGCAGACCAAGAGCGAGGCCATCGTGCTGCGACGGCGCGACTTCCGGGAGTCGAGCCGGATCGTCACCTGCCTGACGCGCGAGCACGGCAAGATCACCGGCCTCGCCAAAGGCGCGCACCGCCCCGACTCGGCGCTGCTCGGCCGGATCGACTTCCTCAACGAACTCGAGGCAACGTTCACAGCCGACCGCGGCGGCCTGCGCATCCTCGTTCGGGCACGCCTGCTGCGCGAACGACGCGGCCTGCGCCAGCCGGACCGCTTCCTCGCCGCCGGCCACGTCGCCTGGCTTGTGGATGCCGGCGCCATCGAAGGACGCCCCGATCCGGTGCTGTTCGAACTGCTGCAGGGCGGCCTCAACCTGCTGGAGCGCTGTCCGGTTGCGTCCGTGCGCCAGGTCGTGCTCGGCCTGGAAGTGCGCTACCTCGAGGCGATGGGCGCGCTGCCCGATCTGATCGCATGCACAGAATGCGGCCAGCCACTCGGCGCCCAGGCGTTTCGACAAGCAGACTCGCCCGGCCTCGTGTGCGGCAGCCACAACGGCCTGCCCCGCCAACCGCTGCGGGCCGGCGCCCGCGAGCTGCTGCTCGTTTTGCAGCAGACGGCGGGCCGCGAATGGCCGAAGCTATCGATCGACGCGAGGCAGATCGCCGCCGCCGCGCCACTGCCGTCCTACTGGCTGCAGGCAGCTCTCGAACAGCGCCTGCCCTACCGCGCGCCGGTCTTCGGGGGCCGAGTCGGGGGCCGATTCGAGGACCGAACCGAGAGCCGATTCGGGGGCCGAACCGGGGACCAATTCGGGGGCCGAGTCGAGGACCGATTCGGGGGCCTGCTCAGCGACCCCAGCAGACCATCCGCGCAGCCGGCGACGAAGGCCGCCGAGCCTTCGTCCGCGCCCGAAAACGGGCCCGGTCCGAACCCGTAGCACCACTGGCCCCTCGCACCACCGGCCCCAGGCACCACCGACGGCGCATCCTCTGCGCTTTTCGTTCCGGCACGGCCGGCCAACCGTTGCCGCGGCAGCAGATGTGCCCGAACATGCTGGCGATGACCTGCGGCCCCACTGCTCTCGCAAACCCGCGCACCCTCGCCGGGCTCGGCGCACTGCTTGTGCTCGCGAGCTGCGTCGCGCCCCCGCCGACGCCGCAGCAATCGCAGCAGCTGCTGGCCACCGCCGAGGCGCAGATCACCGCAGGCTCTTTCGACGACGCAATCGCCGCCCTCGACAGCATCGACGAGCTGCGCTGCCCCAAGCGTCTGCGCGACCGCCGCGACATCGCGCGCGCCGAAGCCGAACTCGGCCGCGGCAAGCCGTGGCGGGCCTACCTGGCGCTCGACGAGTTCAACGACCTCTACCCGTACAGCGAACGCCGCGGCCGCGTCGTCGAGATCCTGTGGCAGGCGAGCAAGGCGATGTTTGAGCGCGATTCCAACGTGCTGTTCTTCTGGTCCGACCGCAACGGCGGCCGCACCGTGCTCGAGCACCTGATCACGCGCAACCCCGACACCCAGCGCTTGGCAGACGCGCTGCGCATCCTCGGCGACATCGAGTTTGAGAACGGCAACTACGAGATGGCGCAGGAGCGCTACCGCGACATCATCCTCAACCGTCCGGAAAGCGACTGGCGCTTCTACGCCCAGTTCCGCTTTGCGATGAGCATCGTCGCGGGCCTGCGCGGCCCCGACTACGACCTCGACCGCATGCAGCACGCGGTCACCGAGCTGCGCGGCTTCCTCGACAACGCCCCCGAAAACCCGGAGATGCGCGGCGAGGCCGAGCGCGCACTGCAGCAGGTGCTCGGCTGGCAGATGCAGCGCCACCTGCTCGTAGCCGACTACTACCGCACCCTGAAGAACATCGCCGGCCAGCGTCTGCACCTGCAGCAGGCAACCGGTGAGGAATACGCCTTGGCCGACGGCTACGACCAGGCGGTCGCACGACTCGCGTCGTTTGAGGAAGAAACCGCGGCAAACGCGGCGGCCGCCCAAAGAAAGGCGGCGGAAGAGGCCGCGGCGAAGGCCGCCGAACAGGCAGCGGCCAAGCAAGCTGCACCAGCGGCCACCGAAGTCGGCCCTGAGGGCTCCACCGGAGGCCGACCATGAGCCACTGCCCAAACGCCGGCATGTTCTTCGCGCTACTCGCTTTTGCCAGCTGCGGCTACTCGGTTGGCACCGGCCTCGAAGACCGCGGCATCCGCACCATCGCGTTCCAGGTCGTTGGCAACGATACGTTCCGCCAGCGATTCGAAGTCGAGATCAGCCGCTTCCTGTCGCGTGAGCTGCCGACCACAACCGGGCTGATGTTCGCCAGCGAACGCAGCGCCGACGCCGTGCTGCAGGTCTCGCTCATCGACGAACGCGAACGCACGGTCGTCATCGGCGTGCCCTCTCCCAGCACGCCGGGCATCGACTTTCCGCGCGTCCGCGAAGGCGCCCTCGAAGGCGCCGTGCGCGTTCGGCTCGTCGGCCGCGACGGCACCGTGCACATCGATCAGCGCATCCTCGACCGGACCGAGTTCCGCGCTCCGATCGGCGAAAACTTGACGTCGGCTCGCCAAGAAATGGCCGAGGATCTCGCCCGCAAGATTGCGATGGCGCTGCAGACCTCGATCGAGCCGGGCCGCCAGTAGCAGCCGACAGCGCCGCCGCCGCCGCCGCCGCCGCCACCGCCACCACCAGCAGCTCACCAACAGCAACTGTGCACGAACCGCTCGGCCCACACGCCGCCAACCCAACCCCGTGCAACGTGACGATCCAACTATGACCGATCCCAAAGCGCCCCTCGTCGGCGTCATCATGGGTTCGCGCAGCGACTGGCAGACCATGCAGCACTGCGCCGCGACCCTCGAAGAGCTTCATGTCCCGCACGAAGTGCAAATCGTCTCGGCCCATCGCACGCCCGACTGGCTGATGGAATACGCCGATACGGCCGAAGCGCGCGGCCTCCAGATCCTGATCGCAGCGGCCGGTGGCGCCGCGCACCTGCCGGGCATGGCCGCGAGCAAGACCGTCCTGCCCGTGCTCGGCGTGCCCATGGACGCCACCTGCATGCAGGGCATGGACGCCCTTGTCTCGATCGTGCAGATGCCCGCCGGCGTGCCGGTCGGAACCCTCGCGATTGGCAAGCCAGGTGCGATCAACGCCGCCCTGCTCGCCACCTCCATGCTCGGCGCCGTGCGTCCGGAACTGCGCGAAGCGCTACGCAAGCGCCGTCAGGCGATGACCGACAAGGTGCTCGGCGACCGTGACCCGCGTATCGATCCGACATGAGTGCTTCGCAAGCAACGACGGCGATTCTCGGCGGCGGTCAGCTGGCGCGCATGCTGGCGCTGGCGGCGGCCCCGCTCGGCCTGCGCACGCGCTTTCTCGATCCATCGAGCGACGCCGTCGCCGGCCACGTCGCCGAGCAAATCGCCGGTCCCTTTGACGACGAAGACGCGCTGCACCGCCTCGCCGATGGTGCCGATGTCTGCACGTTCGAGTTTGAGAACGTGCCGGTCGCGGCCACCGAATGGCTGATGGCGCACGCCAGCGTGCACCCACATCCGCGCGCGCTATCGGCCGGCCAAGACCGCGTGCACGAGAAGGAGCTGTTCCAGCGGCTCGGCATCGGCGTGGCCGAGTTCCGCGCCGCCGCGACGCTGGCCGAACTGCGCGATGCGGTGGCCGCCGTCGGCGCTCCGTGCATCGTCAAGACCCGGCGCCTCGGCTACGACGGCCGCGGCCAGGTGCGGCTTGCCCCAGATGCGCCGGGCACGCCCGCCGACGCAGGCCTCGACATCCGCATCGCGGCCGCGTTCGCGGAGTTGACCAAGGACAACGACGGCGGCCTGATCGTCGAAAAGCTGGTGCCGTTCGTGCGCGAGCTGTCGGTGATTGCCGTGCGCAGCCGCGGCGGCGAGATCGCCTGCTATCCGCTCGCCGAAAACGAACACGAGGGCGGCATCCTGCGCCGCTCGCGCGCGCCGGCCACCAACCTGACCGACGAGCTGCAAGCGCGCGCCGCCAGCATCGCCGAGCGGCTGCTGGCCGAACTCGACTACGTCGGCGTGCTGGCCGTCGAGCTGTTTGAGGTCGGCAGCGGCGAGCTGATCGCCAACGAGATGGCGCCGCGCGTGCACAACTCCGGCCACTGGAGCATCGAGGGCTCGGTCTGTTCGCAGTTCGAAAACCACATGCGCGCCGTGCACGGTCTGCCGCTCGGCAGCACCGCGATGCAGAACGGCTGCGTCGCTACCATGATCAACCTGATCGGCGAGATGCCGCCGCGCGCCCACACCCTGGCGCTGCCCGGCGTGCACCTGCACGACTACGGCAAACAGCCGCGGCCCCATCGCAAGCTGGGCCATGCGACGGTCGTAGGCCACGACCGCGCCGCGGTCGACGCGACGGCCGCCCTCATCCTGGCGGGCAGCGCTTCGTGACCGCTGGCCGCGCCGCACGACCCGCTTGACCGACACGACCCGGCCAGATTGTCTGGCCCGAGAGTTGCATGATCGAGCAGCAACACCACCCCACACGCACTCCGTTGGTCCCCCCTCTCCCATCGCGAGCCTCCGATGAATACCCGACTGCTCCCTAAGCTGGCCGTTCCTCTCGGCCTGGTCCTGCTGGTCAGCCTGACCACTCTCGCCTCCTGCCTGCAGACCCGCAGCGCCGAACGCCCCCAAACGCTACCTACGGGTAACACCACGGCGCGCCAGACCGCGGCGAGCGGCGCAGTCGGCACCGAACTCGGCAGCCAGGCCCACTACGACCGGGTCATGTCGAGCGCCTTCTGCAGCACGTGCCACCCGGCGATCTACGCCGAACACGAGCTCAACACCCACGGCCGGGCGTACAGCGACCAAGAGGTGCGCATGGCGACCGGCAACTTCCGCACGTCGGACTGCATCCGCTGCCATACGCCGCGGCCGATCTTCGAAACCGGGTTGACCAACAACCCGCAGCGCCGCCACTACGGCCTCGAAGACGGCAACTCGTGCATGACCTGCCACTGGCAGCAGGACACCGACTACGCCCAGTTTGTCGGCGGCGCCGACTGCAAGACTTCGTTTGATCCGCGCGCGGGCGACGTCGAGGCATGCTCGACCTGCCACAAGAACCACGGCACCCCCTACCAGTGGGAGAAGTCGCCCAACGGCAAGATCGCGGGCCGCACCTGCATCACCTGCCACATGGAACGCGTCGAACGCCCGGTCGCCGTCGGCGGCCCGGTGCGCCGCGTCTACAGCCACCGGTTCCCCGGCGCTCGCGACGAAAAGCAGGTGCGCAAGGCCTACACCTACGAGGCCAGCATCGAAGGCAACGAGGCCGTCGTGGTCATCGCCAACAGCGGTGCGGGGCACAACTTCCCGACCGAACTGCGCCAGCGCTCGGTCGAATCGCTGGTCGTCGTGCGCGACCCAGAAGGCAACGAAGTCGCGCGTTCGCGCCGCGTCTTCCGCGACCCCTACAAGCGGCCCTACGGGATGCAGCTGCAGACCAACACGCAGATCCCGAGCGGCGAAGAGCGCGTGCACCGCGTGCCGATCGGCGCCGCCAACGGCACCGTCACGTGCGAGCTGCACTACAAGTTCTACTTTCCGATCGAGGACAACCACCCCGACCTGGCCCGTCGCCTGGAGCGCCGCGAGCTGGTGTTTGCCGACATCGAGCCGAACACGGCCGAGGTCAAAACCGACGGCTACGTCACGATCACGACGCCAGAGAACATTGGCCCGGAAGCGGCGAGCGTCAGCGACTCCCCGGAGCTTTCGGCGGCACCGCTCGCGACGGCCAAGTTTGAGATCCCCGAGGGCAACACCGAGAAGGACATCGACGAGCTCGTCGGCCTGTTCAACTTCCAGATGCCCGAAGCCAACCGCAAGGCGATGGCGCGCCTGGTCGACATCGGCGCGCCCGCCGTGCCCCGCCTGATCAAGGCGCTCGGCTTCTGGGACAACAAAACGTTCAACAAGTCGATGACGACGCTGCGTCGCATCGGACGCCCGGCCGTGCCGCTGCTGCGCGAGGCGCTGACCAACGACAACCTCTACGTGCGCATCCACGCCCGCATGCTGCTCGGCGACCTGCCGCTGCCGGCCGACAAGGACAAGCTGATCGAGCAAGTGGTCGAAGGACTCCAGCGCAAGAACGCGCTCGATCGCAAGACCACCGCGACGCTGCTGGCACGCCTGCTGGCGCGCGACCAGGCGCCCGCGGTTGCCAGGCTGCTCACCGAGTTTGACCCGGACGTGGTGCGCGCCGCGGCCTTTGCGCTCGCCGAACTCGGCCACCGCGACAGCGTGCCCGCGATCGAAGCGGCCCTGCATCGCCACACGTTTGTCGAGATGAAGATCGACCTGGCGACCGCACTGGCCAGGCTCGGATCTTCCGCTGGCATCACGGGCTTGCTGGCGCTGCTCGACTACGACGACGAGCTGATCCGCGAGAAGGCGTTTGAGGCGTTCTACCAGGCGACCCATCTGCACATGGGCTACGAGGTCACCGCGCCGCGGCCGCTGCGTCTCGACGCGATCGGCCGGCTGCAGGCGTGGTGGGCCAAGGGCGACACCCGCGAGACGTTTGCGCCGAAGAGCTGGCCCTATCCGGATCCGACGGTCGACCGCGATGCCTTCCACCTGGTCAAGCGACTCGGCGGCGGCACCGGCCTGATCCCCGCGATCGAAAACGACCAGGACGCGATCGATCGCATCCTCGCCGACGGCACCGATGCCCTGCCGGCACTGATCCGCGGCCTCAAGTTTCCACCGGGCTTTGCCAGCAAGCGCGCGTCCATCCTGGCCGCGATGCAGCGCCTCGGCGACCGCCGGGCCGCCGCGTTTGTGCTGCCGGTGCTGCGCGACCCGGTCTTTGGCGTGGCCCAGTGGGGTGCTGCGACGCTCGAGCAGGTCGGCGATGCCGACTGCCTGCCGGCCCTGCGCCGCTTTGAGGCGCGCGTTCGTCAGGCCGCACAAAACGGCAAACTGCCGGATTCGATCCCGGGCCCCGACCCGCTGATCGCGTCCTCGGCACGCACCCGCCTGATGCTCGGCGACGAAGACGCGCGCGTCGACCTGGTGGCGCTCCTGCACAGCGACAACGCCACCGCACGCCGCAACGCGATCAACGCGCTGGCCGACAAGTTTGGCGATCGCCGCGGCTACGATCCGGACGCGCCCGCGATCGAGCGCCTGCGCGCCGCCGCCAGCTGGGCCGAGTAGGCGACCAGGCCTCGCTGGCCTCACGCCCGCGGCGATGCCGCGCGGCGTCTGGCTGCCACGCCTGCCGATCGGCAGTTGATCGCCGATCATGAGCCGCCGACTCTTGCATCCGGCGGCTTGTGTGCCGACCGTTTGAATGCCGGCCGCTTTCATACCGGCCGCTCAAGCGCCGGCGAATTGCGCCATCTCAAAGCGTCGCCAGCGCAGCAATGGAGGCCGCCAGGGCGAACCCGATGCGCAGCCCGGCAAAGGCCTTGTCCAGCCCAGTGAGCGGCGGATCCACTCCTGAATACCAGGAGAGGAACAGCAGCCTCGCATCGCAAGACGCGAAGTAGGCGACGAGCGCGCACAGGCAAACGACCGCGGCTTCATGCATGAGCGAGCCAGCGGTCCGCGGTCGGGCGGTCGGGCGCAGTCGGGGGACGGCCGTCGCTAGGGGAACGGCTGTGGCAAGGGGAACGGCCGTGGCTAGGGGAACGGCTGGGCCTAGAGGCCACCGCCGTTCTCAGCCTTCTTCTCGCCGCCGTGCTCTTCGCCATGGCTCGCATCGCCATCGTGCGCAGCATCCTTGTCGGCCTTCTTCGGCTTGACCTCGATCCAGGTGCGAACCATGGTCGGCGGCTTGGCGACCTTGCCGCCGCGCGTGCCGAGCTTTTCGAGCGCCTTGACGGTGTCCATGCCTTCGATCACCTCACCCCAGATGGTGTGCTTGCCGTTGAGGTGCGGCGTCGGCACAAACGTCAGGAAGAACTGTCCGCCATCGCTGCGCGGGCGGCCGGTGTTGGCCATGCTCAGCAGACCCGGGCGATCGTGCTTGAGGTTGCCTTCGAACTCGCCGTCCATGAAGTAGCCGGGGCCACCGTTGCCGCGGCCGAACGGGCAGCCGCCCTGCGCCATGAAGCGCGGGATGATGCGGTGGAACTTGAGGCCGTCGTAGTAGCCGAGGCGCGCCAGGTAGATGCCGCTCGTGACGTGCATCGGGGCGGTCTCCGGGAAGTAGCGGATCGTCAAATTGCCGGCGCTCGTCTCGACGTGCCACAGGTAGTCGCACTTGCTGTCAAACTCCTGCTTCGGCGGCGCCGTCAGGCGTGCCTTCCAGGTCGCCGTCTTGCGGTCGATCGTTTGCTTCTTGATGAACTTGTCGAGCGCCTTGATCGCGGCGTCCTTCTTGGTGTGCTCCGTGTCCTCAATCTTCTGAGGCTTCTTGGAATCCTGAGCCTTGGCGGTCTCTTGGGCCGGCAGGACAGAGAACGCCGCAAAAAGCGGCACGCAAACGAGAGTCGTCAGACTGTTCATGATGGCATCATACGCAGGAGTCGCCTCGTTTGGGCTAGCCGGCCGTCGGATCCTTGTCGCAAAGCTCATACTGGGACGGCTGCCCGAATCGACCATGCGGCCGGAGCATGCCCCGGCGGGGACGACCGGGAACATGCCGAACGATGGGTTTCCGGCACGGCAGGAGTCCCGTCGACCCGGGCGATCCGCATGCCACGGAGGCTCTCCATCCGGACGAAGCCCCCGAAAGACGCCGCCTTCCGGTATCGTCCCGGTGACCCGCCCCCGGGTTGTGAGCGACAGAAGAGGATGCCTCGTTCATCCAGAAGGAGAGTCCATGCAAAACGCTGTTTCGTTGTCTATCGGTGCCCTCGCATGCCGCGTCAGTGCCTTGCTCTTGGCTGGCGGGCTGGCTGCCCAAACGACGTTCTTCGTCGACGCCAATGCGGCGCCCCCGGGCAATGGTTCCGCTGGCAGTCCGTTCCCCGTCATCGCAAGCGCGCTTGCCGTGGCGAACACTGGCGACACCGTCCGCGTCTTTCCGGGGACCTACATCGAGACCCTGCAGCTCATCAACAAGTCTGTCGACCTTGAGAGCATCGCGGGCCCCGACGTGACCATCATCGATGGTGGCGCAGCGGGCACAGTCCTGGAGATCGCAGGCTGGGCTGCACCGGTCAACCCTCATGTGACCGGCTTTACCCTGACCAATGGCAATGGCCAGATCTCCACCCTCAGTCGCGGTACGGGTGGACTCGATATCAACCAAGCGAACGTCACTCTGACGGACTGCAACATCGTCAACAACGTCGCGGGTTTGGGTTCTACCGGCGGCATCCGTTCGAGCGGTGGCAATCTGACGATGGTCCGCTGCGAAGTTCGCGACAACATCGGTGGCGACACCCCGGCAACCAAGAACGGGCTGTTGGGCCGTGGCGGCACGGGAGGCGTACGCTTCCAAGGCCTCACACCGACCAACCCGGTATCGCTGACGATGACCGACTGCCTGATCCGCGGCAACCGAGGCGGCAGCGGCGCCAACTGGATCTTCTGGGGCGGTGTCGGCGGCGCGGGCGGCCTCGATGTGTGGAGCAGCGGAACCGGGCCGACCCCATCGAGCCTCACCAACTGCCGGGTCGTCGACAACACCGGCGGCGATGGCGACGCAATTGGCGGTAGCGGTGGTTTGAATGCCGAGCGCGCGGGTGTGCGCCTGCTCCATTGCACGGTTGCGGGCAACACCGGCGGCACCTCGGTCACGCTTGGCGCCGGCGGGCTTCGGGTCGCGTTTTTGGGAGCATTCGCCGACGTCACGAACTCGATTCTGTGGGGCAACGCCACTGCACCGGGGGCCGCATCTCAGATCGAAGTGGTAAGCAGCACAGCCACGGTTTCGTTCTCGGACATCGAAGGCGGCTACGCCGGCACCGGCAACCTCCAGCTGGATCCTGCGTTTCGCGATGCGGCAAACGGCGACTACCGACTGACCGCGTCATCGCCCTGCATGGACGCCGGCGACAGCACCGTTCCGGACTTGCCGGCGACCGACTTCGAGGGGGATCCGCGCCTGGTTGCGGGCGACGTCGACATGGGCGTCGACGAAGCGTGCCTGCTCGGCACGGACGAAGGATTCAGCCTGAAGAGCCTCGTCAACGGCCTCGGCAACGCCGAGAGCTGCCGCAAGGTCGTGGCGCCAGGAGGCGTGGTCGAACTGACGATCCCACCACCAGCGGCGGCCCTGGTCGGCAAGGTCGGCATCGGGTTCTTGCAGTTTTACGCGACCGGAACCCCCGGCCCGGCCGCGCCGCTCGGCTTGGCAACGCTGCACGTCAACCCCACCGGACCACAAACGATCTACTACTCGATCGCTCCAATCAGCGCGGCGGGGTCCAGCCTGACGACGCAGATCCCGGCACTGCTGTCCGGGGTCACCATTCGCGTGCAGTACGTAGCGATCTCGACAACGGCAAACAACGGCGTGTTCGCAGCTACCAGCGCGCACGACATCGAGATCCTATAGCGCCTCGCTCGGGCGTCACAGTTGGCCGTCGACGACGCCGGCAAGCCATCGATTGCACGGTAGGCCTGCAGCAATCCGCACAGCATCCGGCCTGGCAAGCCGATCGTGAACGCGGCGAAATCACGGCTTCTTTCCGGTGAGGAGCTTGTCGATGGCGGCGTCGAGCTGTTCGCCGCGCAGGCCCACAGAGCGGATCACGCCTTCCTGGTCGAGAACGTAGATCGTTGGCCACCCGGTGACGCCCCAGCGGGTCGAAATTGGGCCGGCCGTGCCGAGAGGGCCGTTCCAGAACGAGCGCCAGCTGATCTGCTCCTGCCCGCGCCGCGCGCGGACATAGGGCAGGCACTTGTCCGAGTTGACGCCGATCAGCGCGAACGGCTGGTCGTGGAAGCGCTTCACGAGCGACCGCTCGTGCGGGTACATCGCCCGGCACGGGCTTCACCAGTCGCCCCAGAAGTCGAGCACGACGACCTTGCCGCGATAGTCGGACAGCTTGAACGGCTTGCCGTCGAGGTCTGCCCCCTCGATCTCGGGGGCGACCATGCCGACCTGTAGCCGCTCCTTGCGGAACGCCGGCGCCGCGATCGCCATCGCCGGAATCGTCTCCGGGTGCTCGCGCGCGATGCGCGCCAGCTCGGCGTTGGCCTCGGCGCGTTGCGCTTCGCTCGCCGACTTGTTGCGCAGGGTCGAACGCGCGAGGCCATAGCGCACCCAGACGCGCACTTCGTCAAACGGGGTCGCTTGCTGCAGCTGCTCCAACTCCTGCATCGGATCGCGGCCAAAGTAGTGCCGGGCGTTGGGCGCGAGCGTCTTCCAGATCTCGTGCCCGGCGTGACGTTCGAGCAGCAGCCGCGCGTAGGGGCTTTCCTTGCCGCGCGCAGGTCGGATGTGCTCAAGCAGCCAGCCGAGGAACAGCGCCTCCCCCGGCTTGCCCTCAAAACGCGCTCGTGCGGATTCGAATGGCTCCCGCATCGCCTGGTCGGGATCAGCTAGCTCGGCAAGCAAGGCACGCTGCGCATCGTAGTCGTGGCTGGCGACCGCCTGGCGATAGGCCTCGCCCCCCTGGATGCGCACGGTCTCGGCGGCGCGCGCAAGTCGGGCCTCGACGTGTTCGGCGACGAGCCGGTCGTGAAGGGCGTTCGCCTCCTGCTGCGCGACGAGCGGTGCCGCGCAACACAAGAAGGCGACGAGATGAGATGGAGTTGCAAGGCTCATGGGTTCGGCCGGGCGGTGCGTCGTTCCCCCTCACATATTCGCGGCGGGGTCGCGGCCCGACGAAGACCGGGAAAAGGACCCGTGGCGCCTGACGGCCCGCCAACAATCGCGCGGGCGGATCTACCTGGAGACGCGAACCTGATACCTGATCGCCAGAGAGCCTACGGCGTCTGCCCGTGCGGCCAGCCCACGGTGAAGGGCGACGGGATCGTCAGCGCCAGCGTGCCGTCTGGCGCAAGCGTTGCCGCCTGGAAGGCAAATGCGTGGCCGACCGGCGCCATTGCCGGGCACGTCAACAGCTGCTGGTGGTAGCCATTGGTCGCCGTCAGCGCGAGCAGGCCAGTGACCACGACCGACGAAGGCAGCAGCGACAGTTCGCCAAGCACTGTCGGCAGCGGCGACGACAGGTCGTCGCCGGATGCGATCACGGCGAAGCCGCCGGGCGGGCCGGACACCGCCAGTGTGTAGGGTTCGCCCGCCACCAGCGAGGTGTGGTAGACGGCGTGCGCGTAGTCGTTGGTTTGGGTAGTACCAATACCGTTGGACGTGATCGTCGCACGTGGATCGACGTTGACGGATGCGGTCGTAAAGACCTGGTAGCCGGGATAGCGCGTCGACCCATTCGAGCCGCCACGCAGTGCAGAAAGCGGCCCAACGTTAAGGATGCTGTTATCCGGCACGACCGCTGGTCGCTCCCAAAGCTCAAAAATCGCCGGCTCAATCTGCCCAATCCCAAAGATCCCGCTTGCGACGATCGTTGCCGTTGCGTCCACGAGGCGAAGTGTCTCCGTCGTCTCAAGGTAGCTATAAAACGGCCAAAAGATCCCCTGCGGCGGATCATACGAAAGGGAGCTATCAGAAATCAGCAGCTGCGAATCTACGGCCGTCACCGGCCGCCCACTCATGTAGATCTCCGCTCCGCGCACGGTCACATCGGCACAGTTTTCAAAGTGCATATACAAGTCGGCTGTCTTGCCGCGAACGTACCAGTCCTCCAGCACGATGCTGCCCGCGCAGTTGAGCGCGACGATGCCGGCGGGCTCGTTGGAAAACGGCTGCACCACGTTGAAGTTGCTCAAAGTCAGCTGCTCGCCAGCAGCCAGTCGCAACAATGAACATGCCCTCAAACGACGCTTTAGAAGGCCCCAGCGCACCGGGCGGAACTCCCGTCCGCAAACCGATGATGTGCAGTCCTTTGTCGATGATCGTTGGCGAATACAACCAGGGTGCACCGGAGACCCTGTAGACACGGATCTGATCGCCTGGTGCCGCCGCAGCAACAGCTGGCGGCAGATCCGTGAAGTCCACACCCGGGCCGCCACCGTGAAAAACGCGCCACACCTGCTGGCCGCAGAGCGAGCCAGTCAGCAGGAGCAGCGCCAAGACAAGCCGTTGGAGTTGAGCGTTCATATTCAGCATCGCTAGTCAGGAACACCAAGGAAGCGCCAAATGCCAAACGAGC
>JBGCDH010000162.1:0-17676 GCA_045105235.1 Planctomycetota bacterium | reverse complement strand
AACGAAGTCAAAGAGCTGGCGCGGCAGACGGCCGAGGCGACGCAGGACATCCGCAGCCGCATCGAGGGCATCCAGTCGGCAACGCAGGATTCCGTCGAAAAGATCGGTGAGATCGATGGCGCGATCAGCACCGTGTCGGTCACGTCCAAGAGCATCGCTTCGTCGATTGGGGAGCAACGCAGCGCCGTGGAAGAAATCGCGGCAACCGTTCACGTCACCACAAGACGATCGAAGAGGTCGGCGCTCAGGTGGCTGGCGTTAGCGTTGCGTCGCAGGAGCTCGACGGCGCGATTGCCCGCGTCGACAACGACATGGAGAGCGTTGCGTCAGGCTCGCAGGAGTCGCTTGCGGCGGTGTCCGAGCTGCGATCGCTGGCGGGCGAGGTCCAAGCGATTCTGGGACGGTTCAAGTTCTGACCGGGCGGGCGGGTGACGTCTCGTCAAGATTGTGGCGGCGCCCGACCGATCCGTGGGCTTGGGCGTGACGGTTTGCTGCGCGGGGGCTACGCTGACGCAACCGCTATCGCGGCATACCCATCATGAAGCTCGTCACGTCCGCTCTGGCCGCTCTACCCGCGGCACTCGCCATCGTTAGTTTCGCCATGTCTTCCTGCGCCCAGGAAGGCGACGCTGCCAAGGGTGGTTCGCAGGGTGGCATTCCGGCCTGTGACGCCATGCAAAAGACCGCGAGCGGCCTCGAGTGGGGCGTGCTCAAGGCTGGCGGCGACGGTCCTAAGCCCGCCGACGGCGACCAGGTCAAGGTGCACTACACCGGCTGGTTGACCGACGGCACCAAGTTTGACAGCTCGCGCGATCGCGGCCAGCCGTCGACGTTTGGCGTCAACCAGGTCATTCCGGGCTGGACCGAAGGGCTCAAGCTGATGACCGCCGGCACCCGCTGCAAGTTCATCATTCCCGGCAACATTGCCTATGGCGCGGCCGGCAAGCCGCCCAAGATCCCCGGCAACGCAACGCTGGTCTTCGACGTCGAGCTGATCGAGGTCATGAAGATGCCTACGTTCGTGGAGCCGGACGCAGCGAAGCAGATCGAGATCACCGAAGGGGATGCCAAGGGCTGCAAGTACGAAGTCGTCAAGGCTGGCGAAGGTGCTGCATGCGCCGACGGCCAGGGTGTGGCGCTGCGCTACGCATTTTGGAAGGAAGGTCAGCTGCTGGATTGCACCGAGCGCTCGGGCCAAAAGCTCGGCGGCACCCCGGACAGCCTGCCGCTGCCGTTCCTCAAGCCGCTGCTCGCGACGAGCAAGGTGGGCCAGATCATGCGCGTCGCCGTGCCGCAGGCGGTCTGGGGCCGAGCGGGTGGCGACACGGTTTGGGAAGTGGAGCTGCTGTCGGTCAACGACATCCCGGCCTTCCGCGCGCTCGACAAGAGCAAGATCGTCAAGACCGACAGCGGTCTGCAATACGAAGTGCTCGATGCCGGCAAGGGTGACTCGCCCAAGGCAACGGACACCGTGGCGGCGAAGTACACGGGCTGGCTGACGGACGGCACGCTGTTCGACAGTGCGCACGCCCGCGGCGAAGCAACCGAGTTCGCGCTCAACCGCGTCATCCCTGGCTGGACCGAAGGCCTGCAGCTGATGAAGCCTGGCGCCAAGTTCTTGTTCGAGATCCCGGCCGAGCTCGGCTACGGAGCTCGCGCAACCGGCAAGATCCCGGCCAACGCCGTGCTGATCTTCTTGGTGGAGCTTGAGTCGGTGAAGACGAAGTAGCAGCTGCCGTGTCGCCGCCGCGGCCGCGCTTGCGGCCGCTGGCCTCGCCCGGCACTGTAGGTCGATGCGAATCGGCTCAGCAGCGATCGTTGTCTTCGGCATCAGCTTGGCGGCAAGTTGCTCGGGTCGCCCGGAGCCGGTGCCCAGTGCGCCGGCAGCCGTCGCATCGCCAGAGGCTACGGATGCCGTGCGTGTGCGAGCGTCGCGCAAGCCGCCCTTCGTCAGCGAGCGATTCGCTCCCATCACCAAGGGGCTGCGCCAATTCGCCGAACGCCAGCGACGCGAGCACGGCATCCCCGGCATCTGGATCGCCTTGCTGGAGGTCGACCCGGTTGGCGGCACCCGCCACCTATGGGCCGATGCCGTGGCGGCGTCGGAGTCGGAGTCTGGCGAAGTTGCCCCCGACGTGCTGGCGACTCATCGAGTGGCTTCGATCAGCAAGCTGTTTACCGATACGGCGGCCATGGTCTTGGTCGAACGCGGCTTGCTCGATCTGGACGCCGATGTGCGCAGCTATCTGCCGGAGTTGACTCCAGAAAACCGATGGGGCACGCCGATCACGCTGCGCCACTTGATGGGGCACCGTGCCGGTCTGGTGCGTGAATCGCCGGTCGGCCACTACTTTGATGCGACCGAGCCATCGCTGGCCGACACCGTTGCGAGTCTCGCGAAGACCGCGCTTGTGACCGAACCCGGCACGCAGTGGAAATACTCCAACCCAGCGATTGGCGCGGTCGGCGAGATCGTGGCGCGGGCGTTGGACCAGCCGTTCGAAGACGCGGTGCGGTCGCTGGTGCTGACGCCGCTGGGGCTGCGCGATAGCGATTTCGCCGCGCGCAGCGACCTGGTCGAACGCCAGGCCAAGGGTGTGATGTGGACCTACGACGGCCGCGAGATTGCCACGCCCAACTTCCGCTTTGGCTACGTGCCGGCCGCTGAGCTGCGCAGCACGACGATCGATCTCGTCAAGTTTGCCAGCAGCTGGTTTGCGGGGGCCGAGCCGCGCGTTCTTTCGGTAGCAGCGCAGCAAGAAATGTGGCGGCTGCCAGAGGGCGAAGCGCGCGGCTGCGGCCTGGGCTTTTTCGTCGGGCAGCTCGCGGGCCATCGCCGCGTGACCCACGGCGGCGCCGTCTACGGCTTTGCTTCGACGATCGTCGCGCTGCCCGAGCAAGGTCTGGCCTGTGCCGTTGTTTGCACCAAGGACTTTGTCAACGACGTCGCCGACACGGTGGCCGATCGTGCGCTGCTGGCCGCGCTTGCGAACCGGCGCGGCGAGGTGCTGCCGCCGCCGGTCTACCCCGAGCCGCTTGGCGTCGCGGCCGCTCGCGCGCTGCAGGGGCACTACACGTGCGGCGAGGAGTGGGTCGAACTCTACGAGCGCGGCGGCGAACTCTACTACGACCCAAACATCGGAGTGCGCACGCGCATGCGGCGGCTGCCGGACGGCTCGCTGGTAGCGGACGACCCGATGATGACAAGCGGCGGTCGGCGCCTGGTGCGCCAAGCCAACGGCAACCTGCACGACGGCAAGGTCGAGTACCTCCGCGATCCCGCGCAGCCAGCGCCGGCGCCGGCGCCGACAGAGATCGTGCCGCTGCTGGGCGAATACGGCTGGGACCACAACGCGCTGGTTGTCTACGAAGACCACGGCCGGCTGGCGGTGTTGATCGAGTGGCTGGTGCGCGATCTGCCGGATCGCGAAGGCGACGACGTCTACAGCTTCCCGCCGGGGCTCTACCACGATGACCTGCTGCGCTTCGATCGCAACGAACGCGGCGCGGTGGTGGCGGCGACGGTCGGCGGCGCCCGCTTTCCGCTTCGGGCGGCGCATGCGGAACGCGGGCAGCCCTACCGGATGCCGACCGTTCGCCCGGTTGCAGAGATCGTCGCGCAGGCGCGCCGCGCCACGCCGCCCGCCGAGCTGCTCGCGCGCGAGCCCGGCATGCGCGCGTTTGAGCTGGTGGATCTTGCCGAGTTCTCGGCTGCGGCTGCGCCATCGCGCGAGGACGCGTCCCGCGCGATGCAGTTCGACGTTCGCTACGCGGGCGACAACAACTTCCTCGGCGCCAAGGTCTACGACCGTGCCGTCGCCAAGCTGCAGCGCCCCGCCGCCGAAGCGCTGCAGCGCGCGCACGCGGCGCTCGCCGCGCATGGTGTCGGCATCAAGGTGTTTGATGCCTATCGGCCCTGGTGGGTGACCAAGGTGTTTTGGGATGCTGCGCCCGCGGATCAAAAGATCTTTGTCGCCGACCCAAGCCGCGGCTCGCGCCACAACCGCGGCTGCGCGGTCGACGTGACGCTCGTTGAGCTGGACACGGGTCGAGAGGTGGCGATGCCTTCGGGCTTCGACGAGTTTACCGAGCGGGCCTATTCGGACTATCCCGGCGGCACGTCGCGCCAGCGCCATTTCCGCGCGCTGCTGCGCCGCGCCATGGAGGCGGAGGGCTTTTCGGTCTACGAGCAGGAGTGGTGGCACTTCGACTATCGCGACTGGCGCCAGTATCCGGTCGGCAACGAGCCGCTTTGAGGCGCAGTGCGGTTCCCCGGTGACGGGATTGCGTCGGCCCGTGCTAGCGTAGTGCATCCGATATAGAGGGGCATTCTGCGGGCACGAGGACGCCCGTCACGGCGTTGCTGCTCCTCGGCAGAAAGGCTCCTCGGCAGAAGGCTCCTTGGCAGAAAGTATGGAACATGCATTCGTCACAGCGCCTTGCGACGAACGCCCTCGCATCCCGGATAATGCCCCGTCTACCAGATGCACTACACTAGACTTGTCGAAGGCATGAAACCGTTCTTCGCCCAGCTCGTGCGCAGTGGCGCCGTGGTCCTCCTCGTGCTGTCGGCAGCGCTGTCGGGTGCTCTTGCGCAGAGCTGGCTGCCCGCGCCATCGCCTTTGGCGCAGACGCCGGCGTCACCTTCGCTGGAGAGGTCGCGGCTGGCGGCGACGTATCCCGATTCGCTCGAGGTCAAGCTCGTCGAAGGCTCCGGCGCCGAACTCGTCGCAGGCGCGCTGCACTCGCGCACCGGCACGGAACTGGCCGCCATCCAGCATTGGTTTGAGCAGGCGGCCGAGGTCCGTCCGTTGGTGCCAAGTGTCTCGTGGGACGAACTCGATCGATGGCACCAGCGTGCGCTTGCCGTGCTGCCGGCAAAGGACCGTCCCGGCCACCTCGGGCTGTGGTTCCACGTGCGGGCCGCCGACGCCGCCGACGCCGAGCGCCTGCGCGTCGGGCTGCTGGCCGAGCCGCTCGTGGCCCATGCCTACCACGCGCACGTCATGCATCCGGCGGGTCTTGTTCCGGGCAGCTCCGCGACGGCTGCTGCCACAGCTGCCGTGGCCGCTCCGATGTTCACCGGCGGCGACCTGCCGCCGACGACCCCCTCGTGGACCTCGCAGCAGCTCGCGCACTGGCCTTCGCCAACCGGCCACGGCGTGCGCCGCGCCGCGGGCGTGCTCGGCGGTCGCGGCCGCGGTGTCGGGCTCATGATGATCGAAGACAGCTGGCTGTGGGATCACGAAGATCTGTGCCAGGTCGTGCAGAGCAACGTGCTCGGCACCGTGCCGCCGGTTGTGCAGCAGTTTGCCAACCACGGTATTGCCGGTGCGGGCATCGCGTTCGGCGACCGCAACCGCTACGGCATCACGGGCGTTGCCGACGAGGTCGACGCCAAGTTTGTCTGGATCGATCCCGTCAACGGCAGCTTCGTCAACTCGGTCGCGATCTCGATGCAGAACGGCCAGCAGGGCGATGTGTTTCTGTGCGTCGTGATGATCCTGATCCCGTCGCTCGGGCCGGGCGCGTTTCTGCCGTTCGAGTTTTTGCAGGCCAACTACGACGCGGTGCGCACGGCAACGGCCAACGGCTTCCACATGGTGGTGCCGGCGGGGAACGGCAACCGCAGCCTCGACGACCCGGCGCTGCTCGGGCGCTTTGACCGCAACTTCCGCGACTCGGGCGCGATCGTCGTCGCGGCCTCCGACGCCGGTGCTCTGCAGAAGGCGCCGTTTAGCAACTGGGGGTCGCGCATCGATGCGCACAGCTGGGGCAACCAGGTCATCACGTGCGGCTACGGCGGACTGTTCTTTCCGAATAGCGACCCACTGCAGGCCTATACGGATGCCGGTACCGGCACGTCGACGGCGACGCCGCACATCGCCGGTGTCGTCAGCTCGCTGCTCGGCGCGACCCGCCGCCAGACTGGCCAGCAGCTCGACAACGCGGCCGTGCTCAACCTGCTGCACACGATAGGACCCACGACCGCCGATGTGATCGGGCGCCGTCCGGACCTCGATGCGATGCTGCGCCAGACCGGTGCGATCGACGGCTTGATGGTCTCCGAGCCGGATGTGGACCTCGGCGACACCATCACCGTCACGATGAACGGTCCGCCAGGCGGCCTGGCGGCGCTGTTCGGCAGCCTCACGAGCGTCAACCTGCCGATCGGCTTCAACCGCAACATCCATCTGGACCCAACGCAGCTCAGCTCGCTCGGCGCGTTCGTGCTGGTGCAGGGCGTGGCGCAGTACCAGCTGGTCGTACCCAACAACGTGGCGCTGCACGATCTGGACATCTACTTCCAGGCGGTCCGGCTCGATGCCAATCAGTCGCTGACGCTGACGTCGAGCTGCCACGTGACGGTGCTCTGATCGTGCCGGGCGACAGCCAGCCGACGGCCCCTGAATCGGTCGAAGCCCATGCGGCAGCGCGCCCGTCGAGGAGCGGTCATTCTAGGAACCGTCGCTCGATGCGGCGGCGTCTTGCGTTTGCGCTTGTGCTGGTCGGCATCGTGCTGCTGCTGGTCGAACTCGGGGGCTTTGCGGCGTGGTGGGCGATGACCGGCACGCCGTTTTCATGGTCGGCTGCCAGCGAGCAGCGCGCGCTCGCGGTGGGGACGTCGGGGCGTTCTGCTGCGGACAACGCCGCTCGCGCAGCACGCCAACCCGAGGCCGACGGCGGCGCGCGCGAACAGGACGCCGTGCAGCAGGCCGTCAACTCGGGTCCGGTGGTGCACCCGTTCCTCGGCTACGTCACCGACGCACGCGCCGAGAGCATCGCCGGCTTCCCGATCAGCAGCTACGGCTTCGTGGACGACGCCTCGCCGCTGCAGACGCGCGGCGAAGATCGGTACGTCGTCGGCATTGTCGGCGGTTCGGTGGCGCTGCAGCTGGCGCTGTACGCGGAGGATGTGCTGCGCCGTGAATTGGCGAAGAGCCCTGCGGCCGCGGGCCGCCGCATCGAGTTTGTGCGGCTGGCGCTCGGCGGCTACAAGCAGCCGCAGCAGGTCTTCGCGGCCCAGCTCGCGTGGCTGCGCGGCGGCGAGTTTGACCTGCTGCTCAACATCGACGGCTTCAACGAAGTGGCGCTGGTGCGCGAAAACGTGCCGCTTGGCGTGCCCGGCTGGTTTCCGCGCGGCTGGGCACGGCTGATGGATACGACGCCGACGGTCGCGCAGCAGCGGCGCATCGCGCGGCTGGTCGTGGCGCGCGAGGACCGCGTCGCCGCCGCGCGCACGGCCGATGGCGTCTGGTGGTCGCCGACGCTGCAGTGCCTGTGGCTGTTTGCCGACCGCCGCAGCACCGCTTCGATCCAGCAGCTGGCGGCCGAGGTCGAGCGCGCCGATGGCGAACGTTCGTTTGCGGCGACGGGACCCGGTCCCGAAGGCCGCAGCCAGGAAGGGTCGCGCACCGAGATGGTCGGCGTCTGGCAGCGCGCGTCGCGCCAGCTGCAGCGCCTTTGCGAACTCCACGGCACGCGCTACTTCCATTTCCTGCAGCCCAATCAGTATGTGCCTGGCAGCAAGCCGATCGGTGTGGACGAGGCGAAGATCGCGTTTGCCGACGGGCCGCGCTCGTATCGACCGGCCGTCGAGCACGGCTACCCGCTGCTGCGCGCCGCCGGCGCGGAGCTGCGCCAGGTTGGCGTGCCCTTCACCGATCTGACCGACGTCTTTGCCGGGCGCGACGAGCCGCTCTACGTCGATTCTTGCTGCCACTTTGGCCGCCGCGGCAACGAGCTGTTGGCGATCCGCATCGCCTCGGTGGTGCGCCGGGCGCTCGACCTGCAGGGCTTTGTTGCCAGCAGCGTCGCAGTGCAGCCGTCGCCGCTGCAGCTGGCCACGCCGTGGCAGGTTGTGCCGCTCGATGTGCAGGCCACCTCTGCCGACGGGCGTTCGGTGGATGTCGCGGCTAAGGCGCTCGGCACGCGCTACGAGTGCAATCCGGCCGATCTGCTCGAGGTCGACGAGGCCGGGCGGGTGCGGGCCACGCGCCGGGGCCGCGGCACGTTGCGGGTCCGTTCGCAGGGCGGCGCGGATCCTGCCTTGGCGGCTGCGGCGGAGATTGAGGTTGTTGCCGAGTGGCCGAACCAGCTCGCGGCTGCCGACGGCTGGCTCGCGGATCCGATCGAGGGCGCCGAACCGCCGGTCCTGCGCGCGGTCGGCGAGGTGTCCGGCAGCGAGCCCCCGCAGCTGCACTGCACCGGGCTTTCCGGCGGCGCCTTCCGGGTCTTGTGTGCATCGGCAAAGCCGCTGCCGGCCAACGTTCGGCCAGGTCAGGAGGCGTTTGGCATCGCCACCGCGCTGCTGCCAGCGGCCGCCGCTGATTCGGGCACTGTTTCCGCCACGGCGCCGGCGGCGGTGCCGGCCGGTGGCCAGCCGCTGTTTTTGCGGGTCTATCTGGTCGATCTCGCCGGCGACGTGGTGGCGACGAGCAATACGCTGGTGCTGACGCGGCGCTAGACGAGGTCTGCTCGTCGCGCTGCAGGCGTTCTGCGTGTGGAGTACATTGGGCCGTTTCCCTGTTTCGCGGTGGCGGCGAGGCCATGCACATGCAGCCGCGTTGCCGGACCCGGCTTTTTTGGTGGAGCCAGACGCCTGTCGGGGCCTAGTCTGTGTGCTGGACGACCCCGTTGACACCCGCTGCGCAGCGAACCGCGATGACTGACCAAACAGCCCCTAAGACCGCCAAATTGACGATCGGAGATCACGAGATCGAACTGCCGGTGATGGTCGGCAGCGAGGGCGAAGTGGCGATCGATATCCGCAAGCTGCGCTCGGCCACCGGCGCAGTGACCTTTGATCCGGGCCTGGGCAACACCGGCTCCTGTCAATCGAAGATCACGTTCCTCAACGGCGAGAAGGGCGTGCTGCGCTACGGCGGCTACCCGATCGAGGAGCTGGCCCAGCACTCGAGCTTTGTCGAGGTGATGTGGCTGCTGCTGCACCAAGAGCTGCCGAGTGCCTCGCAGTTCGAGCAGTTTACGCACAAGATCACCTACCACACGATGCTGCACGAGGACCTGAAGCGACTGTTTAGCAGTCTGCCAAAGGCCGGCCACCCGATGGCCGTTTGTGCTGCAGCGGTCGGTGCGCTGTCGACCTACTACCAAAAGTCGGGCCCACAGACCAACGAGCAGCGCTGGATCGACGCGGTGCGCCTGCTGGCCAAGATGCCGACCATCGCGGCCTACAGCTACAAGCACTCGATCGGCCAGCCGTTCATGTATCCGCGCAACGACCTCGGCTACGCGGCCAACATCCTGCACATGATGTTTGCGACGCCGTGCGAGGCCTACGAGCCGAACCCCGTCATTGCCAAGGCGCTGGACCTGCTGCTGATCCTGCATGCGGACCACGAGCAAAACTGCTCGACCAGCACGGTGCGCACGGTCGGGAGCTCGGGCGCCAACCTCTACGCGAGCGTGTCGGCCGGCATCTCCGCGCTGTGGGGGCCGCTGCACGGTGGTGCCAACGAGGCGGTCATCGACATGCTCGAGGCGATCCGCGACGGCGAGCGCTCCGCCAAGGAGTTCATGGAGCTCGCCAAGCAGAAGGACAGCGGCGTGCGTCTGATGGGCTTCGGCCACCGCGTCTACAAAAACTACGATCCGCGCGCGCTGATCCTCAAGCAGGCCTGCTACGACGTTCTCGGCCAGCTTGGCCAGAAGGATCCGCTGCTCGACATCGCCCTGGAGCTGGAGCAAATCGCGCTGAGCGACAGCTACTTCATCGACCGCAAGCTCTACCCCAACGTCGACTTCTACTCGGGCATCATCTACAAGGCGCTCGGCATCCCGTCGGACATGTTCACCGTGTTCTTCGCGATCGGCCGCATGCCGGGTTGGGTGTCGCAGTGGTTGGAGTACCAAAACGATCCGGCAGCGCGCATCACGCGGCCGCGGCAGATCTACCAGGGCTCGAACGTGCGCGAGTATGTGTCGGCCGACAAGCGGTAGGTAGTTGTCACAAAGGCGGCGCCGGATGATCGGCGCGTGACGTTCGGCGCGTGGCGTTCCGAAGCCTTCGCATGGGCGTGTCCGGGGAGCATCGGATGGTCGAGGGGGCTGACTCTTGTTCTGCCGCTCGCCAAAGCGCAGGTGCCGGCTCCGATCAGCGTGCGCACGGTGCACCCTTCGATCGCCGCCGGTGCCAAGCGCGGTTCTGAACGGCAGCTGTCCGACGTTTCAATACGCGGAGGCGCGGCGTTGGTGCATGAATCGAAACGCAGGCGGACCCGGCCCAAAACGCCCCGATTCACATCCTAACTGGGCACGACGCAGGCGTCGCCAGCTCCGTCATCCGGTTAAGGATGTTGCAGGCCAGCCGAGCTTCGACCACCTGAGCGTCCGCAGCACGCGCCCGCATTCGGTCGCCGAAGATGGTCTTGTAGCGGAAGAACGCGTTCTCGGCGCGAGCTTGCTGGTGGTAGCCGGCTTCCTTCTTCCATTGCCGACGGCCTACCGTGCGAATTCTGCGAACCACGCGACCCCGAGCGCGGCAGTCGTCACCCCCGACTTGCGCGGTCTTGATCGGTGGAACCACAGCCTTCGCGCCTCGACTGTCGGCGACGTCGTAGAGCGCGCGGCTGTCATAGGCACCGTCGCCAATGACCCTGCGGATCTTGCCGGGCACGCGGCTCATCAACTCAACCCCGACCTGTCCGTCACTGGCAGATGCGTCGGTCAACTTCTGCCCGACGATCACGCCGTCCTGATCAACCGCGAGATGCAGCTTCTTCCAGCCGCGAACGCCGTTGCCGCCGTGTTTCGCTGCCGCCCATTCGCCTTCGCCGAAGACGGCCCATCCACTGCTGTCTATGACCAACTCGATGCTTCCTGCGCTCCGTCGCGACAGCGTCGTGGGATCCGGTACATCGAGTGGAAGGCCCATCAGCTCGAAGAGCGAGCGCATGAACCCTTCGATCTGGCGGAGCGGTAAGCGGAATAGCAGGCGCAACGTCAGCGCTGTCTCGATCGCCAGGTCGGAGTACTTGCGCTGACCGCCGCGCCGTCGCTGCGTGGGCCTGGCATTCCAGTGCGCGATCGCCGCTGGCGCGAGCCAGATCGTCAGACTGCCGCGCTCGACTAGCGATTGGTCGTAGTCGGACCAGTTGCCCACGCGATACTTCGTCTTGAACGTCGGATGGACTCTCGATCGGCGGCTTGGCATGGGAAGCCCTGTATCGGCCGTGCATGGGCTCCAGCGGGATTCATGCACCAACGCCCAACCACGACGGTAGATAACGAGATTCTTGGGATTCGACCTCGGGTGGCCGAGAGCCAAGGCTCGGGGTTGCGTCCCTGCGATAGCTGTCGAGCGCGGTGGCTCGCCGCCTGGTGCCGGCCTGACCGAGTGTGAATGCGGGCTCATCTCGGCTAGGGTTGTTTTTCTACGGTTGTCGGCCGGTAAGGGCGGGTCGCAGATGGGTCTTGGTCTGCGAGGAGAAGGGTGATGCGTATAATGAGTGTCTTCAACCAACACGGCCTTTTTGCGATCGTCTCCGCGGCCGCACTGCTGGCACCCATCGCCATGGGGCAGCAGCTCGTGCGCGATTTCAACCCGACGTTCTCCGCCCAGCAGCGCTCATCGAGTGCGCTGCCTTTGGCGACCCTAGCCAATGGGCAGGTGGTCTTTGCGCAGACCACGCGAGCCTATGGCCCGGAACTTTGGGTTACGGACGGCACGTTCGCCGGCACCAGTTTGCTGCTCGATATTCAGCCCGGCTACCTTGGCTCCGATCCGTCTAGTCTGCGTGTGCTGCCAAACGGAACCCTGCTGTTCGTTGCCCAAACGACCCAGTTCGGGGGAGAGCTCTGGCGCACCGACGGCACGCCCCAGGGCACGGTTTTGGTTCGCGATGTCTATCCGGGGCCAACTGGCAGTGCTCCTCGCATTCTAAGCGCCGTGGGCAGCGAGTTCGTGTTTGTCGCCGACGATGGCGTCACCGACCGAGAGCTTTGGCGCACCGATGGCACGAGTGCTGGCACGGTCCGCATCGCCGATATCCATTCGTCGGCCAACTCGTCGACCGGGGCCATGGAGATGGCGCCGATCAGCGGCACCGAGGCTGTGTTTTCCTACCGCGACGCGGTGGGGCGCTGGCAGCTCTGGCGCACGGATCTGACCTCAGCGGGCACCGTCAAGGTGGTCGATCTGCCCGTGACGACGACGCTCTCGCCCCGAGGCTTCAGACCCTTTGGCAATCGCGCACTGTTCCTCGCCGACAACGATGTGTGGGGTAGTGATGGCACGCAGGCCGGGACGTTCGCGCTCGCGCCGGCGAAGGTGGTGGCCCCTTACGTGACCGGCTCGACGGCCTACTTTTTTCACAGCACCAGCGACCTGTGGCAGACGGACGGGACGCCTGCCGGGACCGTTCCGCTTGCCAGCCTCCAGATTGCGAACGCAGCCAGCGCTGAGTTCCTCGGTCAAGTGGGCAACCACGTCATGTTCGCTGCCGGCTCGTTGACCATGCGGGAGCTCTTTCGAACCGATGGCACTTCGGCCGGCACGTTTCGCATCGCCGCGATCCAGGCCAGGGGCAATGCATTTGGGGCGATGGAGAGTATCCGTCTTGGCGCTGACTTGTTGTTCGCAAGCTTTGACAACGCTGGCAAGAGCCTTTGGCGTACCGATGGCACCGTCGCGGGAACGAGCCGCATCTCGACCGTCTCGGCGACTGGCATGGTGCCCTTTCAGGGAGGAGTGTTGTTCCAGGGCACGGACCCGAGCACCGGCGCCGAACTCTGGTTTACCGACGGCACCGCAGCTGGCACCAGCCTGCAACTTGACCTGGCCCGCGGGCTGGTGCCGAACGGCACGAACATCCGGCTATTGACGAAGTTTCGGGGCGAGGTGTTGTTGCTGGCAGAAGACAACACGGGGGCCAACTTCTGGCTCACTGACGGTACCCCGGCTGGCACGCGCAGGATCAGCTCGTTCGCGCCCAATAGCTTTCAGTTCATCGGAGCGGCGTCGACAGGCGAGAAGCTGGTGGTGTTTCTCTCAATCGTCTCCCAGCTCTCCGATTTTGTCTGGGTCTACGACGCCCTGAGCGAAGCACTGCAGCTGGTCGATGTTGCGAGTGTTTACCCTACATTTTCAGCTTCGTTTTGTTCTCCAGCTGCACTCGGTGGATCTGTGGTGTTCTCGGGCGCCACGTCGGCGGCTGGCATTGAGCCTTGGATCACGGACGGAACGCTGACCGGCACCCGGCCGATCGCCGATATCCGGCCGGGCCCTGGACCTGGCACGTTTGGCCGGTACTCCTCCTGGCGCGGTCGCGCCTACTTCCGCGGAGCCACGGCGGCGAGTGGGCCGGAGCCTTGGGTCACGGACGGCACTGCCGCGGGAACGTTCCAGCTCGTGGATACCTATCCTGGCGCGTTCGGGACCGCAAACGCTCTATGGCAGCCTGCCGGCGACTTGCTCTACCTCGGGATCAACAGTCCGGCCGCTGTCTGGGGGACGGATGGAACGGTTGCTGGAACGACGAAAATAGACCTTGCCGCCGCTGGTTTCGGCGGGCCGCGCGATCTCCATGCGATCGGGGACGATCTAATTCTTCGCGTCTACACGGGCAACGAATGGCGTGTCGTGACCTGCAACAGCAACACCTATGGCTTCCAACTGTTGCCGCAGCCGGTGGCTGCCCAAGCTCTGTTGCAGCTAGACGACAACCGCGTGCTGGTGCTTGTTGAAACGCTGTCGCCGTTCTCCTGCGAGGTTTGGATGACAGACGGAACCGTGTCTGGGACCCAGTTCGTTGGAATATGGAACATCGACATTTCGCTGCAACAAGCGCCGACCCGCATCACAGACAGCCGCGTGGTTGTCGGAATGGTGGACCCATTTGCCGGGAATATGCTGCATGCATTTGATGGCGCCCTTACTGGCCCGCAGCCAGTCTTCCCTTGGATGCCCGAAGGCTCGCTGCCGCGACGATGGATGCGAGTGGGCGACAAGGTCCTGTTTACTGCGGACGATGGCGTTGTTGGCCTTGAGCTGTTCGCCTTCGACCTGACGCTGCTGCAAGACTTCGTAGTAGCAAGCTATGGCTATGGCTGTCCCGGCAGCGGCAGCCAACCGCCGCGCCTTTCGGTGACGGGCGATGCCAACGCTAGCGCCGTCAGCGTCGACCTCGCGGTCGACGGAGCGTTGCCGAACGTGCCCGTGCTGTTTGGGTTGGCCCACGAAGATGCGGCCATCGCAGTCTCGGGTTGCCCCATCTGGTTGGGCGGTGCCACAACCTTCGTGTCGGTTGGCTCAGATCCTCAGGGGCGCGCCGGCCTTGCTCTGCCCGTGACCACGGCGCTGTTCGGCCTGCGTCTCTATGCGCAGGCCTTCGCGTTGGATCCGAACGGGCCGATGCTCGACTTCTTTGCGACGACCGCCGGCTTGGAGATCGTGCTTGGCCCGTAGCTTCGGGGTGGCTTCCAAGACGGGCTCTGCCATGGCATGGGGCTCGGGGCCACGGTGTGCGGGCGAGGTGTGGGGAATTGCAAAGACGAGCGTGATCTCGCGAGACGTTTCGTGCCCTCTGAGCGTCGTTGCGGAGGTTGACGCGAACGGCTTACTCGAACGATCCGATCGTGAGTTCGAACGAATTGGTTACGCTCGCGGCGACGATGTTGCCAGAGGTGTCGACTTCGATTGGTGCGAGCTGGTGCAAGATGGACTGGCCCACGAGCGAGGTCGATACCGGAATCGCCAACGAAGAACGGTAGCTGCCGGTCTGCCCAACGCCGACGCGAACGAATTGTGGTTCGACGCTGATCGTGCACCCTGGTTCGCTGGCGGGCAGCAGACTGTTGAGCGGCACAGACGTAGCCACGAGTCCTAGAATGTCAGCAACCAGGCATGTGGTCGGTAGCTCACTCGCGAGCGCAACGTAGTCGCCGCCAATCGACGGCCATCGGGTTGCCGTCAGGCGGTTGGCGCCACCGCTTCCCGTGCAGCCAGGTGCTCGATTGATGGCCGCAGCCGGACATCCGGAACGCCAGATTGAGAGCTTGGTGGGATTTCTTCCCCAGACCGTGGCAATGGAGCCGTCAGGGCTCTTCGCCATGGGGCCCACTGCGTCGGGGGGGGCGTCGGCAATCGTGGCCCAGCTCTGTCCATCCCATCGGAGCAATAGTGGTTCCAATCCAATCGCGCTGGCAGCCAACACATCACCGGCGGGCATCTCCAGGAGTACGGCCGGCGCGCCATAGCTGCCGGAGACTGGCTGCCACGCGGCGTTGTCCCACCTGGCTAGTTCGCCGAGATTGTTGGTGCCGGCGACGAGCAGGTCACCCTGCGGCGCTAGCGAAGCACCGCGCGGAAGGCTGAAGATGCTCGGGGGCGTTGTCAGGGTGCTGCCATCCCAGATCGCCACGCGGCCCCACCCGTTGGGGAAGCTGCCGGCAGGGCCGAGAAGCGCGACGTTGCCGTTGGCTAGCTTGATGATCTGCCAAAGCGAGCCCACGCCCGTCACTGGCTGCCAAGTTGCGCCGTCATAGCTCTCGAGAGTGCTGCCGGCGACCAGTAGGGATCCGTCGTCCATCGCGACGGCGTCGGATGGCTGTGATGGGCCGTTTGGCACTGCTTGCCAGGCGTTGCCGTTCCATAGGGCAATGTCAACTGCCGAGGCGCCTCCGACGATTCCGAAGGAGCCAACCGCATACACGCTACCGTTGGAAGTCACGGAGAGGTCGGTGACCAGGCCCGCCAAGCCACTGCCGGTTGCTTGCCATGTGGCGCCATCCCAAATGGCGACACCAGGGCTTAAGACCCCGCCCATTACTTGGAAGCTGCCGCCGACATACAGGGTCCCGTCGTCGTCGAACGCAACGCACCTGATGTCGCCATCACACCACGCTTGTCCGGTGGTTGTGCTGCCGCCGCGGAATTGCCCGAGGCCGACTCCGCCGAAGTCGCCAGCCAAGATCAGGTCGTCGGGAGAACCGCCGGGGAGTTGGCTTATGGCGGATAGGCGGCTGGAGAGTTGAGGGAAGCCGGGCGTTGTCGCGACCTGCTGCCAAGCACCGTTGATGGCCTCGAAGAGCACCGCTGGAGTGGCAGACGAAGATGTGTCGGCGGAGAAGATTCGGTCGGTTGTCGTGACGTGCAGCAGGCCTGGGCGGAATGCAGTGCCGCCGACAAGGTTGCTCCACTGGCCGTTTGACAGGCGAACTGCAGACGTAAAGATCCCGTTGCCGGTCGCGATCAGGTCACCGTTGGACAGGGTTCGGACCTGGTAGGTCTCTTGCCACGCAAATAGGCCGGTGGTTTGGTCTATCCAGTTTGTGCCATTCCATCGCGCCATGTTGCGGACCGAGCTGCTTCCCGTTTGAACAAAGCGACCGCCAGCGACTAGTTCACCTGATGACAGCGTCGCAAACGTGCGAACCTCGGTCGCGGCTCCTGCGCCGAAGAGTCCTTGGTCCATCGCAACCCAGCTGGTGCCGTTCCAGCTCGCGACGTTGTTCACGGTCAGCCCGCTCGCTGATGTGAAGGCGCCGCCTGCGATGAGTGCTCCGTTTGAATCAATCGTCAGGGCGACGACGCGGCCATCGATGCCGGTGTCGAGCGGTTGCCAGGAAGTCCCGTTCCACTGCGCGATCGATCTTGCTTGGACGCCTCCGATGCTGGTGAACTCGCCTGCGACGAACAAATCGCCGCTGGCGTTTGCGGCGATTGCGCGAATGGGGCCGTTGGCTCCCGTCCCAAACGCTGTGAAGGACTGCGATAGGGGGTCCCACTGAGCGATGTTGGCGGTGGCAACTTGTCCGGCCTGAACGAAGCTGCCGCCAATCACAGCAACTGAGCTTTGCGGCCCGGAGCCATCTGGATCCCATGTTGCGACCGCGTGCACCTTGCCGACCACGCCGAAGCCGACATCGAAGTGCCGCCACTCAGGGTCGCACTGGGCGGTGATGCCGCATGTCAGGGATGCGAGTAATAATGCCGTGACCTTACCTTGAATGGTGTTCATTGAGTTGAAGCGGGTGAAGTTCGGGTAGCGGACAGGAGGTTCGGTGCGGTATGGCGCCGGACGCTTCAGCATGCCTGAGGTGCGCCGTCTGTTTCAGGAATACCAGTTCCGGGGACCCTCGCCCCAACCAACATGTTCGGTTCTCGGTAGCCATTGCTTCGCGTTGGGCCGCGCAACAGCTATTCGGTGGGCATGCAGAAACGTTCGCCCGGACCAAGCTGGTGGCTGCTCGCGTTGTTCGCCACCGCGATCGGCGGCTACGGCGTGCTGATGGTCGACGCGCGTGCCGTCAAGGACGCCGTGCCGGGCCTGCCGTGGCTCGACGAAGTGCACTTCGTCACCGGTGGGCTGGCACTCATCCTTGGCATCTGGGGTTTCCGCCGCGACCTACTCGCCAAACGCCGCGAACTGCACGTGCTGCTGGTCTTGGCCAGCGGCACGTCTGGCCTTGCGATGGCCTGCTACTCGATGGGCGGCATCACGACCCATCTCGGTTTCGGCCTGCTCGCGGTCGCATGGGGGGATAGGAAGTCCAAGCTGTGGCTCTGCCAGCGATCCTCGGGCGACACGGTTCGAGTCTGACGGCCCGTGGTCAAACGCACTGTCATGACCTGGTCAATCGTGCGTTCATCCTGGGTCAACGCTTCAAGTGCGTACTCCACCTCCACGGCGGCCCTCAGCTCGCAGTCTGACC
>JBGCDH010000161.1:0-10908 GCA_045105235.1 Planctomycetota bacterium | reverse complement strand
CGGCGATCGAGCGTGCTGGTGACTACCACTCCTCGCGAGACGTGCGACCCTGGCTGCTCGGGATTCTCGCGAACCACGTGCGCAAGGAGCGGCGCCGCTCGGTGCGGCTGCGGCAGGACCAAGAAGGCGAACAGCGTGCGGCGCGGCCAGGCGATAGCTCGCCAGTCGTCGCTGCCGAAAGGCTCGAGTTTGGTTCTGCGGCTCGGGCCGCCATCAAGAAGTTGCCTTCGCCGTTCGGCGAGCCGATCCGGCTGCACTTGCAGCACGGGCTGACGGCTGCCGAAATCGGTGAGGTGCTCGGGCGCCCGGCGGGAACGGTGCGCACGCAGCTGGTGCGCGGCATGGAAAAGCTGCGGGCTTTGCTGCCCGCTGGCTTCACGGCGGCGGCGCTCAGCATGGTGCTGACGCCGGGGCCGATCCTTGCTGCAGTGCGACGCAACGTGCTCGCCTCGCTGTCGGCGCAGGCCGCAGCGGGCGCGGGGTTCACAGCGGTCGGGTCCTCGTCATGGTTGCTGTTTCAAAGCTGGAGGCTTTCCGCGATGACGATTTTGGTAGCTGGTGTGGCTCTGTTTGTTTCCTTTCCGTTTTGGTCCGCAGCCGCGCTGCCGCCGGCTCCCGTCGCTGCGGCGGTGGCTCCTGGCGCTCCGGCACAGCGTGTCGCGACTTCGCCGCTGCAGCGCAGCAACCTGGAAGGCCTGGGGGCGGCTGCGGTCGCGCCGACTGCCGATCTTGGCGTGCAGGATCCGCCGCAAGCCGATGGCGACCTGCAGAAGGCCTCGTTTACGGTTCACTACGCGCGCGACGGCGCGCCGGCGGTCGACGTGCCGTTGCTGATCCGCATCGGCGGGGAGGTGCGGACATGGCGCACCGATGCCAGCGGCCAGGTTTCGTTGGAGCTGCCGTGGCCGGGGCTCTACGAGGCCTTCGTCGGCGGAACCGAAGCGCGCCAGATGATCGCTTGGCACGACTTTGAAGAGCGCGGAGACGAATACGACTACGCGCTCGCCATTCCGGCGGGCATGGACCTGGACGTGCGCGTTGTCGATGGCGCGGGCCAACCGGTTGTCGGCGCGGTTGTCGAGGCGTCGCACGGCATCAACGCGGGCAGCATGTTGGCCGAGCTCGGCAGGACCGATGCCGAGGGCCATTTGCGTCGGCGCGACCTCGCGGCGCGCTATGGCCAGGTGCGTGCGTGGGGCGCAGGCTTCGTGCCGAGCCGGATCCGCAATGCGACCGTCGCCGCCGGCAAGACCTGTGAAATCGAACTCAAGCTGCCCAAAAAGGCGCAGGTTGCCCACGGCATCGTCCGCGACGAGCGCGGTGAGCCGATCGCTGGTGCGCGTTTGGCGCTGGTGCAGATGCAGCGCCGGCCGACGGAGCCGCAGTTTCTGACCAGCGGTCCCGACGGCACGTTTGTGCTCGACACGCTGCACGTAGGCGCCGCGGCGCTGACGGGTATGCATCGTGGCGACGTGCTGCGGCGCGGCGAGCTGCGCTTCGAACACGACGGCTCCGGCGCCAAGAACCTCGAGATCCGCCTTCGCCAAGGTGCCTGCGTTTCGGGCACGCTGACGCGAGCCGATGGCTCGCCGGTCGCCACGGCCAACGTGACGGCGCGGCCCCTACCCAACGGCATCCACGGCCTGCCGCTGCTCGAGGGCTTCACCCGCACGGCTGCCGATGGCTCGTTCTCCTTGCCGGGGCTCGCCGCGGGGCGCTACAAGCTCGAGACCGACGATGTCGAGAACCTGGTGGTCGACCTGCGCGACGGCGAACAGCGTCAATGGGATCCGGTCCAGCAGGAAACGGTGCGGGTCCAGTTTCGCGTCGTCGACGGCGTGGGCAAGGCGCTTGCGGGCTGGTCCGTGGGCGTGCTGCCGCCGGGGTCGATCTACGTGCGTCGCAGCGCGTTGCTGCAGGAAGATGGGCGACTCGATCCAGACGCGATGCACGGCTGGGAGTTTCCCGCCGGCTCGTACTACCGCCTGTCGATCCACAAGCGGGTTCGCGAGAGTGCGGAGCCGTGGTCCGACTATGCTCGGCTTCCGAGTCTGATCACGCCACCGCTGGTTGTCGGCAAAGATCACAAGATCCGCGTCCCGATGCAGGCGACGACGATCCACACGCTTGAGGGCGAACTGGTCGATGGCGACGGCAAGCCGCCGGCAAAGGCGAAGGTGCGAATCGTGGGCGCGCTGGGGGATCCCTACCGCAGCGAAGTTCCGGTCGATCCGGCGACCGGCATGTTTCATTTGACGGACCAGCCGGCGGGTCGCTACGACGCTTGGGTTGTGCTGCCGGGTAAGCCCAACCTGCCCCTGCCAATGCTGATTGCCCGCGGCGAAGACGGCAGCGTCTGTTCGTTTGGGCGCACGGTGGTGCCGTCTACGGGGGTGGTGCACGCAACGGTTGCAGACGATGACGCGGCGGGCCTCAAGCTCGAACTTGTCGACGCTGCAGGGCGCAGCTACCCGGTGCGGGTGCGCAAGGACGGCACGATTCGATCGGGCAGCCTGTTCTACGGGGACTACCAGCTTCGCGGTGCAAACAAGACGTCGCGCATCGAGCCGGTCGCGCTGAATCTTGCTGCCGCGAAGCAGACCGTCGTGCCGGCGTTTGTCGAACACGTTCCGACACGGGTCGTCGTGGTGTTCGACGACAGCCATCCGCGCAGCGCATCGTCCTGGATGGGAACGATCTCGCTTAGCCAAGAGGGGCGGCCGCTGGGTTCGCACAAGGTTCGCCGCGACTTCTTCGGCACGTTCCCGGATGAGGTGGCGTTTGAGCTGATGCTGATGCCCGGCACGCACAAGCTGCACGTGAAGAGCTGGAACAACTATGTCGGCGAAGCCGAAGTCGTGGTTCCGGCGGGTGGCGGTGGCTCTGCGATCGTGCGTCCACGCTAGCGCTAGCGGGCGCTGTTGCGGTCTTCGCCGGTGCGAGGCGAAGCTCTGCTAGTCCATCAGGTGCGGGAAGTCGTCGAACATCGACTGCATCTGGCCCGGTTCGGTGCGCTGCGCGTCGGTCTCGTGGTCGAGCACCTTGCGCGTCTTGCGGTAGAGCTGCTCGGCCTCTTCGGCGCTGTTGCCGATGCAGATGACGCCGAGCTTTCCGTACTGCGAGAGCGCGCCAATCATGTGGAACAGCACGCCGGTCTCCGTCGACGGGCTGAAGTGCAGGCCGTGGTCGATGACGATTTCGAGGAAGTCCTGCGGCAGCAGGCCGCGGTAGGACGGTGCGATCAGCGCGTCGGTGGCGAAGTAAAACTTCTCGACGCCGTTGCGTGAGTGGTAGGCGCCGGCACCGTTGAGCTGGCCGCCGGTCAAGAAGTCGAGCGCCATGTAGGGGAACGTGGTGCCGCCCATACGCAGGTTGATCTCGATCGCCGCGCACTGCCATTCGCCGCCGTTTTTGCGGTAGACGAGGAAGTCGATGGCGAAGCGACCGAGCACGCCGAGTTCGCGCAGGTGTTCGCCGACGTAGTGGGCGCGCTCGGTGATCAGCGCGCGGTAGTCGGCGTCGGCCGG
This sequence comes from Planctomycetota bacterium, assembly GCA_045105235.1. Lineage (GTDB taxonomy): Bacteria > Planctomycetota > UBA1135 > UBA1135 > UBA2386. The sequence goes on along the minus strand of JBGCDH010000161.1, from coordinate 7,381 downwards.
AAAGCGGCAGCCGAGGTAGACCTGGCCGGAGCTGCCGCCGAGCGCCTGGTCGTGCGTCGAGATGATGCGCAGCTCGCCGGACGGCGTGATGCGCAGCTGCACGCTGGGCGAGTGCACTTCGTCGGCGTCGAGGAACTCTTCGACAACGCCGCCCATCTCCGCGTACTTGGTGAAGAACTCGTCCGACGAATGGTCGGCCGCGGCAAACTGCATGGTCGGCAGCGCCTCGCGCAAGCTGGCGCGGCGTGCCTCTTGGTCATCCGGCAGGTTGTCCGGGTAGGTAAAGAGAGCGTTGCCCTCGCCCGAGAAGCCGGCGTTGAGCTTGACCACGGCGCGCTTGAGCTCGGGCTTGTCGGCCTTGAGCTCGGCCAGGGCGTCGATCGCCTCGTCGATGGACTTCAGGTTTTCCGTGCCCTGCGGCAGCTCGATGCCGGCCTTGCGGAACGCCTCGCGTGAGCCCGACTTGCTGCCCAGGTCGAGCAGCTCGGGGTCGACGCCGTTGAGCGGGATGCCGAGCTGCACCGCGAGCGAGCGCTCGAGCGGTGAGGTCGCGAAGCACGTCATGTAGGCGCGGTTCGGATCGCCGATCCAGTGGCGGATGCGGTTGACGACGCGCGGCCGCTCGAGAATCTTCTCGGTCAAGGCCCGCGAGGTCGCGTCGTGCACGCACAGCATCGTCAGCCGGCGCCTGGCGTGCGGCGTGGGCACGCCGACCAGCATCTGCAGGTAGTAGTCGACGACGTCCATGTCGACCGGCTGGCTGGTCACATACATGAGCCGTGCGCCGGGCCGACGCAGGCGCATCAGCAAGAACATCAGCCGCTCTTCATAAAACGGCACGCCCGCGACCTTTTGCAGCTCTTCCTGGTCGAAGCTCAGCGACGGGATGATCAGGCACGAGTGGTGCGCGCGCGGTTCTTGGTGCACATCGTTCCAAATGGCGGGCAGGCGGGCCTGCAGCTCGCGGAACGTTTCGATCTCCTGGTCGAGTGGGAGGTTCACAAAGCCAATCGTGGTCAATCGAGGGGGACCTGCGCAAGCACCAGTCTGGGTTCGTGTCGTTTCTCTGTTCGCTGTGGCGCAGACCGGGTGGGGGGCGGCCGCCATGGAAGCGGCGGCGAAGGTAGGCGATTCGACTTTCAAGCCGTGGGTTCCCGTCCTACCGAGGGCCCATGATCGAGAACCGCGAAAAGGTGCTGGCCGTCCTCAATGAGATCCTCGAGCTCGAGCTCGCCGGGGTGGTCCGCTACACGCACTACTCCCTGATGATCTTCGGCCATGCGCGCATCCCGATCGCCAAGTGGTTCCGCGACGAGGCGACCGAGTCGCTCGACCATGCGGTGCAGGCCGGCGAGTATGTGACGAGTTTCGGCGGTCACCCGTCGCTGGCGATCGGCAAGCTGCTTGAGACGCACAAGCACGACATCAACGACATCCTCGAGGAGTCGATCGAGCACGAGACGCACGGCATCAACAAGTACCGCGAGCTGCTCGGACTGGTCGAGGGCAAGGACATCCGCCTTGAGGAGTATGCGCGCGGCATGGTGATGGAAGAAGAGAACCACCTCTCCGAAATCGAAAAGATGCTGCGTCGCCCGGGCGAGACGACGCCGGTTGCGGCCCCGCCGAAGGGGTAGGGCACTGGGGCTCACGGGGCCGTCTTGTCGGTCCTGTGGCAGCTCCCCTGACGCGGTCGAATCGTCCGGCGACCCGGCTACCAGCCAATCACGCCCTGCAGCCCTTGGCTATAGACGGCGCCGAGCTGGTTGGCGTTCGGCACCGAAGCGGCGGCCTGCACGAACAGCGATACGCCGAGCAGCGACTGGTTGGTGGGGATCAGGAATCCCACGGTGCTGCCGTTGCCGATCGGATAGACCGCGACGGCCCGCGTGCGGATCTCGCAGCCGGGCGCGCCGTACGGCGCGAGCGAGAACTCCGGATCGCTGTAGCCGAGCGCCAGCACGAGCGGCGACTGCGGCAATTGCGGCAGCGAAGCGTTCATCCTCCACACCGATGACAGGCGCGGCAGCTCCTGCGTCGTCAGCGATAGACCGCCGCATGACTGGCCGAGAATGGCCGTTCGGGCAACGGTCGCGTTGGCGCTCTCAATGACCTGCAGGCCGCGCACGCCGGTCCAGTCAGCGCCCAAGGCGCCGACAGGCAGAGCCAGCGGCTCGTCGATGTCCGAGCGGTAGAGCGTGTGGGCCACGTCGCGCACGGTGAAGATGCCGCCGGTTTCCGGCTCAAAGCCAAGGCCGAGCGCCTGCGGCACCGTCAAGATCACCGGGGACCCGAAGCCCGTCAGCAAATCGACTTTGACCAGGGTGCCGCTGCCGTAGTCCACGGTGAACAGCTCGCCATCGGCGTCGACTTCGAGGCTGTAGGGGCGGGGGTAGCCGCACGACCCGAGCAGACTCAGCTCGCCGCTGATCGGATCCAGCTCATAGATGTCGCCGCCATCGCGGCTCAGGTAGAAGCGCTGCATCCCGGAGTGCCAGGCGATGCCTTCGAAGCCGCTGATGCCCGTCTCGCACATCGTCTGGAACTGGCCCGTCATCGCATCGACCGGCCCCACTTCGCCACCTTGGCTGTCCACGGCCCACAGCTCGCCGCGTTCGCGCCAGTAGGCAAGGCCACTCGGGCGCTGCATGTTGCCCCCGAGCATCGAGCCGATGGCGACTACCTCACCCGTCGCGAGGTCGATCGAACCGAGCTGATCGGTCGCCTCGTCGATCACGTAGGCCGGCGCGAGGTTGCGCAGCGCGATATGGCCGTTGCCTGCCGGCAAGTCCCCGACGACCTGAGTCGTCCACGACCCTGGCGTCAGCCGCAAGACGTCGCCGTTGGAGCGGCGCACCACGAAGTCGTCCGTGTCCGCGTCGTACTCGATGTCCCCCCAGGCCTCACCGGGATACTGCGCGAGCAGAGTCGAGGCTCCGGTGATCGGGTCGAAACGATATAGCCAGGCGGGCCCGGTCGCCGTGACGTTGCGCACGGCATAGACCGCGCCGTAGCGGTCGACGGTGATTCCCGCGATGCGGGTGATCAGATCCGTGCCGATCGGTCCAGAGCCGTCGTGCACACCACCAACCGGCGGTGGATTCGTCGGATAACCAGTCGGATTGCCCGAAGCAGCCCAGACGAGGCTTTGCGTGCGCGGGTGAAAGGCCACGTCTATGGGGAAGTCGCGCCGGATGAAGAGTGCCGCGAAGCCGATCTGGTCGAACGTGCCGGTCCGCGGGTCGAGCTTGCCCAGCGCGCTGGTAACCTGGTCCGTCGCCCACAAAGAGCCCGTCCTGGGATTCACGGTGATGCCGTTGGGCTGGTTGAACCCGGGCGAAGGTGGATAGAAAGGTGGGGTGTACAGCGGAAACCCGGACACGGATGCAATCCGCGTCTCGTCGAACGTCCGCTTGTCGACCGAGTACAGCGTCGTTCCATCGAAGAAGTAGCCATCGACGCGTGTAGCGACGATTTCCAGACCGGTCACATCCACGAGGCCCGGCGCCAGGATGAAGGAGCTCGCGTGCGCACCGGTGCTGAAGTTCGTCTCGAGCAGGAGGCGACTCGACTGCTCGTAGACCCACAGCTTGTCGTCGAGTGGATGCACGGCCAAGGCACTGGCCGTCGCGGCCGTTGTCGATGCCGCGAACGCCATTCCGGTCTGGCGATCGACTGTGAGCATCTCGTTGGCATCGCTGACGGCGAGCAGCTTGCCGAAGCGGTCCGTGTCCATCGACGGTAGCGCGCCGAAGCCAGTCGGGCCGAGCATCGTCAGCGTGCCGGTCGTCGGCACGAACGTGTACAGATCCCCGGTGTCCCGACAGAGGTAGAAGCACTTGTCGAGCTCGTGCCAGGCGAGCGCCGTCCAGCCGTTGATGCCGGTCGCGTAGACGGGCGTAAACGTGCCAGTCGTGTGGTCGATCGTGCCGAGCTCGCCGCCGGCGGAGTCGATCGTCCACAGCTGCTCGGTGAGCGCCCGCCAGCTGAGATCCGCCGGCGTGCCAAGCCCGCTGTTGGCGGTCGAGCCAATCGACTCGCGCACACCGGTTCGAAGGCTCACCTCGAACAGTTCGTCGAGTCCGGCATCCACGAAGTAGGTGCGCGCCTGAGCGGGGAGGAACCCGGCCGACAGCAGGGCGAGAGTTACGAAGGGAATGTTCCAGTTCATCGGATTGCGTCCAGGAACGGAAATGCCGCCTCGCTCGGAACGTCGCGCGAGAATTCAAAAAGCAACGATACGATTCGGCCAACGGTGTCGCTCGGGCCCGCCTCGGTCGGGGCATGCGCCATGGATATCGCATGGCGTCTGCTGGGGCGCCGCGGGGAAATGGCCGTTCGCGCCGGAGCGGGACGCTCTGGCGACTGGGGTGCGGACTCCAGCAAGGCCCTGGATGCGTTCGAAGTCGTGGCGAAGTCGGTGTGCCAACCTGGCGCGGGGTCGGCCTGGCCTTGGTCAGGTCTGCGGTGTTGCCATGGTCGCGGCCCATCGGGTGAGATAACCGTCCCGGTGGGCTTCTACCGTGCAATGCGTAACCATGCGCAGCAACTCCCCGAGCAAATACGTTAGGTAGACAGGATGTCCATCGCCGAATATCCGCACGGATGGGACGTCGAGTGGGTGGCTGTCGACCAGTTGCTGCGCGTCGCAATCTTCACAACGGCTGGCGATGGGCCGATTCCGTCTGGGCAGCTTCGGCGATGGAAGTCCTTTGGCACACTCTCGCAGGCCCTGCTTGCAGGGCCGGAGACGTGCGGCCACGAGCTCTTCGCCAAGGTCCCACGTCCCGATGACTTCGTGCGATTTGCTCGACACGGGTTCTTCGCCTTCGACTGGCATTCCGACGGCCGTGGGCTGCCGCACTACCGGTTGCAGGCGCGGCCGCTGCAGCCGCGACTTGTGAGTGACTTGCAGGTCGCTCCGGACGTCAGCGTCTTGCTCGCCGCGTGCGTCGGTGCACGACTGGACTTTGGCAATCGCGAACTGGACGTGGGCGCAGCCTTCGATTGCTTGCGCGGCTAACAGCGGCCAGGCTGGCCGCTGCAGTTGCGATGCTTGCGGGAGCATGCAATTCGTGACGCTCTTTGGAGACACTTCGCGTCATAGCCACGGTCGCTCTCCTTGGCCGTGGCGCGGATGCCCAGCTTGGTGAGCTGAGAGGAGCACATTTTCGCATGACTGCCTTGCCCGCGCGGCGCGTGCGCGTCGAGCATTTCGCCGCCGGCACTCTGGGATCGATGAAGCGGCACGGGCCGGACCCGTGCTCGCCGCGAGCGTTCAGCCGCAGCACTTCTTGAGCTTCTTGCCGGAGCCGCAGGGGCACGGATCGTTGCGCCCGGTTTTGGTGGCGCGGTGCACAAAGGGCTTTGCCTTGTTGTTGGCGGCCAGGCCGAGGGCCTGGGCCGGTCCGCTCGCGACTGCGGCCTGGAAGCCGGGCGATGCCGACTCAATTGCCTGGATGAGTTCGTAGCGATGCGACAGCATGCCCGTGTCGTCCAAGTGCGCAACGAACGCTGCCAGCACGTCGGGCACCGCCAACGCGAGCTCATCGCCTCTTCCGAAGTGGCGGGGCAACAGCACCGCAATAACGTTGTGCAGCTCCTCGCCCTGCAGCTGGCGCGGGGCCTTGCCGAGATCCTCGTAGCACGCGTGCAGGAATCGCTGGATGACCTTGCGGATGCCATCCGTAGTCGCGGAGTCGATGCGCAAAGCGTGCGTGGAATCCATGAACGCCGCCGCATCAAGTAGGATTCTGGATTCACTCATGGCTGCAGTCGGGGGCGGCGCCGGTATGCGTGCGCGCGCCGTGTTGTTTTCACCAGGTTGCTGGGCATCCTAGCGACACCGCTCGTAGCCTGCAGGCAATCGGAAGCCGCGGGGACGGGGCATGAAAGTCGGCTATACCGCCCACGTCATAGGTGTTGCGCGCGAGGACTGCCAGACTCGTTGCATCAAGCGTTCGAGCGCGCGGCGGGGAGAGCTAGCGCAGTTGTGCCGAAGGCTGGTGCAGGGATGCCGAATTCCGTGGTGAACGCAACCGCTGCCGATTCCTGCAGCTCCGTTTTCCGAACGATCAGCGTATGAGTGCTAGCGACGGGTTGGTCGCCCTCAGTCCGCCTCCGGGTTCAAACGAAACGGCCTGCCAAGCCACTGTCGCGGCGCGCAGGGAGATGCTGTTGGGCACCGCAAGGGTCGCGCCGAGCGGGCTGCCGGCCTGCACGACGCCCAGTGCCTGGAGCGACAGGGTTGCGGGATCGAGCCAGATCGGGCCAGGGATACCGGTCACCACGGTCGGTGCCGAGGGGAGAGCCGCCATCAATCCGGCTCCTACGGAATTCAAAGAGGCGACCTCTGCGTGCATGGTGCCGCCGAGAGCTGCTCCCACGGACGTGACCTCTGGCAATCTGGTGATGCTCGGCTGCCAAAAAGCCGAGGACGGGACGAATGCAACCGAGGCGTCGAACTCGACGGTAAGCGGCGACAACATGATGACGTCCGTTGTCGCCGGGCTCGCCGTTCCGCAGCCGCGTGCGACCGTGCCAGACCGCATGTTCAGCGCAGCGCTGACGATGCGCATTCCAGCTGCGTTGTTGCTCGTGCACCCAGGCAGGCCGCCGCCGCCCAGAATCGTGCAGTTGCCAACGATTTCTACTGCGCCGCCTACGACCCAAAGCCCCTCGCGCGCGAGCCCGATCGTCGTTGCCATTGCCGCGCTGGAGCCGCGGAGCAGGCAGGACTCGAACACCGCCCGACACGACTGGAGGCCGGCGCCCGCCAGCGCGCAGTCGCGAACGACAAGCTGATCGCAAAAGGTGGCGTACAGCCCGAGAGGTAGGTTGATGGCGGTCCCAAATACAACGTATGGAGGCAGCGCCGTGGGCGTCTTCAGGTTCTCCAGTAGCACACGGCCCGCGCAACTATGGACCACCAACACGGCGGACCGGCCTGGTGTGATGTCGAAGTCGATCCCGCGTACGATGACGGGTTGGTTCGCCGTCGTGTCCCGGATGTCGCTCGTCCCCGTGACCGTGGTATTGGGCTCTGCGAGAATCGTCAGTCCCTTGGCCTGCAGCGAGAATGGCGAGTAGCTACCGGAGCGTACGAGAAGCGTTGAGCCATCCGGCACGGCCACGGCAGCAGCGCTGAGGCTCAAGAAGTCGGTCCCCGCCGCGTTGGACGCATCGACAACAAACGTCTGTGCTACGAGCGAGCTTGCCACGGCGAGCATCACGGCCAGCAGCGAATATGTTCCCGACCACTTGGAGGTACCCATAACACGAAGCATATCACGGACGGATGTGCTCAATGAACTCTTGCCGGGTTCGGGTGCCCGTGTGGAGCATCGAAAGCTGCGGAATCGTCGACGCTGTCATAGACGGT
>JBGCDH010000160.1:0-14433 GCA_045105235.1 Planctomycetota bacterium | reverse complement strand
AGCCCGCTTCGAAGAGGTTGTGCTGCTGCCACTTGGCTCGGCTCCATGGCTGGCTGAGCAGCCGGGGATCGTCTGTGACGAGACGAATGCGCGCTCCACCCAACGAGACGGGCGTGAGCTGGGAGTCTCGCTCCAGCAACTGTTGCAGCAGCTTGACACAGTCCGTTTCGCTGTCGAAGAGCGCGAGGAACAACTCTTCGGGATGCCACGGTTCGTGCGAGCTACGAACGAGTGCGTGAAACTCGGTCGTCGTGGATTTGAGTATCGGGCCGTAGTAGCTCGCGAACGTCCGGTGCAGCTGATTGCCGTCGATCCGAAGGTGCAGGGTGACTTCGGGGCGTCCCTCGCGGTCTGTTCGCGCTGGATGGCGCTTGGCGTGCGGCTTCGAGACGACTTCCTTCGCAATCTTCACGAGCTTGGTCGCAATGGGCTTCAACTCAGCGTCACGCTCGTTCTCCGGAACTTTAGAAAGCGGCTGGCGGGGCGAGTTGAGTCCCTCCCAGCGGGTTAGCAAGAACGGCTTACCGCTCGTCCCCGTTTGAAACGTCATCGCTTCGTGTTCGGCCAGGGACTCCCCAACAAAGAGCGGGGCGATCTTGAGTTTTCCGGCTTCCGCTGCCTGGAGGATGGCCGGGAGCTCTTCGCCGTTGATGTAGGCCGAGTTGAGGAAGTTTTGGCTGACCAGGAGCACCGCCACGCTGGCCTCCTTGATCACGTCCTCGATCGTCTTCTCCCATTCGAATCCGGGCTTCAGCTCCAGATCGCTCCACAGGGCAAATACGCCGCGCTGCACCAGCGGATCGAGGAACCGCTTAAGGTCGGTCAGGTCACTGCTGTCGCGGTGGCTGTAGCAGACGAAAACGATGGGCTGTGTCATCTTGCGCGATCCAGGATAGCGATGGCGTGACGCGGAATCCTGTTTGTTGCCATCGTGTCGCCGGTCTGTTGGGTCGCCGGTCTGTTGTGTCGTCGGTCTACGGCGCGGTCGGAGGATCGCGCGGGGCGCGCGCTTTGCATGTCTAGGATGCTGTTGTGATCGTGCCGCGTGCGTGATCCGATACGCGCCGGTCTGTGAAGAAGCGCCGGTCGACCCAAAGGAGACGAGCATGACGAAAGAGCTAGACGAGCTAGTGCGTCTGAAGGAAGCCACCTGCCTGATCGAGAGCGATGGTGCGCGCGGCAGCGGCTACTGCGTGCGCGAGGATCGCGTCGTCACGTGCTACCACGTTGTCGCCGATACGGACAAAAGCGGAAACTACGTCAAGGACAGCCATGTCGACCGTCGGATCAGCATGCGGTTTCCCTCGGGCACGGTCGAAGGTGTGGTCCTCAAAGGGGATCCAGTGGCCGATGTCGCATTGATCGGGCTCGATGAGCCTGTCGACGTCACCCCACTTACGTTTGGCGCTGGCGGCGTTCAGCGCAGCGATCGGGTTCTTGCCTACGGCTTTCCGGGTACGCACGAGACCTACGGACTCCCGTTTGATGGCGTGGTCTCGGATCCCGCGTGCGCAGCGGAGCACGGCATGCTGCTGCACCTGAGCCAGGTCGGCGCCGGGCTTGCGGCTCCGGTCGCAGGCGCGTCGGGAGGACCCGTGATCAGTGGGGGCCGCATTGTCGGACACATGGCCAGCATCATCCTGGATCCGAGTTCGGTGGATGTGGGGCGGCCGGCGTTTGGCTACCTGTACGCGACCCGGGTCGACGCCATCGTCGAGCTGCTCGACTTTGCGCCCACGCAAGCGCAGCGCCCTGGGGCGTCTCCCGCTCTGCCGAGCAATCCAGCTGGCTTGCTCAAACGCTGGGAAGCTCAGCCACACGACCAGCCCAAAGATATCGTTCTCGGTCATTTCGTGGCCGAACGCCTGATCGAAGGGGGCGCGCGTCATTGGCTGACAAGCGCACAGAAGATCCTGAACGAAACCCCGCAAGACAGTTTGCGCACCAAGCAGCTGCAGGCGCTCCTTCACGTTCGCGAGCAGAACGACGAACGCGCGCTCGAGATCCTGGAGGAGCTCTGCAAAGAACTGGATCGCTCCGACGCGGAAAGCGTCAGCATGCTCGCTGGCGTCTACAAGCGGATGGGGCTGCATGACCCAGCGTTTCGGCAGCGTGCCTTTGGCTTGTACCACCGCGTTTTCGAGAAGTTCCGGTCGCCCTATGCGGGCGTCAATGCAGCCGCGCTAGCGCTCTGGCACGACGAAATCGACCACGACCACAAGATCCTGGCCGAGGCAGTGCTCAAAGAGCTGGAGGGCAAACCAGAGCGCGACTTTGACCACTGGGACTTCGCCACGCGTGCCGAGTGCCACCTGATTCGTGAGCGTTTAAAGGACGCGAGGAGCGCCTACCGCAAGGCGATCGCCGCGGGAGCCTTTTTGAAGCGCGCGCTGGTCACGATGCGTCGGCAAGCGATGCGAACCCTTGCGCATTTTGGGATGCCTACAGCCGAGTTGGATGACGTCTTGCCGGTGCCGCGGCTCGCGACGTTTACGGGACACCTGTTTCACGATGGCAAGCGCGGTCGGTTGACGCCCGCATTGGTGCCCGCGGTCACCCGCGAAATCGCGGCGAGGATCCGCAAGCACAAGATCCAGATCGGCTACACGTCGGCGGCCGACGGTTGCGATCTGTTGTTTTGCGAGGAGCTGCTCAAGGAGCACGGTCGACTGCACGTGTTCTTGCCGTTTTCCGCGGAGCGATTTGCGCGCGATTCGGTGACCGAGAGCTGGCGAGGCCGGTTTGACAAGGTGCTCAAAAAGGCGCACGTCGAAGTGCAGGCCAACCCGCCGACGCCTGCCGATGGCGGTCCAGAGCATGACTACCGCAAGGTCAATCACTGGATGCGCGATGCGGCCCGGGAAGAAGCGGCGCTCCTCGATCCGAATGTGCCGGCTTTGATGCTCGCTGTTTTGAACAGCCGCGACGAAAAGGGCATCGCGGCGGACGCCGTGCGAGACGCACAGGGAGCCGGCTTGGAGATGGAGGTGATCTATCTCGAAGAGCTAGCGGCCGACGGCGCGTCGGTCGAAGGCTCGTGATGGCGCGCGCTTTGCGGCTGCCTTCGGGCGCCCCGTATCGCCGGGCTTGATGAGCAACCCGATGCCGGCAACGACGGCCGCGGCGGCAACACCCGTGCCGAGCGTGAGCGCTTCGCCGGCGACCGCCGCCCCGAGCAGCGTGGCCAGCACCGGGTTGATCCATGCATGCGACATGAACACGCTGGTGGGCAAGCGCTGCAGGGCGATCGCAAACGACGGAAACGCGATCACCGATCCGGCAAGCGTCAGCCAGGTCCACATCGACCAGCCGAGCGCGGATGGCGGAGTCCACTGTTCGCCCGTGGCGTAGGCCATGAGGCCCAGCGTTGCGGCACCCGCGCCGAGCTGCAAAAGCGCGGCCTGGATGCCGCTGAGATTGCCGCCGTATTTGCGCAGGGTCAGGATCGAAAGGGCGAGCAGCACGGGGGCCGCGACCAACGAAGCCAGGACGCCGGCGTCGGCGGGGATCGCTTGCGCGCCGGGCGCCGTCAGGACGACGACAGCGCCGGTGCCGAGCGCGATGGCGAGCATCTCGCGGGTGCGCGGCAGGCGACGCCGAAGCATGGCATCAAGCAGTGCGACGAGCATGGGCTGCGTCGCGAAGAACAGCGCCACGGTGCCTGAGCCAACGGAGCGCGACGCCAGCGACGCGAGGCCGTTGGCCCCGCCCCAGAGCATCGCCCCGGATGCCATGACGCCGAGCGCTGCGCCGAGCGTGAGCCTGCTCGCGTTGGCTGGCGCGCGACGCCGGCGGAACGCGAGCCAAAGGCCGAGCAGCACGGCTGCGACGGCGCAGCGAGTGGCGCCAAGCGAAAAGGGGGCGAAGCCACCGGCATCGCTGACGGCCACGCGGATCGCCAGAAACAGCGTGCTTCCGATGAGCACGACGATGGCGAGGTGGAGCAGGCCGGTGCGGTCGAGTGGGCTGTTAGACGACATCGGTGGCGACCTCCTTTTCGAGTTGGCGGAGCGTCTCGATGTCCTGCGTCACAACGGAGCGATCCGCGTGCAGGAGCCGGATCGAGCCGAGCACGCTCGGCAGGTCGATGGTGGCAGCGACCGGGTCGCCGGAGGCCTGGGCGCGGAGGTCGTGCCCGGTGTACGAACGGAGTGCGCGAAGCTGTTCGATCGGGACGGCGCGTCGGAGCGTGCCCGAGCGCGGTGAGGCCCAAAAGACAACCGCTGCCGTGCGATGGGCCGACTCCGGCACCGCCTCGGCAGCGTCGGCCGCCGCCGCAAACGTCTCGGGCTCGACCAGCGCACGGTAGCCGAGCTCGACCTGGTCGCGGCGGTAGGCGGCGGCGGAAAGCTGCGGGACGACGCCCGGCAGTCGCGAAGCCGTCTCGACGGGCAGATGGGCGCTGCCGTAGCGATGCCGCAGTCCGCCGGAATCCAAGCGCCACAGCTCTGTGTGCGACGGGCCGTGGTGGTGGCCGACGGCGTCCAGCATGCGCATGGCGAATGCAATCTCAGGCCGCGCTTCGTCGAGCGGCACAGTCATCGCCGAGCGATACATGGCCGGGGTTGCCGCCATCGGTTCTTTCTCGTAGCGCCATACGTCGGTGACGATGCGGCGGCCGTCCAGCGAGACCGCATCGACGGCATACTCGGCGGCTTGGCCCGGATCGATGTAGTCCATGACCAGCGCCCCGCGATTGCGGCGGCCGTAGAGGCTCGGGCTGCTGGCGATGGTCTCAAAGTGGCCGCGCAGCTCGGTTGGCTTGTGCGCCAGCAGCACGCCATCGGTGCCTGCACTCGCCGTTGGCTTGAGCACGACAGGGTAGCGGCCGTGGGCAAAGCGCAGCGCGGACATCAGATCGCCGCAGAAGCGCTGCTCTGGAATCGGCAAGCCGGCTGCTGCCATCGCCTCGGCTTGCGCGGCTTTGTCGTAACGGGCTTCGATGCGGTTGGCGGCGTTGCGCAACTCGCCGCGCTGCTTTTGGAGGCGCTCGACGATGCCGACGCTGCTGTCGGCGCCGATCACCAAGGGGCCGTGATCGTGCAGCGCATCGAGCACCGCGGTATCGGATGAGCCCAGCAGGCGGTAGTCGACAACTTCGTCGATGAGTTCCGGGCGGTAGGCGCGGGTGTAGTAGTCGGTCGAAGCGGGCAGCGTGCGCAGTTCGATGACGCGGCGGCCCTGCTGCTTGGCGCGCATGGCGTAGCCAGTGGATGAGGACGTGGCGTCGCCGATGACGATGGCTGGCTTTCGGGGAGACTTGGACATGATCTTGGTGGCGGGTTGGCTTCGGCATGCGTGCCGAGAACGGCCCTGCGCCGGCGTGGCGCTGGCAAGGGCTCCGCCGTTTCCCCGAACCGAGCTGGAAGAAAAATCGTGCGATCGCTGGGGTGTGGTGATGGGCCCAAAACCGAAGCCGCGGCCGGTGCTGGTTGTCACCAGCGCCGGCCGCGTGTCGTTTGGCCAAGCCTGCCGCGAGGGCGCGGCGTGTGGGCGGGTCGGATGGGCCGGGCTTAGCTTGTCGATCTGCTGCCGCTCGCCATGCCGCGCAGGCTGTAGGCGATGTGCACGCCAAGCGAGCCCCAGACGTCTTCGTGCGGCCCGAACGTGCCGTCGTCGATCATCTGCTGGCGCGTGAAGGCCGCGTTGGACCAGTCCGAATGCGGCTTGCGGTGGTGGAGGTCGTGGGCGGGGCCGATGTCGTTGCCGACAAAGACCATGAGCTTGGCCGGCACGTGGTAGGTGAGCAGGCGCAGCCACCAGGTGCTTTTGGCGACGAAGCCGCCAGCCGTCGGAAATGCTTCGCCGAGCATGCGGCCGTAGGTCAGGCTGTGCAGCCGCTCGCGGCCCTTGCCGACGTCTTGGTTCCAGCGGTGCTCGCCGGCGAGCATCTGCAGGACCGAGCTCATCTGGTAGCCCCAGGTCAGGGGGACGAGGTAGGCGACGCCGAACCACATCCAGCTATCGGTTGCGGCGACCGTGGCGAGGATGCCGCCGTGCCAGGCCACGGCGAGCAGGCGGCGATACCACGGTCCACGAGCAAAGTTCCCGCGCAGGCGGCTCCAGAGGTAGCGAGCGTGTAGCGTCGGGTTGAGCCAGGACCACGCGGCGCGGCGGCGCAGTTCGACCTCGGACAAGCCAGGCGTGAAGCCGAAGCTGACCAGGGCCGCGTAGTCCGGGTCGGCGATGGTTGCTGTGGCGCCGTGGTGGCTGGATACGTGCTCGCCGCGAAACTCGTGGTAGCCGGGGGTCAGGCTGATCGTCGTCAGCGCTTCGGTGACGATCTGGTTGACCTTCTTGGTCTTGGCAAAGGCGTGGTGCACGGCGGCGTGCGCGAGCTCAAGGTAGAGGCCGCGGAAGCCGCCGCTTGCGAGCAGCCAAGCGATCGGGAGTAGCAGCCAGGCCCACGTAGGCAGCGTCAGGATCCAGGCCGCCATGGCGAGTCCGAGACCCAGCTTGAAAACGTTCGGGATCAGGCGGGTCCACGGGTTCCACGTGATCAGGGGGGCTTGGCCGGGCAGCGGCTTGCCGGTTAGCCAGGTCAACATCGGCTGCAGCCAGGCTGGCAGAGCCTGCATGGACTGTCGAATGTCGGGATGGGTGCGCATCGTTGCTCCGTCGAAATCGGTGGCGCCCGGCCGACGTGGCACAGGGCGCGCCGCCCGCAGGGCGACGGAGGTGGCGCCGTTTCCCCCGATCGCTGGAGCGGGCCATCCGAGGATTTCTGAGGCACCGGCGCCGCGGGCGGATGCGCTGTGCGCGGCTAGCCGAGTGGGGCCTGCAGCGCTATGACCGTGGGATGGGATTCACCGAGTCGTTGGGCGGGCAGCAGGCTCCACCGCGCCAGGCGCTGCAGAGGATTGGCAGTGCACCTCATCGAAGAGCTGCCACGGCCTGTCTGATCGAACCGGATGACGGCGGGGTGCTGCAGTTTGGGAAAGAGGTGCCGCTCCACTTTGAAGTTGCTCCCCGGCGGGTGGCCTACCGCGCATCCGAGAATGGTCCGCTGCGCCTGCTTGCGATGAGCCGGCTTGAGGTCGTCGCAGCGAACGCCGAGCATGAAGGTCTCGTGGCCGACAAGGACCTTGTCGTCGTTGCTTGGCCCTACAGCCTCGGCATGGTCGCATGCTGTCCGTTTCGAAAGCGCGTGCGGCCTGAACGCGTTCTCGAGCGGCAAGCCGGCATCGACGATCTACATGCTCATTTCGCGGACAAGCATGCCGGCGATCTCGTCGCTTTGCTGGATGCTCTCGATGGCTTGAAGGGGGATCCGTATTGGACCGACCAGAGCAAGAGCTTGGCGGGACGTTTTCTCGTGGGGGAGTTTTTGCCTGTGAACTTTGGCGTTCGAAGCCGCACGATGCGAAGCGACCAGCAGGGCGGCGCGCCGGGGTGGTTGCTTGGGCTCTGCGAGTATGAGAAGAGCCGGGGAAATCTGGAAACTAGTCTTGGCGACATCGCCGTTGCCGCGCAGAAGATTGCCGGCTCGCGTGTGAAGAGCGCGAAGCTGAAGAAGCGAGTCGCGGCAGCGGGCAGCGATGCCCGTACGGCAGCGACGAGAGCCATTGGGATGGCCCTCGGCGGCCGCAAAGAGGCCGCGCAGGATCGTGCGGTTCTCGATCACTCGCGCCACATCGCTGCGACCGTTTTGGAGGTGGCATTGAAGTCGGCTGCGTCCAGCCATGCACAGGAAGGCGGAGACTTCGACGCTGCACGGGACAACGAGCCGGACCAAGGTCCATAGAGTCTGTAGAAGCCCTAGCGTGTGCCTCGAAGCACGCTGGCGCTGACGTAGCCGTGGAGGGACTTGAGCTGGTATTCAAACTCGCTGGCGTTCCACCACTTCACATCGGGCATGGCTTCGACCGACAGTTCGACTTCGACGATTCGTCCGAGTTCGAAGCCAACCTTGCGTCCTTCTTCGGTTCGCTCACTGCGCGGATTGGTGCTCATGTGCACGATGTTCGCATCGAACGCGGTGGCGACTGCGACAATGGCCCACAGCACCCCAGGCATCCATGCGACCTCGATTCGGTAGGTCAAGACGTCGCTGTGTACCTGCGCTTGCAAATGGCGAAACTCGCCAGCTTGCAGTTGCAGAGAGCGCTCGCTTAGGTGAGCCGCATCGGGTGGTGCGGCGTGAATGTTGAGCGAGACGCCCGGTAGGGCGGCTTCGACCAAGGCGGTCACGTGCTTCGCTTCGGCCGCGGCGTGAGCAACGGCAAAGCCGCCGTGGTGCATTCCGACGATGGTTCCCCGCATCGGCGCGAGGTCATTGCCCTTCCCGTGGTCGCCGACCCACAAGGACTGCACGCCCAGGCCGCGCTGGAAAAGAGTGCGCAAAAAGACATACAGACCGCCTGGGCGCTTGCTGAGGCCCCCGCCCGATAGCTCGAACTCGAGTATGCGCGGCCTGGTCTGTTCGCTCTTGGCCGCGGACGGGTCGTAATGAAGATCGCGCAGTCCCTCGGACAGCTTTCGAAACAACAGCGCATGTGCGGCGCGGACCGGGAGAAGCTCGGATGCCTGCCCTGGCGTGTTGGCCTGGAGTCGCTGCACTTGATCCTTGAACCCACGCACGAACTGCCAAAACGGGTCTAGCAGCGCGGCCAGCGGTGGCTCGCTCCGCGGGCGCCCATCGCTTTCGGCCCGCTCTTCGTAGCTGTCATCGTCGCCGTCGTTTTCGAGCCTTTGATACAAGAACATCCGGTTGGCCAGAATGTCGTGTAGCGCGTTGCATGCTTCGTTTGGCTGAGGCCTGACGAGCTGGTCTCGCAAGGCTTGTTCGAATCGATCGGCTTGGCGCAACGCCTCGTTCGGCGTGCGCATCCCATATGCACGCAGCTGCTGCGCCTGTTGCAGCTGAACGGCTAGAAAGCGCAGCAGCTCGAAGCGAAGCCAGGGCATGTTGTTGGCCGGCCTGTCGGGGGCGCCCAGGGTGCGGTCGTAGACGCCGACGAAGTAGTCGGATTGATCGATCAGCGTCGCAATGTGATCCCAGGTGGCGCGACGCTTCGTTTGGCGGACTTCACCAGAAGATGGTGGTGCGACCTGCGGTACGGTGAGCGTGCTCAGCCTGTGGATCGAGGCATCGTAGGTGAACGGCACGAGCCCCTGGGAGACCGCAGCTTCGTAGGCGGCGCGTCGCTCGAGCGCGCACTCGTCTGTGCGAGTGCTTATGAATATGGTTCGTAGGCGGCTCACGTTCTGGCTTGGAAACTGGCTCGCAGGCTACGTCGAGGCACTGGGTGCCCGCAGAATCATGACAGCGCACGCACGGAGTGTCGATGCTCGGGGCGCGTTCCGCCGGAGATCCATCGATCCCCGGGTGTCGATCTAGGTCAGTGGCTTGGTTGCCAGCGCTTCACCTCACTGCCAAGGCCCCCTCGCAGCCGCGATTCCGCAAATTCGGCGGCACAAGCCGCACCCGCCCCACGATTCCGGGCGCAAGCCGGAAGAATCTGGGAACATGCGGCTCGTCCGTGGGGACGCATCTGTCATGACCTCCTCTTCTGATGCTGGATCTGCGGCGGGTGGGCCGCTGGATGCCGTGCGGTTGCTTGACGACCTCGACTTTGTGCGTGGGCTTGCTCGTGCGCTTTGTCGGGATGCGCATGTTGCCGAGGATGTTGCGCAGGATGTGATGGTGGCGGCGTTGGAGCTCCGTGGGGAGGCTGTGGAAAATCGGCGCGGCTGGCTGGCGCGGGTGGTGCGCAACTTGGCGGCCAAGCGCTGGCGTGGGGATGCGCGGCGGCAGGCTCGGGAGGTGGAGCGGGTGGGGGCAACGGCGGTCGAGGTTCCGACGCCGGCGGAGGTTTGTGAGCAGGAGCAGGTCCGCAAAGACGTGGTTTCGTGCGTGATGGATCTGCCGCCGATGTTTCGCGATGTGGTGCTGCTGCGCTACTACCGTGGCCTCGACACGAAGACCTGTTCGGCGCGGCTCGGGATTCCGGAGGGCACGGTGCGCACGCGCTTGAGGCGCGGCCTCGATGCGCTGCGCGGATCTCTCGACCGGCGGTTTGGTGGCGAAGGCCGCGGCCGCGAACGTTGGATGACGGCGCTGGTTCCGCTGTGTGGCGGCGGCGATTGGCTGGGTGGGGCGGCGGCGGCGGCGGCAGGGAGAAGAGAGGCTGGCGCATCACAGGTTCTAGCGTCTAGCAGGAGTGGACGCGTTGCTGCCTACTGGATAGGGCTCGCAGTTGCGGCAGCCACAATCGCGATGGTTATGACGATTTCGCGCAACGATACGGAGCCGCCGCGAAGCGCGGCTTCGACGCCGCCCTTGGATGGCGCCGCTAGCACGGCGGCCGCCATGCCGAGAGCCAGCCAGGCGCGGGTGCACGATTCCGATGCTATTGGGTTGCAGCCCATGAGTAGGCGTAGCGCGGTTGCGCACGCGGTGCACATCCGCGGACGGGTGGTGTCTCCAATAGATTACCAGCCAATTGCCAGTGCGCTGGTGCGGGCGACTCTGCTGGCCCCGCTACTGCCTGGGCAGCAGCCTGTCGAACTGCCTACGGCGGTCACGGCTGACGATGGCACGTTTGTCATCTTTCCCGATACCTCGACGTGGTCTCCGACCACGCTTGACAGGTTCGAAATCGAAATGGTCGCCGGCACGAAGGATGTGCTCTCCGATCTCACTCGATTCGAACTGCGCCATGAGGAGCACTACCAACCACGCCCGTTTGTCGTCGTGGTCGATTCGCAGGATCTGATGGACCCCGTGCCGCTTGCGACCCTGGTGGCGAAACCGAGGGAGGGCGTCTGGGGGCAGGTCCTGCAGCCCAACGGTCAGCCATGTGGCCGAGCGATCGTGGGAGTGGAGCAACATCGTATGACTGTCGATTGCGACGGCTACGGCTGCTTCAACTTGTTCGGCGGCGATACCCTTGGTCAGCCCGCAGGGGCTGTTGTGCGTGCCTATCATCCGATGTTCGGACTGTCGGCGCCGATGCAGTTGGAGCCGAAGGCCTTTGGAGTGGTTGGCCCACTCGTATTCCGTGAACCGTCCCGTGTTGTTGTTGGAAGGCTACAGCACCGCGACGGCGAACCAGTTGTTGGTGCGACGGTCTATTTGGAAGAGTCCATGGTTCCTGATCCGCAGGATGCCCCGCGTCCCGTGGCGAGCTCGGTCGGATACGTTTCGTTCTCGCGGTGGCTTCCTGATATCAGCGTCAAAACAGATTCACACGGTAACTATCGTTTGGTTGCGCCAGGGCCGGGCAGCTTCTGCGTGGCGGCGAGGATCCGCCATGTGTACGGGCGCTCGGAATGTGTCGGTCGTTCGCGATGGTTTGAGGCGGGCGTGGGGACGCAGCGCATCAACTTTGACGTCAGTTGTCGCACAATACGTTTGTTGTCGGATGCGCAGGAACATGGCCGTCGAAACGTTGGGTTAGGCGCCGGAATCGTCCGGTTGGGCACGCTCTATGTGTGGAGCGGTGCCTTGGCGCGGCGCGCCGAGGAGCGCTACGGGCAATGTCGGACCAACGAGGAACTGCAGGCCTTCCTTGGCGGTGCAAGCCGTCGTCAGACGGTCCGAGGCGACAGTGGCCAGATCGACGGCTTGGAGCTCTTTGCGATGTCGGATCCAGGCTTCTTCCTTCTCGAAGTGCCGGACGGTGGCCGGCCGCTGCGATACGGAGCTTGCTTGGTTCGCCCCGCAGACTTTGCCTGCACGGTGGTGCTGCGCTGACCCAGAATCAGAGCAAGGCTCGACGTGGCCACGTCGCGACGCGACGATTGCGCGCATGCATCGTTTGGTATCCATGCTCGTGGCCGTCGCGCTGTCTGCTGCATCCGGGTATGCGCAGGAGCCGAGTGGCTCGCAGGCTTCCTCAAAACCGCTCTCCGGCTCGCGCCCCAACATCCTGTTCATCTTCAGCGATGACCATGCGGCCAACGCGATCTCGGCCTATGGCTCGCGCGTCAACAAGACGCCGAGCATCGACCGGGTCGCGCAGCAGGGTTTGCTGTTTCGCAACAACTGCTGCGGCAATGCCCTGTGTGGGCCGTCGCGCGCGACGATCCTGACGGGGCTTCATAGTCACGCCAACGGCTTTATGCGCAACGGCAACCTGTTTGATGGCGGGCAGCGCACGTTTCCGAAGCTGCTGCAAAAGGTCGGCTACCAGACGGCGGTCATTGGCAAGTGGCACCTGACGTCGGACCCGCAGGGGTTTGACCACTGGATGGTGCTGCCTGGCCAAGGCCAGTACTACAACCCGGACTTCCGCACGCAGCCCGTCGCCGAAGGCGGCGAGAAGGGCAAGAGCGGCAAGGTGCGGATCGAAGGACACGCGACCAATCTGACGACCAAGCTGTCGATCGATTGGCTTGAGCAGCGCGATCCCAACAAGCCGTTCTTGCTGATGTGCCAGCACAAGGCTCCGCACCGCAACTGGCAGCCGGCGCCCGAAGATCTCGGCATGTTTCAGGGCGAGCAGATCCCGGAGCCGGAGACGCTGTTTGACGACTACTCTGGGCGCGGGCCGATGCTCAAGGCGCAGGAGATGTCGATCGCGAAGCACATGTTCTTGCACTACGACCTGATTGTGCCGCCGGCCGATCCGGCCGAGCTCAAGGGCACCGACCGCGCGTGGCTGAACCACCGCAAGCGCATGACGGCGACCCAGCTCGCCGACTGGGACAAGGCGTTCGCCGCCGAAAACGAAGCGTTTCTGCGCGAGGACCCGCAGGGCAAAGAGCGCGTGCGCTGGGCCTACCAGCGCTACATGAAAAACTACCTGCGCTGCGTCGCTGGCGTCGACCGCAGCGTCGGCGAGCTGCTCGCATGGCTCGACGCCAACCCCAAGGTCAAAGAGAACACGCTGATCATCTACTCGTCGGACCAGGGCTTCTTCCTCGGCGAGCACGGCTGGTACGACAAGCGCTGGATGTACGAAGAGTGCTTCAAGATGCCTCTGGTCATGAGCTGGCCCGGCCACCTGCCGACGGGCGTCGAGCTGCCGCAGCTGACGCAAAACATCGACTTCGCGCCGACGTTTCTCGACCTTGCGGGTGTGCCGGTTCCCGAGGACATGCACGGCAAAAGCCTCGTGCCGCTGTTTGAGGCCGCGCGCGAAGACAAGGTCGACGAGGTGCCATTCCGCGATGCGGTCTACTACCACTACTACGAGTCGCAGTCGGTGCACATGGTGCCGGCGATGTATGGCGTGCGCACCGATCGCTACAAGCTCGTGCGCTACTACGAGCCGCAGTGGGATACGTGGGAGCTGTTCGACCTGGTCAAGGACCCGGACGAGCGCATCAGCGTGTATGGCGATCCGG
Source organism: Planctomycetota bacterium (assembly GCA_045105235.1). Taxonomy (GTDB): domain Bacteria; phylum Planctomycetota; class UBA1135; order UBA1135; family UBA2386. The sequence goes on along the minus strand of JBGCDH010000160.1, from coordinate 1,140 downwards.
CCTACGCCGAAGTGCAGCAGCAGCTGACCGAACGCCTCACACAGCTGCGCGAGGAATACAACGACGACACCGGCTCGGTCGGTGGCGGCCGCTACCCGATCACGGCCGGCATCGCGCGGGTGACACGTCTAGCAGACGGGGTGCAGGTCTGGGCCAACGCGCCCGGCGGCTACCTGCTGGAAACGGGCGATCGGCCTGGGCCGATCACCATGAGCACCATGATGCGCCCGATTCGCAACGGCCAAGGGGTTGCTGCCGCCGACGATCGTGACGGCGTCGAGGTCGGGCGCCATCGCCGCAACGGCTTTGTTGTTGTCACCGGCGAAGAACCTCGTGGCCGCGCCATGCGTGCGGGGATCGACTTCCAGAAGCAGCTCTTGGTGATCCAGGGACCGAATTGGCGCAAGGTCGCAGCGTCCGTTCCGCTGCCGCTGTCCGCGTTCGGCACCGCGGCGATTGAGGTTCGCGTGCATCTCGATTTTGAAGCGCACGAAATCACCGCCATGGCCGCCGGGCAGCGCATCAAAGCCCCGATGCCGGAGTCATGGCAGAGCCTGCGAGCTTGGGGCTTTGGCGCCAGCAACGCTGAGGCCGAGTTCGTAGACATCGAGTTCCTCGACGAAGACAAATGACGAAGAACGTTGGTTCCGATCCGGCCGATTTCCATCCCGAGTCGGTCGCGCGCGCGCTGGATGCGGTCCTTGAGGCGGGCGGCGTTGTTGGCGGCGAACCCGGCGCGTCCACCAGCCTGCGGCAGCACCTGCCGCCTGCCGGCAGCAACGGCGTGCTGGTCGGCATCTTCCTGCGGCACTTTGGTTGAATCTTTTGTCGAGAACGGGCCGCGCAGGTGCGCAGCCGCATCGATGAGTTTGCCGCGCGTTCGGCCAAGGTCGTCTTCGTCGGGCCGGGTACCGGCGCGATGGCGGCGGAGTTCCAAGCCGCCCATGCGAAGGACCACGTCGTGCTCGGCGACCCAAAGCGCGTGACGTTTGGCCTGCTGTCGATGCGTCGATCCGTCGGGGCTGCGCTGCACTGGCGCTTTGCCCGCAACCTGTGGCGCGCATGGCGTGGGGGCTTCCGGCAGCAGGGTCTGCGCGGCGATCCGTGGCAGCAGGGCGGCGTCTGCGTCTTTGAGCCGGA
>JBGCDH010000159.1:0-8558 GCA_045105235.1 Planctomycetota bacterium | reverse complement strand
CAGCACGCTGCCGCTGCAGACCACGGCTGTTGTTGGTGGTTTGGTTCGGTAGCGCTGGCCGGCGGCGGAGGGGTGCATGGGAGCTGTGTGCTCCGAGCATCGCCGGATGTGAAATGTGAAACTGCGTGGATTGAGGCGCTGCAGCACGGCTGCGGCAGGTTATGTCGCAGGTTGGAAACGGGGACACGTTCTTCGTGGACCGAGGAAGTTTGACGCGGCGTAGGCATCACAAGCCGGACCGATCAGGCAGACAGGGCGCCACCCAAGACCTTGGCGAGATAGGCGGTCTCCTTCGGCTTGAGGGCCTGACCAAACGAAACCTCGGCGTGGTCGGCAACCACGTGGATGGCCGGGCCACCGTCAACGTGTTCGCCAGCGTGGCACCATCCCCGGCATCGCGCGCAAAGGCCGGCAGCCGAGGCCGCAGCGACAGCCCCTACGGATCGACAAAGTAGGGCCCAAAATCCGGCTGCTCGTGCGTAAACACCATCGACCACGCAAGCGACTCGGGAAACACATACAGATCGTCGCAGTAGTCCGTCAGGTCGGGCACGCCCTCTCCACTGCAGCGAACGCCGCAGCATCGGCGCGTCCAGACCTCGGGAATGACGATCACCGACTCCGCCGTCACCCTGGAGTAGGCGTCGAACGCGGTTCGCCCGTCTTGCGCAGTCACCAAGTCGAAGCTGAAGGCGTGCCAGTGCAGCTCTTGATACCGGTATCGCCCGGTAGCTATGCGCACCTCACCCAAGAAGGCTTCGCACCATGCCGTGAACAACCCTCGCGCTGCCGAACGAGCAAGCGGTTCGACGCGGAATCCGCGTGATTGGAGATGCTCAGAAAGGCTCGTCAAATCCGGCGAAGGTGTTGGCACACTGCGCGCCAGCGCGCAGCTTCGCCATCAAACGTAGCGAGAAGGCCGCGAAGCGAAAGTAGCCGACGTCCGTCCTCCACCTGGTGCTGTCGCTTGACGCTCCGTCCCCGAGCGCCGTGGGATGTGGGCCGCACCCCGCACGCCGCCGGCCCGATCAGTTCAACGGCGGCTCGAAGTCCGGGTGCTTGCAGACTTCGCGGTGCTTGATGCAGTACGGCAGGTTCCACATCGCCGCGATGGTCGCCTTGATGCAGATCCACCAGCCCCACTTGACGCCCTTGATGTTGTCAAAGAGGCCGATCGTTCCGACCGCGTCGCCGACCTCGCCGCCGTCGGACTTCTTCTTGCCGCCGAGTCCCTTCTTGAGGAAGCGGAACGGGAAGGCCAGCACCTGGGTCCACGGCAGGTACTTGAAGGCATAGAGCCAGAAGTTGCGTACGTGGTAGTAGAGGCTGCGCTTGCCGTGGCGCATGCCGAACGGCGCCTTGTGGAAGACCTCCACCGTCGGGAACATCTTGACGCGGTAGCCGAGGTTCAACAGCCGCGTCGTCAGGTCGCGCTCGTTGCCAAAGATGAAGAAGCGGATGTCGTACCAGTTGGCCTTGCGGATCGCGTCGCTGCGCGCCATCGAACCGCAGCCGCGGAACGTCGCCAGGTAGCGCTCTTGGTGCAGTTTCTCGCTGTTGAGGTACCAGTCCGGCATCTCCGGCTCGATCACCTTGGGCGACAGGATCGCGGTGGTCTCCGGCTCCTCGGCGAACTTGCCGACCATGTGTTCGACAAACGTCTCTGGCAGGATCACGTCGTCGTCGAGGATGCCAACGTAGTCACCCTTGGCGCTCGAGAAGCCAACGTTGAACGTCTCGCACGCGCCGTAGTCCGAGTGCGGCATGCGGATCAGCTGCACGTCGGGAAACTCGGCGATCACCATTTCGGGCGTGCCGTCGGACGAATTGTTGTCGACGACAATGACCTGGTCGGCCGGCACCGTCTGCTTCTGGATCGCCTCGAGGTTCTCGCGCAGGTCGTCCTTGCGGTTCCAGACCGAGATGACCAGCGACACCGTCGGGCGCGCCGCAGCTTCCGCAGAACCGCTCACGCTTGGCCTCCGGCGTCGGCGGCATTGGCAGCATCGCCAGCACCGCCTTCGTCGCTCGCAAGGCTCGGATCCCGCTGCACGATGCGGTGCAGGCGGTCGTGGAGTTCATGCACCGCAAGCATCTCGTGCGGCTTGAGGTCGACATACATCTCGCCGTAGAGCACGCCGCCGATGTCGAGGTTGACGGTCGCGGCGCGCGTGCGGTGTTCGCTCATGCCGGGCAGATCGATGTAGGCGTTTTGGCTGACGTAGGCCTTGAGCGCTTCGTAGACCTTTGGATAGGTGTCGGTGCCGTCAAACAGCGTGCCGCCGGACGGCACAAAGTTGACGCCGTAGAGCAGGCAGCGGCAGTCGGCGGGCAGCGCATGGGCGGCGAGGGCGGCCGCCTTGGCGATAGCTCGGTGGTCGCGGTGCGCTTCGCCCGAGTGAAACGCGTAGAGCGTCTTGGGCTGCACTTCGCGCACAATGGCTTCGACTTTCTCGGACAGCGCGTCGAGGTGTTCGGGCAGCTGGCCGTCGGGCAAGTCCCAGTGGCGCGCCGGGCCGAGCCCGAGGCGGCGCAGCGCCTCGATGCCTTCTTGTCGGCGGACGTTGCGGATGTCGCCCGGCTCGCGCTGGCCAGGATCGCCCGCCGCGCCGTCGGTGGCGTGCACAACCGTGACGTCGTGGCCCCGCTGCGCGTGCCACGCGAGCATGCAGCCGGCGCCGATCACTTCGTCGTCGGGGTGCGCAGCGAGCACCAGCACGGGGCCCTGCAGCGGATCGCGCGGCAACAGCGGCGAGAACAAATGGTTCATGCGAGGCTTCGGTAGAGTTCGAGGTGGCGTTCGGCCGACCGTGTGATGGTCGGCAGCTGGGCTGGGATGGCAGCGCGCAGCGCGGCGAGACGCGCAGGAGACCCTACCAGCTCGACAAGCGCCGCGGCCAGCTCTGCGCCCAAGTCCGCCAGCCGCACGGTCATGACGCCCGGTGTCGCAGCCCGTTCCGAAAGCGCGCCGCCATCGGAGCACAGCACCGGCACGCCGTGCGCGAGAGCTTCGTCGACCACGAGCCCGTAGGTCTCCTGGCATTGGGACGGGAACACCGCCAGGTCCAAACCCCGCGCGGGATGCGGATCGCCGAAGCCGTAGCGGCCGTGGCAGTGGAGCGTGACGCTGTGCTCCTGCGCGAGCTGCACGATCTCGCGCTCAAAGGCAGGATCGTGGAAGGGCCCTGACAGGTGCAGTTCGAGCTTGGTCCGGCCGCGATCGAACGCCGACGCCGCAGCACCCGCGAGCACGAGTTCGCGCACGCCTTTTTCGGGAACGAGTCCGCCGAATGTGCCGACGCGCACGACGCCGTCGACCGCCTTTGCGATGGCGTTCTGCGGCGCCGGCACAGCTGCCAATAAGCCATGTGGAATGACTTCGATCTCGCCCGCGTACGGCGCATGCGCTGCGACCAGGTTCGCCGCCGTGCGCGATGGCGCGGTGACGTGACGAGCCGCACGCAGCTCTTCGCGCACCAGCCGATCGCGTTCGTGCAGGCCGGCAGCAATGCGCGCGGGGTCCATCAGCGTGGCATCGTGGATGCAGGTGATGCACGCCTCGCGATCGGTGCCGTCAGGACACGCAACGCCACCGACCGGCACCCGAAAGTAGCGTGCGCACGTCAGCCAAAGGTCGTGGCACGTCACCACCATCGGCAGCGAGCGCTCTTGGCACAGCGCAGCGACGCCAAAGCCCAAGGCAGCAAACGAATGCACGTGCACGACGTCCGGGGCAAACCCATCCAGCACGCGACCTACCTCCGCAAGCAGACGCGGCCGCACAAAGCCGTGCTGGTCGTGCTCGTCCACGCGGCGCCGCAGGCGCGTGACCGCGATGCCGTCGTGCTGCTCGCGCACGACATCGGCGGCGCTCGCGTCGACATCGCTCGCCGGCAAGTCGCTGCCGCTGACAACCGCGACGCCAACGCCGCGCGCGCGCAGTTCGCGCAGCAGAGCCCAGACGACTTGCTCGGTGCCGCCGCTCGCCTCGGGAGGGAAGTTGGCGGTCACGAAGCAGACCTTCACGACGACCAAAGCTCCCGCTGCGACTGCTTCAAGAAGTCGCGCTCGGCCTTTTTGCGGCCGGGGTCCAACTTGTTGCGGCGGCCGATGCGCCACCACTCCTCCCAGATCCGCAGCCGCACGCAAACGCGCACCCACAGCGAGCCAAACCAGCCGTAGTGCTTCTTGAAGTACGCGAGCCGGTTGCGATGCCAGATCAGCAGCATGCGGGCGAAGTTTTTGGTGCTGGCGCCGCGATGGTGCATCACCTCGGCATCTGCCAGGTAGCGGATCTTCTGGCCGCGCGCGTGCACGCGCTTGCACAAATCGACGTCGTTATAAAACAGCGCCAGCTCTTCGTCGAAGCCGTCGAGTTCCTGCCATTCCGCGAGGCGCAGCATGCAGCAGGCACCCGGCGGCTGGTCGACGTCGCGCGACTCCAGGTGGTCGAAGTCGCGCATCATGTAGCGATCGACCGCGCGCCGCCCCGGCCAGAACGAGCCAAACCACGAGTCAAAGCACAGCGCCGTCATCAGCGTCGGAAAGCGCTGGCAAGCGTGCTGCACCGAGCCGTCCGGATCGCTGAGCCGAGGAGCAACCGCGCCGTACGAGGGGTTGTCGCGCAGGTAGTCGACCAGCGTGTCGAGCGCGCCGGCACACACTTCGGTGTCGGAGTTGAGCGTCACGACGTACTCGCCGCGCGCCATCGCAGCTCCCTGATTGTTGCCCTCGGCGTAGAGCCGGTTGTCGTCGTTGCGCAGCAGCCGCACGTCGGGGTACTGCGCTGCGATCGCGTCGGCCGAGCCATCTTCGCTGCCGTTGTCGACGACGATCACCTCGCGCGGATGGCGCGGCGGCGGCGACTCCGAAAACAGCGCGTTCAGGCAGGCGAGCGTCAGCTCCTGCGTATTCCAGCTCAGCACGACGACCGACAGCGTGGGCGCGCTCACGTCGGCTCCTGCTGGCCTTCAGCGGCATCTGGCGGGTCTGCCGCCGGCTGATTCCCAACCGCCTGGCCCCCAACTGCCTGGCCCCCAACCACCTGGCCCAGATGCGACAAACTGTAGAAGCGCCACGTGCCCAGGTGCTCCTGCTTGCCGCCGCTGACGTCGAAGACCTGGAAGAAGAAGTTCGCGTTGACGAACGCGGCAAACGCGTTGTCGCTCGGCGTCCAGCGATCGCCCGAGCCGTAGATGCCGGCCGCGAGGAAGAAGCGCATGTCGAGCGACATCAGCACGAGATAGCGCTCGCAGTGTCGACCGAGCTTGAGCGTCGGCCGCTCCGCGGATTCGCCGAGGTCGGTGTAGGGCGGCCGCGGCGGCACGCGCCGAAAGCGCTCCAGCCGTTTCGACGACACCAGCCAACGTCCGCACGCCAGCGACAGACGGCCGGCGAGCCCATACCACTTGCGGTAGTACTTCTCCTTGCTGACGCGGTTGCGCTCCCACATCGTCTCGAGGTCGCTCATGCCGGAGCGATTTACGAAGTGGATCAGGCGCGCTTGTGGAATCTGGGTGATCGTGCGGCCGCTCTTGACGATCGACACCGACAGGTCGGCGTCCTCGTAGTAGAGCGGGTAGCGTTCGTCAAAGCGGCCGATCGACTCAAAGTAGCCGCGCTCGACCAAGAACAAGCAGCCCGACATCATCGGCAGAGCCTGCTGCTCGGTTGCGTTCCAGACCGCCTGCCAGCGAGCGACCATGCGCTCGGCGCGCCGCCAGGTCCAGCGCTTGGAGTAGCTGGTCAAAGCCTCCGCCCAGGCATCGCCGAGCGTCGGCAGCGTGTTGGGCGGCAGGTGGCCGTGGTAGTCGAGATCCCAGTAGCCCTTGGGCACGGCGATGCCGATCGAAGGGTCGTTTTCGAGCGCCCGCAGCAGCTTGGAGACCAGCCCCCCGCCGAACACAACGTCGGGGTTGCTGACCAGGATCCAGCGGCCGCGCGCGTGCGACAGCGCCAGGTTCATGCCCTTGCTGTAGCCACCGTTTTCATCGTGCCGGATCAGGCGACCGGCCTGCTCGTCGCCCTGATCCTGACCGAGCAGCCGCAGCTCGTGCTCGACCGCCTGCATCTGCTTGGGCGGCTGCCGCGGCGAGGCGTTGTCGACGACGACGCACTCGAAGGGCAGCGCCGAGCCATCGGCGCGTGTCGGCGGATCCTGCCGCAGCGTCCGGATCGCCTGGGCACACTCGACCCAAGAGTTGTAGTTGACGATGAGAACGGACAGTTCGGCCATGGCGCGTCCTGGACACTTTCGTCGTCCAGGCGCCACCAAGGAAAGCACAAGCGGGTGCGCGTTGCCAACGGCGCGCCAATCTCGATGCCATGGCGGCTACGAGCAAGCGGGTCGATCCCGATCCGCGACGAGTCGTCGGCAGCCCGCGATCGGCCGCCCGCGAAACGCCTCCAAGTCTCCTCCTCCCGTCATTGCCCCCCAGCGACGTCCGTCATCAAGCTCCCCCAGGGCGACCCGAGGATGCCGCATCACGTCTCGCAGGGCACGCCGGTTGCCCTTTCTCTCTTGGATGGGCAACTGCTGGATGGGCGCTTCCTGGATAGCCACCACGTCGAAGCGCGACACGATCTCGAGGATCGCTCGCAGGTCGCGCTTGGGGCTCAAGAGTGCGGGATCACCGTTACCCGCACGGCACACCGTGCAATCTCACACGATCGCTCGCTGGGGATGTATCGCGAGATGGTTCATCATCCGTCGCTGCGCTGGAGTCATCATGAACGTAAAGCTCTCTCTCTCTTCGTGGGTTTTCGGCGTGCTGGCGAGTGTGCCGGCGGCTGCCCAGTGCGGATATTTCTACACTCCAGGGACAGGCTGCGTCGGCTTCGACGGCCTGGTGAACGAATTGCTGCGCTGGGATCCAGACGGCGCCGGACCGCAGCCGGAGGTGCTGGTCTGTGGGGGGACGTTTTCACTGGCCGGCACGACTTCGTGCGGCGGGGTCGCGACCTTCGATGCGCAGACGGGAAGCATCGCTGCCCTCGGGCCGCCGGTGTTCCGAACGGTCGATGCCATGTTGGTGACTGCAAGCGGCACTCTGGTCATGGCGGGCGAGCTGGCGCTCGGTGGCGGGCATATGGTCGCCAGCTGGGACGGCACGCTTTGGGGACCGTTCGGCAGCTTTGATCGTCCGGTCCGCAGCCTCATCGAACGCGGTACGGGCGAAATTGTCGCGGGCGGCGAATTCTTGCAAGTCGACGGCGCTTTCGTCGGCGGCGTCGCGAGCTGGAACGGGAGCCAATGGAGCGCTCTTGGCGGCGGAGTTTCGGCGCCAAGTCATGGGGCCGTTGTGCACGACTGCGCCGAGCTGCCCGGCGGTGACCTTGTCATCGCAGGCGCCTTCGATGCCGCCGGTGGCGTTGCAGCCGCCAACGTGGCGCGGTGGAACGGCACCTCCTGGGCCGCGTTGGGCAGCGGTCTCGACGGCGGCCGGGTCGCGGCGCTCGCAGTGCGTGGTGGAGCGTTGTTCGCGGGCGGCCAGTTGCTCGATCCCGCGTTTTTCGGCATGGCTACCTGGAATGGTACGACATGGACGGCGGTCGCGGGTGTGCCGCAGACGGCCCAAGAGGTGACGGCACTCTCGACGACAGGCGCCGGTGATCTTCTGTTCGCCACTGCGGATCGCGTGACCGTTCTCAACTGGAATCCGGCGGGTGATATGCGCGCGTTTCGACTTGGGAGCGCGGGTGGTATGGCGCAGCAGATTGGCGCAGAGTTCACGCAGGCCACCGGGGCCGATCGCGTGTACGCAATGATCGAACTCCCGGGAGGCAACGTTGCGACGGGTGGCAGCATGTTGCGCACCCCGGGCTTGGACGTTGGTTGCTTTGCGGTATTCGACAATGGCGCGTGGCAAACATTCGGCGACGGCCTTGGCCTCCCGGCCGAGTGCGTCACGGTGCGTCGAGATGGCACCCCGGTTGTCGGCGGACCTTTCGTCGGCGGAGTCGCGGAGCTGGTCAACGGAACCTGGCAGCTCGTTGGCGGCGGCGTCTCTGGTGTCGAGTTCTTTCCGCGCGTCCGCGAACTGCTCGAGGCTCCCAACGGCGATCTGTACGTCGCCGGCAGCTTCGGTGCCGTTGGAGGAATGTCAGCTGGCTCCGTCGCGCGCTGGGACGGTGTCAGCTGGGATACACTCGGCGGGGGCGTGCAAGTCGGGTGGATCGAATCGATGCAGCAGATGCCGAACGGTGACATCCTGCTCGCGGGCTTTCTTGGCCAGGGCGGCTTTTCCGGGCCTCTGCTGCGATGGGACGGATCCGCTTGGTCTTGGAATTTCTCGCCCCGAGCCAAGGCCTCTCCTACGCGCGAGACTTGCAGGTGACGCCGGACGGTAGCGTCTTGTTGCTCGGCGAAACCTCGGCGGGTGACGCCGAATTGTGGCGTTGGGATGGCAACGCGTGGGTGGCAGAAAGTATGCCGACGCTCGACTTCGGCGAGATTGCAACGTCGTTGGCAGCCCGTTCGGCTGCTGGTCCTTGGCACATAGGCACGTCGCTAGGACGCGTATGGACGACCACGGCGGCGCCTGGCGGAGCACCTTGGG
>JBGCDH010000158.1:0-7627 GCA_045105235.1 Planctomycetota bacterium | reverse complement strand
GCTGCTGGAAGCGGCGCTCCCTCTGCATCCTGCAGCACAATCGTGACCTGCTGTTCGGCGACCAGCGTGCATTCGATCTCGGTATCGTCACGCAGCTCGACACGTATCGGCCCAACTTTGCCCGCGCCCGGAACATGGACCTCCAGCTCGAAGTCGGAGCACGATAGCCCGGCGACCTCGAACCGGCCGTCGCGCACCACCTCGAGGTCTTCGTAGATCAGTGAATACGGGCGCGGCGCGACGCCGCTACCGCTCACCGGTTCGATACGCAGTGTGCCCGGCAAACCGTTGCTGCCGTGCACGACACCGCGCAGCGTGACTGCGCGGTCCAGCCGGTATTCCTTCGCGAAGGCGACTTCATGGACGTGCTTCCATTCCCCTTCGACGTGGCCGGCGGCTTGGATATAGACGTGGGCCCACTTGCGAAAGTGCTCGATCACAAACTGTCCGTTCGCGTCGCTCGTCGCGCGCCGCCCGTTCTCCGTGCGGACCTCGGCGCCGGCCAACAGGTGCCCCTGCCAGTCCCGCGCGACGCCGCGCAAGGTGACACCCGCGCGGAGTTCGATCTCTGTAGCCGTTGTGGCTCCGGCTGCAACTTTGACCTCGTGGCGCGCGAGGATTGCGTGTCGCTGTGACTCGCAGCGCAACTGGATCGTGCCGGGAGGTAGCCGCGCGATACGAAAGCGGCCGCGGGCGTCGGTTGTCGCTTCGGGCGACATCTGGCCGTTGTGTTCGGCGATCTGCGACAAGAGCTGGCAAGAGACGTCGGCTCCGGCGACCGGCGAACCACTGCGGTCGCGCACGATCCCCTCAATGACTCCGGGCAGGGCAATCGGGACGTCGCCCAGTGTGGCTGGTTTCTTGTCGCTTCGGTTCTGCGGGATCTCGAGCTGCCAGCCCACGGGGACGCGTTCATCGTGCACCAGCAGCAGCGACCTGCTGGCTGCTGGCGGCAACACAAAGCCGCCGTCGGCGGCTGTCGTCGTGCGCGCAGGCTCTTGCGTTTGCGTTTTCTCAATCCTCGCGAGCACCATCACAGCCCCGGCGAGCGGCCGCCCGTTCTGAACGAGGCGTCCGGTTACGGAATCGGTGTGCGCCGCCTGTTTGCGCGCAACCGCCATTGACGTCGACGGCTTCGAAACAGAACCCGCTGGAACAGGTCCAGGCTCGGCCTGCGCCGGTTCCGCCGGCGCCGACGGAGCGGCACTCTCGGTAGCCGACAACCAAACCCATGCTCCGGTGCCGGCCGTAGCCAGTAGGAGCAACATCATCGAAAGTCGAACGTTCATCTTTTGCGCCGCCTCGCACGTCGGCCGCATCAGCCTAGCAACTTCGTCGCCCAGCGGTTGGCCGTCGCCCCTTCCGGGCGTCACGTTTGGGGTATTCGTATGAGGCGTTGTTCAGCGAACACCGACTGCGCGTCCTCAAGGCATAAAGCCATGGAAGAGTGCTCATGCACCTGCGCCACGTAGCCTTCGAGTCGCCACTCGAGCCCTAACGCATGGCGACGCGGTGGCCCTCAAGGATCGGTCGCCGCTTGCTGCCCACGGAGCCGACGACGCGCTCGCTTCTTCGCGGCGACGGGTCGCTCTTTCAGTTGGTCTATGTCGACGAGCTGCCGGTGGGGCACAGCCTGAAGTTTGGCGCCGCTGTCGAAGTGCGGGTGAACGTGACCGACAGCGGTGGTCGGCCGTTGCCGAACGCCACGATTCGAACCGCAAAACGTGTCATGGCGACGCCGAATGCGGCAGGCGACCGCATTGGTGCGCGTGCCCAAAGCACAAGAGATCAACCTCATGCTGTGGGCCGAGGCCAAGGGTCACCTGCCGTCTGTTACCGGCTGGCTCGGCAGCTAGCCACCTGCGGGGGCCGGGATCTGGTCCGACCGCGAGCCGTGACAGCGATAGCGGCGGCGGCAACTCGAAAAGGGCGGTGACTCGGAGCTCAGCGAGGGCCGCCGACGATTTACTGTGAGCGGTCGCCGCGATGCCGAGATAGATCAGCAGGCGGAAGGTCCGCGAAAATCGTCCACCTTCGCACCGCGTTCTCTGGCCGCGGCCACTTTGTCACCCGCATTGGCTCCGAAGTCCACAGCCGACGGCGCGAGCCCGCCATTCGCTTGCCGCTCCGCGACGGTCACCGCATCGGAGATGTCATCCGAATCGGCAAGCGAACGTCGAAGAGCGTTTCGCTGCGGCGAGGCGAAGAGATCACGGTTGTTCTCAAATGAGTCGTGATTTCGGCGGCTCTTACCGCCCGGCCTCATACCGAATCCGAAAACTTTGCACCCTTTGGTGCGGGTGTTGGATTGTGGGGGTGTGACCGTAGTCCGCACTCCAACTCCCGATTCTGTGCAGGCGCTGGTTCGCCGGCATCAGGCGGAGGTGTGGCGCTACCTGCGATACCTTGGGGCGTCGGCCGAGTTGGCTGACGATCTGACGCAGGACACGTTTGTGCAGCTGCTGCAAGCGCCGTTTGCGGAGCGTTCACGGGAGGCTACGACGGCGTGGCTGCGCACGGTCGCACGCAACTTCTACGTCAAGTCGTTTCGTCGGCCACCGTTCGCGGAGGCCGATCTCGACGCGCTCGAGGCCGGCTGGAGCGAATACGCGGCGGATGACGGGGGCGAGCGCACGCTGCAGCAGCTGCGACGGTGTCTGGAGGAGCTGGGTGGACGCGCGCGCGATGCCGTGCGGCTGCACTACGAAGAACGCCGTTCTCGCGCCGTGATCGCCGAACACTTGGGCGTCGGGCTCGATGGCGTCAAGTCGCTGCTGCGGCGCGCGCGCGCCGCCTTGCGTCAATGCGTGGAGCGCAGCCGGGAGGAGAATGCATGAGCCAGCGAAAGGCGAGGGACTGGAGTGATCGCGCGATGGACAGCGGGCTGCAGGAACTGCACGGGAGTCGGCCGCCGGACCTGTCGGCGCGCATCGCGATCGCGCTCGAAGAACAGGCTGCAGCCAAGTCCGCAGGGGCATCCGTCATGCATCGTTTGCCGAGCGTGAGGGGCAAGGTCTCACACGTTCAGCTAGCGGCTGCGTTGCTGGCGGCGATGCTTGTGGGGCTGAGCGTTGCGATATTCGTCCTCCCGGCGATCCTGCCTGCGCCCGCCGTATCGCGGGAGTCCGAAACGCGGATGGAGCAAGCGGTGGCCTTCGATGTCGAGGTGCTGACGGGGGCCGTTGTGTGCGTCGCTCGGGATGGCGCGACCGGCGCAGTGCAGACGCAGAGCGCCCTCGCGGGCGGGGCGCTGCCGTTTGTTGCGCGGCCCGGCAGCCGCTTGCGCTGCGATCGCGCCAGCGCTTTGCGACTCGGTGCGTTTGGCGTCGTGGTCGCACAAGAAAACACAGAGCTAGAGGTGAAAGACATGGCAATCGAAATGAAGCAGGGCGTCTTGATGGCGTCATCGTTGACGGTGGCGGTCGTGGCTGGCGTGATCACGTGGCAAGCGATGGCGCGAACCGAAACGGCTAGCGATGGCGAACTGGTCACCCTCGAAGCGCAGGCCGACGGCTCTCGGTTTCTGGCCGCCGAGAACGAAGATTTGCGCAACCGCATCGCGCGGCTCGAAGACGAAAACCGGGACTTGCGCATGGTCGCGGATCGGCATGCGGCGCCCGTGCTGCAGCAGGAATCGGCCGAACAGCCGGATGCCGTGCCAGACCCCGCAGTGGGCATGACGTTTTCCGACCCGCGCTATGCCGACGCCTTGGCGAAGGTGGATTGGGCCAAAATGGGCAAGACCACGCACGAGATGAGCCCGATATTGGCGGAGCTGGTCGCGGCGATGACAAAAGAAGGCGCGGAGATCCCGATGGAGCTGGCCATCAAGGTGGAGCAGCTCAATTCGCATTTGCTCGGCCAGGTTCCCGCGTTGATGGAGGCCGGAGTACCGGGGTTTGGCGTAAACGGCAGCTACACACATCCGCTGGTGGTTGCCAACACGCTGGCGAGCACGCTTGCGGCGGCAGGGCACTCAATGACACCAGAGCAGCAGGACCGCATGTCGAGCTTGGTCAGCGTGTTTTCGAAGGAGGCGCAGGCCATCGCCGATACCCCGCACGACCTACCGCTCGACCAGCTCTTGGCGGAAACGGAAATGAAGGAGCGCTTCTTCGGCGAAATGAAAGGAGCGTTGACGATGGCGCAAAGTGGCGCGATCTATCCCGAGGGTAGTCAGGCATACGAGGGCGGCAGCTTGTTCAACACCGGTGTGGTGATGCGGCCGACGATGAAGCCGGTTTCGGTGAAGAACGCCGCCGAGTTTGCGAGCAAGGTCTCGCGCAACCTCGGCGAAAAGCTCGGTCTCGATCCGGCGACGACCAAGCAGGTGCAGGACATCATCTCCCGGGTCAGTTCGGCAGCCGAGCTGTGGCGGCATTCCGCCGCCCCTGCCGAAACCTCGCAGGCGCACTTCTTGCGCTCTGGTCGAAGCCTCACCGCTCTGCGAAATCAGGTCGTTTGGATGCGTCAGATCCGGCAGCTACCGAACATCACTCCGAAGCAGCGCGAGAAACTCGGCCAGATGACGCGCGTGCTTGTGCCGCTGCCGCAGTAGGGCCCGAACCGACAGTCGTCGCGTCGTACAGTTGCCCGGTTCCTTGGGCGGATCGAGGGGTCTGGTCATAGTCGTTGAGCATCAACCCGTTCTCGCATCTGCGCTCCGCACCCGCGGGCCTGAGGCTTATGGCACAGGACTCGTTTTGCGGAACAGCGGCGGCCTGAGGGTGTCCGGCCATGACTCTTGTGGATTCTGAGCGGTCGACGGCCTGGGCGCGATGCCGATGGCGGGTCGGGCGAAACGCGACTCGCAAGCAGCATGCTCAAGTGATCGGTTGGACACGTATTCCGACGCGCATTTCGCCTGGGAGTTCGCGACTCTTTGATGCGGTAGCGCGCCGAGCGGCTATCCTCCGCGCCGAATGGAACTCGATTCCCGCTACCCGTCGATCGAGCACCTGCGCGCGCGCGGGCGGCGGCGCACGCCCGCTTTCGCGTTCGACTACCTCGACAATGGTTGCCACGACAACCTCAACTTGCGACGCAATACCGATGAGCTGCGCGACGTGCGGCTCGAGCCGCGCTACGTGCTCGACTACGCGGGCGCCGATCTGAGCACCGAGCTCTTCGGCATGCGCTACGCGGCGCCGTTCGGGATTGCGCCGATTGGCTTGCAGGGGCTGATCTGGCCCAATGCGACCGAGATCCTGGCGGCGGCGGCACAAGCCGCCAACGTTCCGTTTGTCTTGAGCACGGTCGCTACGGCGAGCATCGAACGGGTCGCCGAGATCACCGAGGGGCGGGCGTGGTTCCAGCTCTATCATCCAACGGACGATGGGCTGCGCGACAAGCTGCTGGCGCGGGCCGCCGCCGCCGGCGTGCCGGTGCTGGTGCTGCTTGCCGACACGCCGAGCTTTGGCTACCGCCCAAAAGAGATCAAGAACGGCCTCGCGATCCCGCCGCGCATGACCCTGCGCAACATCGCGCAGATGATGCTGCATCCCAGCTGGTCGCTGCAGCAGCTTCGTCACGGCGTGCCGTCGTTCGCCACGATCAAGCCCTACATCCCGGGCGGCCTCAACCTCAAGCATCTCGGTCAGTTCATGAACCGAACCTTCGACGGGCGACTGACTGCGGATCGCATTGCCGCGATACGCGACCGCTGGCCGGGCAAGCTCGTGATCAAGGGCGTCGTAAATCCGGTCGACTGTGCCAAGGTCGTCGAACTTGGCGTCGATGGCATCATCGTCTCGAACCACGGCGGCCGACAGCTAGAGGTGGGCTCGTCGACGATTGCAGCTTTGCCGCGGCTGGCCCGCGAGTTCGGCGACCGCATCGCGGTGATGTTTGACAGCGGCGTGCGCACGGGGCCCGACGCCGCGTGCGCGCTCGCCAGCGGTGCGCAGTTTACGTTTCTTGGCCGCGCGTTCATGTATGGCGTGTGCGCGCTCGGCGCCCGCGGCGGGGCTCAAGTCCTAGAGATCCTGCGGCGCCAGCTCACGCAGGTGCTCGAGCAACTCGGTTGCGCCACGCCGGCAGATTTGCCGGCGCATTTGTCGGAGGAGCTGAGGGGCAATCCTCCCGCTGAGGGAGGAGAGCGTTGACTTCGGCGGTGCCGTGTGTGCGGCACGGCTTCGCCAAGCACAGCTTGGCGATCGCGCAAGCGAAGAGCGCGCCGTCGTGGCGGTTCGCCGACGCGTCCGGCCCGCGCGCCGCTCCCTGTGACGCGCGACGCCGAGCGTCAGAATGCATCGGGGCGCCGGCACGTTCGTCGTGGAGGCCCATTGCAAACGAAGATCTCTTGGCCTGAGATTTTGCTATGCCCTCGCCTCGCCTGATTCCTGCGCTGGCAAAGCTGCTGGCCGTTGCCTTGACGCTGCTTGCAGCCCTGTCACCGCCGCGGCTGCTGCCTGCGCAAGAACGGCCGCCGGGTGCCGCGCGTCCGCATATCGTCGTCATCGTCAGCGATGACGCCGGCTATGCGGACTTTTCCGTAAATGGGGCCCAAGACATCCGGACTCCTCGCATCGACTCGATTGCGGCCGCTGGCGTGCGTTGTTCGGATGGCTATGTGTCCGGCTGCGTCTGTAGCCCGTCACGTGCTGGCTTGCTGACCGGTCGCTACCAGCAGCGCTTCGGCCATGAGTTCAATATTCCTCCCCGGTATAGCGAGACCAACGGCCTGCCGCTGTCGGAGCGGACCATAGCGGACGAGTTGGCCAGGGCGGGCTACCGCACCGTTGCGCTGGGCAAGTGGCACCTCGGCTATGCCGACGAGTTTCATCCACTTTCGCGTGGCTTCGCGAACTACTTCGGCTTCCTGCAGGGGGCGCGTTCGTATTTCCCGCTCAAGAAGGCGACGCGGCTCAATCGGCTGCTGCGCGACCGCGAAGTCCAGGTGGAGTCGTTTGATTACATGACGGACGAGCTTGGTCGGCAGGCGGCGCGCTATATCGAGGGGCGCGGCGACGAGCCGCTTTTTCTCTATATAGCCTACAACGCCGTGCATACGCCGATGCATGCGATGAAAGGGGACCTGGAAGGACTGGATGGCAAGGCTCGACGGCGCAAGCTCGTGGCGATGACGCATGCCCTGGATCGCTCGGTCGGCTACGTTCTCGACGCGCTTGCGCGCGAAGACATCCTGGACGACACGCTGGTGTGTTTCGTGAATGACAACGGCGGTGCGACCAACAACTCCTCCCGAAACGGTGTGCTGCGAGGCCGCAAGGGGCAGCTGTTTGAGGGGGGCATCCGCGTTCCGTTCTTCATGCAGTGGCCCAATGGCTTGCCAAAGGGCCGCGTGTGCAGGGATCCAATCATTGCGTTGGATCTACTCCCGACGTTCCTGGCCGCGGCGGGCATCGTGCGCGACGGTGGGGCCGATCTTGACGGTGTCGACTTGCTACCGTTTCTGCGTGGCGAGGCCGTAGCAGATGCGGTGCCGCACGACCGACTATATTGGCGCAGTGGCTCAAAGCGTGCCGTGCGGCAGGGACGGTGGAAGCTTGTTTGGCCGGCTGCGGGCGATGCCATGCTTTTTGATCTCGGGGCGGATGTTGGCGAGTCGCGCGATTTGGCGGCGGAGGATCCAAAGCGAGTCGCAGCCCTTACTGCGCACTACGAG
>JBGCDH010000157.1:0-12603 GCA_045105235.1 Planctomycetota bacterium | reverse complement strand
GTAGATGGCGCGAAACGGCACCGGTCCACCGCCACGCGCCCAGCCAACGAGATCGCCGGTATCGTTGACGCCGCCGACGAAGCAATCGCTTTGCGGCAGCGTCCCAAGATCCGTCAGCGCCGCACCGACCCATCGCACAAGATGCACCCGGCCATCATTCGCACGTGCCGAACCATAGGCGTCGCCGTTGCTTCGTACGGCCTGCACTTCGCCGGTTCCCGACAACGTCGGCAGCACCGATAGCTGCGGCACACCGCCCGTGAACAGCCAGCAAACCGGATACGATTCGGAGAAGTCGGCAACATAGCCAAACGCCTTTCCAACAACCGTCGCCGTCGCCTCACCGCCCACCGCGAAAGCGGGCATCGGCAGCAGCTGCCGCACGGGAGCGCCAAGCACATCGCGCCACGCAGCCGGTCGCGTGAAGATGCCATCATCGACGAATCCAACGGCCACGCCATCGCTGGCGAGCCCGCGCAGCCCCGAGAACGGCAGGTTCGTCACGCCGGTCTCCAGCTCCGTCAGCGCCCAGGTGCTCGGCGACAGCGGGGCCCAGATCGATGCCCGGGTTGAACCCTGGCCGCGCTCCGTCCAGCCAAGGATCTCGCCGTTGGGCCCCAGGGCCCGAGCAATGCCTTCGGTCGCGGAAGTAGCCAACTCTTGGCCGTTTGCCGCTGCCGCCGACCAAACAACCGGGTGACGGAGCCCGGCACCATCAAACATCTCACCTGCGATACGGCCGTCGTCGGCGATGTCGTAGGCGATACCGTGCTCAAGCCCTTGAGCAGCCAAACCACGGATCGTGAAAGCAGACTGGGCGGCAACGCTGGCAACCGCGCCGAAGGCGGTTGTCGCTGCGACCAGGCCCGCACAGGGCAGGTAGCGAATCATCTCAGTCGTTCCTTGGGGTGAACGAATGAAGTCCAACTCCGAGGGCGTGGAGGCGAACTGGTAAAGACAACTAGACGTTTCCGCCGCCAGAGTCACCGCGAAGACGCGTCGAAAGTAATTCTCGAAAACCCCGTTCGAACGGCTCCATCCGACGTCTTTGAGGGGTTTGGGTCCTTCGCGGCGCACGCGCGGGCAACCGTCGGTTGCCGGCACCGTGTCGCCGGCCGAACCGTCACGGAATGCGGTGTGGCGAGGAGACTACCCACCGGCGCCCCAGCGGTCTGGCAAGGAAGCCAGCGGTCTGGCCAGGAAGATGGCCGAAGGGTGAGGTGTCCGGCTAAAATCGCCGACCGATGACGCCCGACTTCACCAAACTCCCGTACGGCTTCGACGAGTTTCCGCCACCGCCTGCAGACGCGACCACCCAGGCGAACGAGGCTTTGCCGCCCTGGAATAGCCCGGAAGGGATTGACCACGGCGTGCTGTATGGACCCCAGCCCCGGCCGCAGCCGCACATTGGCTCACTGCCCGGGACGCCACCATTCCTCGGTGGCCCCTACGCGACCATGTATGCGAAACGGCCCTGGACGATTCGGCAGTATGCCGGATTCTCGACGGCGGAGAAGAGCAACGCCTTCTACCGCAAGGCCCTCGCCAGCGGGCAGCAGGGCCTCAGCGTCGCATTCGACCTGGCGACGCACCGTGGCTACGACAGCGACCATCCGCGCGTGGCTGGCGATGTGGGCATGGCCGGCGTCGCGATCGATTCGGTCGCGGACATGCGGATCCTGTTCGACAGCATCCCGCTCGATCAGGTCTCCGTCTCGATGACCATGAACGGTGCCGTCATCCCGATCCTCGCTCTCTACATTGCCGCGGCAAAAGAGCAGGGAGTCGCGCCGGAAAAGCTCACCGGAACCATTCAGAACGACATCCTCAAGGAGTTCATGGTCCGGAACACCTACATCTACCCACCCGCGCCCAGCATGCGCATCGTCCGCGACATCTTCGCGTGGTGCGGCGAAAACATGCCGAAGTTCAACACCATCTCGGTGAGTGGCTATCACATCCACGAAGCGGGAGCATCGGCCGACCTCGAGCTCGCCTACACGCTCGCCGATGGACTGGAGTATCTGCGGACCGGCATCGACGCGGGCCTCGACGTCGACCGCGTGGCCGGTCGAATGTCGTTCTTCTTCGCGCTCGGCATGAACTTCTTCACAGAAATTGCCAAGCTGCGCGCGGCTCGCATCTTGTGGGCCAAGATCGTGCACGCCTTCGGCGCCAAGAAACAAAAGTCGATGGCGCTGCGCACGCACTGCCAAACGTCTGGCTGGTCGCTCGCCGCGCAAGACCCCTACAACAACGTCGTCCGCACGTGCCTCGAAGCGTTGGCAGGCGTACTCGGCGGCACCCAGTCCCTGCACACCAATGCACTCGATGAGGCGATTGCGCTGCCGACGGATTTCTCGGCGCGCATCGCACGCAATACACAGCTCATTCTGCAGGAGGAGAGCCACGTCACGCACACGGCCGACCCGCTCGCTGGTTCGCACTACGTCGAGGCGCTGACCGACGAGCTCGCCCGCAAAGCGTGGGACCTCATCCAAGAGATCGAGGGCATGGGGGGCATGACCAAGGCCATCGAGGCCGGCTTGCCCAAGCTGCGAATCGAAGAGTCTGCAGCACGCCGCCAAGCAGCCATCGACTCGGGCGGGGAAACGATCGTCGGCGTCAACAAATACACGCCCGAAAACGAGGAGCCGCTCGACATCTTGTCGATCGACAACAGCGCCGTGCGCGAAGCACAAATTCAACGGCTCACCAAATTGCGTCAGGAGCGGGACGGCGACGCTGTGCAGGCCGCCCTGCAGGCGATCACGGACGGCGCCAAGGGCAGCGGCAATCTACTCGGACTCGCGGTGGACGCCGTCGAAAAGGGAGCAACCGTCGGCGAGGTGTCCGACGCCATGGAGGCGGTCTTTGGACGCCACACTGCAACGCCCAAGACCGTCGCGGGTGTGTATGCTCGCGCGGGCAACGCCATGGCCGAACTGCACGAAGCACAGCAGCGCAGCGAACAGTTCTTGAAGAACACCGGCCGGCGGCCGCGCATGCTGGTCGCGAAAATGGGCCAAGACGGGCACGACCGCGGCGCGCGCGTGATCGCGAGCGCGTTCGCCGACATGGGTTTCGACGTCGACATCGGCCCCCTGTTCCAAACGCCCGAAGAAGTCTGCCGCCAGGCCATCGAAAACGACGTGCACCTCTGCGGCATCAGCACGCTGGCGGGCGCTCACAAGACTCTCGTGCCGGAGTTGATCCGCATGCTGCGCGAACAGAACCGCGGCAACGTGTTGGTGGTCACGGGTGGGGTGATCCCCGAACAGGACTGGCAGGCGCTACGCGATGCCGGCGTTGCCGAGATCTTCGGTCCGGGGACCGTCATCCCGAAAGCCGCCATTGCGCTGCTCGACCTGCTGGAAGGCGCTGCCGGCACGTAGCCACATGCTCGCGCGCCGCCGCCGGCAGCGCGATCAGTCGGCCACGGGAATGCGGCGCGCGATGGCACCCAGGATCTCATCGCGCGAGAAGGGCTTGCTAACGAAATCGTCCATGCCGGCCGCGAGACAGGCTCTTCGATCTTCGGGCATCGCGTTGGCCGTCAACGCGATGATCGGCACCTTGGCGCCGCTGGTGCGCTCGTGCTCGCGGATACGCCGGGTCGCCTCGAAACCATCGACATCCGGCATCAAGCAGTCCATCAGGATCACGTCGTAGGAATGAGCGCGATACTTCTCGACGGCGATTTCGCCGTCGGTCGCCGTGTCGATCTCGAATCCAACACGCTCGAGAATCGCCGTAGCCAGCCGCAGATTGATGGGATTGTCCTCGACCAACAGCACGCGTCGGGCGTTTCCTTGCGCCGGTATCGGCTTCTCCGAATCGCCTCGCGCCGCGACAGCAGGCCTCTCGACGGGTTCTTTGCTGGCCACCGCTGCTTGCCCAGCGGGCAGCGTAAACCAAAACGTCGACCCTGCTCCAAACGTGCTGGTCGCGCCAATCTGACCGCCCATGCTCTCGATCAAGCGGCGACTGATCGCAAGGCCAAGCCCGGCTCCTTCGAACTTGCGCCGCGCCGAGGAGTCGACCTGAACGAAATCCTCGAATAGACGGTCGATCTCCTGCGGCTCGATGCCAATGCCTTCATCGCTCACCTCGCACCGCACGAACCCTTCGCCATTGCTGCGATCGCCCTCGCCGCCCACAACCGAGATCCGAACAGCGACGCGGCCGCGGGAACTAAACTTGATCGCGTTGCCAAGCAGGTTGGTCAACACCTGCCGAACTCGTTGCGGATCCGCAGCAACAATCGCGTGCTTGGCGCCATCCTCGACGACCAGATCCAGCCCCTTGCCGGAGGCCGTCGGTACCAGCATTTGCACCGTTTCCACCGCGACCCGGCACGCATCAAACGCATCGACGTTGAGCGAAAGCTTGCCCGCTTCACACTTCGAGAAATCGAGAATGTCGTCGATCAGACGAAGCAACGCCTGCCCAGACGAAGTGATGATATCGACATGCTCGAGCTGCGCGGGATCCTCGACGGATTCGCGCAGCATTTCGGCATAGCCCAAAACCGCATGCATCGGCGTGCGGATCTCGTGGCTCATCGTCGCCAAGAAGGCGCTCTTGGCGGCACTCGCGGCTTCGGCTCGCTCTCGCGACGCAACCAGTTCTCCGTCGATACGACGCTGTCGAGAGATGTCCTGCAGGGCCCCCGACACACGGACGATGGCCCCGTCGACAAAGACGGCCCCCCCGCTCACCCGCACCCAGACCCGCCGGCAAGCGGCCGTGATGATCTCCAAGTCGAGCGAGAAACCTCGACCGCACTCGACGGCAAGCTGAATGGCCTCCCGGAAGCGTCGCCTGGACTCCGGCACGTAGAAGTCCAGCACATCTTCCAGCGTTAGCGCCGCCAGACCGTCGACGCCACTCATCGAAGTTTCGTGAATGCGGTAGGTCTCGTCGGTCCAGAAGACCTCGCCACTCGCCGGGTCGAGCTCCCATGCGCCACAGCGTGCCAGCGCCTGCGACTCGGCCAGCAGGCGGTTGACGCGCTGGAGCTTGCGATCCGTTGCATGCTGCACATGGATGTCTTTGAGCGTGCCGACGACCCGCGGCGCCAAACCGCCCTCCGCCCGATGGCCAATGGCGACAGCGCGCACTTCGAAAAAGCGCCATTCCCCGGAAGCATGACGGCATCGGCACACCATGGCCCTCGCACCATGATCGCGCAGGATCTGCGCCGTGAAAGCAACAAGCGGCCGGCGGTCGTCGGCGTGCACGCACTGCAACAGCACCATCATGGGCAAGCTGCCGTGCGTCTTCGGTAGCCCAAGCAAGTCGAACAGGCGTTCGGAGACCTGGACACTCGCCAGGATCAGGTCAAACGTCCAAGAGCCCTCGCATGACGCAGCTTCAAGCGCATCAAAACGCTCGGCCCCGGCGGCGAGCTGAGCGCGAAGCCTATCGACTTTGCCCGCATGGAACGCCGACGCGACATGGCTTTCGGCCTGCTGCGCCAGCAATTCGAGCGGCGCCAGATCTTCTTGCTCCAGGCTCTCCGCTGCCTTGCTTGCGGCAACCAGCACCCCCGCAACCGAGCCTCCCGGCAAACGCAGCGGCAAGCCAATCACGCCGCCTTCGACAGCGCCGCCAGCGGACGGATCGCAGACCTGAATCGTCCCACCTTCTGCACGGACCTGCGACTGCACAGCGACCATATCGACCGCAAGACCACCCTCGCTGCCAGCCTCGGCGGAGAGCTGAACGAACCCCTGCGGATCTTGCCAGCCGACGGACAAAGCCACCCAGTCCGCGGCGCGGCAAACATGCAGCGCGAGCTTCGCCAGCCCGTCGAACTCCGCCTGCGTCGCGCTGAGTGCGTGAACAGACGGGTCGCCTGGCTTGGCGCCAGCTCGGTCTGCAGCGGCACCGAAACGCCGCGCAGAAGCAGTGTTCTGCCAGGTAGAGTCCATCTTTTCCTGTTCAGCATCGACCGATTCATCCCCGTTCATTCACGGGGTCTTTCCCTAGAGCGCTCAGAAGATGTCCGGGGTCGGCGAAGCCGAAAGAACGGCGCGCCCAAAGCGCGAACCGTGCGATACCACGGGGCTCTCGATGCTCAGCGCAGACGCACGATCGGCCGCGGATTCTTCCTGACGACCCTTCGGGCAGCGGCTAGCGTCTGTTCTGTGGGCACTATCGACGATCTTGTCGCGGGCGTTTTGCGGAGCGACCGCGGCGCACTGGCGCGCAGCATCACGCAAATTGAGAGCCGCCTCGAGCCAGAAGCCGAGCAACGAGAACAGCTCCTCGCGGGCGTCTTGCCGCACGCAGGCAAGGCGCTGCGCATTGGCATCACCGGAGCCCCTGGCGTTGGCAAGAGCACGCTGATTGAGCGACTTGGCCTCCGTCTCTGCCAAGCCGGACACAAGGTCGCGGTCCTCGCTGTCGATCCGAGCTCGACCGTCACCGGCGGCAGCATCCTCGGCGACAAGACGCGCATGGATGAGCTAAGCCGACACGAGAACGCGTTCGTCCGCCCGTCGCCGGGAGGCGGCACCCTAGGCGGAGTCGCGAGCCGCACGCAGGAGGCGATGCTGCTGTGCGAAGCCGCGGGACACGACATCATCCTCGTTGAGACCATTGGCACCGGCCAGTCCGAGGTCGCGGTTGCAGGCATGGTCGACTTCTTCTTGCTGCTGCTGTCGCCGGCTGCGGGCGACGAACTCCAGGGCATCAAGCGAGGCGTCATGGAACTCGCCAATGGGGTGCTCGTACACAAGGCCGACGGCGACTTGGCGCCGGCCGCCAACCGCACAGCTCAGCAGTGCCTGCTCGCACTGCGCGTGCTGCGCGGCGACGGCATGCCCCCGGCCCCGGTCGTGGTTGGATCATCCGTCACAGGCCTGGGCATCGACGAGCTATGGCAGGCGATCGAGACAACCATCGCCAGCGACCGCGCGTCCGGCTCGTTTGACACGCGCCGACGCGATCAAGCGGTTCAATGGCTCATGCGAATCGTGCGCGAAGGCGTTCTCGACCAGGTTCTGGGACGTGAAACGGTTGCAGCAGGCCTCGCGGCCGCTCGCGAACGAGTCGCGAGCGGGGAGCTGCTCGCACCCGCAGCCGCGCGCGAGCTACTCCGCGAAGCGGGGCTCTGACGGGCGCAGGACCTCTTCAACAGGCGCGGCCGTGCGAGCGACATCGCGCTCACGGCCCTAGTCCTCGTCCTAGTCCTCGTGTCGTGCATCGGATATCGGGGGCATTCGGGGGCGGCGCCCCGTCTTCCAGAAGTACGGCTACCAGATGCACTACGCTAGCGCATCGAATCGACGCGGCGCCGGAGCTCTTGGATCCGCGGCAGCCACTGAGGAAGCGCAGCACGCGCCTCGAGCTTGCCCAGGTCACGCTCGACCGCGTAGGTATTGCCGCGATCGATCGCGGAGCCCAAGACCCGAAGCTGCTTCTCGAACCACTCCTCGCCGGCAGCCAAAAATTCGCTCCGCGCCACCGAGACGCGCTCGTCATCGGGGTGCTTGGCTAGGTATTCGTCGAGACGCGCAAAGGCGCCGACGTAGTCGCGCCACACAAATCGCAGCCGTGCACGCGCCGCAAAGATTGCGTCCTCGGCCGTCTCGGGCGTGCCGGGCGCGGCCGTCGCCGAGTAGCGAGATCGCAGTTCCTCGACCTCGGCAAGCAAGGGCTTGCCGCTTGGATGCCAACTGCAGACCTCGCCATACTCCCGCAGCCATGCATCGCTGATGCGCAGGAGCTCGCGCGCCGCCGGACGCCCGCCAGCCGGCAGGTAGCCTTCGGCGAATGTGCGCAGCTGGCGGCTTTGCTCCGATGCGTCGGCAACCTGCAGCGCCACAGACTGCTCCAACAGCACCCGCTGGATCTTCGCCTGCAGCCGCTCCGCTTCGCGACGGACCATGCCGTCGGCGTCCTTGAGCGCGAACGCGAGGGTCTCTAGAGCGCGTTCGGCGCGGTTGTTTTCGAACTGCGTGCGCGCAAGCTCCACATAGTGGCTCGGAGTCTGCGGCCAGGTCGAGTTGCGCACCATCTGGAACACCACGAACCCGACCAAGGCAAGCACCGCGGTGATCGCCACAGCCGGAACCAGGCTGCTGGATCGACGCGCGCGCAATGCGCGCCGGGACGCCCCCCCCGGCCGCGCCGCAGCATGCGAGACCTCCGAGCTTGGCGTCGTAGCCCGGGCCGCCGCACCCGCCCTCGCCGCACCGGCCGCACCCGCCCTACGGGTGCTGGACGAGGCCGGCGATGAGCCAACAGCCGAGGACTGTGGACGATGGCGACCGTGTGACGGCGCTTGGCGGCCGCCCGTCGTCCGCACGCTTGCGACAACTCCCTCACTTTGCCCGCTGCTCGCCAGCAGCTTGAGCTTTAGACCGGCAATGCGGGCCGACTGACCGGGGAGCAGGTCCTTGCAGAATAGCTCTTCGCCGTCGACCTCCAGCAGTGCTCCGAGCTGCACCGGCTCGATGCGCACGCCGGAAGCAACGCGGAGGGCGCGCAGCGCAGTCGTTGCTTGGCTGGTCGGAATGGGCCGCGGCTTCGAACCGATTTCGAGAACGATCCGATCTGCTCCCTCTATGACTTCCAGCTCAACCACTTCGCCCATCGCTGACGCAGACTACCACACCCTCAGCGCTCGTTCGCGGCCGGCCATTCGGGCGCTTTTTGGTAGTTGCGGCTGCGTCCAAAGTTCTGCACCCAGTAGCGCCCATTGGCGCCAATGCCAACCTCGCGGTGGTCCGCATTGAGAAGGTTGCGGTGGTGGCCAGACGAACGACACCACGCGTTGTGCGCAGCTTGCGCGCCGCCGCTTCTCGCGATGTTTTCACTGACGCCATGGTTGTAGCCGGCTAGCCGCATGCGGTCCGTAGGGCTGACCCGACCAGGCGTTGGCGAACTGTGCGAAAAGTAGCCCAGCTTCGACATCTCGTCCGCATGACCCTGCGCGGCATCACAAACGATGTCGACAATGGCGAGCGGTCGGTGCCCAAACATGCGCCGATAGCTGTTCGTAATGGAAAGCTGGTTGTAGACGACGATCGGCACCCGAGGCTTCATCGCGACGTTGTAGGCCTCGATATCCTGCCACTCGCGGAACCGACGCAGCTCTTCGTAGCTCGTCGCGAAGCCCTGCAAGGTCACGACCTGGCCGGGCTCGAGGGCGCGCGCCCACGCAACCGGCTCAAGCGCAGCCGCGCTTGACGGCCCCGCCGAGAAGCCGCCAAACCGAGTGCCCTGGGCGGCAAGCCAATCCAGCTGCGCGAGCTCCGTCGCCAGCTCGGCCGGGACACGCACCTTGATGCGAGAGGCGCGCCAGAGGCGACGCAGGGCCTCCACACGGTCATCGACCTCAGCCTGCACGCGGTTGTATTCGGCAAACCTTTCGCCCGAGACCGCCGGCGGGCGGTAGGGATAAAAGTAGCGGACGGTGTCGTAGATCAGCTCTCGCGCGTGGTCGCGCGCGGCATCCAGCGCCTCGCGCTCGGCTGCGAGCCGATCGAACTTCTTGCGCAACGGACTCTCAGCCACGCGCTTGACCTGCGCGTCGAACTCGGTGCGGATCACGGCGGCGAGCGCCTCCACCGCCATCGGGTCACCGTCGACGGTCTCGGCGACGAAGCGAGAACGAACCTGCGGATCCTTGTTTCGCAGCGCAGCGACAAGCTTGCCGCGCAGCTGCTTGCTGCGCTTTTCGATCGCAAGCTGCCGCAACGAAACAAACGCCCCATCGCGGAGTTCGTAGCGCGTATCGCTCGGCTCACGCCGACCGCGCGCCACTACGGCATCAATGGACGCTCGCAGCGGCTTGTCCTTTTTCCAGTAGCCCAACAGCAGCGACTCCGCCACCTGTGGCTGGGCCTGGCGAAACAGCAGCGCCGCCGCACCGAGCGCGGCCGAACCATCCGCTCGGATCTGCGCCACGAGCTGCGTCATGCCGTTGGCGTCGATATCCAACCAGTCCAGGTCGCCTTCGCCATCCGGCCCGTGGGTGACGATCCGCCCCTCGCGAACCGACACCAGCTCAAGGGAGCGCCCGCGGGAGTCCGTCGTCGTCAACGTCTTGCCGGCAGAGAGCGCAGCGACAACGGCACGATGCCAGCCAGCGAGAAGTTCGGCTTCGGCAGCGCGCTTGCCCAGCCGTGCCGCGAACTCCGGGTCGCGATCGACGACGGCCGCAGACGCTTCGCGAAGCAGCCCAGCGGCAAGGCGATAGTCGCAGCTCTCTTCCGCCGCGCGCACCCGATCCATATGGGAACGCAGGCTGGCAAGCGTCTTGAGTCGATCCGCCTCGGGATCCTGAGAAGACGGCTTCGGGGCCTTGCCCTGCGGATTCTGCGACGCGGAATCCCTTGGCGACGACTCGGGCGACGACACCGACGGCGATTCGGCAGTCGCCGAAGCTAGTTCTGCGCCGACGGCCTCGCCACCGACTGCCTCGCCACCAACTGCCTCACCACCGGTTCCTTCGCCAACAGCATCGAATAACGAAGCCTCAGAGTCCCTCAAACTCAACTGCGTGCCCGCATCGGCCTGGGATGGCAGTTCCGAGGCTGGAAGCAACCCCAAAGGAGGTATCGCAGCAGGAGGTATCGCAGCAGAAGACATAGCCACAGAAGACGTCGCTGCCGGATCCTGGCCGCCACCCGCACCCGACGGCTCGCTTGACGAGCCGACACCGTCGTTCGCACGCGCCGCAACAACCCGGGCGTCACGCCTCTCCCGTAGCAGCGCACCGAGCTGCGAGCGAACCTTGCGCGCCGCGACACCTCGGTCCGAGCCCTGCGCCTCGAGTGCTTGCAGGGCCTTGGCCCACTGCGCGTATGTCTTCGAATCGGACGGATCGCGGACCTCGTCGAGCAAGGTGTCCCGCTGCAGCCGAATCGCGACGAGGCGCCCAGCAATCCGGTCCAGTCCCTTCAAGCCGCGGGCGGTTTCGACCCGATCCAGATCGCCGTTGGCCCAGCGCCGGCGCAGCAGCCCCATTTCGTCGTCGGCCTTGGCGAGCTTGCCGCTGTCGACCAGGCTCTCGACAAACGCGAGATGCCCACGAGCGTCGACGGCCTCGCCCTGCATGACGGCCGCGCCGACCAGACCAGAAACCGCGAGGACAACGGCCAGCGGCAAAAGCATGCGGGATTTGGCCGGGCGCTTGCGCCGGGCGCGCGCACTCCGCACGGCGCCGCTTCGGACGCCGTCCGCCAAAACATCTGCGGGCGCAGCCCGCCGAGACACGGTCCGCCCGAGCACGATCGCGGCCCGGCCGATCTCGACGCGGTCGCCAAGCTGCAGATCCGCGGAGCGAGACGCTTGCCCGTTCACGAGAACGTCGGCCAGGGAGGTTAGACGCACGGAAGTTCCCGCGGCTTCAAACCGAACATGCATCGGCGCAACACCTTCTTCCCGAAGCTTCAAGTCCGCTGCATCGCCCGCACCAAGAGTGACGGGTCGATCCCCAAGGACATGCAAGAAGGTTTGGCCGGCGTCGAGGATCTGCAGAGTGAACATGCGACGTCAGGCGGATCAGGATCGGGGGCGTGAAGTGATCCTGACGAGCAATCTAACCACACGGAAGGCTCGTGGCCACGCCCTCATTGGCGCAGCCACAGCGACCCAATCTGGCCGCACGTTCGCGCCGCCTCGGGAACCAGATCGGTGGCGAACCGACAGCGGCGGATTCGCGTGACCGGCATGCCGGCCAACAGCCGATGCATACGTCGGTATTCCGCCGCCGTCTGATTGGCCACCACCAACCAGCCACCCGGCCGGATGCTGTCCACAGCACGCCCCAGCAGCCGTCGGGGACGCAAACGTGACAATGGCATGCCCCATGAAAGCGATGCGTAGGCGCTCAAGAACGGGAAAAACAGGGTCACCACATCCTGCGGCGGCAGCCGCACAAATGCCGCGTCGGCGACTTCGTAGCGCACCTCGCTGCCGTCCATCGACGCCGCAGCTGCGCGCGCACGCGCATGATCGACCCGGGCGAAGCCGTCGCGATAGACGCCATAGCCATCCAGCTCGAAACCACGCAGAACAACCTGGCGCGGGGTTCGAGCCGATCCGTCGCAGCCGCCGCCGTTTGCAAGCCACTGCTGCAGGGCGATCGCGTAGTGAAAGTCCCCGCTCCCAAAGTCGGCAGCGCGAACCGCGCCATCGGTCGCGGGCAACGCGAAGTTCCCGGCCAAGCGCTCCAGCTGCTCCAGACGGGCGCAGTTGCGCGCGGTTTCGACGGGAACGTCGGCACGCAGGAGGGCCGAGAGGTCATAGCGCGTCGCAAGCCGTTGCAAGCGAGGCTGCAGACGGCGCCGCTCGCTGCCGGCAAGCCACGCCCACTCGCCGAAGTCGCCGGCGGCAGCCAGCGGGTGGCGGCCATCGCTCACTGCGTGCTGCTCGCTTGAACTCGCGAGAGCGGGAGGTGTCCCGCGCGAGAAGCGCAGAGCGCGGCGCACCGCGAAACCCAGCTCGGCGCCAGGAGCGCGAAGCAGGGTCAGGCCGCGGCGGATGACGTCGGATGACATGCCGACGCCATCGTCATTTCCGCACCAACGACGTGAGCACAGCCCGCGTCCTTGGCACTCGCGGGATCCCCCCGATCAGTTGCCG
>JBGCDH010000156.1:0-13050 GCA_045105235.1 Planctomycetota bacterium | reverse complement strand
GGCTTCTCGGAAGAAAATACGGAACATGCATTCGTCGCAGCGCCTTGCGACGAACGCCCTCCCATCACGGATCATGCCCCGTCTACCAGATGTGCGACACGAGCCGGCGTTCCTAGCACGCAGGCTGCGATTGGTCGTTGCGGACGATCGGGCCGCTCAAGTAGGAAAGCGCCATGAAGGGATCATGGCTTTCGTTTTGCAGCCGCTTCGTGTTGCTGTTCCTTGGCCTCGGATGGGCTGGGTGTGCTGCTTCTTCTGACTCGCAAGATGACAGGCCGGTGAGCATCGTCAACGAGGAGTTTCGCTACCAAGCGGGCGGCGCCATGTGTTCCGGCTATCTCGCCTACGATCAGAATCGAAAGGGGCCTCGCCCCGGTGTCCTGATCGTGCACGAGTGGTGGGGGCACAACGAATACGTTCGCCGCCGCGCGCGCATGCTGGCGGAGCTTGGCTACACCGCTTTCGCACTCGATATGTATGGCGACGGCAAGTCGACGGATCACCCCAAAGATGCGCGCAAGTTCAGTCGCGAGGTGTTTGCCAACATGCCCGCGGGTGTGGCGCGGTTCGAGGCGGCGCGTGAGATCCTGGAGAATCACGAAAGCACGGATCCGAGCAAGACCGCAGCCATCGGCTACTGCTTTGGCGGTGCTATCGTGCTCGGCATGGCGCGCAAGGGCGCGGACCTAGACGCGGTTGCCAGCTTTCATGGCAGCCTTGCCACCGAGCAGCGCGCCAAGCCCAACTCCGTCAAAGCGCGTGTGCTGATCTGCCACGGTGGCCGCGATGAGATGGTGCCGACCAAGCAGGTCGCCGAGGTCGAAGAGGAGATGGTGCTCGGCGGCTGTCCGGCGGTGAAGACAGTCATCTATCCAGATGCGATGCACGGCTTCACCAACCGGGACGCGACGGCCAAGGGCAAGCAGTTTGACCTCCCGATGGCCTACAGCGCGGATGCCGACGCCGCGTCCTGGCAAGAGCTCGAAGCGCTGCTGCGCGAGGCGTTCCAATAGGCGACGCGACGCAACACCACGTAGCGGCCGCTACTTGTTGCCCTTGACCCAGTTGGCTTTGGCGGCCGGCAGGGATTCGTTCTTCGGATCGATTTCCATGGCTTGGTCCATCAGGCTCAGCGCATCCTTGCGCTTGCCATTGACCAGCAGCACGGCCGCATGCAGATACATGGCGTTGCCGAGGAACGTCTTGTCGGGCTCCTGCTGGTGGCGCTTTTCGATGGCCTTGAGCGTTGCTTTGCTGATCTTGAGCGCCTTCTTCAGAAACGCCTTGTTGGCGGCGTTGAGGTCCTTCCAGCGGCGGTAGGCGATGGTTGCGATGTTCTGTCCCCAGCCGATCACTTCGTCTTCGGGGATGCTCTTCCAGGCTTTTTCGGCGGCCGCGCAGGCCGCCTTCAGGTCTTCGCGGCGAAGCTCTGCCGCGGCCATGCGGTCATAGCCAAGGAACTTGATCCGCTTGTTGCGCTGCGTCTTGAGGAACCGGCGGAGCTCCGTGAGGTCGTAGTCTTTGGGCGCGATATCGGCTGCAAGCGACTGTTTGCTGATGCGCCACAGCATCGCTTCGGCCGCCTGTTCGGTCTTGCAGCGGGGGTCCTTGGCGATCATGGCGTCGATGACTTGGGTGGCCTCGTCGGCGCGGTCGATTTGCCGCAGCTTCTGCATCAACAGGAGCATCTTGGGCAGCTCGGCAGTGCCGGCGTCGAGCGCTTTGCGCAACTCGGGGATGGTGTCTGTGCCGGTTCGTATCCGCTGCAAATCGCCCAGCAGCTGTTCGTTGGTGGCGTAGCCGAGCACGGCGTCGACGACTTCGCCGCTGGGCGCGAGGAAGAGCACCGTCGGCACGCGCTGCACGCGGTACTTGGTCCATGCCGCCTTGCCCGCATCGTCGTTTTGGATGCCCTTGCAGACGAAGTCGCCGAGCTCCTTTTGCACGCGTTCGTCCGACATGGTGCCGCTGAACATGGCCGAGCACGTTTCGTGCTTGTCCTCCCAGCAGTAGAGCATGACGAGCTTGGCAGGAACGTCGTTGGCAGCGACGAGGGCTTCCTCGAGACCCTTGTCCCACCAGGTAAGCGCTTGCGCCGGCAGGGCAGCTGTGCAGCAAGCGAGAATGAACGCGGCGGCGTGGCGATTCATTCCCCAATTCTGCCCGGGATGCGGCGCGACGACGCGCGTCGGAAACGTAATCTTCCTGCGGCTGGCGCAATTCGTGGCTCGGCGCCGCAGCGCGGCTGTCATGCTGAAGGGATGCTACGAATCGTTCTGTTGTGGCTCTTTGGCGTCTCTGTCCCGCATGCGGCGCCAATCTGCGCCCAGTCCCCGGTCGCGCCAGCGGTTCCTGCGCACGCGGCTGCGGCCGCCAAAGATTCGGACGGACAAGGCGCTGCAAAGTCAGGCAAGAAGCCGGTGCCGTCGATTGCGAAGTTTGTTGCGGAGCTGCAGCACCTGCCGGGATTCGTGGACATCTACGCCGACGAAGAGGCTGGCAAGCTCTACCTGCACCTCACTGCATTCGATCAGGATGTGCTCTACGCGACGGCCAACGCTTCGGGGCTCGGCTCCAATCCGATTGGGCTCGACCGGGGCTCGCTCGGCCCGCAGCACGTCGTCCACTTCCATCGCGCTGGGGCCAAAGTCCTGGTCTTGGCACGCAACCTAAAGTTTCGAGCCCTGAGCAAAGACCCAGGCGAACGTCGCGCCGTCGCCGAGTCGTTCGCGCCTGCGGTGCTGGCAGCGTTGCCAGTTGTCGCCAAGGCAGTGACCGAGGAAGGCGGCGAAGCCGTGCGTTCGCGAGGTGGTGTGTTGGTCGACGCGACCGACTGGTTTGTGCGCGATGCAACGGGCGCCAGCCGGCGCATGGCGGGTGACGGTGCGAGCTACAGGCTGGACAAGCAGCGCAGTGCCCTGTGGCTCGAGCGCACCAAGGCGTTTCCCGACAACAGCGAAATCGAGGTTCTGCTGACCTTCGCCAGCGAGCGGCCGCGCGGCGAGGTTGCCACGGCGGCGGCCGATGCCAAAGCCGTGACGCTGCGGCAGCACCATAGTCTGATCCGCTTGCCCGCGCTCGGTGCGAAGGGCGCCTACCAGCCGAGGCGGGCCGACCCGCGCGTTGGCTTCTTTGGGCCGAGCTTTCAGGACTATGCGGCGCCCCTTGGTGGTTCGCTGCACCAGCGCTGGATTGCGCGGCATCACCTGGTCAAGAAGGAGCCGGCGGAGGCCGTATCCGAGGCGGTCGAGCCGATCGTTTACTATGTCGACCGCGCCACGCCGGAACCGGTTCGCTCGGCGCTGATCGAGGGCGCGTCGTGGTGGAGTGATGCATTCCTGTCGGCTGGCTTTCGCGACGCGTTCCGCGTCGAGCTGCTGCCGGATGGTGCCGATCCAATGGATGTTCGCTACCACGTCATCCACTGGGTGCACCGACGCACGCGCGGGTGGTCGTATGGCTCGAGTATTACCGATCCGCGCACCGGCCAGATTCTCAAGGGCAACGTCTTGCTCGGCTCGCTGCGCGTGCGGCAAGACCACCTCAAGTTCGTCGGCTTGCAGGGGCCATACGCCGCCGATGGTGCCTGCCGTGCGGGCGCCTCGCCCGGCGCGTCGCACCTGATCGTCGGAGATGATGGCCTGGCGCAGAAGATCGCGCTGATGCGCATTCGTCAGCTGGCGGCGCACGAAGTGGGCCACACGCTTGGCCTGTCGCACAACTTTGCCGCGAGCAGCTATGGGCGCGCGTCGGTGATGGACTACCCGGCTCCGCTGGTCTTTGTCGATGGCGAAGAGCTCGACTTCTCGACCGCCTACGATACCGGCATTGGCGATTACGACCGATGGGCGATCGTCTACGGCTACTCGCAGTTTCGCGATGATCAAAACGAGGCCGAACAGCTCAAGGAAACGGTGCAGGCGGGCCTGCGGCAGGGCTACGTGTTTTTGACCGACCAGGACGCGCGCGGCGTGGGCACCAGCCACCCCTTGGCCAGCCTGTGGGACAACGGTGCCGACGCGATTGAGCAGCTCCAACAGGAGCTGCAGGTGCGTCAGCTGGCATTGCGTCGCTTTGGCATCGATGCGCTGCGACCAGGACAAAGCCTGGCGTCGCTCGAAGACGCGCTCGTTCCGCTTTACTTGCACCATCGTTTCCAGTTGGAGGCCGTGCTCAAGCTGATCGGCGGTGTCGACTTCCGCCATGCGGTCAAGGGCGATGGGCAAACCGCCAACACGCGGGTTTCTCTTGATCGCCAACGGCGTGCGCTTGAGGTGGTGCTCCGCACGCTGCAGCCGGAGTTTTTGCGGCTCGATCCGCGCATGCTCGAGCGCATCCCGCCCGCACCCCCGGGGCACCCGGCCACGGCCGAGCGGTTTCCGCGCGCAACCGGCCAGCCGCTGGACCCGGTCGCGATGGCGGCGAACGCGGTCGAGCTCACCCTGCACGGCCTATTGCACCGCGAGCGCTTGGCGCGCTTGATCCATCGCGACGACGGCGATGGGCTGAGCTTGCGCGACATCTGCGAGCGCCTGGAGCAGCAGGCGTTCGGAGCACCTTCGCAGGACGTCACCCGCTACGGAATCGAGCAACGGATTGTGCAGCAGGTGCTCGTCGACCGCTTGCTGGAGCTCTCTGGCGATGCTCGCGTGGCCGCCGACGTGCGGGCCACTCTGGCTGTGTTTCTAGAGCGTATCGCGGACCACGCGACCGTTCGTGGGCAGCGGTTTGGCCGAGAGGATTGGCTTGCGGCCGGGCGAGAACGTGCGTTGTCGCGCCGCATCCGCAACTTCCTCGAGCGCGACGACGTCGAGGCGCGCCGGATGCCGTCGTTGCCGCTGCCGCCAGGTTCTCCGATTGGTGCCGGCCGTTAGCAGCACCGGCCGCCTATTGATCGCTTGGCGCCTCGTCGTACACACTGCGTCGCCGGTCGGTCCCGCTCCCGCCATCTATCTACTCACCCGCTGCCTTGCGGCAGCAAGCGCTGCCCCGCCCCTGCATATGCCAACCTGCCGCCTATCGTTTTCCGCACTTGCGACCGCCTTTCTGTTCGCAGCTCCCGCAGGCCTCGTCCGAGAGGGACTAGCTCAAGATGGTCGTCAGCAGGACGAGCCCGCCGCTGCGCTGCCGGCCGGCCCGGCGATTGGCTACGAGGACGCCTTCCCTGGCCAGGACGACTTTGTGCAGCCGCTGTTTGTAGCGTTTGCGCCCAACGATTCGGAGCACGCGTATGTTGTCACGCAGCCGGGGCAGGTTCTGCGGGTGCCGCGCGATGGCAAGCGCTCGGAGCGATCGGTGCTGCTCGATCTGTCTGAGCAGGTGCTGACCAAAAATTGGGAGGAGGGTTTGCTCGGCTTCCAGTTTGATCCGGATTACGCAACCAACCACCACGTTTGGGCCTACTGGTCCGAGCGCATCGACTCGCGGCGGGAGCCGATGGCGCGCGGCAAGCGCAAGAGCGACCGGCAGTCGGTCGTGGCGCGCTACACCGTGTCGATGACGGACGGCCAGCCGAGCGTCGATTTGGCAACGGAGCTGCGGGTGCTGGAGGTGTTCCAGCCGTTTGGCAACCACAACGGCGGCACGATCGTGTTCGGTCCCGACAACATGCTCTACATCGCGTTCGGCGATGGTGGCGCCGCGCACGATCCCTACGGCAATGCCGAGAGCTTGCGCATGCTGCTGGGCAAGGTGCTGCGCATCGATGTTCGGGCCGCAACGGCAGCGCAGCCCTACAAGATCCCGGCCGACAATCCGTTTGCCGAGCAGGACGACGCGCGCGGTGAAATCTGGTGCTACGGGCTGCGCAACGTCTGGCGCATGTCGTTTGACCGGGCCACGGGCGAGCTGTGGGCGGCCGACGTCGGTCAAGATCGTATCGAAGAGGTCAATCGACTGACGCGTGGCGGCTTCTACGGCTGGAACAGCTTGGAAGGGGATACGACGTTTGCGCGTCGTCGCAGCAAGCTGCCAACTCCCGAAGGAGCGATTGCGCCGGTTGCCACCTACGAACACCGCGTGGGGCGT
Source organism: Planctomycetota bacterium (assembly GCA_045105235.1). Taxonomy (GTDB): domain Bacteria; phylum Planctomycetota; class UBA1135; order UBA1135; family UBA2386. Next base: position 7,023 of record JBGCDH010000156.1, on the reverse strand, counting down.
TCGATCACCGGCGGTCACGTCTATCGCGGCAAGGGCATTCCGGAGCTGCAGGGATGGTTTGTCTACAGCGACTTTTTGACGCGGCGCGCGTGGGCCTGCCGGATTGCCGGCGACGGCGATACGTCGCCGGCGAGCGAGGTTGTGCAGTTGGCGAAGACGCCCTCGCAGCCGTCGAGCTACGCCGAAGAGCCGGACGGCGAACTCTTGCTGATGGTCTTTACCGAGAAGACCGGTCGGGTCTACCGCCTCGTGCCGTCCGGCGATTGATGCCCGGGATCGGTGAATCACTCCGAACGGAGCGCGGCGGTCTACCAGCTGCACTACACTAGCGTTTCTTGGCGGCGTCCTTGGCGGCCTGCGCTTTGGCCAGTGCCTGCGACTCTGTGTAGCGGCGTAGCCGCGCGCTGTAGGTCGTGCCCGTTCCGCCCTGCTTGCGGACGTCGGTCTGCATCTTGACGGCTTCCTCGATCTTGCCGTTGAGGAAGAACGCTAGCGCCGCCGTGTCGACGCTATTGAAGTCGACGTTGGCGCCTTCTTGGCGAAGCATTTCCTCGCACTGCGCGAGCGCGATGGTGTTGAAGCGGCCGAGCGTGGCGGGGCGCACCATCAGATACCAGGCGTCGTTGTTCAGGCTGTTGTTGCCGGTCGCGCGGTATTTCACGGCAAGCTCCTCGGCGGCTTTGTCGTCGCCGCAGCGCTTGAGGATCTTGTGGCGCGTGCCGTAGAGCCATTGACGATCGGCGCCCTTGTCTTCGGCCTTGGCGAACGCCTGCTCGGCGGCATCCCGGAACACCATGGGCACAGCAGCCTCCATCAGCGTCTCGGCGAACACGAGCTGCAGGACGGGTTTCCCTTCGAGCTGTTTGGGCAGCTTGGCCGCGATGCGTCCAGCGCGACGGTCCTGGCCGGCCATCAGCAGCGCGCGGAGATGGATCAGTTGGGCCAATGGCGTACTGCTGGATCCAACGGCTGGTTCGAGACCCAGCAGGACGTCGGTGGCGACTTGCCGGTCGTTGCGATCGCCGCGCAGCACGAGGTCGGCGAAGCGGATCATCGGCAGGCTTTCGCCGCGCAGCGCGTCGATCGCGCGGCGGGTGGCCTTGCGCGCTGCCTCAAGATCGCCGTTGCACCACCATTCGTTGAGCACGGCGCATGCGTGCGCGGTTCCCGAGTGAGGCAGGCCCTCGAGGCATGCCTTGATCTGCGGGTCGAACTCGCCGCCGTCGGCGACGTTCATGACGAGGCTATCGAGAGACCGGTAGAGCGCGTCGATGTTGGGTTGCTCGGCGTCGCCTTGCAGGCACCGTTCGACGATATCCAAGACGCCGTCGAGCCGCGGGACGCGGGCGCGCACGGGGCCCGTGAGCCCTTTGGTCACGCTCGTGGCGTAGGCTGCTTTGCCGTCGCCTTGGTCGAGGGCCACGATCAGAAGGTCGATGCCTTCCTTTGCCAGGGCTTTTGCCGAGGCGGGCGGCATCGACACGGCTACGGCAAGTCCCTTGGCGCGAAAGCGACGCTGCAGGTCGAGCAAGTAGTCCGACTCTTCGCGAAAGCGGCGTAGGTCATCGCCGTACTGCACCCACAGAACCGTCGTCGCCTCGCGCGTGGCCGCTCGTTCTCGAGCCACGCTGCCGGTGCCGAGCGGCGTTTGCAGCGACTGCCCAACGGCCTGTGGCGACGCTTGCTGCGCGGGCATCGCCTGCGCCAAGAATACGATCGGCAGCAGCCAGGAGGAGGTGGCGAGGGGGCGGGCTTTGGGTCGACTCATGGCAGGCTTGGAGACGCGCGGACAGCGGCGATCTTCCCTTGCCAAGGGCCGCTGCGCTAGGGGCGGACCCCGCTCTGGTCGGTGCAGAGAGGCAGAATGCCTGGGTAGGTCTGCGCTGTGGTCGTCCTGCTCGGCCCATTCGTCGCAGCACCTTGCGACGAACGCCCTCGCATCCCGGATTATTCCCCGTCTACCAGATGCACTACACTAGGACGTCCGAGCCACCGCCGTGTGCACGGCTTTGGCGATGTCCGCTGCCAGGATGGGCTTGGTGAGGATGGCGGCGACGCCGGCTCCTTTGGCGCGCGCGCGGCCGTCGTCGTGCAGAAAGCCCGTGCAGAGCAAAAAGGGCGCCGCGCAGCCGGCGGCTCGCAGCTTCGTCAGCAGCTCGATGCCGTCCATGACGGGCAGGTCGAGATCGCTGACGATCGCGTCAAAGGTGCGCGACCCGGAGCGAACGTGGGCGATCGCCTCTTCGGGCAGCTCGGCGGCAGTGACTTCGAAGCCGTGCATCGCGAGGCCGCGGGCCAGCACGCGACGCAGGCTCGGCTCATCCTCAACCAGCAGGATCTGAAGAGCGGCACGCGTCATTTTTCGAATGCGGCAAGCTGCTGCTCACACTTCGTCAGCGCCTTGTCGAGCTGCTCGTAGCGGCGGTAGGTGTCCTGGCCCGGTCGTTGGTCGGCGCGGTCGAGCATCGATCCCAGGTAGCGAATCTGTGATGCGAGCATTTGGCGCGGGTAGGTCTCGTTGGCGTTGACGAGCTGGCTGCGGATCGCTTCCAGCCGGGTGGCGCGCGATTCCATCATCTGCGCGCGCGAAAGTCGACGAATGCGACGCGTGAGCTCATCGGCTCGCTGCCGCAGCTCCTGCACCCGCAGAATCATCTCGGCCTGCGCCTGCAGGTCCGCAACGCGCACGCCGGTTGCGGCAAGTCGCGGATCGAGCTCGACCTCAAGGGTCTGCGAACTCTGCCCGCCCGCGTGCACGAGGCGCAGCTCGTAGGTCCCTGGCATCACCATCGGACCGCGGCTTGTGCCGCTCAGCCCGCTGCGACGCATATCCCACGTGTAGCGATGCAGGCCTGCTTCTGCTGCGAGGCCGCGGCGCCCGCCGCCGCGTTGGAACGGTGCGCGCATACCCTGATCGCGATTGCCCTGGGCACGGCCGCCCTGCCCTTGACGGTCGCTGCGCTTGCGCGCTGCGATCGTGCGCAGCGGCTTGCTGTCCGGTTCGGAAGCGAGGCGGATTTCCAGTCGCAGCTCGTCGACGTCTGCCGGCAGGGCGTAGTGAATCTGCGCTCCAGCGCCGCGCAAGCGCGTGCGCACCGCCGTGCGGGGCGCGAGCAGCGTCGGCTGCGCACGCTCGGCTGTGCGCAGTGCGCGCACCGCGGAGACGTCGTCGAGGATCCAAAACGAACGGCCCATCGTTGAGACGACGAGGTCGTCGTGGTGCACCAGCAAGTCCGTGACGGGGACGATCGGCAGGTTCTGTTGGAAGCTCTGCCAGCTGTCACCGCGATCGAGCGAGACGAACATGCCCCACTCCGTGCCGAGGAACAGTACGTTTGGGTCTTGCGGGTCTTCGCGCACGACGCGAGTCGGGCAGTTGGCCGGCAGGCCGTTGTCGAGGCGCTGCCAGTTCGCGCCGAAGTCGTCGGTTCGGTAGACGTGGGGCGTGGCATCGCCAAGCTGGAAGCGCAGCACGCAGGCGTAGGCGGTGGCCGGATTTTGCCAGGACGGCTCAATCGTCTGCACGCGGCCGCCGGCGGCCGTTGCGGGCGTGACGTCTTGCCACGTGCGGCCGCCGTCGCGCGAGACGTGGATCGGGCCGTCGTTGGCGCCCGTCCACAGGACGCCGGCCTGCACCGGCGACTCGGCGATTTCGTAGAGCGTTGAGTAGTACTCTTCGCCGGTGATGTCGCGCGTGATCGGGTAGCCGGAGTTGACCTGCTTGTCCGCTTCGAACGCCGTCAGGTCCGGCGACATGGTGCGCCAGTTGACGCCGCCGTCCTCGGTCACATGCAAAAACTGTGAGCCGTGGTAGACGCGGTTCGGGTCGTGCGGCGAAACCGTGATGGGGGCGACACGCTGGAAGCGGAACTGCAGGTCCTTCGGGTTGTGGCCGTAGAGGCTTTCGGCGCCGACGTAGTACTGCCGCTCCTGTCCCGTGCGGTGGTCGTAGACGCCGAAACGGCCTTTGCAGTTGGCGTAGACAATGTTGGGGTTGCCGGGTTTCGGCACGGCTGGGCCGGTTTCACAGCCACCGACCGATTCCCAAAACGATGTTGTGCCGCCGGGAGCTGGGTGCGGTGGGCGGCTCGGCACGCGGATGGTGCTGTTGTCCTGCTGGCCCGCGTAGAGCCAGTAGGGAAAGCGATCGTCGACCGCGATCTGGTAAAGCTCGGCCGTTGGCTGGTTGTCCTGGCGAGACCAGGTGCTGCCACCGTCGGTCGTGACGTTGGCGCCGCCGTCGTTGCACTGGACCATCAGCTCTGGGTTCTCGGGATGGATCCAGATCTCGTGGTTGTCGCCGTGCGGCGTGAAGCGCCGGCGCCAGCGCTTGCCGCCATCGGTCGACTCATGAAAGCCGGTCGCGCAAACAAACAGGTGGTCGGCGTCGGTCGGATCGCAGTCGATGTTGCAGTAATAGAATGGTCGGTCGAGAAGCCCGCGTTGGTTGGAGATAAATGCAAACGTCTCGCCGCGGTCATCGGACCGATAGAGGCCGGGCTTCTCCTTGGCTTCCATCAGCACCCAGATGCGGTCGGGCTCAGCGAAGGAAACGGCGAGATCGCTTTTGCCGACGATGCCGGTTGGCAGGCCGCCACCGAGCTGGCTCCAGCTGGCGCCGCCGTCTTGGCTGCGCCACACGCCGCCTTCGGTGCCGCCGCTCTTGATCGTCCAGGGCTTGCGCTCGGCTTCCCACATCGATGCGTAGACGATCTGCGGGTTGGCAGGGTGCAGTTCGATGTCGACGGCGCCGCAGGTCGGCGAAACGTGGAAGACGCGCTGCCAGCTCGCGCCGGCGTCGGTCGTCTTGTAGACGCCGCGGTCTTCGTTTGGCGCAAAGGCGTTGCCGATTGCCGCGACGTAGACGATGTCGTGGTTGGTCGGGTCGATCTCGACAGCCCCGATCTGGCCGGCGTTTTCGAGGCCCATCATCTGCCACGTCTTGCCCGCGTCCTGCGAGCGGTAGACGCCGCGGCCCGGAATGATGTTGCTGCGCAGGCCGTCGGTGCCGGTGCCGACCCAAACCAGCGCCGGGTCCGTGCTGGCAACGCGGATTGCGCCGATCGATGGCGTCGCAAAGAAGCCGTCAGAGACGTTGCGCCAGCGGTTGCCGAAGTCGGTGGTCTTCCAGACGCCGCCGCCGGTCGCGCCCATGTAGAACGTGCCGGGTTCCTGCACGACGCCGCAGACGGCGGTCGCCCGGCCGCCGCGGGTCGGCCCGACGTTGCGGTATTGCAAGGCGTCCAGAGCGGGCGTGCTCGGCGAGGGTGCATCCTGCGCAACGGCCTGGCCGTTCGCGGTGATGGCAATGGACACGCTGGTGGCCAGCAGCGTGAGGAATGCGCGGTTCGATCGGTTGTTCATGGCTTCGATCTGCGCAACGATACGCGGCGCGGGATGCGAAGCTGGTAGTCAGTACGTAACAGAGGCGTGGCGGAGTGGGGAGCTGCCGCGGTGGGAGACCGCAAGGGGAGACCGTTCAGCCATCGAGCGTAAACGTGCCGAAGTCGAGCGCCTCGGTCGGCTGTTCTTCGGTCGTCTTGGAGAGCCCTGCCCGTGACGTTCCGTCCACGGGCGCGATCGTCAAGGAGATCGGGTGAATACGGCTCTCTGAGTAGATAGAGAACGAGCCGTCTTCTTTCGTTGTCACCTTGGCGTGCGTGTTCTTGCCGAGATGTGATTTCAGGTTGAAATGAAAACGACCCTGACGTGGTTGGCCCCTGGCGTCCTCGATGCGGCCGCGAACCATCAGCTCAGGTTGCGGGACAGTGATCGTCAGCTCTACGTTCTCGCCGCTTGCTGATGGTGACTGGCGTTCGGCTTCGCAGTGGAATCGAAGGTCGTGAAGATCCACTCGGATCTTGGCTCTGGTATTGCACGTGACATGGTCGAACGTTGCGCGCCCACGCGAATCGAAGGCCGATTTGCCCGCGGTGCAGTAGGCAGTCGCATTCTCGACACCCGTGGCGATCCAGGGCTGGCCGTCCGGATCGACGAGCTGCACGGACACGGAGCCAAGTGCTTCGACGTTGACCACGGTTTTGTCGCCGAGGGTCGTGCCGGTCAGCGCTTGGTCGCTGAGGAAGCAGGATGCCTCGTAGTAGCCAAGCCACGCCCAGTCCTGCCAGGGCGTCTTGAGAGCGGCTGTGGAGACGTATCCCAGCGAATCCGTTGTGCCGAGAAGGACCTGGCGACGCCCAAACCACTGGTGGAACTTGACGGCGACCTGTCGCCCGACGACGGCACGTCCAGCCGAATCTGCGACCCGGATCCTGGCACTGCGCCGAACGTTGTCGCTGCGCCAAATCGAGCCCAGCAGCAGCGCCAGGAAGGCGACGGCGGCACCCGTGAGGAGCCATATTCGTCGCTTGCGCGTTCGTTTTTCGTCGGCGGAAGGGCTGTGTCTCGCGGGCATCGCGAGAGACTACGCGCAAGTCGGCAGATATTCCGGAACCTGCGTCCAGGCGCCTGCTGCCCGCGAAAACGCCCCCGTGTCCGAACTTGACGACTATTTTGAATACGCGATGGACCTCAACGGTCCGCAGCGAAAGCAGCTGCTCAAACGCCTTCGCAAGGAGGAGCCAGCGCTGGCCAAGCAGCTCCAAAAGGCGCTTGACGACCAGGTCAAGAACCCGGACTTCCTGTGCCAGGAGCCGCCGGTCGAGGTCGACGAAAGCGCTCCCGAACGGCTGCATCACGTCACCCTGCAGGTCGCGGACGTGCCGCGGGCGATCGAGTGGTACCAGCGCACGTTCCGGTGCCGGCTGGATCGCTTCAGCAAGGAGCGAGCGGTGCTCCACTTCGACGGGCTGGAGCTGCACCTCGTCTCGAGCCGGCAGACGCCACCGAGCCTGACGCTGGTGCGGCCCGACGTCGCCAAGATGGGGCCCAGCCACCGGCGCAGCGATGGCGTGCGCGTTTTGAACTTGGTCGACCCGTGGGGCAACGCGATCGAGCTTGTCGACCGCGACGGAACGCCAGGCGGCTCGTAGGATGCGGGCGTGTCTCTCACGCCGCCCTTTC
>JBGCDH010000155.1:0-21027 GCA_045105235.1 Planctomycetota bacterium | reverse complement strand
ACTCGCCGTCGACACGTATCACCGGGAGCGACAAGGGCATATCGGTCGGAATGTCCCCTTGCCTCACAATCGGTGATGAGGTCCTCGCGGAAGGCGGTACTTGCCTAGCGACTTGTGAGTTCAGCCACGTTGTTTTGTAGCTGTTGCAGCTGGTAGTCGCGCTAATGGCGAGTAGGACCAGGGCCTTGATCGGCCGGTTTTTCGCGCGTTGCAGGGGCATCATGTGGGTAGAGGCGTCCAGCCTCAATTTGGCTCAATACGCCCTTGCTGTTGCGGCAAGAAGGGCTGTCGTCCGCTTCCCGGTCGTCCGATCCCTTGACGCCCATGATCTGGGACTGGGCTTTCGTGCTCGCATCCCAGCTGGCCGTGGCCGCTTGGCGTCCTAGCAATGCTGAGATTTGCCAGGAGGGGATGAGGTCGCGGGCGGAATCGAACCGCCGTAGACGGATTTGCAATCCGTTGCCTAACCACTTGGCTACGCGACCGTGTGCGGGGGAGGGTAGCCACCGGGCGAGGCGACGCAAGGGGCAATTCTGGTGCGGTGCGAGAATGATCACGTGGTGGTGGCGCTGGCGGCTATGCTGCGGGGCCGCCCGCATTCGGGCGTTTGAACCCTTCCGTGAAGACCAAGAAGAAGATCCATTTCGAGTTCACCCAGGATTTGGTGCGCGAGCCGCTGCTCTACCAGATCAACCGCGCGTTTGACGTCGTGGTCAACATCCGCGGGGCGTCGGTCACCGACGAGGGGGGCTTCATCGCGCTCGAGCTCGAGGGCACCGAGGAAGAGGTGCAGCGGGTGCTGACGTATCTCAACGAGCAGGGTGTCAAGCTTGGCGAAGGGCTCGGCAGCCATGAGCCCGGTGGCTCGGAAGCGAGCAGTGGCGAAGCGGGTGGTCGTCCATCGGGCGGCCCGGCTGGGAGCGGCGGGGCATGAGCGGCCTCGGCTGCGGATGGCTGCGGCACTTGCTGCTGCGGCCAGGGACGTCCTTTTTGGCGGCGGCGGCGGGCACGCTGGCGCTGAGCGGATTCGGGTCGATCGGGGCAGGATTCCCTCAGGCAGGATTCCCTCAGGCAGATGCCCTTCACTCGGAAGCGCCGATCCCAGTCGGCGCCCCGATCGCCAGCGACATGGTCCCCAACGACATGGTCGCCCACGGCAAGAACGCCGCTGTGGTCAGCCAAGAGCCGCGCGCTACGGCGATCGGCCTCGACGTGCTCGAAAAGGGCGGCAATGCCGTGGATGCGGCCATTGCGGTCGCGCTGACCCTTTCGGTCACCTACCCACAGGCTGGCAACCTCGGCGGCGGGGGCTTCCTGGTGATCCGTCTCGCCGACGGCACGACGACCAGCATCGACTTCCGCGAGCGCGCGCCGCGTTCGGCAAGCCGCGACATGTATCTGCGCGCTGACGGCAGCGTCGACCGCGACAAGGTGCAGACGGGCGTCACGGCAGCCGGCGTGCCGGGCAGTCCTGCAGGCCTGCTCTACGCGCTGCAAAAATACGGCACGCGCAGCCTCACCGACCTGGCGCAGCCGGCGATTCGCCTCGCCCGCGAAGGGTTTCCGGTCAGCCGCCACCTGGCATCATCGCTACGCAGCAAGCAGCGCGTGCTCGGCCGCTTTGCGACGACGCGCAAGATCTTCTTTGTCGACGATCGCCCGCTCGAGCAGGGCGAAGTGCTCGTGCAGCGCGACCTCGCGGCAACGCTGGAGCGCTTTGCCAACCGCGGCCTGAAGGGCTTCTACGAAGGTGAGACCGCCGAGACGCTGGTCGCCCACATGAAGCGCGACGGCGGCTTTGTTTCGCTGGACGACCTGCGCGGCTACGAGGCCAAAGAGCGCGAGCCGGTGCGCGGGCGCTACCGCGGCTACGAAGTGATCAGCATGGCGCCGCCGTCTTCGGGCGGTGTGGCGGTGCTGCAGATGCTCCAGATGCTGGAGCGCTACGACCTCAAAAAGCTCGGCTATGGATCGAGCGACTCCATCCACCTGCTCTCCGAGGTGATGCGGCGCGCCTATGCCGATCGCTCGCGCTGGCTCGGTGATCCCGACCACTACGAAGTGCCGCTCGAAGGCCTGATCTCGCGCAAGTACACCGACAAGCTCGGCAGCACGATCGACCTCAACAAGGTCAGCGAAGTGGCGCCGGGGCTGCCGCCGGGCGCAAAAGAGAGCGACGACACCACGCACTTCTCGATTGTCGATTCGCTCGGCAACGCGGTGTCGTGCACGACGACGATCAACTCGACGTTTGGCGCCTGCGTGGTGGCGGACGGCGCCGGCTTCTTCCTCAACAACGAGATGGACGACTTCTCGGCGAAGCCGGGCGTGCCCAACCAGTTTGGACTCGTTGGCGGCAAAGCCAACGCGATCCAGCCCGGCAAGCGCATGCTGTCGTCGATGACCCCGACGATCGTGCTCGAACGCGACCGCGTGCGCTACGTGCTCGGCGCGCCGGGCGGCGGCCGCATCATCACGGCGGTGTTGCAGGTGCTGCTCAACGGCGTCGATCACGGTATGCCGCTCGAGCGAGCCGTGCGGGCGCCGCGGGTGCACCACCAGTGGCGGCCCAAGACCATGCAGTGGGAGGCGCTGGCGCTGCCCGGCGACGTGCGGCGCGCGCTGCTCGAAAAGGGCCACCAGTTTGCCGAGCGTCCGCGCGGCATCGCGCAGATCTTTGCGATCGAAGTATTGTCCAACGGGACCCGCATCGGCGTAGCCGACCATCGCAGCGGCGGCTCCGCGGCGGCATACTGACGGCATGCATCCGGTTCGCATCGCCCCGTCGCTCCTCGCCGCCGACTTCACCCGCCTTCGCGAAGAAGTGCAGTCGGTCGAGCGAGCCGGCTGCGACTGGCTGCACCTCGACGTCATGGACGGGCACTTTGTGCCCAACCTGACCTTTGGGCCGTTCATCGTCGAGGCGATCAAAAAGTGCGCGACCAAGCCGCTCGATACGCACCTGATGATCTCGGACCCGTGGAAGTATGCCGATGCGTTCCTCGACGCGGGCTCGGATCTGCTCACGTTCCATATTGAGGTCGAAGGCCAGAGTGCGGTCGAAGACGGTGCCGGCGATGTTGGCGAGCTGCTGCGCAAGATCCGCGGCCGCGGCAAAAAGGCTGGCCTGTCGGTGCAGCCGGATACGCCGATCGAGCGGCTGCGCCCGTATCTCGATCAGCTCGACCTGGTCCTGATCATGTCCGTGTTCGCCGGCTTCGGCGGCCAGAAGTTCATGCCGAGCGTGCTGGCCAAGGCCACGCAGCTGCGTGAGATGGGCTTCCAGGGCGAGATTTCGATGGATGGCGGCATCGCGCCGGCGAGCATCGGCGACAGCGCTGCGGCCGGGACCAACGTCTTTGTGGCCGGCACGGCGGTGTTCGGAGCGGACGATCGCACCGCGCGTATCGCTGAGCTGCGTGCGCTCGCCGAGGCGGCGCAAGCTCGTTCTGCGGTGGCCGGCGGAGACTAGCTAGGCAGAGCCGTTTCTTAGCTGGGGCACGCGACGGTGTCCAAAGTCAGAAACGACCGACCGAAACCACGAGCCGAAAGGTGGCTCGAACCCACGGACGCGGCTATCCTGGCCAGATCCCCCTCAAATCCTGAATGGCAAACGACATGGCTTGGACGCGCTTCGGCAAGAAGAAGGACATGCCCGGTGGGCTCTGGATCAAGTGCGAGTCCTGCGGCGCAATGCTCTTCCGCAAGGAGTTCGAGCAGCGCCACCGGGTCTGTCAGACCTGCAACTATCACTTCACGCTGCCGGCCCGTGAGCGCATCGCGCTGACGGCGGATGAGGGCTCGTTTGACGAGATCCACATCAACCTCGGCGCCGAGGACGTGCTCGGCTTCCACGACCGCGTGCCCTACGGCGAGAAGCTGATCGCGACGCGCAGCAAGAGCGGCGAGAACGACGCGATGGTCACCGGCTTTGCGACCATCAAGGGCATCCCGTGCGCGCTCGGCGTGATGAACTTCAAGTTCCTCGGTGGCTCGATGGGCATGGTCGTCGGCGAGAAGATCGCGCGGCTGTGCGAAGAGGCTCTCGACAAGGAGCTGCCGGTTGTGCTGTTTGCCTGCTCGGGTGGCGCTCGTATGCACGAAGGCGCCGTCTCGCTGATGCAGATGGCCAAGACCTGCGGCGCGCTGCAGCGGCTGCACCGCGCCGGCGGCGTTTCGATCTCGGTCATGACCCACCCGACCACGGGCGGCGTCACCGCATCGTTTGCGTCGGCCTGTGATTTCTTGATTGCGGAGCCCGGTGCGCTGATCGGCTTTGCCGGCCCGCGCGTCATTGCCACGACGATCAAGAAGGAGCTGCCCAAGGGCTTCCAGCGCTCCGAGTTCTTGCTCGAAAAGGGCCAGATCGATCGCATCGTCGACCGCAAGCAGATGCGCGATGAAGTCGCCCGTCTGCTCGCATACGCAACCGGGCGCGACCCCGTGGCCGCCTACAAGGCCGAAGAGCGTGCCGATGGCGAGAAGGGCGATGGCGAGAAGGTCGGCGCTGCGGTCGAGGCCGGTGGCGCCGACGCGAGCGCGGGCGCCGACGCGAGTGGAGGAGCCGAGGCGGCCAGCGATGCCGCGACCAACAAGCGCGCCGAAAAGAAGGCGCGCAAAGCCAAGAGCAAGACGAAGGCGAAGGCCAAGAAGGATTGACGTTGAAGCCTATGCGCCCGATCCCGCGAGGCTGTCGGGCGGGCTTTTTCCGCGGCCGCTACAAGGTCGAGCCCGAGGACTTCTTCGTTGAGGAAGTGCCTGCCTACATGCCGTCGGGCGATGGGCCGCACCTGTGGGTGTGGGTTGAGAAGCGCGGGCTGTCGACCATCGACATGCTCAAGAATCTCGGCCAGCAGCTCAACCGCGACCAGAAGCAGTTTGGCGTCGCCGGGCTCAAGGACTCGCGTTCGGTCAGTCGCCAGTGGATCAGTATCGAACGCGGCGAAGAGCGCGCACTGGAGCAGATCGACGACGACCGGATGAAGATCCTCGACGTCTCGCGCCACGGCAACAAGCTGCGGCTCGGGCACCTGCGCGGCAATCGCTTCGTGATCCTGCTGCGCGACACCGTCGAGGGCGATCTCGAACGCGCGCGCGAAAACCTCGCGGAGATGGCGGCGACTGGCGTCCCGAACTACTTCGGCGAACAGCGATTTGGCAAGCGCGGCTCCAACCTGCAGAAGGGGCTCGAAGTCCTGGCTGGCGATGCGCGATCGGCTGCGCGGCGCATGCCGCGGCGCGTGTTCGGCCTGATGCTGTCGGCGGTGCAAAGCGAAGTCTTCAACCGCACCATCGCGGCCCGCATCCAGTCGCTCGGCAAGCTGATGCGCGGCGATCTAGCGCAGCTGCACCGCAACGGCGCGTGTTTTGCCGTCGAAGACCTCGCCGCCGAACAGGCGCGCTGCGACGCCATGGAAGTCTCGCCATCGGGACCGATGCCGGGCCCCAAGATGACCCAGCCAACCGGCGAGCCGCGCGAGATCGAGCGCACCGCGCTGCAGGATGTAGGCCTCCAAGAAGACGCCTTCGACGGCCTGCCGTTTGGCCTCGCCAGCGGCGAACGTCGGCCGCTCCGCATGCCGGTGACCGACGCCGGCGCCGATGCGGTCGAGGGCGGCACCGAGCTGCGCTTCACGCTGCCCAAGGGCGGCTACGCGACGTCGGTGTTGCGCGAGCTACTGTCGGACACGATCTGGTTTGGTGGTCCGGGCGATCGCGGCGGCTTCCGCCGGCGACGTGGTGGGCGCGGAGACAGTGGCGAGCGCGGCGACCGCTAGCGCCAACGAGCTCTCGATCTACAAGCTTGCGCAGGTGCAGGCCGTTGACGAACTCGTGGTCAGAACCGGAATCCTGCTCGCCAGCCTTGGCGCGGATTACTGGCTGCGTAGCGCGTCTGCCAAGCCGCTGCGGCGGCGCGGCCAGGACGCCAAACCGTTGGCCAACAGGTCGCGCTGCGCGCAGACGATGGCGCGCTGGCGCGCCCGCGTCACGCCGGTGTAGATCAGGGACGCATTCCACAAGGGGCCGGGGCGTTCGGGCAGCACGAGCAGCACGTGGGCAAACTCGCTGCCCTGGGCTTTGTGCACGGTCATGGCCCATGCGGTTTCGTGGGCCGGCAGGCGGCGGGGCGTCAGTTCGCGCACGCCGCCGTAGGCATCGGGGATCCAAACGATGGGCTGGCCTTCCTTGCTGCGGCCGACAACGCCGAGGTCGCCGTTCCAGATGCGGGTCTGGTGGTCGTTGGCGGTGATCAAGATGGGCCGTCCAACGTAGTAGGGCTCGTCCGCGCGGATGTGGCCGAGTTCGGCGAGGCGCTGCTCGATCCTCCGGTTGAGCTGCACGGCGCCGGTGGGGCCGAGGCGCTGCGCGGAGAGCACCCGTGCCCGCGGGATGGCGTCGAGCGCGCGCTTGGCGTCGTTGCTGCGCGCGGCGTCGAGCAGCTGCAGCAGTTCGGGTTGGATCGCGTCGAGAGCCGTCTCGATGTTGCTCGTGAGGCTCAGGTCGGGGTGGCCGGCTTCGAGGCTGTGCAGCGCCGTCTCCGGCTGGCGCCGCATCAACGCCTGCGCAAAGGCACCGATGCCCGGCTGTTTGCCGAAGCGGTGGTTTTGCCACAGCGCGACGGTGGCGTCGGCAATGCGCGCCGGCGCGATCGCCGGGTTTGCGGCGCCCGGATCCTGGCTCGCGATAGGCTGGCTCGCGATGGGCTGGCTTGCGATAGGTTGGCTTGCGACGACCATGTCGGTTGCTTGCTTCAGATACGCAGCAAAGGTCGCGCCAACGCCGCGTTCGGGCTGGGCCGCACCGCACAGGTCGCCGAGCACCTGGCCGGCGGCGACGGCGGCGAGCTGGTCCTTGTCGCCGACCAGGACCAGGCGTGCCGCATCGGGCATCGCCTGGCACAGTGCGGCAAACATGGCGGGGTCGACCATCGAGACCTCGTCGACGATGACGAGGTCGTACGGCAAGCGGCGGTTGCGGCCGAAGCGGAATGCATCATCCAGCGGCAGGTAGCCGAGCAGGCGGTGCAGCGTGCGGGGCTCGAGCTGCGCCAGCGGCTGCTGCAGTTCCGGGCGCTCGGCGCCGCGTTCCTGCAGCGCTTCGCCCAAGCGCGCGGCGGCTTTGCCGGTCGGCGCGGCGATGGCCACGCGCAGCTTGGGGTTGTCGTGCAGCAGCACGCTGAGCAGCTTGGCGACGGTTGTCGTCTTGCCGGTACCGGGGCCGCCGCACAGCACCGTCAGCGCGCGCGAGGCGCCGGCGACGACGGCGGCGAGCTGCCAGTCGGGTTCGCCGTCGGCGTCCGCGGGCAGCATGCCGAGATCCGCGAGGGTCGCGCGCAGCTGCTCGGGTGGGGGCGTTGCCGGGCGCTGCAGACGTTCGAGCACAAACCCGGCGATGCACTGTTCGGCCCGGTAGTGTCGCAGTGAGTAAAGGCGGTCTTGGGCGTCGAGAACGAGCGGCTTGGCGATGGCTTCGGCAGCTTCGGCCGCGACGCCTCGCGCTTGGGCATGGGGTGGAGCACCGGCCGGGTCACCGGCCGCGGCACCCGCTGGGCGCCCCGCTCGCTCGGCAACGTGCGCGACCACGCCGGTGCGCAGCAGCTCGGCGCGGATCGTCGCCATCTCAAGCTCCGGACCTCGCGGAGCCTCGGTTTCGGGGCAGATCGCCGCGGCTTCGTCGTGGCACCAGAGCTTCACGTCGAGGCAAACGTGTCCGGCATCGCGCGCCGCCGCCAGCGCGTGCACGATGCGGCGCAGCAGGGCCGCGTTGCAGTCGGGTGCGGCGAGACGCAGCAGCAGGTTGGTGTGGGCATCGGCGAGCGGTGGGGACGCGGCGGCGTCGCTGGCCAGGGCTTGGGGGGTCGAAGGGATTGATGTGCTCATGCCCAGCTCCCGTCGCCGACATCGTAGTTGTTGTTGTTGTTGTTGTTGCTGGCGGCTTGTTCGCGGCTCTCGTTGCGCGGTGCGTCGTCGCCGCCAGCTGCGCTCTTGCCGCCAACCGCGTCGCCGCCGCCGTGTCCGCGCGGCAGCAGGACCTCCCCGCTTGCCCAGGCATCGAGTGCCTGCACGAGATCGCGCGGCGGCCGCGCCGAAAACATGCCGGTGGTCGCGCCGGGCGCGGCACCGCGCAGGTAGGCATAGCAGATGCCGGCGAAGTGCGTGTCGTAGTCGTAGTCCGGTAGGCGTGCGCGCAGGTGCCGGTGCCAGGCCAGCGTGTAGAGGTGGTATTGCAGCACGTAGTCGTGCTCGCGCATGGAAGTTAATAGCTCTTCGCTGCCGTAGTCTGCGATCGCGTTGCCGAGGTGGTTGGACTTCCAGTCGACGATCCAGTAGCGCCCTTCGTGCTCGGCGATCAGGTCGACAAAGCCGGTCAGGTAGCCGGCAAAGCGCTGCTGCGGCAGCATGGCAAGCCGCGGCGCATAGGCGGCTGCGATCGGGCAGCTGGAGGCGGCGAAGGTGCGCGCGAGCCCGATCAGGTCCGGTGCCGCAGTCGGCAGCGTAAACTTCCATTCGGCAACGCGGCGCCCGCCGCAGATGTCGCCGAGCGGCACGGCGTCGCTAGACGAATCGCCGTCATCCAGCGGAACACGCGCCGGCGAGACGACGTGGGCGAGCGCCAGGTCTCGGATGTTCTGCATCACGACATCAACGGGTTCGACTTCGCCGGGATGGTCCTCCGGGTTCTCGAGGCCGTGCCGGCGCAGCGTGCGGGCGATCGTTGTGCGGGCGGTTTCGGAAGGGGCAGCGGTCAGCGCCACGTGTTCGAGCACGGTGTGCAGGCACTGGCCCGCCTCGGCGCCGCGCGCGAAGCCAAAGATGCCGGCGGCTTCGGCGGCGGCTTCAGGAGCGGCTTCAGGCAGGGATTCGTTCGCCGTTGGGGTTCCGGGCGCCGGCGCTGCGCCTGCGCCTGTAGCGGCGGCACCCACAGCAGCGGCGATGCCGCGGGGTCGCTGCAGCGCTTCGTCAAAGCCGTGGCGCGACGGGTCCGCGCCGCCCTGCCGCAACGCGGCAGTAGGCCGATCGGCACACAGCGAAGAAAAGCTATGCACGACGCGCGGGGCGCGGCCTGGCAGGTTGCGCGGTCGATAGGCGGGCGGCACGTGGGGGCCTGGCGGCTTGGACTCGAGCGTCTGCTGGCGCTCGACCGGGGTGCCTGGCTCTGGCGGTGCCGCGTCAGATCGTGGCAGCAACCTCTCGGGCACCAGCGCCATCGATATCGCACCATGGCTTGCGTCGGCGAGAACCTGCAGATCCTGCAGCAGGCTACCGGAGCGGTCGCGGTAGGCCTTGGACCAGGTTTGCGGCCAGTCGGGCTTGCTGGTGTCGACGGTCTGCGGCTGCAGCAGCCACGCGAGCGCGCTGCGCATGTAGCCGTTTGCTTGCCAGCCGATGGCGCCCCAATGCACGTAGCAGCGACGCTTGGCACGCGTCATCGCGACGTAGGCAAGGCGCACATCTTCGGCGAGACGGTCCTTTTCCGCGAGCCGCCAGCCGGGATCGTCTTGGTCTACCGAATAGGCAAATCGGCGGCTTTCCCCGCTCGCGCGGCCGTCGCTCGCATCGCCAACGTTTGCCTTGTGGCCGTCGGCTTGGCGGCCTCCGTCCGGCTGTTCGATCGGCGTGTTCTCGGTGTGTGCGCCGCGGCCGTCCCATAGAAACGGACAGAACACGATTTCGTACTGCAGCCCCTTGCTGCCGTGCATGGTCAGGATCTGCACGGCGGCGGCGTCGCTTTCGAGCCGCAGCTCGCGGCGCTGGTAGTCGATGTCGTCCTTGTGGCTGCGCTCGTCGCGCAGCCAGTGCAGCAGGCCTTCCGGCGACAGCCTGTGTTCGTGCTCGGCCTGGTGCAGCATCTCGCAAAGCTGCTGCAGGTTGGTGAGTCGTCGTTCGCCGTCGCTGCGCTGCAGCAGCCGCGCCTCGGCGCCGAGCTCCTGCAGCATTTGCTCCTTCATGACGACGAAGCCGCGGCGAATCCAAAGCTGGCGCCACTGCTCGAGCCGCAGCAGTTCGTTTTCGAGCTTGGTTTCGCTTTCGCTGCTGTCGGCGTCGAGGGCCGCGAGTGACGGCGCGTCGTAGCCCCACAGCCGTGTGGTCATCGCCGCACGAGCGCGCAGCAGGTCGTTGGGGCGTTGGATGGCGAGCATCAGCCGCTCGATCTCGATCAGTTCTTCGGTTTCGAAGACGTCGCCGGCCTTGCCGATGACCGACGCGATGCCGAGTTGCCGCAGCGAATCCTGCACCAGCACCGCTTCGGCGTTGCGACGTGTCAGGACCGCAATGTCGCCGGGCTGCACCCGGCGGCCGTCGAGTTCGATCGCGTCCGTTCGGCCCGCGGCCGTCTGCGCTGCGGCCGTGTCGTGCTCCCCGTCGGCAAGCAGGCGCGCGATTTCCGCCGTCAGGTCCGCGGCGATGCGCTTGCGGCCTTCATCGGGAGACAGCATCTTCGGCACGCCTTTGCTGTCCGGCTCAACCGGAAAGACGCGGAACTGCAGCGCGGCCTGCGGCGAGCCGTCGCCCTGGATGAGCAGGTCTTTGGCGCTCGCGGCCGCCTGGACCTTGGGCATGCGGATGCCGGGCTCGACGAAGGCCGAGCTCTTGTGGAACACGTCGTGCACGGCGTCAACCAGACAGCGCGCGCTGCGGAAGTTCTTCTTCAGCGTGTTGCGCTCGATGGCGTCCTCGGTCGCCGCCAGGTAGGTGCGCAGGTCCGCTCCGCGGAAGCCGTAGATCGACTGCTTGGGGTCGCCGACCAGAAACATCGGCCGGTTGCGGAAGCACGTCGCCAAGATCTCGTACTGGCGCTGGTCGGTATCCTGAAACTCATCGATCAGCGCAATGCGGTAGCGGTCCTGCACGGCCGGCAGCACGCGTGCCTGGCTGCGCTCGTCGGTGACGGCCGCGTGCGCGCGTGCGAGCAGGTCGTCAAACGTCACCACCGCGCGTTCTTCTTTGTGGCGCGTCAGTCGTCGGCGCATGGCGAGCAGGAGCTCGCTGCGCAGGTGGTCGCGGGCGCGTTCGAGCTCGTCGACGACTTCGCCACAGGCGACATAAAACGGTCGGTCGATGCGCTTGAGGGACTCCTTTTTCAGCGTCTTCTGGAGGCGCTGCGGCGAGAGTGCTTCGTAGAGGGCCAGCGCCAGTTCGGGCTGCTGCTTGGCGATGCCGCCGTAGTGCTGCAGCCAGGCCGCCGGCTCGCCGCTGCCGGGTGCTTTCTTGGCATACCAGTTGAGTGTGGCTGCGTGCGCCAGCTGTTCGTCGTCCCACGTGGCGGCGGCCCGCGACATCGCCGCGCCGAGATTGGCGAGGCATACGTCGAGCTGCGGCTGCGCCGGTTCGAGCTGCACGTCGGGGTAGCGCTGCCAGCTGCGAAATAGCCCGACCAGCTGATCCGGCGTCAGGCGTTCGTGGGCGAGCAGGGCGCCGAGCGCCGGCCCGTCATGCTGCCGCACCATGCGCAGCGCGTCGGCCGCAGCCGCATGCCAAAGCGGCGTTTCGTCGACGGCAAAGTCCAGATCAAACGGCTCGTCGCTTTCGAACGCGGAGTCGTCGAGCATGCGCTTGCAGAAGCTGTGGATGGTCTGCACCGACGCCTGGTCAAACTCGTCGAGGGCGCGGCGCAGGCGCTGCGCCCCCTTGGGGCCGTGCCCGGCCAGGCCGCGAAAAAACGGGTCCTGCTCGTCTCCTGCGCCGGCGCAGACGCGCATGGCGCGCTGCAGAGCTGCCCGCAGCCGGTTTTTTAGCTCGTCGGCCGCCGCCACGGTGAACGTCACGACGAGCGCTTCTTCGACGTGTTCGACCACGCCTTCGAGCAGCATGCGCACGAGGATGCCGGTCAGCGTGTAGGTCTTGCCGGTGCCGGCACTCGCTTCGAGCAGCACGGTGCCCTCGTCGAGCGGTGCGTTGGCCAGATCAAACGGCTCGTAGTGGGATGCAGGCACGATCAGTCCTTGTTGATGTGGTGGAAGGACATGGCCTTGAGCCAGATCGTTTGCGCGAGCAGGTAGGCTTCCGAATCTTCGCCGGCGGCAAACGGATCGCGGTCGCGCATGCACAGAGCCACGGTGGCGTCGTTCATGTCGTACTGCCATGGCTCGCCGCCGGGCTTGTGCCAGAACTTGCCGCGTGCCCCGCGCAGCGCTTCTTCCGGGCTGCGACGAATGGTGAGGCGCCGCGCCAGTTCGTGCGAGGCTCCCTCAAAAAATGCCAGCGGCCGGGTCAAGCCGACGCGGCGCCAGTGCAGCAGCTCCGCGAGCCAGGCGCGCGCGTCGCTGGGGGTGACCTCGACGAAGCGTTCGCTGCTGTTGTTGCCAAATAGCTGGGTGGTGGTCGGCCACGGCTGCTGCGCGTTGGTCTCCTGCGGAGCTGTGGCGGGACGCGGCGTGTCGCGCTGAATGGCCGCGACGAGGTGCAAGAGCCACGCGCGCAGGCGGTCCTTTGGCTTGATCCTGCTTACGCGAAGGTAGGTGATCTCTTCGGCCCGGACGCCGTCGATGGTGCCGACCAGCTCGGTGCCGGCCAGAGTGAACTCGACGTCGCGGCTTTCGCTCGTGGCAAAGCGTCGGGCGTGTTCCATCAGCGTTTCTGTTTCTGCCTGGAGCGCGTGCCACGTCGTGTCGCCGTGGGCACCAACGGGCAGCAAGCCCTGGGCGCGCACGAGTGCGAGGGCGTCTTCGTCTCGCACCGCGACGGCGGTTTCCGACTCTGGGCCCGTCGCGCTGCGCACGACCTGCTGCGCGCGACGCACGTCCTGCTGCGCGCGACGCACGACCTGCTGCGCGCGACGCACGGTGTCGTCCTGGATTTGGTAGCGCGTCAAGCCGTCGAGAGCGAACGGTTCGTCGGCCTCCTCGCTGTCATCCTCGTTGCGCACGCGGATGCGCATCGCTTCGCGCAAAAAGGCGCGGGAGGGGTTCCACCAAAATTGCAGCAGGTCGTCGAGCAGCAGGCGATTGCCGTCTTCTTGCGCGGGTGCCGCCAGGACGTCGACGCCTTCGGGACACCAGGGCAAAGGCTCGTGGCGCGCGGCGGCGGCGGCGTTCCCTTGATCGGGCAGCTGGGCATAGGTGAACAGCCGCGGATCGCGGGCGAGCTGTTCGCTGCGGTTGGCTGCTGCGTCATGCGAAGCGGGACGGCGTCGCTTCGCCGTGCGTTCGCCCGCTTGCCGATAGCGCGTGCTCCACGGCTGCAGCGGATGGGCGACGACGACGAGGCGGTGAGCCGGCCGCCGGTCGGGGGAGATGCAGGTGCGATCGATGTGCTCAAACAGCTCGGACAGGACGACCGAAGGCGCACGCACGGCGTTGTCCTTGGCGGAGCGCCCGGCGAACGTCAGGTGCAGGCGGTCGCGCGCTGCGAGCAGCAGATCCAAGAACAGCTGGCGGTCGTCAAGTCGGCGGCTGCGGTCGCCTGGCCGCGGCTTGCAGGCGATCAAATCGAACGGGTTCTGGCGGTCGCGCCGCGGAAACGACTCGTCGTCGAGGCCGCACACAAACAGGCAGCGCGCCGGCACGGCGCGCATCGGCAGCATGGCGGCAATGGTGACGGAACCGCCGAGGAAGCCGCGGGAACCGGCACCGCTGGCGAGCGCTTCGTCGAGCGATGCGCGCAGCACCGGCGGCGTGATGGCTTCATGGTGGCCGGCGTTGGCGGCGTGGCCGCGCATCGCGGCGGTGGCGGCGCGCACGTGCTGGGCGGCGGCTTCTTCGTCGATGCCGTCCGCGGCAAACAGTGCGGCGAGGCACGCGTCGATGCGGTCGGCCCAGTCGATCAGAGGCAGGCTGGTGCGCAGCGCGGCAATCTGCGCGAACAGCGTGTTGGCAAACGTGACGAAGCGCGCCACGAGTTCGCTGCGCGTCTCGGTGGTGTCGCCTACCGGCAGGCGGCCGTGCACGAGCGTGTCGGTTGGGCCCGTCAGGGTGCCCAGCACGAGCCGGTCGAGCCCCTGGCGCCAGCTGTTGTCCTCGAACGCGGGCAGATCAAAACGCGCGCTGCGGGTCTCGCCGTCGAGACCCCAGCGGATCGAGGCCTTTTGGCACAGGTGCCGCAAGACGGGCACGTCGCTGGCAAAGAGCCCGAAGCGGCGCTGCACGGCGGGGCTTTCGAGCAGGTGGAGCGCCTCCGCCAACGTCAGTCGACTCTGGGCGAGATCGAGCACGGCGAGCAGCGTCCGGCACAGCGGCTGTTCGCGGGCCGGGTGGCGGTCGGCAACGTGGAACGGTATCGCGTGCTGCACCGGACCAAAGACGGCGTGCGCATACGGCGCGTAGCGGTCGATGTCGGGCACGAGCACCATGACGTCGTGGGCGCGCAGGCTCGGGTCGGTTTCGAACGCGCGCAGGATCTGGTCGCGGACGACTTCGAGCTCGCGCTGGGGGCCGTGGCAGTCGTGCACCCGCAGCGATTCGTCGGACTTGTCGAGCCGCAGACGCGGCGTGTCGGGATCGCTGCCGTCGCGGTCGACGGCGGCGACGACATCCTGCTGCAGGCAGCGCAGCAGGTTGGGTCGGGCGTCGTCGTGCGCCTCGGCGAGCGACTCGTCGAACGCGTCGTCGAGGTCCAGCCGCTCGGTCATCGCCCGGCCTGGCTGGGGATCTTCGAGGTCGAGGAGCATGTCGGCGAACTCGCGGCTCTCGTGGCCGAAGCGCGTCAGCAGGCCGTTGTCACCAGCCTGTGGCTTGCGGCCGCGGATGTGGCCGATGAACATCGCGGTCGGCTGCGGCGCGTAGAGCAGCACCGGCACGTGTGCCGCGATGCGGTGCAGCACGTCGAGGAAGGCGGGCGGCATGGTTGTCACGCCGAACACGGTGAGTCGCGTTGGCGGCAGATGGCGCGCGATCCAGTCGGCGTCCGCTGCCTCGAGCTGCTGGCAGAGGTGCGCGATACGGTGCGCACCGTCGCTCGTCGGCGCGTCGCCGGCGTGCCCGTGGGGCATCGCATCTGTCTGCCGGGCCGCGTCGTCCACGTCGGCGTCGTCCGCCATCTCTGCAAACAAAAACGGGGTTGCCTCCTGTTGCTTGCGGGCGCGTTGGCTGGTGCGGCGCCGATTGGCGTGGCCCGTGTTGGACTTGCTGCGAGGTAGCTCGAGTCCGGCATCCTTCAGCAAGGCGCGCCACAGCGCCGCCTGCCACGGGGCGTGCTGCGACAGTCGTTTGTGGTCTTGGCCCGCGGCGAAGTCGCGCAGCAGGTCTTCGCGGTACAGCTGGTAGTCGTCAAAGCAGGATGCGAGTCGTTCGCACAGCTGCAGCCGTTTCTGCCCGTCGACGTCGTTGCGGCAGTAGTCGGAGGCAGCGCCAAACGCATCGGGCTGCTCGGTGAGCAGCCGCCAGATGCGCCAGACGAGCACTTCGCGGCGGAACGACTCGCCGGTGCTCGCGGCATTCGCATTCGCATCTGCATCTGCGCCGGTGTCTGCGCGCGCCCCGGTCAGCTCATGCAAGAATGCGCCGAGGAACGGCATGTCGATGCCGGCGGTGATGCCCAACTTTTGAGCGAGTTGGAGTTCGAGCCAGCGGGCCACGCCCTGACCCGGCACGACGATGGTTTCGCTCTGCAGCGGGTCGGCGGGCGCGTGCGTCAGCTGCTCGCACAGCTGGTCGAGAAGCGCCTCGAGCCGGTAGCTAGTGACAATCGTGAAGCCCACCCGCAGAGGCTACTTGGCGCAGCGCGGCAACTCCATGCGACGCGTGCGCGAGTTTGTGGCTTGCTTGGCGGGAGGCGCGTTTCGCCCGGCACTTGCCTATGTCTGTGGAGTCAATGCCTGTGGAGTTAAGTCTGTGGAGTTAAGCCTGTGGAGTTAAGCCTGTGGAGACTTTGGGGAAGGCGCGGCGGACTGCGAACCGCAGCACGACGGCGATGGCGGATCGTCCGGATGATCGTGGCCGTGATCGTGGCCATGCCCATGCCCGTGGCCATCGGATGAGCCGCCCATCAGGTTGGCGGGCGATTCGAACAGGCGCTCGAGGAATGGCCGCACGCCTTGCCGCAGCAGCGACCAGAAGAACACGCCAGCCAGCGCCCAAAGCCAGATCCAGCTCGACCAAGAGCCGCTGCCGTGTTCGTGGCTGCCGCTGCCGCTGCCGAATGCGGTGGGGAGCGGCAGGTCGAGCAGCCAGTTGACGAGGTAACCGAGCAACACGGCGCCGAGCCACATCGAAGCCGCAAACACGATCGCGGTGCGCCTGCCGTGCAGTTTGGCCAAGACACCGAACGTGGTGATGTTGGTGGCGGGGCCCGTCAGCAGCAGGGCCAGCACGGCGCCCGGCGACAAGCCCTGCACGAGCAGCATGGCGGCCAGTGGCGTGCTGCCGGTCGCGCAGACGTAGAGCGGCAGGCCGATCAGCGCCGCGACCGGGACGTCGACAAACGGCGGCAGCGCGGCGAGCCAGTCGCGCTCGACGTAGGGCATCAGCATCGCCGACAGCAGCAGGCCGGTCAGGATCCACGTGGCGGTGCTGTCTACCGCGGGGCCGTAGCCAAAGCGCACGGCCGACCACAGGCGCTGTGGCAACGGCGCGTTGGCGGCCTCGGCTTCGCTGGCACAGCAGTCTTCTGCTTCGTCGCCCGTCTCGTTGGGGACTTGGCTGGCGGGATCAGCCGTTGCCGAAGCTGCACGGCGGGTTACCGACGCGACCAAGACCCCAACTCCCAGGGCCAGCAGCGCCGCCATCGCGACCCGAACGAGCGCGACTTCGGCGCCCATCAGCTGCCAGGTGAGCGTCACCGCGGCGAGTTCGAGTTCGGGCGTGGCGACCAAGAAGCCGATCGCGGCGGCGATGGTCGCGCCGCTGCGCACCAGCTGCCGGTAGATCGGCACGACGCCGCATGAGCACACGGGCAGCGGGAGACCGATCGCGACGCCGCGCAGGGCTTGGCTAAGCCGGTTGCCACGGCCGAGACCCGAGAGCCAGTTGTCGGGCAAGAACGCGTGGCACAGGCCGACAAGCAGGTAGGCAATCAGCAGCGCCGGGGCCGACTCGATGGCGAGCCGCACGAAGATCTCGCCGGGGCCGCCGTGTTCGTGCGCGGGGAAGTGGTCGTGGATCACGAACCACAGCACCGCGACGCCGATCGCCGCGCCGAGCACCGAAGCGGGCTTGAGCAGGCGCTCGCTGCGCGGTGCCGGGATGTGCGCGTGCAGCACCACGTGCAGCAGCGATCCGACGAGCAGCGATTGCAGCATCGCCAGCGCGTTCTGCGAGTTTTCGGTCAGGACCTGGCCGCCGACGAAGTAGCCAAACAGCGTCGCGGCAACGCTCGCCAGCGTGATCATGACCGCGGCCCAGACGCCCAGCGTTCGCGGCACGATCCACCAGATGCCCAGGCCTTCGGGGATACGGTGCAGGATGACGGCCCACGCGGTCAGCTCATGCGTATGCGGATGCGAGTGGCCGTCGTGGGCATGCGCGCCGGCGTTCAAAAACAGCCCGTCGAGCGTCGCGTGTGCCGCAATGCCGAACAAGGCGAGCACGATGACCGTGCGGCGCATGCCGGGATGGCCGTGGTGCAGCGTGCGTTCGGCGACGGACGGCAGCACAAAGCCGGCCAGCGCCAGCGGCAGGACCAGCCACCCTGCCTGCTCCGCGGATTCTGGCAGCAGGTGCAGCAGCGCAAAGCCGCTGATCGTGATCAGGCAGAAGCTATCGAGCGCGACGGTCGACGAGCGGTGCGCGCGCAGCAGGTAGACCAGCAGCGGTCCGGCGGCGAGCGCTAGGAATCCGAGCAGCAAGAAGCCATAGGACGACAGCCAATCGCTGGTCGTCGCGGCGTCTTGGGCTAGGAAGGAACTCGAAAGCAGCACGCAGGTCGCGGTCAAAGGAAGCCCCGTACCATAGGCCAGAGGGGCGCGTTTCGCCAAGCTCGCGCCGATCCGTTGTGGCCACGCGCGGCGGGCTGGTGGTGAATCGGTCCAGCGGCCGATCTCCGGCGGCCGATGTCCAGCGGCCGTGATCCAGCGGCCGTGATCCCGCCCCCGAGATCTAGCCTCCGAAGACGCGCAGCGGTTTGGCCGTTCCGTCGCTGGGCCCGTTGCCGTCGATCCGGTTGCGATCGGCTTGGTCCGCGTCTGGCGCGTCCTTCCCGTGGCTGCTGACGGCGTCCACCAGCCGCTTGGCACGTGCTTCGATTGCGTCGAATCGGCGCGCGGCGAGGTCCTCTGGATCAAACAGCGACGCCACGAAGCCGACGCCGAACGCACCGGCATCGAGCCATTCGGTGCAGTTTTGCTCGTCGACGCCGTGGGTGGGGTAGAGCCGCAAGAACGGCATCGGGCCGCGCACAGCGCGCACATAGGTCGGACCGCTCGCCGGGCCGGGGAACAGCTTGACGACGTCGGCGCCGGCGCGGTGCGCGTTCATCATCTCGGTGGGCGTGTAGGTGCCGGGGACGCTGACCAGGTCATGCTGCCGGCAAAACGTGATGATCTGCGGATCGGTTACCGGCGAGACCAAAAACTGCGCGCCGGCGGCCATGGCGAGCTTCGCGTCTTCGACCGTCAACACGGTGCCGGCCCCCAAGATCAGATTCGGGTCACGCCGCAGCCGCTTGATCTGCTTGAGGCAGCCCGGCGTGTTCATGGTGACCTCGATGATGCGGAAGCCGCCGCGTACGGCGGCATCGAGCGATGGAGCCACGGCATCCTTGTCCTGGGTTCGGAGGATGGCAGAACAGCGAAGCTGGGCAAACGCTTCGAGGACGACGGCGCGAGGTGTGGGCATCTGGATCCGTGTCGGGATGGGGGAGCCTGTCGTCACGGCGGGGCAAATCGCGCGCGGCGACCGGGCGAAGGGAAAGCCGAGCGCGCACTATAGGGACTGCGCCGCTGGCTTACGAACGCTACCCTGATGGAGTGACGGCCAAGACATGGATGTGTTCGTGGGCGCGGGTGCTGGTGTTCTCGAGCCTGCTGTCGGGCATGGATGGGGCACCGGCCCATGACAACGATGGGCGAGCCGGCGGCGGCCAAGATCCGAACCCGGCGGCACCTGCGGGCATGGCGATGCTGGGCCGGGGAGGGCGGGTGCCGATCGGCGATGGCCAAGGCCTGCTCCGTCGCGTCGATAGCATCGAGCGGCACGGCATCACGTGGACGTTTGCGCAACCGGTTGTGACGGGCGGCTACGCCAACGGCGATCCGTGGGTCAAAGGCCCGGTCGAAATCGTGTCGATTGAGCCGAAAACCGTCGCCGTCGAGGGCCGGGCGATGCACGGCTCGATGATCGATCCCGAACCGCATACGGATGTGCAGGGCTACGACGGCATGCTCTACGGCAAGAGCACCGGCGAACGCTACGATCCCAAGCGCAACGTCGCCCTCGGGGTCGACAAGCAATCGCCGCTGGTGCTGCAGGTTGGCCAGAGCTTGGTCTCGGTCGAGAGCCGCAAGCAAACCGAGCCGGCGCCGAGCCTGGTGCGCGCGGCGGTGCTGACCTGCGTCGACGAGCTGCCGGCTCCGGATAGTTTTCGGCCGCCCTACGTGGCGGTGCGCGGCGGCAAGGGCAGCAAGAGCCACGTCGCGAGCCACCGCGAGATCCAGCTCGACTACGGCATGCTTCGGCGGCTGCAGCCGGTCGACGAGATGCCGAACATCCGGTCCGTCGCTCCCCGGTTCGAGCGACTCTGGCTCGACCACATCCCGCAGTGGATCCGCCGCCACCTGCATCCCAAAGAGCACATGCCGGACTACGGCCGCGACATCGGCGCGCTGGTCGGTACCGCCGGGCTGCTGCTCAATACGGATGCGTCCGACGCCGACAAGCGCGACCTGCTGGTTCGCTTCGTGCAGTTCGGGCTCGATTCGCACGCCGTCGTCAAGCAGGGCGGCAAGTTCAAGGGAGTGGGCGGCCACGGCCACGGCCGCAAGCTGCCGATCCTGGTAGCGGGCCTCGTGCTGCACGACGACGAGCTGCTGGCGGTTGGCCGCGACTTCCCGTCGATTGCGCTGCTGGCCGGCGGCAAAGGCGCGCGCTTCGCAGAGGACGGCCAGACGTTCTTCATCCGCGAGACGTCGAAGAACGTCTACAACTGGGGCCACGGCGGCTACCAGCAAGAGCACGTCGGCCTGCCGGAGTGGGGCTTCTCGCATGCCGATGACCCGGCGCGCGACGACGTCGCATGGGACAGCAATCCCTACCGGCGCTGCTGCACGGCGAATGCGTGGCTGGGCCAAGCGTTGACGGCGCGTGTCATGGGGCTGCAGGAGCAGTGGTCTCACGAGGCGTGGTTTGCCTACGTCGACCGCTACCAGCAGGCCGAACACAAAGAAGCGTGGCACCGCGCCTGGGTCTCGTGGCACGTGCGCATGTGGCAGCGCTACCGCGAACAAAACTGACGGCGGACGCGGGAATGCCTGTCCCCGCGCGACGCGCAGGCGCCAATTCGCAGGCATGCTCATTTCCTCACGCCTGTTTGTGCCTTCTGGAACGATGTTCCTGTTGGCGGCTGGTGGCGCGATCGCGCAGTGCCACACCTACGACGCTATCGCTCGGATCCAGCAAGAGCTGCTCGCCGAGCGACCGTTGACCGGTGCGTCGTGCGTGCGCTTGACGCAGTCCGGCGTGCCGGTGCACCTGTCGTCGCTTGGCAGCTCGCCGGGGGGCAACGGCGTCTTCGATGCGCAAACGGTTGTGCCGATCGCATCGGCAACCAAGACGCTGTCGGCCGCGGTGCTGCTGTCGTTGGTTGACGATGGCCTGCTCGCGCTCGACGATCGCGTGCGCGACTACCTGCCCGAGTGGGACGTAGGCCTGAAGCGCTTCATCACGCTGCGGCAGTGCTTTGCGCACACGTCGGGCATGGTGACCGGCGATGCCGCGATCAGCGATCCCAACCTGACGCTGCGGCAGGCCGCGCAGCAGCTGGCGAGCGTGCCGCTCGACGCGGTGCCGGGTTCGCAGTTTGCCTACGGCGGCGTCTCCATGCACGTCGCGGGCGCTGTTTGTGAAGTGGCGGCGGGTTTGCCGTGGAACGTGCTCTTCGCGCAGCGCATCGCGCAGCCGCTGTCCTTGGCTTCGACGGACTACCTGACGACGCTATC
>JBGCDH010000154.1:0-31672 GCA_045105235.1 Planctomycetota bacterium | reverse complement strand
ATCCACCAGCGAAGGCTCGCCAACCAGCAACCTGCCGCTGCGAGGCGGCAAGGGCTGGATGTACGAAGGCGGCATCCGGCATGCGCTTTACCGACGGCTACGCGTCGTGCCCGGTGTGTTCGCCGACGCGCTATTCGCTCTTGACCGGGCGCTATCCGGCGCGCGGTGCGGTGACCAACTGGTTCATGGGGCGACGCTCCGAACGCTTCAAGCCGGCGGAGGCCAACGACCGCATGGCGCTGCAGGAGGTCACGCTGGCCGAGGAGCTGCGCGAACGCGGCTACGCGACGTTCTTTGCCGGCAAGTGGCACCTTGGCCCAACCGAGGCGTTTTGGCCGGAGCACCAGGGCTTTGACGTCAACATGGGCGGCTGGAAGCGCGGCGGACCCTACGGGCCCGGCAAGTACTTCGTGCCCTACGGCAACCCGCGCCTCGAAGACGGTCCGGACGGCGAGCACCTGCCCGAGCGTTTGGCGCGCGAGGCCTGCGACTTCATGGCGGAGAATCGCGACGGGCGCTTTTTGGCCTACCTGTCGTTCTATTCGGTGCACACGCCGCTTGTCGGCCGCAAGGACCTTGTGGCGAAGTACAAGCGCCGTTTCGCCGCGATGCCGCTGCCAGATGGCGTCGCCGAGTTTGGGCCCGAAGAACAGGTCTACGCCAGCAAGAGGCGGCGCTTGGTGCGTCAGGTGCAGCGGCATGCGGTCTACGCCGCCATGGTAGAGGCGATGGACCTGGCTGTTGGCCAAGTGCTCGACAAGCTGGATGCCCTCGGGCTCGCCGACGACACGATCGTCATCTTCACGTCGGACAACGGCGGTCTATCCACCAGCGAAGGCTCGCCAACCAGCAACCTGCCGCTGCGAGGCGGCAAGGGCTGGATGTACGAAGGCGGCATCCGGGAGCCGTGGATTTTCCGCGTGCCTGGAGTGACCAAGGCAGGCACGACCAGTGCCGAGCCGATCAGCAGTGTGGATTTGATGCCGACGGTGCTGGCACTGGCCGGCAAAGACGCGGCGGTCAAGCAAGCGATCGACGGCGTCGATGCATCCGCCGCGTTGCGAGGCCAGGCGCTGCCGGAGCGCGCGCTGTTTTG
Source organism: Planctomycetota bacterium (assembly GCA_045105235.1). Taxonomy (GTDB): domain Bacteria; phylum Planctomycetota; class UBA1135; order UBA1135; family UBA2386. The sequence goes on along the minus strand of JBGCDH010000154.1, from coordinate 30,576 downwards.
GCACTATCCGCACTATGGCAACCAGGGCGGCTTTCCGAGCAGTGCGATCCGGCTCGGACGCTACAAGTTGATCCAGCGGCTCGAAGACGGTCGCGTGCATCTCTACGACCTGACGCGTGATCCCGGCGAGCGCAGCGACCTCGCGGAGCAGCAGCCAGAACGCACCGCAGACCTGCGGGGCCGCCTGCATGCATGGCGCACCGAGATGGGCGCGCGCTACCTGCGCGAACGCGATGGTCGCACGCCTTGGCGCCCGGATGCCATCGGCAAGTGAGCTGGAGTCGAACCTATCGCGTCTGAAACGACACGATGTTCGACTTCGCAAGCGTCGTGCCGTCGATCGCAACGATCTGGCAGTAGAGCTCAGAGGCGACGATCGAAGGCGGCAGCTGCATCGTCCAGCTGCCGTTGCCTTGGCCGCCGAGGCTGCCGACGATTCCGGCGGATAGCGCCAGATCGAACCACGGTCCCGGCTTGGGCAGCGAATAGATGCCGAAGATTGCTGGGGCGATGGTCGGCGGGTAGATGTCGTCGCTGAGCACGTGGAAGAACGGCAGGTTGCCAAGGCTTGGCGGGCCGTCGACCGTAAACGTCAGCTGGTCGCCGCCGTCAAACACCTTGCCATTGGTCGTGACGCGCAGTCGGCCGCGATGTGTCTCGGACTCGTAGATCATCTGGCGCAGCGTCTTCTCGACGCGCGCGACGTTGCCGGCTACGTCAAAGGCGGCGATCTTTAGGACGTCTTCGGGACCGATCGCCGGCTGCGTCAGGCTGTGCCAGAACAGGCTGTGGGTCACGACGCCGTTGCCTTGGCCCGACACGTAGAACGTGCGCTTCGAATTGCGCACGGAGACTTCGATGCGCTGCACGTTGGCCTTTGCGTCCCAGTAGCCAATCTTGACGTTGGTGCTGCCGTAGGTCTCGAGGCGCGCCGAGAGCGCGATCTGGTAGCCATCGCCGTTGACGCCAAGTCGCGCATCCGGGTTGCCCGCGGGATTGACCGCGCCGTGTTCGATGGCGGCGCCGGCCTCGATCCACTCGATGATCTTGTAGGTCTTGCGCTGGTCGGCGACACCCGGGTGCGGGTTGTTCGCGCCTGGCTGAACCGTGATCCAGTAGCGCGAGGGCCGGCTGTCCTGCGGCGGACCATAGATGCCGTTGCTGATCGTATTTTTGTAGCGCTGGTTGGTTTCCTTATCGAGGCGCAGCGCGTTGTCGTTGGCGAGCCCCTTGAAGTGCCAGGTCAGCGGCGACTTCGCGGCACCCATGCGGCGGTTGACATAGCGCCTTTGGTTGAGCCACGCCCAAACGGCGAGCTGGGAGTCGCTCGAGTTTGGCATCGTCATGCTCAGGTCAAAATCGCTGTCGAGACCGCTGCCGTTGGGGTTGGTGCTGCTGTTGTGGCACGAAGCGCACTCACTCATCAGCAGGGGCCAGATGTCGGCGCGGAACTCTGGCACGTCGCGCGATGGCTGGTTGTGCCATTGGAAGGTCGGCTGGCCCGCTGCATCCCACGAATACAGGCCCGTCTTGTTGAGCAGGTCGTGCGGTGCCGAGTTGCTGAAAGCCTCGCCCGGAATCGGGTCGACGTGCTCGTGGCAGCCGGTGCAGCGCTTTTCGAGCTGGCCGGGAGCAAAGCTGTGGTGGCCGCGCTGCGCGGACAACACGGTGCCGTCACGGTGCAGAAGCTGAAACTTCACCGGCACGTTGGCCGGCAGGTAGAAGTTGACCTTGCCGTCGGCGTCGGCCGGCACGTCGGACAGGTGCCGATAGCGCTCGAAGGCCAGCGGCGTGCCAAACGGCCCGGTGCCGCCACCGTTGTGGTGGAGGTAGCCCCAGCGGGAGTTCGGGCCGTAGACCTGATCATCGTCGGCTTTGATCAGCTTGCGGACGGCGGAGTCCGTGATGAAGACACGCACGCCCCAGACTTCGTCATGGTTGGCCGGGTTGTCGAAGTAGCCGTGCGGCACGTCCTTGGTTAGGCACGAGATGCGCGCCGCCAAGTGATCGGTGAAGCTGTTGTTGCGGGCCTCGGTCGTGGGATCGTAGAAGCCACCGAGACGGCGCGGCATCGACTTGAGGTCGGTGTCGTGGATTGGGCCGGCGATCACCTGCGCGACGGGCATGTCCTTGAGAGCAGCAGGCACCGTGGTTGGGTCCAGTTCTCCGGGCATGGCCAGCACTTCGCGGTGCTTCCAGCCGAAGCGCTCCTTGTGCGTCATGATCGGCTTCATCGCGAAGGCATGCCGCGTTTCGCTCGATAGGACCAGCTTGACGGGGTAGTTGGGGTTCGCAGCGCCGGGCAGGTAGGTGCCGTTGGAGGGCCAGATCTTCTGCCGGATGTCGGTCACGACAACGAGCTTGGCGTCGTAGTTTTGTGGGTCGATGCCGTGCGCCGTGCCGCTTGAGTAGGTCAAGAACAGCTCGACGTCGGCGGGATCCGTAGCCTTGCGGCCAGCCGCTGGCAGGGCGAACTTGCCGGCGGGTGCCGAGAGGTCAAAGAACTCGGGGATGGCCGGAAACAGGTTGGTGGTGTTCTGCCACTGAGCAAACCAGCCCCGCTGGTGGATGCCGTCGAGACCGTTGTCGTCGTTGCGGCCGGTCTTGCCGTAGGGCAGCAGCACGATCGTGCCAAAGCCCTCATTGTTGCCGATGTAGTAGCGGCTGATCGCGAGCAGGTGGTCCTTGGGGTCGCTGCCCATGGCCAACGTCGTGCCGTTGTGGTCGGCCACGTTCTGCTGGTTGGCGTAGCCGGACAGCGTGCGCCACTCGGCGCCGTCTGAGCCGAACTCGAAAATGCCCCACTGCCCTGTTGCCTCGGTGCTCGATCGATACGAGCCACCGACTCCGTGCGGCGTCTCGAAGAACGAGATCAGGCTGGTCGTGCCAAAGTGCATGATCTCGTTCTTATTCAGCAGCCGGACGGTGTTCTGCGTGAACTTCAGCGCGCCGGCAAACATGCGTTCGCCGTCGCTGCGGCGCACGTTTGAGGCGTAGTAGAGCATCGGACCCGCTTCGGTATCGACGACGCACGCACCGGTGCTGGTCTCGAACTGCACGTCGACGCCGTTGGAGCTGGGCCAGGCCACCAGGTTTTGCCAGCTGCCCTGCGGCATGAGCTGCGGATTGACCGAGCGGTTGTAGACCGCCTGCTCGGTGTAGTTGCCGGCGTCGTCGAGCTTGACGACCGGCAGCTGGCCCGGCTGAAACCCGGTGGGGTTCACCAGGGCGCTGGTGATGTTCATCGCGTAAAGGTTGCACGGCTTGTGCAGGCGCGGGTCGACGAGGTCGGCCGCAAACGAGAAGAACACCCAATACTGATTGGTTTCTTGGTGGTGGTAGACCGACGGCTCATGCACCGATCCGCGGGCGAGCCCGACGCCGCTGCCCACGAGTGCCTGGTGGGACGGCAGCGGAAAGAGCTTGGCCGGCGCGTTGCGCGACTTGTCCATGAACCACAGCTCGCGGCCGGCCTGGCCGAGGTTGAGGCGTCCGGCGAGCTTTTCGTCGGCAAACGCGTCGCAGCCAAACTCGTGGCTCATTTCGCGCAGGGTCAAGAAGACGAATGGCGGGCAGTCGCCATTGGCCGCCAGATAGGCCCCCTTGGTCCAGTCCGATTGCGCCGGCAGCGACGCTCCCGCCCCTGCCAACAAGCAGACTGCGGCCAGCGCGGACAGCATCGAGGCGGATGCCCATACGGCGGCGGCGCGGGCGCCGGCAGCGGCGGCCGAGAATGAGGCGACAGCTCGCCCGTTGGTCGCCGCTCGTAGGCTGGTCGTCGCCCGCAGGCTGGTCGTCGCCCGCAGGCGCGGACGAATCCGTTGGGAGTCAGTTGCGCGGGTGGGCGCGACGGTGAGGTTGGTTGCGTCGATCATCGGTCGTAGGGGTCCTTGCTGCTCTGAGCTGGGCAAACTCGAAGCCGCCTGACGAACACGTTGCCGACCCATCCGGCGTGCGGATCGGGTGTTGCGGCATGCGTGAACGAGACGCCGGACCTACGCGGGAAGGCCCTTAGTTGGGGCCAGGAAATCCCCGATGTGACTGGGAAAGTGGCGCATATCTGCCCAGGTTTCGGCTCTTTCTATGCGCTTGGTCGTAGGGCAGATGCGCCCGGCCGAGGGACGCCGGCACCGCGGCTGCTGGGGGCACGGCGCCGCGATCTGTGTCGGATCGGGCCAACCTGGCTCTAGCCCCGTTGGCATGGGGGATTCCGAAGAGCATCGCCCGCCTCGCGACGTTGTGCTCGGGACTATGCCTCGGGACTGTGCCTCGCGAGGTTGTGCCTCGGGACGTGATCGCGTTCGCGGTTCTAGTGTGAGCCAGAGGCCCCGATCGCGGGCGCTCGCACCGCGCCAAGCTGGCCACATGCGGCCATGACCGAGCGGCCCTTGGTGATGCGGCGTCGAACCGCAATCCCGCGATCTCGCAGCCAGCCAACAAAGCGCTCGATCTCGGCTTCGTCGGGTGCCCGTGCGATGGGCGCGGTGCCCGGGTTGTAGGGGATGACGTGCAGCAGGGTCCGTCCCAGCGGCTGCACAAAACGCGCAATCGCGTCGGCGTCGCGTTCGCGGTCGTTGATGCCCGGCAGCAGGCACCAGTGCACACCGAGCGCCAGGTTGCGGCGCTGACGGTAGCGCATCAGCGCCGCCTGGATTTCGCGCAGCGGGTAGCGGACCGAGTGCGGCATCAGCTCGGCGCGCAGTCCGTCGTCGGCGGCGTTGAGGCTCAGCGATAGGCCGAGTCGTCGATAGCCGCGTTGGCGCAGCTGCTCGATGCCGGGCACGTGGCCGACGGTGCAGACCGTAAGGCGGTCGAGTGCGTAGGAGAGCCCGGCGCGGTCGGTCAGCACTTCGAGCGCCGGCAGCAGGGCCTCGAGGTTGTCGAGCGGTTCGCCCATGCCCTGAAACACCAGGGAATCCGCTCGCCGGCTGCGTGCCTGGACGACCACCTGGCCGACGATTTCGCCGGTCGAAAGGTTGCGCCGCAGGCCCATCCGGCCGGTTTCGCAGAACGTGCAGGCGCGCGCGCAGCCAACCTGGGTCGAGACGCACAGTGAGGTTCTGCCGCGTCCCATGGGGAGGGCGACGCTCTCGATGGTGCGGTTGTCGCGCAGCTTGAGCAGGCGCTTTTGGATGGCGCCGCCGCCGAGTTCCGGCGGTCGCGGCTCACTCTGCTCGGCGCATACGGACGGCATCTGCAGGCCAGCATGGCGCCGCCAGACGGCCTCGGTGCGCGGTCCGGCGCCGAGCTGCCCAGGATCAAACTCGCCGCGCAGCGCGGCCATGCGGTGCGCGGCGCGGGCCAGTCCGGCGCCCTTGTGCTCGCCGAACCACTGCCGCGCCAGCGCCTCGAGCTGGTCGGCGGTCGTAGCAAGTAGGTCGACGGGCGCGTGCATGGCAGCGGTCTATCCGATTCGCGTTCGTTCTGCGCGATCGATCTCGCTGCTGAAAAGCGCAACTTGGAGATGCAAAGTAAATGCGTTCGCCAAGGGAAAGCAGGTGAGGCAGCCGCGGCGATCGGGCATCATCGGCCGCCATGTCAGATCCGAGCCCTGACCCCGGCCGTTCCGCAGAAGGCCCGTCCACTGGCGGCGGCAGCGCGCCCTTGCCGGCCCTCGAGGCCCGCGGAGTCATCCGTCTGCGCCGCGTCGAAGGACGCGAGCAGCCGATCGTCCGCGACGTGTCCTTTGCGCTGCAGCGCGGCGAATTTGCCACCATCATGGGCCCGTCCGGCTCCGGCAAATCGACGTTGCTGCACCTCTTGGCCGGGCTCGACAAGCCGTCGGCTGGCGAGGTGCTGGTCGCCGGCGAAAGCCTCAGCGAAGGCGATGAAGAGCACCGCGCCGCCGTTCGCCGGCGGCGCATCGGCTTCATCTTCCAGTTCTTTCACCTGCTGCCGGATCTCAGCGTCGAAGAGAACGTGACCCTGCCGCTGCGCATTCTGGGTCAGCGCCCGAAAAAGCACCGCGCCCGCGTCGACAGCCTGTTTGGCCTGCTCGGCATCGAGAAGCTGCGCGACCGTTTGCCAAAAGCGCTGTCCGGCGGCGAGATGCAGCGCGTCTCGATTGCGCGGGCTTTGGTGACCCAGCCCGAACTGGTGCTCGCCGACGAGCCGACGGGCAACCTGTCGAGCAAAGCTGGCGAAGAAGTCGTGCAGCTGCTGCGCAAGGTGCAGCAGGAGCTGTCGGCGACGATCTTGCTCGTGACCCACAACCCGCGCGACGCCGCTGCCGGCGACCGCGTGCTGTTTTTGCATGACGGCGCATTGCTGTCGAACGCCGAACTCACCCAAGGACCGTTCGATGTCGCTGACGTCTTTCGTCGTCTCCAGGAACTGGGCGTCTAGTCGCCTTCGCGTCCTGCTGACTCTGGTCGGCATTGCGCTCGGCGTCGCCATCGTCGTGGCCATCTTCGTGATGGACCACAACACGATCCAAAGCCGTCTGCAAAAGCTCGACCCCGAGCGCGGCTGGGTCGATCTTGAAGTCGTGCCGGTGCAGACCGAGCGCGAGGTGGCCGACGTGCAGGCTGAGTTGCGCGCCATCGACGGCGTGCGCGATGTCGCGGTCTGGTCCGAAGCACGCGGCGTTGCCGTCGGCAAGGACCCGCAGAAGCCGCTGCCGCTGTCGGTTTTCGGCATTGGGCCGCTGCCGGCAGATGTATTTGCGCACTACATCGTCAACCGCGGCCAGGACCTCGGCGTCGATGACGAACAGCCTGCGGCAGATGGTAGCTACGGCGTGCTGCTCGGCGGCGAGGCCGCGCACTTACTCGGCGTCGACGTCGGTGACCGTCTGCAGCTTGCGGAGCCGCCGCCGCAGCCGCGCGTGGCCTGCCGCAACGGCGAGTTGGTGCAGCTTCCGTTCGATGCGCAAAAGCCCGCGTTCGCGGCTCAGGTGGTGGTGCGCGGCGTGCTCGAACATCACAAGCTCGGCAAGCGCGCCGCCGGACTGTGCGCCGTGGTTCCGTTCGGCCTGGCGGCCAAGCTGCGCATGCTGACGCCGAGCCTCTACCACGTGCTGCGCGAGCCCGGCTCGGATCTCGATCGGCTGCGCCAGACCTTGCGGCGTTCGGGCACGTTTACCGTGCAGGACGTGCGCGCGGCCATGATTGGCGAAGGCGCCGACGAGCGCGCATTCCGCAACGGGCTGAAGATCCTCGGCGGTCTGGCGCTGCTGCTGGGCATGTACGTGGTGTTTCAGACCCTGTGCCATTCGCTGGTAAGCCGGATCCGTCAGCTCGGTTTGCTGCGCTGTCTCGGAGCTGGAACCGGCGCGATCACACGCATCTTCTTGCTCGACGCGCTGCTGCTCGGCGTCGTGGGCTCGGGCATTGGCATCGGGCTCGGGCTGCTGTTGGCCAAGTGGCTGCAGAGCCGACGGGTCAGCTCGCTCGGGCTCGGCAAGGACTGGGCCACCTTTGATCTGCCCTGGCAGCCGCTGGTGTGGACGGGGCTGCTCGGCGTGCTGTTCACGCTGGCCGGCGCGATGTTCCCGCTGGTTCGCGCGCGCCAGATTCCGGCACTCGACATCCTGCGCGCAGGCGGCTCGGCGCCCGGCACCGACGACGGGGTCGACCTGCTGCGCGGCGTGCACGTTTGGATGTTTGGCCTGCTGGTCGTGGCGCTGCCGCTGGCCTATCTCGGCATGACTCCGCTGGCCGTTGAAGAGGGGCAGGAAACTCGTTCGGTGCTGCTGCAGCTCGTTGGCGTGCTGGGGCTTTTTGGTGCGGTGCTGCTGCTGGCGCCGGGCCTGACGTCGCTGCTCGGGCGCTTACTGCTGCTGCCGGCACGGCCGCTGGCGCCGATGGCGAGCTGGCTTGTTGGCAAGGTGCTCGGTCGTTCGGCTGGCCGCGTTTCGGCGGCGGTCTGCGGCTTGTCGGCTGTGCTGCTGGCTACGCTTGGCCTCAAGACGCTGACGGATTCCCTGGTTGCCGAAGTGGACGTGTTGGAGCGCACCTCGCTGCAGCATCGGCTGTTTGTGCAGTGCGAACCGACGACCACGGCCGTTGCCGAACAGCTCGCCAAGGTGCCGGGCGTGGCGCGCGTCGAGGCGTTTGAGGGCGAGGTGCGCAGCGGCGGCTTCTTGCTGCGCGGTCTCGACGTCGCGGCTGCCGGCGCCAGCGGCGGTCCACTCGAAGGTGATCCGACGGCGCTGCGTCGCTACGTCGACCCGCAGGCGCGCACGCTGATCGCGAGCTCGCGCTTGGCGCGCCTTCGGCAGTGGCGGGCCGGCGACTTGGTGGCGATGCGCGACCGCAACGGCAGCCCGGTCAGCTACGAAGTCTTGCTCGTCGATGATCGCGCCGGCTTTGACGGCGACGAGCGCGCGTTTGCGATCACCTCCCCGACGTGGCTCAAGCGGGATTTCTGCGTCGGGGATCTGTGTGTGGGTTTGATGTGCCTGCATCTCGATGCAGGTCGGGGGCAGCAGCGGCTTGGTTCCTACCGCAACCTCGAGCCCGTGCGCGCGGCGGTACGCGCGAACGTCAAGGGACTGATCCGCAACAAGTCAGGCGCCGAGATCGCGTCGTACTTCCGACGCGACGTGCTGCGCGATTTCCGCCTGTTTGATCTGCTGCTGTTCTTGATGCTCGTGCTTGCCGGCGTGGGCCTCCTCAACGGCATGACGATCGCCGCCCTCGGCCGCATGCGCGAACTCGGCGTGCTGCGCGCTCTCGGCATGAAGCGCTCGGCCATTGGCGGCAGCTTTGTGCTCGAAGGGTTGGTGACCGCGGCGATTGCCAGCGTCCTGTCTCTCGGTCTCAGCATCCCGCTGGGTCGTATCCTGGTCTTCGGCATGAACGCCGTCGCCCGCATCGAAGCGCCGGTTGCGATGCCGTGGCGCTGGTTTGTCTGGGTGCCGTTGGCGGCGTTCGGCATTGCGCTGCTGGCCTCGCTGCCGCCCGCCTGGCGAGCGCTGCGACAGAGTCCCAGCGAGTCGGTGCGCTACGAATAGTCGCGCGGCTTCCAGGGGCGGGTAATTGGGGGGAGCGGGTCTGCGTGGAGCGGGGTCCGCGCCGGATGCCGGGACGCGTCAGTGCCGCTTCTTGCTCTTCCACGTGCCGCCGTAGACGTAGTGCGGGTTGCCGTGCTTGGCGGCTTCTAGGCATGTCTTGCAGAAGAAGACCCAGTCTCCGTCGAGCGCGATACGGATGCGAAACAGCGCGTCCAGCTCGCGTCCGCAGCGTTCGCACGGCTTGGTTCGAATGCGGCGGACTTTCATGTTTGGTGTTGGTGCGTGGCGAATGCGCGTAGGTAGTGGCCTCGCCGCGGCGTGCCGGGTCCGTCGCGGCCAAGCAGCAGTTTTTTCGTTTCGATGTGGAAACCGAAGCGCGGTTGGACGCTTTCCTGCCGAAGCGGATCCCGACCGGCGTGGGCTGGGGGCGTTTCGTCACCTTCTCCAGAAGCGCACTCATGTCACGATCCAACTGCTATATCGCCTTCGGCGTCCTGCTTGCCTTTGCTCCAATCACTCGGGCACAAGCCGTTTCGGCTCCCTACGACATCGACTATGCAGCGGTAGACCTGGGGGCGGTCGGCGGCATCTCCGGCAGTCTCGGCGGTCTGACCATCGCAGCGAGCGATCCAAACACGCTGTTGCTTGGTGCTGGTGCAACGACGGCGGCTGGGATCATCTACGCGTTTCCGCTGGTGCGCGACGCGCAGGGTTCGATCACCGGGTTGGGGGCGCCGACGTCCTATGCCTCGAGCCCGCAGATTGATGGCGGTCTGACGTTTGGCCCCAGTGGGGTTCTGTTTGCGACGGGTTACCCGAACAATACGTTGCTGCAGTATCTGCCCGGCAGCACGGCGCCCAGTTCGACGACGGTGCTGACGCCCTTGGGAGTCGCGAGCAGCACGGGAACCTGCATGGTTGTTCCGCCGGGCTTTCCGGGCGCGGGCCAGTTCAAGCTGACGTCCTACAACGGCAACAGCTGGTACACGCTGCCGCTGCTGGCAAACGCGCAGGGTCTGTTCGACGTCGGCACCGCGTCCAGTCCGATCCCGGCTGCGGGCGGTCCCGCGGGCATCGTCTACCCGCCGCCGGGCTCGCCGCAGATCGCCGACTACAGCAGCGTGCTGATCTGTGAGTACTCGACAGCGACGGTCAGCATCTACAGTCTTGACGCCAACGGCGATCCGATCCCGGCGACGCGTGCGCCTTTCCTTACGGGGTTGTCGGGCGTGCTGGGAGCGGTCTCCGATCCTGTTACCGGTGACCTGCTGTTTTCGACGTTCGGTGCCGGCAACCGGATCGTGCGCGTGTCGGCGTCGGCCCAGTGCGGCTTCTTTCAAAGCTACGGCCAGGCTTGCGGCAGCTCGCCGCAGATTTCAGGTGGTGGCTGCCCCGAGCCGGGCGCTGCCATCACCATCGACATCAGCGGCGGCCCGGCCAACGCGATGGGGTCGCTCGGTCTCGGCACGTCGCAGGTCAACCTACCCATCCTGAACTGCACGGTGCTGGTGGCCCAGGATGCGGCGGTGGGCCTGACGCTGGACGCAGCCGGCGCTGTCAGCTTTGCGATCACGATCCCCAACCTGCCGGCATTCCAAAGCTGGACGGGCTATTGGCAGGCCGGATTCTTTGATGCCGCCAGTCCGCTTGGTTTCACGCTGACTGGTGGGCTCGAGATGCTCTCGCAGTAGGCCGGGATTGGTATCGAAGGAATCGTCCGCCGCTGCACGTCACGCTGAGCCGCCGCGCCCGCGCATCGCGAGCGCCTGCTCGCAGTCTAGCAGGGCTTCACGTGCCAGCTCATACTTGGGATCGAGCTGCAGCGCTTCCGCAAAGCTCTCGATCGCCTGCGGGTAGCGACCCTCCGAGCGCAGCAGCAGGCCGAGGTTGTAGTGCGCTTCGTCGGTGCACTCGGTGTGCAGCTGGATGGCTTTGCGATGGCACCGCTTGGCGTCCGCGGCCTCCCCGAGCTGTGCGAGGGCTGCCCCAAGGAAGACGTAGGCGTGCGTGGTTGGCTTGTCTTCGGCGGCGCGCCGGTACCAGGTGACCGCAAGCTTTAGGTTGCCCTTCTTCTTGTGCAGATGGCCGCGCTGGATCCAGATATCGCGTCGTTGCGCAGGCGAAGCGAGCGGCTCGGCGCACCGCAGTGCGGCTGCCGCTTCGGTGTAGCGAGCGAGGTCGCGTTGCACGTCGGCTAGGGCGATCCAGCCGGCAAATCGATGGGGGTGGTCGCGCGTGTAGGCAGCCGCCAGCTCAAACAGGGTCGCTGGCTCCGATCCGGACCAGGCCGCGAGAATGCGCTGCCAGTCGCGGTCGGCCTTGTTGGTGGGGCGTTTCATGATGTCTGCGGCGAGCGCGTCGGCGGCGGGGACACGGATACGAACACGACCTCTTGATCGGGTCAAAGCTACGCATACGCCGGTAGATTTCTGCTTCCCGCCGCGAGAATCCGCCATCTTGCCAGGGCGGCACGCGGCCGACCAGATTCCCCGCACGCCTGAGCGCAGGCCCTTGCCGTCGTCCGCTGTTTCATCAGCAGCGCATGCGCTGCGGCGCGCGGGGCGCCGGCACGTCGAGGCCATCGCGCAACATGACCATTGCCGCTAGCTTGTGGCGATGCCTCGCGATGGTTCATGCAGCCGCGATTGCCGCCGCCGCACGCGCGATTGCGGTGGGTGTGCGTGTTTGCAACTGGTGTTGCGCTGGATGCGTCGCGCTGCCGTGTCGTGCCGGTTGGCGATGGTAGCCTGCCTGCTGGCGACCGCAGCAACGGCCGAACTGTTGGCGCAAGACGGCGCGTTTGTGGTGGCCGCGGCGCCCGTGGCAAACGCAGCGAGAGCCGCGGCCACAACGTCGGTGCGCCTGGACGACCGTTGCCGCGTCGATCTAGAGGCGGGGGAGCTGTGGTGGACGTCCGCTTCGAAAGCCGGCGGGGCATCCGAACGGCGCAAGATCACCACGACGGTTCCTGGCGGCTACGGCCGTGTGCACGCACTCGCCGTGACGTCGTTTGGCCAATGCGCAGTCGCAAGCGATGCGGGCCTGCTGCTGCTCGATGCCGATCACTCGGTGGCCGACCGTTTCGACCTTCGCGATGGCATGCCGGAAGGCATCGAAGACGCGGCGGTGCTCGGACTGCACGCCGACGCGACCGGGCGCCTGTGGCTGTGCACAGCCGAACACTTCGCCGTTGTCGATACCCGGCATCGCTTTGGCCACACGTTTGGTCGTGCCGACGGCATACCGTCTGGGCCCTTCACCGGGATGTCACACGATGCCCAGGGGCTCTTGCTGCATCGGGCCGACGACACCATCCGCTATCGCCCAGACCTTGGCGATGCGCCGCGGCTTGCGACACGCGACCGAGTTCAGGCGGACAACGAGATCCGTGCGCAGGCTCCTAGTGCCGCGATCCAAGTCGCTGCCGTCGAAGCCAAAGCCGATGGCTCGGTCCGCTTGCAGCCCAAGGCATCGGGAGCCAACGTCCAGCTGCGTGCGCGTCGGCAGCACCACCATTTGATCGTGCCGCTTGATGACGGCGAACTGCGCGGCTTGCGCCCGGGCGGGCACGTCGTCGAGGTCTTCGGCGTCGACCGCGACCTTCGCCGTGCCCTCTTGGGTCGCTACCGCGTGCACGTGCCGCTACCGGCGCGCTACTCGACGCGCTGGCTGCCGGTCGTAGGCCTAGCAGGCGTTGCGCTGTTGGTCTGGCTGGCATGGCCGCGTCGCGGTCGCCGAAGACTCGGCCGCACGTTGCTGCGCACGGGGTTGGTTACGGTCTTTGGTCTGCAGCTGCTCGCCGCGGTGCTCGGATACGGACGCAGCTGGCCGTTTATGGGCTTTTCGATGTACACCGGCAATTTCCACGAACAGTCGGTGCTCTACAAACCGCTCGTGCGCGGCTGCTGCGAAAACGGTCGCATTGTCGAGCTTGGCGATTGGTTTCTCGGCCTGCGTCAGGATGGCTACTGGCAGCTTCTTGCGGACATTGTGCACGGCCCGGAGAAGCGCCTGGAGACGCTGCTTGCGACCGTTCGTCAACGTTGGCCGCAGGCGGGCGTCGAGGGCTTCGAGTTTGTCGATACGCGCGTGCGACTGACCTGTGACGGGCCGGTCGACGTGGCGCCGACCGTGCTGCGCCGGTACCGCTGGGAGGCGAAGTAGGCGTGCGTCAGTCCTCGTGCGCGCGTGCGGCCTGGCTCGCCCTGGAACGGCATCTGGCCTGCATGGTGCCCGCCTCGCGTCTGGGAGCCTTCCGCGCCGTGGTCTGTTTGGTGGCGCTCTACGATGTGCTGCTGTGGTCGCACGCCGTGCTCAACGATGCGTCGGCCGTCAGCGACGGCACGCAAGACCGACCGTGGACACCGATCTTTCTGTTCCAGCTGCTGGGCCTCGATCCCATCCAGCGCGAGGCGGCGGAGCTGGTGCAGGTGGCCGCCGTCGGGTCGCTGCTGCTCGGCGCGTTTGGCGTGTGCGCCAGGCTGTCGTGCTTGGTCGCCGCCGTGTTGTTCTACTACTGGTCCGGATTGGCCTATTCGTTTGGCAAGCCCCACCACGACAAGGTCGCACTCGCGATCACGCTGGCTTCGCTGCCGTTCGCGCGCGTTGGGGCAGCGATGTCGGTGGACGCTTGGGTGCGGCGGCGTTTGCGGCGTCGACGGCGGCCCAAAGCCCGCGAACCAGAGCGCGCCGTGCGCGGCATGCCGATTCGGGTCGCGCAATACACCCTAGCAATCGGCTACTGCGGTGCGGGGTTGGCCAAGGTTTGGGTCGGCGGCCTCGACTGGTTCAACGGCTACACCCTGCAGGGCATCATGCTCGGCCACGACGGCTACCTTTCGCGGCTGGTGGGCGCGAGCCCGTCGCTGTGCCAGATCCAGAGCATTGGCGTGGTGTCGGTTCAGGTGCTGTTTCCGCTGGTGCTGATCTGGCCGAAAAGCCGCTGGTTCTTCCTGCCGGCGGCGATGTCGTTCCACCTGATGACGTGGATGACCATGGACACCGGACCCTACATGCGGGTTTGGCTGATGCTGTGGGCGTTTGTGCCGCTCGAAAAGGTCCCGAGCGCATTGCTCCAGGCCCTGCGCCGTGGCTGGCCTTCGGCCGTCGCCACCACGCTGGGATGTGGTGCCCTAGGTGCTTTGATTGGCTACGTGGCGCACCAGGCGATTGCCGCGGTTTGGCTCTGGAGCTTTGCCGGCCTGCTGCTTCTGGCCTTTGTTGGCTATGCGCTGCGGCGCCCCAAGAACGGGCGCAGCTGGAATGCAGGTGCCAGGGCGGATACGACTCCGGCGCAATGACCGAACGCGCTCCCTGGCAACGAACCCATACCTGCGGCGATTTGACCCTCAAGAACGAGGGAGAGATCGTTGTTCTCAACGGCTGGATTGAAAACCACCGTGACCACGGCCAGCTGGTGTTCGTCGATCTGCGCGATCGCTACGGCGTCACGCAGGTGACCGCGCACGGCGAAAACGAGGGCCTCGTCGACGGCGCCATGGCGCTGCTGCAGCGGCTCGGCGCGGAGGACGTGGTCTCGATCCGCGGCAAGGTGCGCAAGCGCGAGGCCGACAAGATCAACAAGGCGCGCTCGACCGGCGAGATCGAAGTGTTGGTGCAAGAAGTCATCGTGCTCAACGAAGCCGAGACGCCGCCGTTTGAAGTGCTCGATGACGTCGAGGCCAAGGAAGAGCTGCGCATGCGCTATCGCTACCTCGACCTGCGGCGTCGGCCGCTGCAAGAGGCGCTGATCAAGCGATCGCGCTTTACGACGGCGGTGCGCACCTACCTGCAGGAGCACGGCTTCATCGACATCGAGACGCCGATCCTGACCAACTCGACGCCGGAAGGGGCCCGCGACTACCTGGTGCCGAGCCGCGTGCACCCGGGCAAGTTCTATGCGCTGCCGCAGTCGCCGCAGGTGCTCAAGCAGATCTGCATGATCTCGGGCGTCGACCGCTACTACCAGATCGCGCGCTGCTTCCGCGACGAAGACCTGCGTGCCGATCGCCAGCCGGAGTTCACCCAGGTTGACCTGGAGATGTCGTTCGTCGAAGAGAACGACGTGCTCGAGCTGGTCGAAGGCACGGTAGTGCACGCGTTCAAGGAGGGCTTTGGCATCGATCTGCCGACGCCGTTCCCGCGCATGTCGTTCGAAGAGTCGATGCGGCGTTTCGGCAGCGACAAGCCCGATATGCGGTTTGAGATGGAGCTCGTCGACGTCACCGAGCACGCCAAGACGAGCGCGTTCAAGGTGTTTGCCGGCGCGGTCGAGACCGGCGGCATCGTCAAGGGCCTCTGCGCCAAGGGTGCGGCCGAAAGCCACAGCCGCAAGAAGATCGACGCGCTGACCAAGCACGCGCAGGACTACGGCGCCAAGGGCCTGGCCTGGGCCAAGATCACCGACAACGGCGTCGAAGGCTCGATCGCCAAGTTCTACGACGGTGAGGCGGGCCAGGAGCTGATCCGACTGATGGGCGCAGAGCCCGGCGACCTGCTGCTGTTCGGTGCTGACCAGTCCAAGATCGTGCACCGCGCCCTCGGCGAAGTGCGCCTCAAGCTCGGCACCGATCTCGGCCTGCGCGACCCCAAGAAGTTTGCCTGCGCGTGGGTGCTCAACTTCCCGATGTTTGAATACAACGAGGATCAGCAGCGCTGGAACTATGCGCACAACCCGTTCTCGGCGCCGGTCAACTGGGACAACACCGACTGGGAGACCGACCCCGAGTCGCACCGCAGCCGCGCATACGACTTCGTCATGAACGGCTGGGAGCTCGGCTCCGGTTCGATCCGAATCCACCGACCGGAAGTGCAGAAGAAGGTCTTCGACTTCCTCGGCATCAGCGAAGCCGAGCAGCAGCGCAACTTCGGCTACATGCTCGAGGCCTACAAGTATGGTGGCCCGCCGCACGGCGGCATTGCCCTAGGGCTTGACCGCATGGTGGCGATCGCGCTGGGTCGCGAAGGCATCCGCGACGTGATCGCGTTCCCGAAGACGGCGATGGCGGTCGATTTGATGAGCCAGTCGCCGAGCACGGTCACGCCCGAGCAGATGGCCGAGCTGCAGATCCTGTCGACGGCCAAGAAAGACGGCGAGTCGGACGCTTGACGCGTCGTCGCAGGCCGCGCATTTGCCTGCAAGATTCCAGCTTCACTCCACGAGCTACTTGATGACGATCGTCTGCGGCTCGCCGTCGGGGTCGAGGGCGAACATGGCCGACGATTTGCGCTTGCCGGCGCCGATGGGCTGGACAAAGACGCACTCATAGCTCGCCAATTCGTCGGGCAGGTAGTAGCACACGAACGTACCGTCCGCCTTGCTTTGGGTGCTCGCCATCAAGCGTGAATTGAAATCGGTGGTGATCCGCTGAAGCTTCGTGTTGATGATGCCACCCCCCTGGAACTTGATGCCTCTTTCGGCGAGTCTGGCACCGGCGATCGGCTTGCCGTTGCCGTCGACAACGCGGCCGCGCACCGATGCCATCGGCTCGAGCCGCAGGTCCATCTGCTGGCTGTTTTCGATGTCCAGCGTGGCGTGGGCCCATGCGCCGTCTTTGTAGGCAAGCAGCAGCCATTGGCCCGGTTCTACGACCATGGCCAGGCGGCCGCTGCTGTTGGTCGCGACGCAGGGAACGACCGTAAAGTCGATGTCGTTCGAGGCGAAGCTGATCAGCCGTACGCTGGCGCCGGCGGTCGGCCCGCCGTCGGCATCGAGCAGCTGGAGCTGGAGCGTTGGCATGCTGCCCAAGTCGATGTTGAGATCGTTTGTGGGCCGTTTCGAGAGTCTGTGCAGCGCCACGAAGTGCGGCGGCGTGTGGCGCAACAGCTTCGCCGGCATGATGCGTTCGCCGAGGAGTGTGCCAGCAAGTTCGATGCGGCATCTGGAAAACTCGAGCGGCGCGTCCGCGATTGCGAATCGGCCGTTTTCGTCGGTGACGGCAGCGACTCTCCGGCTCTCGCCCAGTACGCCGTTTTTGATCTGGATGGGGACCCCGAAATCGATGGCGAACGGCTGATTGGCGAGAGGTTCGCCGCCGCGATTCTTGAGTTGCCCCACGAGCGGTTTTTGAGGGCGCAACGTAAAGCGGATTTCGCTGCAGCCCTTTCGATCAACGGCTTTGCCGTCAAAGAATGGCGACTGCGAAAACCCGGAGTGCGAGCTGCACAGGCCTGACTTTTCGGCGACGAAGAACAGCTGCTGCCATTCCTTGTTCTGAAACGGGTCCTGAAACGTAGAAATGATGGCTTTGAGTCGACCTTCGGCATCCGTCGTTCCGAGCGCACGCCAAGCGTAGGGACGTTCGTTTACGCCCCGAGGATGGCCAAGGCTTGAGCGTGCGCCACGGCCAGAAACTCGCAGACGTTGTCGAATCGTGGCACCTTGAACAGGTGCACCGCTGGCGTCCGTGACGATCATGGGCACCGTGCGCGGCCCGTAGAGACGAACTTCGTCCACCTGCGAACTGCCAGTGTCACCCGCGTTGGTGCGGCGGCGCGGGATACTCGCGCAGCGGATCAGATTGCCGCTCGCCGCGAAGATGCCGCATTTCGTGATGCTGTCGGGCAGGGGAGGCAGCACGGCGATGCCGTCGGCCCCAATGGCGATGCCAACGGCTCGGTGTTGGCCGCCCGCCTGTTTTTCGAGCCGCAGCAGGCCGATTCGCAGGGTCAGCGGCGCCACGTCCTGCCATTTGTCGACGCCCACGATGCGAATCCGGCGTGGCTTGGACCTGCGGATGATGGCAGCGTCGGTGGGTGGCCGCGCGATCCCCAGCGTTGCCAGCTCGCCGGCGGCGGCGACGACCAGCGGACTTGTGGCAACAAGTTCTCCGCCGTCGCCATCCGGTTTCGTGTGGCAGGCCCAGAGCTGATAGGGCGTGCACGGATACACGCTCAATCGGAAGCGCCCGCGTGCGTCGGTTTTGGCCTCGACAAAATCGGTCACGGCAGCGTCGGCTGCCCCATGCGCGGCCAGGCCGTTTGGCATGTAGCTGCCGTAGACCGTTGCGTCCGCCAGCGGCTGGCCTTTGGCGTCGACAAACGTGCCGAGCAGGGGGCGCCGCTGGGCGCCGGCACTCGTGCCCAAGCCCAAGGTCACAAGCGAAAACAACACGACGGCTTCTACCCAGCGCATCGCGTAGATGTTCGCGGTCCGTGGTGCCGATCGCAAGGCCCGTGGACGGCTGGACGGGCCGCCTGGCGGCCAGCAGATGACGCCAGCGCCCCGCGGGGGTGGTCCGGCGCGGCACCAGGCCGCATACTGCTCGCCCCAATGTTGACCCTTTCAGGAGTTTCCAAGTCGTTTGGCGACCGCGTGCTGTTTGCGGACGCGGCCCTGCAGGTCAACCGCGGCGATCGCATTGGCCTGGTCGGGCCGAATGGCGCCGGCAAGTCGACGCTGTTTTCGCTGATCCTCAAAGAAGAGCCGGCCGACGACGGCCAGATCGCATTCGAGCGCGACGCCCAGATTGGCTATCTGCCGCAGGAAAGCGCGCCGATTGCCGACGAGACCGTGCTTGAGATCGCGTGCGCGATCACCGACGACTTCCTGGCGCTGCACCGCACGATCAAGGCCTGGGAGGAAGGCGGCGACTATGACGAGCTGTGTGCGGACCACGGCGGCATCGACGTGCACGAGCGCTACAACGAGCTCAACGGCTACCTCGTCGAAGCGAAGGCCAAGCAAATCCTCGCGGGACTCGGCTTCAAGGACGCGGACCTCGAGCGGCCGGCACGCGAACTCTCGGGAGGCTGGGTCATGCGGGCCCATCTGGCGCGGCTGCTGACGCAGGAACCCGACCTGCTGATGCTCGACGAGCCGACCAACCACCTCGATCTCGAGTCGTTGATCTGGTTCCAGGGCTACCTCAAGGGCTACCCGGGCGCGATCCTGGTGATCTCGCACGACCGTGAGTTCCTCAACGCGCTGGTGACCCACATCGTCGAAATCCGGCAGCAGGGATTGACGCGATACACCGGCAACTACAGCAAGTTCCTGGTGCTGCGCGATGCTGCGGACGAGCAGCTGCTGGCCGCCTACAAGACGCAGCAGAAAGAGATCGCGCACCTGCAGGCCTTTGCCGATCGCTTCAAGGCCAAGGCGAGTAAGGCGACCCAGGCGCAGAGCAAGCTGCGCCAGATCGAGCGCATGGACAAGATCCAGGCGCCGGTGGCCGACAGCAAAAAGGTTGGTTTCCGGTTCCCGCAGCCGATCCGTTCTGGGCAGCGCGTGATCTGGCTCGACCAGGTGCACTTCGCCTACGGCGAGAACAGCATCTACCGTGGCGTCGACTTCGAGGTCGAGCGCGGCGAACGCATCGTGCTGGTCGGTCCCAACGGCGCCGGCAAATCGACGCTGCTCAAGTTGCTGGCCGAAAAGCTCGTGCCGCAGCAGGGCGAGCGCGGGCTGGGCCACAACGTCACAGCTGGCTATTTCTCGCAGTACCGCGTCGACATGCTCGACCCCAAGCGGTCGGTGCTCGACGAAGCGCTCGATACTGATGCGCAGGCGACCGAGCAGCAGGTGCGCACGCTGCTCGGCTCGTTCTTGTTTTCCGGCGAGTCGGTGTTCAAGAAGATCTCGGTGCTGAGCGGTGGTGAAAAGAGCCGTCTGGCGCTGGTCAAGCTGCTGCTCAATCCGCCCAACCTACTGCTGATGGATGAGCCGACGACGCACCTCGACATGTCGAGCATCGATGCGCTGGTCGAAGCTTTGAAGCAGTTCGAAGGCACGCTGGTGTTCATCAGCCACGATGTGCACTTCATCAAAACGCTGGCCAACAAGGTGCTGCACGTCGCCGAGGGCAAGCTGACGCCGTACATGGGCGACTATGAGTTCTACCTGCACAAGACCAAGCAGGCGTCGGCGCGTGAGGCCTTGACGTCGGGCGGCAGCGGCGGCAAGTCGAAGGGCAAGCAGAGCAAGAAGGCCGCCAACAAGAAGGGTGCGAGCAAGAGCGCCGGCGGCAAGCAGCAGCTATCACCACGCGCCGTGATGCAAAAGCAGCAGAAGGTCGTGCAGAAGCTCGAGAGCGACATCGAAGCGCTCGAGTCGCGCAAGGCGGAGCTGACCGCGAGCCTGGAAAAGCCGGAGACGTGGGAGGACGCGGCCAAGGCCAAGTCGCTGCAGGCCGAACTCGACGAGAGCCGAGCCCAGCTCGAGCGGCAGACGGCGCAGTGGGAGCTGGAAGCAGCGCGCCTCGAAGAGGTCACGGTTTGAACAACCAGCCCAACAACCCGCTGCATGGCGTCACGCTCAAGATGATGCTCGAATACCTGGTCGAGACGATCGGCTGGCAGGAGATGAGTCGGCACGTCGACATCAACTGCTTTCACAACGACCCGAGCATCAACTCGTCGCTGAAGTTTTTGCGCACCGTCAACTGGGCGCGCAACAAGGTGGAGACGCTGTACCTGCGCGTTCGCAAGCACCGCCGCGACTGACGGTGCCGGGCCGGGTCGTGCCGCCGCGCCGCGCCGCATGGAGAGATTTTGCGAGAATCGACGGAGGCGCGATCGCTCCCCGGGCAGCCATGACAAATCGCTGTTCTTCGTCGTTTGGCGCCGTTCTGACGGCTGCCGCTCTTGCCGCCTCGTCGGGTGCGAGCCTGCTCGCCCAGTCCCAGCAGTGGACCGATCTTGGGTCGGGCGTGCCGGGCGCCATGGGGGTTCCCGTTTTGGAAGCTTCTACCGCGCGCTACGGCAACAACCTCCGGCTGCACGTCGAAGGCGTGGCCGCACAGCTCCCGGTGCTGTTTGTTGTCGGCACGACGCGGATCGACGTGCCGGTCTTTGCGGGCGTCCTGGTGCCCGATCCAGCCCTGGTGCTGACGGTCGCCCAGGGCGGCAGCGATCGCAACGCCAACGTGCTGTTGCCCGACGTCTGTCTTGCTGGCGTCGAGCTCTATGCGCAGGTGGTCGCGTTCGATCCGGTGGCGGTGCAGGACTGGTCGTTTAGCAACGCGATCCAGGCGGTGGTCCGCGACAACGTGCCTTCGGACTTCAACGGCGATGGCTATAGCGACCTTGCGGTTGGTTCTCCGGACGAAGACGTGCAGGGCGAAGCGGCGGCGGGAGCCGTCAGCGTGGTCTACGGCTCGGCCAATGGCCTGCAGACGGCCGGCAACCAGCTGATTCGGCAGGGCAGCGACATCAATGGTCTGATCAGTGGCGTGTTCGAAGCCGGCGATCGCTTCGGCACCAGCCTCGCCTGGGGCGACTTTGACAGCGATGGCTTCGATGACCTGGTCATCGGGATTCCGCGCGAGGGGCTTTCGGGGCGCAACCAGTGCGGCGCGGTGCAGGTTATCTACGGCAGCGCCAGCGGGCTGCAGGGCGGCAACCTCGGCCGCAACGACCAGTTCCTCAGTCAGGGGCTCGCGGGCGTCACGGGGCAGCTCGAGGACTTCGACTGGTTTGGCCACGCGGTCGCCGCCGGCGACTACGACGGCGACGGCTACGACGATCTTGCCATTGGCGCACCGCTCGAAAACGAAGCGCTGGCTAACGATGGCGTCGTGCACGTTCTGTTTGGCTCGGCCACCGGCCTGAGCGTGTCGGGCGATGACGAACTGATCGTCGACCCGGTCGCTCCGGAGATCGGCGATCGTTTCGGCTGGACTCTGCTGGCTTCCAACGTCTACGGCAGCGAGGTCGAAAACCTTATCGTGGGAGCGCCCTACGAAGACCTTGGCGGCGCGACCGATGCGGGTGCCGTCTCGGTCCTGCGCATCTTCCACGGCTTTGCGCCGAGCTATCGCTGGCTCCATCGCGATACGTCCATCCTTGGCCAGCCGATTGCGGGCATTGCCGCGACCAACGATCTCTTTGGCATGTCGCTGGCCGCTGCGGACATGCAGCGCGATGGTGCCGACGACCTGATGATCGGTGTGCCATTTGATGATCCAGGCAGCATCAGTGCCGGCGGTACTGTGCACTTCTTTCGCGGCGAGCTGTCTCAGGGACTGTCTGGCTACAACTCGATCTGGGACCAAGACTCTCCCGGTGTGGCGGGTGTGGCGCAGCTGGGCGAACGCTTTGGCTATTCCTTGGCCACGCTCGACTGGGATGACGATGGCTTCCCCGATCTCGCGGTAGGCGTGCCGAACGATCGCTCCACAACGTCGACGAGCCGGATCGGCCGCGTCAACATCCTGCGCGGCGGTCCGAGCGGTGATCTGACGGGGGCGCAAGGCAGCCTGATCGACTTCACGACCATTGGACTCGGACCAACGCCGTTCGATACCGAGTTTGGCTGGTCGCTCGCGGCCGGTCGCTACCGCGCTGGCTGCCGTTCGCGGCTTGCCGTGGGGATCCCCGCCGGCATCGTCAATGGCGTGACCTGCGGCAGCGTTGCGGTGGCCGGCGGCGGCGTGCCCGCGGTGCT
Organism: Planctomycetota bacterium; assembly: GCA_045105235.1. GTDB lineage: Bacteria > Planctomycetota > UBA1135 > UBA1135 > UBA2386. Next base: position 8,236 of record JBGCDH010000154.1, on the reverse strand, counting down.
GTGGAGCCAGGCACCGCTGCTCGGGGCGATCGAAAACGGCGATCGCTTCGGCGGCTCGATGCTGGGCTCGCCCGACATCGACCCGTAGGCGGTCGTTGCCAGCCGGCGCCGAGTGCTACGACGGGCGCCGCGCGCGCAGGCCGAACATCAGCGGCATCGCGGGCATCCCCTGGGGCATGCCGAAGCGCCGGCCGGGCAGCTCCTGCATCGCGGCGAAGATCTGGCAGCCGTTGCTATACGGATACTCGCGCACGACTTCGAGGCGCAGGCCGGCATCGATGCACGCCTGCAGGATTTGCGCACTCGTCCACTGAAAGCCTACGGAGCGTTCGGGGTTCTGGAACGGCGTCACGGCCGGCTCGAAGCCGGATGGGGCAAGCGGTTCGCCGACGTAGTCCGAGACGCCGCCTTCCTCGATGGGGCCATCGAGAAAGTAGGGCTCAGCCAGCGCGCCGTCGGCGGCGAAGCTCCAGGCGAGTGGGTGAAACTCAAGCAGCACGAGGCTGCCACCCGGCTTCAAGATGCGGTGGATGCCGCGCGCCCAGGCAGAAACGTCGCAGAGCCAGCCGATGACGCCATAGCTGGAAAACGCCAGGTCGAAGCGTTGGTCGGTTTGCTCGAGCCAATCGAGCACGTCGGCTCGATGAAACGTAGCCGGGATGCCAGCGTCCCGGGATAGCTCGCGGGCAAACGCAATCGGCGCATCGGCAATGTCGACGCCGGTCGCGACCGCACCGCGCTTCGCCAAGCTAAGCGTATCTTGGCCGCAGTTGCACTGCAGGTGCGCCAGCCGCTGGCCGCGGAGCTCGCCGAGCAATTCGAGTTCGTCGGCAAACAGCGTGCAGCCGTCGGGGCGCTGCAGGAAGGCGGCCTGGTCGCGCTTGTGCTGATTGTGGATCGGAGTGACCGCGTTCCACGAGCGGCGATTCTGCTCATGCAGAGCGCGGCCGTGGCCGCGTGGGGGGTGGCCGCCTGGGGGGTGGTCGCGTGGGGGCGAACTCATACGCCCGACGATAGCGCCGGCGGGTCGAGTTGCCTTGGTGGTCCCTGCTGTTCCGAGGCGAGAGCGCGCTCGATCGCATCCAGCACCGCTTCGATCGGGATGTCCGTCATGCAGCGGCCGCGCGGGCTGGCGATGCAGCCGGTTTTCTGCATGCTCGCAAAGCACCGGCTCATGCAGCCAAGGCACGGCAGGCCTTCGGCCTGCACCGGGTGCACGCGCGCGCCGGGATGGAAGAAGCGCTCCGGTGTTGCCAGCGAGAATAGCGTCACGCACGGCGTGCCCGCGGCCTGGGCGTAGTGAAACGGACCGGAGTTGTTGCCGGCAAACAGATGGCAGCGCTCGAGCACGGCGGCGGTCTCGCGGATCGAGAGCCGGCCGACGAGGTCCGTGCCAACGCCAAGGCGGTTGCTGGAGCCGATCTCGACGACGTGCGCGCCGGCGGCCTGCAGCGCTTCGGCGACTTGCTGCCAGCGCTGCACGGGCCAGTGCCGCAGCGGGTCGAGATGATCGGCGCAGATTGCGATTCGGATGCCTGCGGGCAGAGCCAGCTGCTCGGCGCGGCGTCGCTCGGACTCGGTCAGCCAGAGCTGCGGCCTTCGATCCGACGGCTGCACGTTGCCATAGCTGCACATGTGATCGATCAAGCTCGGCATCGCTTCGAGTGCGGCGAACTCATCCTTTGGCATGTGCGTGAACAGCCGCACGGCAACGACGTGATCAAAGCTCTGGCCGGCGGTCGCTTCGCCGTGCACGAGCGGATTGTGGCGCACGTTGCCGTGCTTGCCCCGCACGAATAGGCGCGTATCCGCACCGTATCGCTCGACCAAACCGAGCATCAACGGATCGCTGCAAAGCAGGTCGCCGAGGCCCCATGCACCCTGGTAGTCGACCAGAACGTCCACGCTAGCTTGGGGAGGCCGTGGGTGGCGGCGTCGCCGGGATACGCGTATCGCCGTCCAGGGGCTGTATGGCCGCGAGTGCCTGCTCGATGCGCTGTACGTTTTGGTGTGGCACGTAGCGCAGGATGGTCTGGCGCGCGTCGTCGCGCATGCCGACTTCGTCGGCGACGGTCAACGCGCTGCCGACGGTCTCCACGCGGGTGATGCCCCGCTCGATGGCGTGCAGCAGTGCCGCGAGCGCCTGCTTCTTCTTGCCGGTTTCGTAGAGCGTGACGCCGAGGTCTGCCCAGGTCTCGCCGTCGTCGACGTCGTCCTTGCGCTGCTTTTGGATCGCGGCTAGCAGCGCATGCTGCGCCTCTTCGATGTTGCCCTGAGCAAAGTAGCGGCGGGCGACGTCGCGGATCGCGTCTGGCTCCATCCACTCGAGGTAGACGCGCGCATCGTTGTCCGTGCGTCGAAAGATGTTGCCGCTGCTGTCGCGGAACGCGCCGTGGCCGCTGTTTTCATGGCACGGGTCGCAGTAGCCGAAATCCGTGCACGAGAAAAACTCGCCCATCTTTGGCAGTGGGCGGCAGCTGTCGATGCGGGTGACGTTGCCGAACGAGTTCTTGCGCTCGGTCAGGTGGTACTGGCAGTTGTAGACTTCCCCTTCGGGGTCGATGTTGACCCAAGCCGAAGTGCAGTCGATTTTGTACTTATGCTCGCGGTTGAAGCCTTCGCCCATGTGCGTGCCGCGGAATTCGTTGAATTGGTACAGCAGGCCGCGCCGGTCGGCGAGCTGGGCGAGCTTGACGATGTTCTCGTCGTGCTCGTCGTCGCGAAAGTGCGGGAAGCGCTGCAGGTTGACCATGGAGAACGTGGGCTCGTCAACGATGCCGGAGTCGCGCAGGCGTTCGGCTTGGTCGAGCCATTTCTCGGGGCTGATGAACTTCGGGTGATAGGTATGGAAGCTCGTTTTGAACGTCTTGTTGTGCGCGCGCATTTCTTTTGCAAACGCATCGATGTCGAACGTCAGGTTGGACGTCATGTCGAGATCGAAGCCTTCGAGCCTGCTGGCGATGAACGCAAAGTCCTTGTGCAGCGACGGCTCGCCGCCGGTCAGGATCAGCGGGTGCTCAGGCCGCACCGGGTAGGCATTGAGCGACTCGACCCATTGGCGTCCGGTCAGCTCTTGGTAGCGACCCCACGGCTTGCGCCGTTGGCCAGGCACCATCTTGGGCTTTTGGATGCAGTAGTCGCAGGCAAAGTTGCAGCGTGCCGTCAGGTAGGCGACCCAGACATGGATCTCCGGCGTCGGCAAAGGAAATGGGGGTGCGTCGGCCATGTGGGGGAAAAAGCGAAGCTGCAGCGCGCACCCAAGCCACAACGGCACCTGGGCGGTTCGACTCGCCGATGGGGACCTCTCCTTGCCCTCACCGGCGAAGCCATGCCGCGGTCGCCTGGGCGACGCGCTGCAGACCTCGACTGTCAACGAACTGAGATGGCGGAAGGGATATCCGCCACAACTGGTTTCGGCACGAAGGGGCCTTCGCTCGATTGGGGCTTTCCCGAATTTGCGTGAATATTCGTTCCGCTGGTAGGTCCTGCGGACGCCGCGTGCGTTTGCGCGCATCCGCTCGCCGAATGTGCGCGTTGGAACCCTCGGTGACGCTGCGAGTTTTTCTACCTAGGAACAGGCATGAGAAAGCCTCTCCCTGTTGGTGTGTCGTTCCTCGGAATGCTCGCCGTTTCTGCCACGCTGTCCCAAACTCGCGCACAGGTGTCGATGACTGTGCAAGCCGTCAACACCATCCGTGCGGCTGCGGCCGACCCGACGGGGACGGTGCAACAAAGCGCTACTGCCGGCTCGGTCGGCAACGGCTACCTCACCGCCGCGACGCCGTCTTCGTCTGCCACTTCGTGGTGGATGGGGGAGGTCTTCGCTGGCGGTGCGCTGCTGGTATGGCGCTCGGACGTCGACGTTGACACGGGTGCTGCTGCCAGTGCGCAAGTGAGCTCGGGCGAGCTGCTCATCACGCTGCAGGCACCGGTGCCGACCCCGATCCGCATCGATGCGTATCGCTCGTTGACGCTTGCAGGTGCAGGCAGTCAGGTCCCGACTCTGTCGATGGATGTCTTCGACGACGGCGTCATCGAGCACACGCAGGTTGGACCAGCCACATCGTCAACGCCGGTCTTGGTTGGCCCGCAGCCGGTCACCATTCGCTTGACGGTCGACGTGCAGCAAGTTGGCGTTGGCTCAAGCTCGACCTCGCTGGACCTGCTGGTCTACGCCGACAACGACCTGACGTTTGCTCCGCTCACGGGCGCCTGCGACGGCGACGAGATCCGCGCCGGTAGCTCGTTTCTGCAGACGGGCCTGCTGGTCCGCGGAACAAGCCTGCTGCCGCAAGCCGTGGTCTTTGGGTTTAGCCCGGTGGTGCCACCGGTCATGTTGCCGCCGCTTGCCAGTGGGACCCGCTGTCCGCTGGATGTCGCGCCCGACGTCGTCCTGACGCTGCCGGCGAACGGCGCCATCGAGGTGCCCTTGCCCGCCGCAGCCCGGCCGGTGTCGCTATGGATTCAGAACGCCGTGCTGCGTCCGGACGGTCTCGCTACCACCAACAGCATTCGCGTAGATGCGAACTAGAACCAGACGGTAGGACGCCCGAAGCGTGGCGCCGCCTGCGCGGCGCGTGTCGTGCATCTGGTAGATGGGGCCTGATCCGGGATGTGAGGGCGTTCGTCGCAAGGCGCTGCGACGAATGCATGTTCCATACCTCCTGCCGAGAAGCCTTCCTGCCGAGGAGCAGCAACGCCGTGACGGGCGTCTTCGCGCCCGCAGGCTGGCGCCGATATCAGATGCACTACACGAGCAGCTTTGGCTCTTCTAGGGCGATGCTCGGACCGATGCCGCTTCGTGGTAGTCTGAACGGAGTGCAAACACGGCTTGCCATGTGTCTTTTGCCCTCGCTTCTGCTGGCGCAGGTGGCGCCGCGCAATTTCATAGCGGACCTTGAGGACGAGGATTGGCTGGTGCGAAACCGCGCTGCGGCGGCGCTAGCCGAAAGCGATTCGGTCGACTTCGATGCGCTGATCGCGGTCTTGTCCCGCACATGGTCGGGGTCGGTGCCCGAACAGCTGCAGTGGAGTTCAGCGGTTGGCCTTGATCTGGAGTTTGCCGATGCGCGACGGGTCGTGCGGCAAGCCGCCGACGATTTGGTGCGGGGTGGCAGTCAGGTGGACCGGCTTGCGTCGCCGTCGGCGTACCGCAGCGCGGATCTATGCTGCCCACTGCACCCACACGAGCTCGTCTTGTTCGTGGTGCGCAGTCGCAACGAGAGGCGGGCGTCGGTCGCGCTGAAACTGGATTCCCCCGAGCGTGCCGAAGCCTGGCTGCGCCTGGTCGAGCCGGAGCGCACCGAGCTACTCGATGAACTCAAGAGGCCCAAGCAAGTGGACGCAATCGTCGCCGGTCTTGGGCGACTTGGGAATAAGGGCCGCGCGTTGCTGCGAGAGCTGCTGCTGCATGGGCCGCCTTCCGTTCAGCGCGCCGTCGTGCGCTTGCAGCGTGTTGAGCTTGTAGATTGCGACGAGGCCGTGGCTTGTGTGGTGGGGATCTTGGCGACTGCATCCGTTGCGTCGGATCGCGGTTCGGCGACGCGGTTGCTCGTGCGCTGCGCCCAAGATGTCGCGGCGATTGCGGCTACCGCCCTGGTCAGGACCGAGTCCCGGATCCAGCGGGCGCGCTTGCTGGCCTTGATGGTTGTATTGGCAGAGCGAAGTGGCTCGGCCGCCGCGACCCTCGCGGACTACTTCGACGACGCAAAGGCGAATCGTCGCTACGCCCTGTACGCCGTGAGCTGCCCGGATCTCGACGCCGACGTGCGAGCAAGAATTGCCGCGAAGGCACTCGCGCAAGTGTCGCACCGGGACGGCATCACGCGTTCGCTTGCGATCGACGTGCTCGCGAATTGCGGGGATGGCGTCGACCACGAGATGCGCGCCACGCTCCAAGGGCTGCTGAGTTCACCAGAATACGAAGACCAGCCGCCACGCCTGATCGGCTGTTTGCGTCAGCTCGGCGCGCTGCCTGCGGACGTGTCGCTGGCAAGCAAGGTCGCCTGCCTTGGCATGCCGACGGCAACCACCGGGCTGTGGCTTGCCATTGCCGACGAAGGCCGTGCGGGCGGCGAAGCGCTGCTGCTGCCGTTGCTCGAGGGGAACTACGATGTTCGAGTCGCGCCTGTTCGGAAAAGGCTGCAGGAGACCGCGCCGCGGCTGCTGCTTGGTTGGCTTGAGAGCAAAGATGACGACGTCCGCAAGCTCGCCTTGCGCGCTCTTTGCGCTGGGGGCGGCACGGCCGTCTCGACGGAGAGGCTCGTCGAGTATCTGTCCGTGAAGCCGCTTGCCGCGACCGCCATGGATGTGCTGGTCGAGAGGCCTGACGCGCGACGGCACGCGTCGCGAGTATTGGATTGGATCCTGTCGCATTCAGCGAACGGACTAGGGGAGCGCGAAAGGGTGTGGGTTGAGAAGCTGGCGATGCCGCTGGCTCTAAAATACAGCCTGCTTACGCCCGTGCTGAAGAGGGGCTACGGGTTGTCAATCGTCCGCGGATTCGACGCCGACCTTCGCCGCTGGCTCGGCACATGCGAGGACTTGGCGGTTCGCGATCGCTTCCTCGCCGAGCTTTGCCGGATCAGCCTCCAGGGAGCGCAGGAAGTGCGCATGGTCGCGGCAGCGCTCGCGACGCCGGAGCGAAGCCGGATCCTGGCTGCGCTGCGCGATGGCCCCAGCGTGCCCGGCGAGTTGCTTGCACCACTGCGGGCGATGTTTGGGCAAGACGAGGACCGCGACGTGTGGCTTGCGCAGCAGGTGCTCTGGACGCACCGCGAACGGTTGGCAAAGGCAACTGTTCCGTTGCGTGGAGCCGCTCCAAGTAAGAAGTAATACGCTCTACCGGCACGGTCAGCAGAGATCTAAAGCACCACCGGTTTGCCCCGTGCCTCATAGGATCGCGCACGCCCATCGCGACGCAAAGGATCGAGACGCAGCGCGCCCCAGTCCTGCCGCCAAGCGACAAGCTCCTCAAAGCTCAGCGCCCGCGCGACCAGCCCCAATATCGCGGCCGGCGAACGTCCGGGATCGTCCCGATGGAATCGCTTGCGCAGGTGGTTTCGATGTTTCGATAGGCCACGAAGATCGCCAGCCCCGCCCGAAGCCCGTCTGCTGTCTTGCTCACCAGCCATCTCTCCGCAGCTGGCTGCAGTTGTCGCGCGACATGGCAATACTCGTGCTGAGCCGCGCAGTCGAAAGAAGCGGCCCTTGGGATCCGTATGCGCGTCGCAGTCTGGATTGGGGCAGCGCGGTGGCTCAAACGACATGCACAAACTCCTCGCCGCGGCGGAGGGGTTTGTGGCCCGCTCGCGACAGAGTCAGGGCATCGGGGAGCCTGCAAACCGAGCGGAATCGAGCGAAAACCTGAGAGGCGCGCTCCACTCGCCGGGACAGTTACGCTGGTTCAGCGCAGGATTGTCTCGGAGACGTTGCTCATCTGCGACGACAGCGTAAACACGTCGAGACTGATGCTCTGCGACCAGAGCTGGGTGCCGACAAAGCTTGGCACGTTCGGCAGCGGGATGCCGTAGTAGGCCGAGCCGTTGGGGCCCGACGACTTGGCGGCCAGCGGCACGTCGGGCACAACCGTCAGGATGCCGAACACCGTTGGAACCGGCGTCGGGAACGTCGAGAAGCTGAGCCACGGGACCACCAGGCGGTTGGCCGGCGCGCGCACGCCAATTGTGACCGAGCCGCCGAGGGCGGGGCCGCTGACGGGGGCAATCTCCGTGGTCGTGGCAGGCGTCGAGACGTGCACGTAGCGGCCGACTTCGGAGCCGCCCTGCAGCGACTGGCCGTGCAGGATCCACAGGTTGCCGTCCGGGCCGGAATCGATGTCGAAGCTGTGGATGTGCTGCGAGAACGCGTTGTTCGACAGCACCGCGGTGCCGCTGGCGTTGAGCTCGAGGCGGCGCACTTCGCCCTGCAGCCACTGGCACATGAACAGATCGCCCGCGTAGTTCGGATAGAGGTCGCCCGAGTAGAACGACATGCCGGTGAGGATCGGCTGCGGCGAGATCGTCAGCAGCGGGTCGACGTAGGCCGATTGGCCGACGCTGCCTTCGTGCAGCGGCCAGCCGAGGTTGCTGTTGACCGAGATCCGGTTGACCTCATCGCCGACCTGGTCACCGTTTTCCGTGCTGAACAGCCACGGCTGGGTCGGGTGCCACGCGACGCCAAACGTGTTGCGCAGGCCGGTTGCCCAAACGGGACTGTTCGGGGTCGGGTTGTCGTT
>JBGCDH010000153.1:0-33168 GCA_045105235.1 Planctomycetota bacterium | reverse complement strand
GGTGTCGCCGCCCGCCGAGAAAAACGCCAGGTCGACGTCCGCGAACGAATCGGCTGCAAGCGCCTCGACCACATGCTCTTCGCCTCGAAACGACAGCCGTCTGCCGGCCGATCGCGGCGACGCCAGCAGTTTGCACGATCGCATCGGAAACGAGCGCTCTTCGAGAACCCGCAAGAACTCGGCGCCGACGGCGCCGGTCGCGCCCACGATGGCGATGCGTCGCTCGGCCACGATTGCGTCAGGCGCGATTGCGTCAGCCACGGCTGCCTCCGGCGTCGGCAGCCGGCACGCGATCGTAGCTGCCCGACTTGCCGCCGGACTTGTGCAGCAGCTGCACCCGTTCGATCACCGCCGCCCGGCAGCGCGCCTTGACCATGTCATAGACCGTCAAGGCCGCCACCGAAGCCGCCGCCATCGCCTCCATTTCGACCCCGGTCGTGCCGGATGTGGACGCTTCGGCAACGATCCGCACGGCGTCCACGTCGACGGCCTCGAACGACACCGCCGCGTGACTGAGCGGCAGGGTGTGGCAGAGCGGAATCAGTCGCGACGTTTCTTTTGCGGCCTGGATGCCGGCGACCCGGGCGACCGCCAGCGCTTCCCCCTTGGGCAGCTTGCCGGCCAGCAGCATGTCGCGCGTCGAGGCGTCGAGCCGGATCGTCGCCTCGGCGACTGCGCGCCTGGACGTCACGGGTTTGTCACCAACCGCGACCATGTTGGCCTGGCCGCGGGCGTCGACGTGGGTCAGGCCGCCGCTGTGGGGCTCGCCTGTGGGGAGTTCTGCATCGCGTGACTTGCCGTTCACGAACACAAGCCTAGTCCTAGACGAACGCAAGGACGCGCCGAAATCCGTTCGGCAACTCCGCGCTTCGCACGTATAGGTTCGGTGTCGAGCCCTTCAGCATTCGGCGGCCGGCGCTCTCGCCTCCTTTTGAGAGCCCGCGCGTCCGGCTGCCGTAGAAGACGACACCGACACGTTCGCTCGCCGTGCCCCCGGGTTTTCCGTTGGCTCGCCGGGCGGCGATCGCCGATCAAGCAGAGAGCGGGCGCCGTTGGCGACTCGCTCTGGTCCGGCCGCACCCGCGGTATCGGGCCGCTCAGTCCAACCGGATGCACAACATGCGCAACACCCTTCTGGCGCTCTCGTTGCGGACGCCGCTCGCCGTCCTTCTCAGCTTTTCGATGCTGGCTCTGGCCGGCACCGCCAGGACCCAAAGCCTGAGCGACGAAGTCGGCTCACTGGTCCAACAGGCCAATACCGCGGCCTTCAGCGAGCTGTATCCACTCAGCGATGACCTCGCCGATCTCGCCCCCGACCGCAACCTCGACGGCTACTTGACCGCCGTGATGACGACCGCCGGCAAGAGCTCGAACCAAAAGCAGCGCCTGGTCGCCGCTCTTGCGCTGGCGCAGCTCAAAGAAGACAGCACCTTTGGCAGCAACCTGCTCGAGCTGCTGCAGCCCATCGCGGAGGGCTCGGACGCGCCGCTGCGGGCCGCATCGATGGCGCTGCTCGGCCAAGAGCGGCTCTTCAATGCGCGTGTGCTGACGGACGTGCGCGAGCTGGTGCAAAAAGCCTGCGAAGACGAACTGGTCGAACCAAGCGTGCGCATCGAGGCCTCCCTCGCGCTCTGGCAGGTTGGCAGCAACCGCCAGCGAGGTGTCGCCAAGACGGTGCTCGAGCAATTTTTGCAGTCCAGCGATAGCGAGCTGCGCCAAGAGGGCGCGCTGGCGCTCGCCGAGATCAACACCGAGGGCGGCGCTGCCTGGCAGGTGCTGCGCGAGATCCGCGACCAGCCGACCGCACGCGGCCGCCGCGCGCGCCTCTACATTGAGCGCGAAGAGCAGCGGCGCCAGTTTGACGCCGCGCTGAACGACCTGCTCAAGCGACGCGGTCCCGAAGCCGGCGGCAGCGACGAGTACAAGGTTCTCGATGAGCTGCGCCACCGCATCCACATCCAGCACGTGCGCGGCTCCGACATCACCGATGAGGAGATGGTCGAGTTCGCGGCCAAGGGCATGCTCAAGGGCCTCGACCCGCACAGCACGTTCTTCACGAGCCAGGAGTTCCTGCGCTTCTACTTTGACCTCAACCGCGAATACGGCGGCATTGGCGCGTTCGTCAACTTTGACCAGGACGGCGACTTCTCCATCGTGCGGCCGATCTATTCGGGCCCGGCCTACGAGTCGGGGCTGCGCAGCGGCGACAAGATCCTCGAGGTGGACGGCTGGGAAACGAGCGGCCACACCACCGAAGAGATCATCAAGAAGCTCAAGGGTCGCCCCGGCACCGACGTCGTCCTGAAGTTCTTCCGGCTCGGCTTCCAAGAAGCACAGGAGCTGACCATCCAGCGCAAGCAGATCAGCGTGCCGGCGGTCAACTGGACCATGGTCCCGGGCGGCATCGGCTACGTCGAACTGATCAACTTCAGCTCCAACATCGCGCAGGAGCTGCAGATTGCGCTGCAGGACCTCAAGAAGAAGGGCGCCATCGGCATCGTGCTTGACGTGCGCAACAACACGGGCGGCTTCCTGGTGCAGGCGCGCGACGTCGTCGAGCAGTTTGTCGCTGGCGAAGAGCTGGTGGTCTACACCGAAGGGCCGGCCGAGCCGCGGCGCAACTACAAGACGTCGCCGCGCCGCCGCCAGGTGCACAAGATGCCGCTCGCCGTGCTGACCAACCGCCTGTCGGCTTCGGCGAGCGAGATCACGGCCGGCGCTCTGCAGGACCTCAAGCGCGCGACGATCATCGGCAAGCGCTCGTTCGGCAAGGGCAGCGTGCAAAACCTGTTTGGCCTGCGCACGAGTCCTGAAGAGGATTTTGAAGACCTCAACGGCGACCGGATGTGGCAGGAAGGCGAGGGCTACACCGACCGCAACGGCAACGGCAAGTATGACCCCGGCGCGCACATCAAGCTGACCGTGGCCAAGTACTACCTGCCGAGCGGCCGCACGCCGCACCGCGAGTACGACAAGGAAGGCCGCATTGTCGACCCCAACTGGGGTGTTGTTCCGGACATTGAGCTGGAGCTGCTCGAGAACAAGCCCGAGGACGCGTGGAAGAACTCAGCCGTGTTCGCGCTGCTCAAGAAGGGCGCGTTCCGCGAATACGTCAAGAAGCACATTGGCAGCAACGAAGGGCTGTTCCGCGAGATCGCGGAGGGCGATGGCGGCGACGTCTCGCGCTACCCCGACTTCGCCAGCTTCTACGAAGGTCTCGAGACCAAGCTCAGCGAGGACGACGTGCGCCGCTGGCTTCGCTACGAGGTGCGCGACCAGATCAGCGACCTGCGCGGCGCCGTCTACCCCGGCAACCGCGCCCTCGGTGACCCGCAGGAGGACGCCCAGCTTCAGGAAGCTGTGCGCACGCTGCTGACCAAGCTCGGCAAGGACATCCGCGAGGTCCCCGCCTACCAGAACGTGCTGAAGATCTCGTTCGGCGAGGATGACGCCAAGGCCAAGACGGCCAAGGCCGGCGACGCTTCGAAGGGCAAGTAGCCTTCGAAGCCGAGGGAGCCGCCGCCCGGGCCGCTGCTCCCCCGCGACACGCGCTCTGCGGCCGACGCGGTTGCTCAGGGCGAACGCGTGGGGCCGCTACGGGCCCTGTCTGTCGACCGGAGGGTGGATTGCGGGACGGTCAATCATCCGCCCAGATCCGTCAAGGATCGTGACGTGCGGCCGACCGCAGGCGCCTTGCGCGCCGGCGCTCCCGCCGGCTGACGCGGCGCGAACGGCGCGCGGCGCACGCTTCTCCGAGCCGCCTATTTGCGAAACCGTGGCGTTCGGCCAGGATTCCAGTCCCGCCGGCCGCAACGGGGGTTTTCACAACCTGTGGGTTGCGAGCGGAGGACAGACCCAATAGATAGTAGGGCCTGCGGCGTATGCCGCTTTCGTCCCTCTCTCGTTCGCGGCTCCGAACATACCGCCCAGGGTGTTTGGCTGGCTCCGCGACCGTCGTCGGGGATGAAGGTGCGCCTGCCTGCAGGACCTGCTTCATGGTCATAAGAAATGCAGTTGCGAAGCTGCGTATCTACGGGAGCAGGATCGTTCGTGGCAGCGCGGAGGCACGCGGATCCCTGTTTGGATCCGGAACCTACAGGATCCCTACGAAGTGTTCGGATCCTCAACACATTTTGCGACGGCTCAAGGTCTGTGCCGTCACAAAGTAGGTTCCGGCTCTGGGGTTCGCCTTCACTTCTCGCCGTCCAAGCCAGTCGAGTAGCAAGTCCGGAACGGGTCGGTCGGTCGCCGACCCAGGAGAATACGAAACGTGAAGATCAGTCGGCGTTTCACGGTCAAGGGCAAGTCGCCCTACGAAGGCATCCCATTCTCGAAGCGCAGCTCCGAGATCCGCAACACCAACGGCTCGTTGGTCTTCGAAGCACGCGACATCGACGTGCCCGATCACTGGAGCCAGGTTGCAGTCGATATCCTCGCCCAGAAGTACTTCCGCAAAGCGGGCGTGCCGCAGGAAGAGATGGTCGATGGCAAGTCGGTTGCGGGTCGTGCTGCGACGGACGGCTCTGGGGATGGCGCTGCAGGTACCGCAGAGTCGGCCGCCGTTGGTGGCGAGCATGATGCGCGTCAGGTCTTCCACCGCCTGGCTGGCTGCTGGCGCCACTGGGGCGAGAATCATGGCTACTTCGATTCCGGCGACGACGCCCAGTCGTTCGAGGACGAGCTCAGCCACATGCTGGCGGCGCAGCATGCGGCGCCCAACTCCCCGCAGTGGTTCAACACCGGGCTGCACTTCAAATACGGCATCACCGGTCCGGCCCAGGGCCACTGGTTTGTCGACGACCCAGCGGACGAGGCCCGCGCGGCCAAGGTCGGCGGCCGCGGCCAGATCAACGGCGGCGGCAGCAACCGCACCAAGCACAAGAACCGCGCGGGTGGTTCGCAGCCAGCTGGCGCCAAGCAGGGCGGCAAGACGGCCAATACGGGCACGGGCGCGCCGACGTTGAAGCGCAGCCGTAGCGCCTACGAGCGGCCGCAGCCGCACGCCTGCTTTATCCAGTCGGTCAGCGACGACTTGGTCGGCGACGGCGGCATCATGGACCTGTGGACACGCGAAGCGCGTCTGTTCAAGTATGGGTCGGGAACGGGCAGCAACTTCTCGCAGCTGCGCGCCGAAAACGAGCCGCTCTCCGGCGGCGGCAAGAGCTCCGGGCTGATGAGCTTTCTGCGCATCGGCGACCGCGCTGCCGGCGCGATCAAGTCGGGCGGCACGACGCGTCGCGCCGCCAAGATGGTTTGCCTCGACCTCGACCATCCCGATATCGAGTCGTTCGTCACGTGGAAGGTCAACGAGGAGCAAAAGGTCGCGGCGCTGGTCACCGGCAGCAAGCTGATCAAGCACCACCTCAATGCCGTGATCAACGCCTGCCACGTGGCGGGCGGCGACCATGTGGCGGGCGGCGACCATGTGACGGGCGGCGACGGCAACGCTTCAAGCGAGAGCAAGGTTGTCACCAAGCCGCGCGAAAACCCGGCGCTGCGCCAAGCCCTGCAGGCAGCGCGGGCGGTGCAGGTCCCCGAGAACTACCTGCAGCGCTGTTTGCAGCTAGGCGGACAGGGGCTCAAAGCCGTCGAGGTTGAGGAATACTCAACCGACTGGGACGGCGAGGCCTACGCCACCGTCAGCGGTCAGAACTCCAACAACTCGATCCGGATCCCAAACGAGTTCTTCCGCGCCGTCGACGAAAACGACAAGTGGCGCCTGATCCGGCGCACGGACCGCGGTGTGCAGCGCGAAGTGGACGCCAACGAGCTGTGGGACAAGGTCAGCTACGCTGCCTGGGCCTGCGCCGATCCTGGTGTGCAGTACGACACGACCATCAACGAGTGGCACACGTGCCCCGAAGACGGCCGCATCAACGCGAGCAACCCCTGCTCCGAGTACATGTTCCTCGACGACACGGCGTGCAACCTGGCGTCGATCAACCTGACCAACTTCCTCGGCGAAGACGGCACGTTTGATCTCGAGGGCTACCGCCACGCGATCCGCCTGTGGACGATCGTGCTCGAAATCAGCGTGCTGATGGCGAGCTTCCCGTCGCAGCAGATTGCCAAGCAAAGCTACGAGTTCCGCACCCTGGGTCTCGGCTACGCCAACCTCGGCACCGTGCTGATGCGCCTCGGCATCCCCTACGCCAGCGAAAAGGGCTACGCCATCGCCGGCGCGCTGTCCGCGGTCCTGAGCGGCGAGGCCTACGCGACCTCGGCCGAGATGGCCAAGGAGCTCGGTCCGTTTGCGAAGTACGCAAAGAACGAGGAGCAGATGCTCCGCGTCATCCGCAACCACCGCCGCGCCGCCTACCACGCCGGCCAGAGCGAATACGAGGGCCTGTCGATCGCGCCGCGCGGCATCGATCCCAAGATCTGTCCGCCAGAGCTGCTCGAGTCGGCGCGGGAGTGCTGGGACCGGGCCATGACGCTCGGCGAAAAGCACGGCTACCGCAACGCGCAGGTGACCTGCATCGCCCCCACCGGCACCATCGGCCTGCTGATGGATTGCGATACGACCGGCGTCGAGCCGGACTTTGCGCTGGTCAAGTTCAAGAAGCTCGCCGGCGGCGGTTACTTCAAGATCGCCAACCAGAGCCTGTCGCCGGCCCTCAAGCGGCTTGGCTACGCCCCCAAGCAGATCGAAGAGATCCTCTGCTACGTGGTCGGCCACAAGACGCTCGTCGGTGCGCCGGGCATCGACCACGACAAGCTGCTGGCCAAGGGCTTCGATCAGGAAGCCCTGCAAAAGGTCGAGAAGGCGCTCGACAGCGCGTTCGACATCTCGTTCGTGTTCAACAAGGGCATCCTCGGCGAGGACTTCCTCAAGACCAAGCTCGGCATCAGCGATGCGCAGCTTGAAGACTGGTCGTTCAACCTGCTGGCGCACCTTGGCTTCAGCAAGAAGGACATGCAGGTCGCGACCGACTTCGTCTGCGGCACGATGACGATTGAAGGCGCTCCGCACCTCAAGGAGCAGCACCTGCCGGTCTTTGACTGCGCCAACCGCTGCGGCAAGAAGGGCAAGCGCTACATCCCGTACGAGGCGCACCTCTACATGATGGCGGCCGCCCAGCCGTTCATCTCGGGTGCCATCAGCAAGACGATCAACATGCCGGCCGAGGCCGAGATCGATGACGTCAAGCACGCCTACCGCCTCGGCAGCGAGCTGATGCTCAAGGCCGTCGCGCTCTACCGTGACGGCAGCAAGCTGAGCCAGCCGCTCAGTGCCGGCATCGACGACGAAGACGAGGACGCCGAGAGCAACACGGTGTCGATGGCGACCACGCCCGAGGTGCAGGCGGCCGCCGCCCGCATCACCGAGCGCGTCGTGCACCGTTACATCGCCAAGCGTCGTCGCCTGCCGGGACGCCGTGCGGGCTACACCCAGAAAGCCAACGTCGGGGGCCACAAGATCTACCTGCGCACCGGCGAGTATGAAGACGGCGAGCTTGGCGAGGTGTTCCTCGACATGCACAAGGAAGGCGCCGCTTTCCGCAGCCTGATGAACTGCTTCGCGATTTCGGTGTCGCTCGGCCTGCAGCACGGCGTGCCGCTGGACGAGTTTGTCGACGCGTTCGTGTTCACCCGCTTCGAGCCGAACGGCATGGTGCAGGGCCACGACCAGATCAAGATGGTCACGTCGGTCATCGACTACGTCTTCCGCGAGCTCGCGATCAGCTACCTCGGCCGCGACGAACTGGCGCAGGTTTCGAGTGAAGACCTGTCCAACACGACGATGGGCGCCAAGAACCCGGACCCGGAATACACCGAAGAAGAGGTTGTCAGCGAAGTCGTCTACGAGGGCGAAACGCAAGCGCCGCCGTCGGTGCACGACAACACGCACCTGCACCCGCCGAGTGCTGGCATGGTGCGCGGCCACGAAGTCGAGGGCGGTGTTGGCATCGCGGGCGGAGCTGGTGCGAACGGCGGCGAAGGCGTCGCGCTGATGCGCCCGGAAACCAAGAACGCGCTCGAAAACCGCCAGGTTCGTATGCAGATCGCCGAGGCCCGTCTGAAGGGCTACGAGGGCGACCCCTGCGGCGGCTGCGGAGCGTTCACCTTGGTCCGCAACGGCACGTGCCTGAAGTGCGTCAGCTGCGGCGCGACCAGCGGCTGCAGCTAGGCGCGCCCGGCTTTCGGCTCTGAGCTGCCGGTTACGACCAGCTGCGGCGGCAGACCAGATGCGTCCGCCGACCCGCTGTGGCCGTCGTGGGACGCCGCCCTGACGCGTCCCGACCCACTACCCAGACCGGCCACCCAGACCCGCCGCCCCGCGCATCTCCGCGGGGCAGTCTCGCTAGAACTTCGCCGCCAAGTTGACGAAGAACCCATCGCTGTCGTAGCGCAGATCGGTGATGCGATCGGAGAAGTCGGTGAAGTTGTAGCCGACGCCGAAGCGCACGTTTTCGCTCATGTGGCGGTAGGCCCCCAACAGCGCGCCAAGCCGCTCGTCCTGCGAGATGTCGACATCGCGCCAGCGACCTTCGAGGTGCACATCCCATTCGTGCACGGCGTGCCAGTCCAGTCGCACGATCGCCAGCTGGGTGGTGCTGTCAAACCACTCGCCCTGGCCGGTGCGCGACAGCCGCAGTTCACCATGACGCAGCGCATATTTGCCGCCGATCGACATCCAGTCGCATGCGTCCCAGGTCACGTCGTAGGCGAGCACATGGCTGCGCTGCTCAAAGTCGAAGGTGCCGCCGGTGCGCGTTACCTGACCGAGTGACGGCAGGTCCGCCAAGTAGGAATAGGTGAGCAGCCAGTTCCAGCGATCGTTGGCCACCGGGCGATAGGCAAGCCCCGTCGATACCTCCACAAAGTCGCCGTCGAAGAACTGTCCGCCGGCCCCGTCGCTAAACGACATGTTCGCCTTGGCCAAGCCGCGCCAGTCGGGCGACAGCTTGACGGCCAGGTTGTTGCGCACCAGCCAGGTCTGCCGACCGACGCCGCCGAACGCCTCGTCGCGCAACTCGACCGCCGCACCGTAGCGAACCGTGCCGTGCCGGTAGCCGCCCGTGAGGCTGACCGACGTGCGCTCGATGGCTCCGCCGAGCGGATCGATCAACTGGCCATCCTCGACCGATGCGCCGAGCGTCCAGCGGTCGTCTGGCGTGAAGTCGACGCCGTAAGCATGCGTCAGCCCCTCGGGGCCATCACCGTGCCGGTAGCGCTCTTCGCCGTAGATCTGGATGGCGTCGCTGTAGCGATGCTTGGCGCCACTGGTCAGCGTCCCGGCTCGCTGGCCGACGCCAATGGCGGTGCTGTCGGTGCCCAGTCCGTAGGTCAGGTAGGTATCGGTGCGCTCATCGACCTTCCATTTGAGGTCGGCCTTGGCGCCCAGTCCCGTGGCTCCACCCGAAACCTCGCCGCCGACTGTGACCCGATCGCTGAGGCGGACCGAGCCACCGACGCCACCGCGGCTCATATCCTGGCGCGACGCGTCGCGCTCCAACGTCGCCTGGCCAAACACGTACAGCTGCCAATCGTTGCGGCTTTCATACGCGACCTGCAGCGCGGCATCGAGGCGCTTGCCCTGCTGGAAGGCCAGGGGCGATCCCACGTCGTTTTGGTTGTCTTCGTAGGCAAGACCTCCCTGCACGGACCAGTGTTTGTCGAGATCGTGCCGAACGTCGAAGTGCCCGGCGTCGGTGTTGCTGCCAAAGTCCATGCGCCGCCGGTCCCACTTGACGTCGAGACGGGTGTTCGCACTGAGCTGCGCCCCCATGCGCACGCCCCACTGGTAGGTGTCCGCGAGCGTTTGCCGCCCGGGTGCCGAAAAGCCGCCGTCGCGCTGTTCGTAGTAGGCCGTGCCGTCGACCAAGAAGTCTTCGCCAAAGGCATCGCGCAGATCAAACGCCGTCTCAAAACGCAGCGCTCGTGCTGGGCCTACCGGATTGGTATCGAGCGGCACGTTGCCGAATGCGAAACCGCCATCCACCGAGGACAGCTCGCCGAGCCCTGGCCCGTCGCTCTGCGCCGCCTCGACCTTGAACCAGGTGCGGTCGCTCGCGCGCACGGTGACATCGGCGGCCACGAGCTCTTGCGCGACGCCCAGCTGCTCGTCGCGTCCTCCCGTGACGCCCAGCTCCACCGATTCGCCGAGGGCTGTCGCGACGCGGCCACCCACCGACATGTTGTCGAGCGTGCCCAGTGCGGGGCGGTACTCGTAGCGCACAACCAGGTAGACGGCGTGCCCCGCAAGGGAGGCATTGCGAACGGTGAAGCCATCGCCCGCCACGCTGGCCAAGGGTTCCGAGAGCAAGATGCGGCCCTGGATGTAGTTTAGGTCGTAGTCCTCGAACGCACGCAGCTCGCGCGCCTCGAGCACCAAGCCGCTGTCGCGATCGCGCACTTCGACGCGCAGCCGCTCGGACCCGATCGTCAGGTCTTGGTTGCGCAAGTAGTAGAGCGATCCGCCCGTGCCGCGGAACTGCTCGCGCGACTGGATCGTTTCGGGCTCCGCCGCATAGGCATCGATCTGCAGTGCTGGCTGGCCGCGTTCGTTTTGGGCTTCGCTCTGCCAGTGCAGCTTGGCGCCGTACAGCGCACGATCCAGCTGGCCAAACTCGGTGTCGAGGATCTGCGTCTGGAAGTTGCCCCACAGCACGTGCGTCGCGCCGCGCTCGATGCGCACGTAGAACTTGCCCATCGTGGCGGCGTCCCACTGCGTGGTGCTGTCATCGCCATAGACGTTGTAGTAGCGATCGGGATCGAGCCGGCGCAGCAGCTGCCGTGGATCCCGGTCATCGATGTTCTTCAGCACGTCCTCGATGCCCTCTTCGCCGGTGTCGAGCATCGCGGTCAGCAGCCAGTCGCCCTTGATCCGGCCCTTGACGTAGAGCGCGACGCGCCCGTCCAAGAAGACGTCGTCGCGGCCGGCCGTCTCTGACAACCGTTCGGCGCCGGGGCCGCTGGTGTCGTGCGCCGACAGGGTCAAGTCGGCCATCGCGACATAGAACCAGTCACTGTCGGGGATCACGATCGGGCGCGCAAAGCGCACCGTTCGGCCGCTGCGCGCGACCAGGTCCACTTCGACTTCGTGCGTGCCTGGAGACAAGATTCGATCCGTAACGAAGCGCCCTTCCGGGTCGACCGGCACCGCACGCTGGTTGACCAAAACGCGGTATCCAGGTGGCACCTGGGAGCCATGGACCTGCACGGTCCCGCCGCTCAGCTCGATGTTCGCATGGCGAAGGTTCGACGTGCCATAGAGACGGCTGCGCAACAGCTCGGCATCCTCGATGTCGTCCACCGGGCGCGCCTTCGCGACCACCGCAAGCGACTTGGGACGCGTTTCGTCAAAGCGACCTTCGCGACCGTAGACGCGCAGCACGTAGTCGACTCGATCGCCAAAGCCCGGCGTGGCGCGCCACGTCGCCCGGCCGTTGGCATCCAGCGGCAGCACCAGGAGCGGTTCGCCGGCGGCGTCCGTGTCACGTGCATGGATGCGCACCTCGGCGCGAACCAGCCAGCTGCTGTAGTTTGAGTAGGTGTCAAAGACGACGGGCTCGCCGCGCACCGCGACGTCGGGCCACGTCGATACGTTCAGGCGCCGCTCCCGTCGCAGGCCATCAAAACGAACCTGCACGTGCGCATCCGCGAGCGCCAGATCGGTCGCGCGAGCCGCGTTGGCGCCGCCGAGGTCGCGGTCGCCGGCTGGCTCGCCATCCACGGAAATGCGGAACGGTGGCACGATGCCGCGGGCCGCAGCGGCGCTGCGTTCGGTGTTGGGTGGCGGCGTGCCGATGCGCACGGCGGAACGGTGGCGCACCTTGCCGTGTTCGCTGGTTGCGACCGGGTCGGCCGGGGATACGCGCACCGTTCGTGCCACCGTGCGACGGTTCCCGTGCGGTCCCTGCATCGTGACGCGCAGTTCGTGCTGACCTGCCGGCAGCAGCAGATCTTGGCAGAACGTGCCGTCGGCGCGAACTGTCGCCGCGATCCCGTCGATCCAGATGCGATGACCTGCAGCCCCCGTCCCTTCGATGCGGAGCGCCGTCGTCGACACGTGGGGCGGCAAACGAACCAGCGTCGGTTCTGGCGCCGTGATTGCCAGCGCGGTGTCTGCCGGCTTCGTCAAGGAACCAAACCCCGTTTGGTAGACGCTGTCGTCGGTCATGTGCACGCGCAGCGCGTAGATCCACTCTTCAGACGGCGCGTTGTCGGGCAGACGCCAGGTGGCCTGCCACAGCGCGCCGAGCGGCAGCTTTGCAGCCAGCAGGCCGCTGACCGCATGCTTGATCACGATCTCGCCGCGGACCGCCAAGCTCGGGAACGACGAGATCGCTTCGAACCGGACGCCGCCGTCGGCGGCGTAGGCCGCCACGCCAAGCGCTGGCGCGACGACGGCAAATGGCCGTCGAACGCGCAGCGAAACTCCCGTGGCGGAGGCCGGCGCCACGACGTTTCGGAACACGTCGTGGCGATCGAGTTCCTGCTCGGTGAGGGCGGCAAACGGCAGGACTTCGATGCGGCCCGCCAGCCCGTCGCCATAGCGCGCCGGCGCCAACGTCTCGCCCAACGGAGAAGGTTCCGGAAGCGTGCCGGGCACGAAGGAGGCGCGCACGATTTCCACTTCGATCACCAGCGGCGGTCGCCCAGAACGCTTGGCCCACGCGCGCTTCAAGACCGCGGCCGCATGCTCCAACCGCTTGTCGGCGACAGCTCGATCTTCCTGCAGCTGCACGTACGCCAGCCGCAGCAGCGACGGCGTCTCTTCGAGACGCTGCACGACCGTTTCGAGTCGGCGCGCCATGGCGTCCTTGAGCGCGACCGACGGGCCCGCGACGAAGGCTTGGCCCGAGAGCTCCACGCGCACGACCCGCATGCGCGCGATCCCGAAATTGGCCTTGCTGATCTTGCCGCGCGTCAAGCGGATCACGCGCGGGTTTTCCGTGGTGAGGCGGTAGCCGGTTGGCAAAGACCGGACGTCCAGCTTGATGATGAAGTTCGCGCCGCGCGACCGGCTGACGATGAGGGGATCGGTGACGTGGTAGCGGCCAAACTCGTCGGTCAGGACCACCAGACCGCGCGCGGTAACCAGCCGGACCCCGGGCATTCCCGGTTCCTCCGGATCCTGCACGCCATTGGCGTTGGCGTCATCGAACACCTTGCCGATGACGTCTGAACCATCGAACAACGGATCCGGCACGACGCGCACCGTCGCCGTCGCAACGTTCGAAACAACGATCGAACTGCTGGGTTCGAGCACATGCGCGCGGTTGACGTAGTTGCCAACATCGGAGCCGACTCCGACGACCAGCAGCAGCTGGAGTCGCCGTTCTTGCAGTCCCGCGAGCGACAGACCCGGCCACGACAGCGTGCGTCCCTGGGCGACGGGAGCCGTTGGCACGCCATCAAGAGAGGCCGATCCGCTTACATATTGGAAACCCGGCGGCACCACATCGATCAGGTCGAGGTTCGGCAGGCTTGCCGAGACCGTGTTGCGTACCGTGATCTCGTAGGGCACGAGCTCACCGCGCACGACATCCGTCTTCGGGCTCGTTTTGGTGATCACAATCGCGCCTTCGAGCACGGGGTCGAGCGCCACGTGGTTGTTGACCACGTTGGGATCGCCAGGAGCGAGGTCGAACGACAGATAGTAGGAAGTGGCTGCGCCGGCTTGCGGTGGGCCATTCTGCGGTGCGACCAGCAGCGGGTCGGCCAGCCCGGTTGGATCCAGCGGCCCCGCCAACGGCGGCACGATTTGCGACGGCACGCTCGGCAAGAAGCCGGCCGGTGGCACGGGGCGCAGCGTATAGACGCCGACCGGTGCTGCCGGCGTCAGATCGAAACGATAGAAGCCTGATGCGTCGGTTGTCTGCACGGCCTGCCCCGGCAGCAGGTGAAGCAACGGGTCAAAGCCGGCGGGCCCCGACATCGTCACCGTGACGCCTGCAACGGCCGCGCGGGTGACGGCATCGTAGAATACGCCGCTCGGGTCGATCGGCAGACTCTGCTCCAACGTCAGCGATCCCGACGCGAGCGTCAGATTTTGGATCGTGCCGGCGGCCGTTGTCGCGCCGGGCGCCGAGGAGATCGCTCCCCCGTAGACAACCGCCGTCTCGGGATGCCGGAAACGAATTTCGTAGTCGCTGCCGGGCAGCAGCCCGGTCAACTCATAGGTGCCGTTCACGTCGCTGACGGTCGCAGCCACGACCACGCCATTGCGCAACACCTCGATGGTCCAACCGACTTCCGGTGGTTCGGAGGAACCGCGAGCGCGGTCGTGGTCGCTGTCGAGCCAGGTGTTGCCCCGAACCGTGGCGCTGCCGGGTGAACCGCCGACGACGACTTCCACCTGGTTGCTGGTTCCCAGAACCGGTCCATCGGCGGTGAAGCTCGCCTGATTGCGCACGACGTCGCCTTCGTTGGCGCCGGCGCCGACCAGCATCTCGACCGTCACCACACGTTCGCCGCCGGCTACCACCGAGCCGAGCGCCAAACCGTTCTGCAGTGCCGACCCGCTGCCGGTATCGGGAACAGCACCGCCATCGATCGCCGTCGACCCCGCGACATACGTAGCAACTGCAAGCGGCAGCGGGTCGGTCACCACGACGTTGCTAGCATCCTGCGTGCCGGGGTTGCGCACCCGGATCGTGAATCGCACCCTGTCGCCGGGCGCCAAGATGCCGCCGTCGAGATCGGTGATGCTCTTGGTTGCCGCCAGCGCCGCGACGTTGCCGACGACGACGATCGTGGGTTGACTGCCGTTGCTGGCGTTGCCGTCGGCATCGCTCCACTGCGTCGGCAGCTGCTGCGAATCCACCTGCGCCTGGTTGGGGAGAATCGTGCCGGCCGTGGCGCCGCCAGCAACAGCCGCATCAAACTGCACCAGGGCCCTGTTTGACGCCGCGAGCGTGCCTGCGTGCACGGTGACGGCGCCAGGGGACGTGATGCCATAGTCGCCCACGTCACCATCCAGACCATCGCTCAAGGGTTGCCACCCGGCCGGGCCGGAAGCATCGGGATCCCAGGCTAGCGTGCCCGGAACATACGCAAGGCCGGCGGCCAACACGTCGCGCATCACCACCTGGTCGAGCTGTTCGTTGCCGATGTTCTCGATCAAGATGCTGTAGCGCACCGTTTCGCCACCGAGCAGGGGGGCGCCGTTGCTATCGAGTGCGGACTTCGTGATGCGCAGTCCCGGACCGCTGCCCACCACCACGGCGGTTGGGTCGCCCGCGGACTGTGTTGCGGGGTCGTCGCTGAGCGCCGTCGCCAGCGCGGCGGTGCCCTCGCCACGACCTTCGACGCGCGCCTGGTTGGAAATCAATGAGCCGTTGGCAGCCGTGCTGCCGATCTGGCTGCGGAACGTCACGACGACCGGCTCGCCCACGCGCACCATTCCGGACCCCGCGCCAGGAGAGGCCACGCTGAGACCAGCAGGCAGCGCGCTCGCACCGGCAACATCCGCTACCGGCTGGCCGTTGACCGTCGTTGAGCCGGCGAGGTAGCCGGTATTGGCCGGTATGGCATCGGTGAGGACCGTCTGCTCGGCGATTTCATTGCCCGTGTTGCGCAGCGTCAGAAGCCATTCCAGCACGTCCCCCGGCTCGACGTCGCCACCGTTGAGATCGGTCACGGTCTTTTCCAGAGCAAAGACCGGCATCGAACCGATCACGACGTCCGTTGGGTCGTCATCGTTCGGATCGCCTGGATCGTTGCCCGTCTCGAGCCCGTCGTCGTCCGCGGCGCGCGTGCTATCGCTGACCACGGGATCGGGGAATACTGGCAGGGTCAGGCTCGCCTGGTTGGCGACTGTCGAACCGTTGGGCAGTACAGGCTGCAGCTGCGCATCAAACTCGATGGTGACGCGATTGCCGCTCGGGATCGTCAACCCAGATATCAAGAGTAGACCCGAACCATTGGCGCCGCCGCTGGCATCGCTGGCGTCGATGCCAGCCGCCGGTGTCACCGACACGTTTTGCAGCGAACCGGCCGCAAACGCAGCGTCGAGATCGTCACGCAACACGGCATCCTGGCCGGCGGCAGAGCCCGTGTTCGCAACGGTCAGCGTGTAGTGCAACAGAGCGCCGGGATCCGCGGCCGGCTGGTCTACCGCCTTGGTCATCGTGAGCACGGGCACGGCCGAGACGATGCTGGCTCCGTCGCTTGGATCATCGCCCGTTAGCGCGTTGGGCGTATTCAGCGTGCCGGAGCCGAACGCCGTAGGGTAGGCGCGGCTTACAGCAGGCGCGCTGGCGCTGTGATCCTGGCCTTCAAACATCGTCACGGTCGCGACCAGCGACTGGGATACCCCGTCGCTCGCATCGGCGTTCAGCGCTGCCTGGAAATCCGCCGTCAAGGTCTCTCCCGGAGCCAGGAAGCCGGCCGCCGACAGCAGCTGCATCGTGAACAGGCCCGTCGTCTCGTCCCAGCTCGCGCTGTAGTCCGTGCCAGCTGCGAGCGCCTGCATGCGCCCGTCGACGATGGCAACGGCGAGTGCTAGCGTCGCTGGGTCGGTGCCGCGCATGGCCACCGGCAGCTCGACCATCAGGGTCGGTTGCCAGGCGGTCGACGAACCGTCATTGCGCACGCGGATCTGTAGATCGGCGGGCGTCCCCAAGACGACGGTGGCCGGTGCGTCGAACGCTAGAACCAGCTCCGGCTCCAGGATCGTCAGCTGCGGATCCGCTTGCGCCTGGATCGTCGCCATGCTGCCGCTGCCGGGTGGAAACTCGATGGTTGTGCGCGCTGAGTTGGTCAGCTCCGCGCTGCCAACGTTGGCAGGCACATCGAGCACGCGAGCGACCAGGTCGATCTGAAGGTTCGGGTTGCCGCCGCTGCTTACGAGATCGCCGAAATCCCAGTCCAAGACCCCCGTCGCGCCCTGTGCGGGGCCGCCTTGTAGCACCACGGCACCGCCGCCGCTCTGCTGCAGATCCGTCGCAGCAAACGTCGACGATCGTAGTTCTAGCCCGGCAGGAAGATCATCGACAACGTGCAGGTCGGTGACCTGTCCTTGCAGGATCTGGACGACCAAGCGATACGTGACGTCGTCACCAATGGTGTAGCCACCGTCGCCGAGATCGACCTTGGTCATCGTGATGCTGCCGGCCGTGACCGTTACCGCCGACGGCGTCGCGGCCGTGTAGCCACTGCTTGGCCCGCGGCGATCTGGATTCGGGCCCGGCGCCGAAAACCAGTCGACCTCGGCCGTGTTGGCCAAGTTCTGAAAAGGCTGGACGGTGTTCGCCACCGTGAACGTGACGTCGAACTGGTAGGTGCCGCCATTCGGGGCAATCGGGCCTGCGACGGCGTTCCAGGTGTGCACCGTGTCGGATCCCGAAGCGACCGATGACGCAACGGCTCCCGGACTGTCCGGGTTCGCGGTCACGACCGGATTGACGAACTCATCGTTTGCGATGTCGCGGAGCACGAAGTCGTAGGCCGCGCCATCGCCGCTGTTCGTCAGCGTGATCGTGTAGGTCACGGTGTCGCCCGCCTGCAGCCCCTGCATGGGATTTGCGATCGTCTGGCTCTTGAGCGACTTCGTGATGTCAAGGTTCGGCTCTTCGACAGTGACCGAGATCGAACCCGAGGCGATAGCCGGCTGCGCCGGGCCGCCGCTTGCCTGAGCCCACGTGTAGCTCGCAACGTTCGGGATTGCCGTCGCTGTTGTCGTTGGCAGCTGATTCTCGACCACCGCCGTGACCGTCACAACGGCTTGCGTGTTCGGCGGAACAGCGGCAAAGCTCACGTCGACACTGTTGCCCGACGCGTTTGACGAAGAAGCCGTTCCGAGCGCGGCCGCATTGTCGGCAACGCCGGTGACGCGCAGACGGGCATCGACACTGTCCGCAACCCGGAGGTCGTAGACCGTTGCATCGACCGGCGTTGCCGGCACCGTCAACGTATATGTCACCACCTCACCAATAGCCAGCGAGACAACATCGGCCGCTTTGCGTATGTCGATGGGCGCGGGTGTGGTCACCGACTGCGGGCTGGCGTTGCTCGCCGCATACTGCCGTCTTTCGATGGCCGCCGCGCTCGGCTTGCTGAAGTAGCGGTCGGCTCCCGGTGCGTTCGCCAACGTCAGCCCGGCCCCCACGGTTGTGTCCACGACAACGTTGTAGTCCACGACCAGCGACTCGCCGGGCCTAACCACCATGCCATCCGGCAACGACCAGCTGACGCGGCCCGTTCCGGTAAGAAAGGAAGGGGCGCCGAGCGCGACCGGATCGCCGGCAAGGCTCGCCGCAACCGCGACCGGTGTCGTGCCACGCATGCCAACGGGCAGCACGTCCGCGAGCTGCACGTTGTAGGCAGGAGCGTCGCCGCGATTGGACAGCGTGATTCGGTAGCCAACCGTCTCATCGGCACCGGATGCGACCGCCGTGCGCAGGTCCGACACGGCCTCGAGCAGCGGCTGCTTCAGCGCGATGGTTGCGGCCAGCGTCGAGGTGCTTTCGGCATTGCCGAAGCTGTCTTGATAGCGAGCCTGCGCCGTGCCATCGACGGATTGCGTCGTCGGGGTCGGGGCAAACGCTGCGTCGTCTTCGATGCGCGCCCGGTAGACCAGCGTCAGTTGGTCGTTGCTCAACGCGTTGTCCCCGGCGTTGACGACGGTGCCAAGGTTGAAGACCAGCGTGCCCGAATCCCCCGCCGACGGCAGGTTCGCGCCGGTAGGCTGTACAAACGTAAAACCGTTGCTGCCGGATGACGGTGTGATGGGTTGCGCGTCGAAGAACGACAGGCCCGCGGGCAAGGTTTCTTCGATCCGGAAGGCGTCGACGGTGCCTTCTTGCAGAGTGACTCGCGTTGTCCACGTAACCAGGTCGCCGATCCGGAAGCCGCCCGCCGCAAGCGAGTCACCTGAGACCGTATGCGTGTCGGTTAGGAAAACGTTGGCAATGGTTGTCGAGGCGGCACCAAGCGCGGAATTGCCGTTGGCTGCCGCCGCCGCCGCGGATCCGGTCCGCTCGCCGCGCACAGCTCCCGGTGCGGCGAGCGCCGTGCCGAGGTTGGGGCCCGGCGCGCCGTCGAGCGAAGTCCAATCGCCGATCAGCTGATTGGTCAGGACCTGATCTGGCTGCACGCCATCGCCAATCAGGACCTGGTAGGTCCACTGCATCGTTTGACCTGCCGCGAGGTCGATATCCTGCGGCACCGTCTGGCTGCGGCCCCACGTGACGGTAGCGCCAGCCGTAGACGGAGCTGCAATCGTTGGCCCCGCGACCGCGTTCGTGCTGTTGGCGACGAACGTCATCCCGGCCGGCAGCGTCGTGCGCCACTCGAGATCGTAGGCCGGGTGGCTGCCGGTGTTGGTTGCCTGCACGGTATAGGTCACGACCTGACCGGCATCGACGGCAAACGACGGCGACGCGGTCTGCGACACGCTCAGTTCGGTCTCCGCGACATCTAGCGCGACGGTCGTCGTGTTTGCCGAACTGCCGACGAAGGAATAGGAGGCTGAGTTCAGCAGTTGCGTCGCGGCTGCGCCAACGCCCACATTCGCCGATATGTTCTCGACCTGCACCAAATACGAAATGGTGACCGTTCGGTCGGCCGCCGCGGCAGCGGCCACGGAGCGCGTGCCAAAGTCCCATTGCACGACGAGCGGGCTACCGCTGGCTGGCAGGCTGCCGGGCGTGATCGAGGGCTGAGCCGACGGGCTGATCGCACTGCCGAAGGTCACGGCCGGCGTCGCGAGCAGCGCAAGGCCTGCCGGCAGCACATCCTCGATGGCCAGATCCGGAACCTGGCCGGCCGGCAGGACGATCGTCAGTTCGAAGCGGATCTGTTCGCCGATGAACACATCCGACCCCGTGGAGTCGCCAACCGAGGTGTCGTCCACTGTCTTGGCCAACATGACCATGACGACTTCGACCGTGGCCGAATCCGAACCGACAAGCTCCCGTTCTCCGCTCGCACTGCCGGCAGCTCCCGGGTTCGCGGTCTGGCCCCCGTTGGCGCCCGGCAACGTTGAGGCGTTCCAGGTGACGGCATCGAGGAGCTGCTGGTCGGGGACGACCGTGCCGTCGAGAGTCACACGGTACCGCAACGTCACGGTTTCGCCCGGATCCAAGCGTTGCAAAGAACTGCCAAGCGGCAGCTGCGTCGAAGCTTCCACAAAGCCGATCGAGCCACCGGTTCCGGTCGCATAGGTGCCTTCGCCGCCGCCATCACTGCTGTCGACAAGCCCATCGCCGTCGTTGTCCACACCATCGCTCGCGCCATCCACAACGAGCAACGTAGAGGCAACCGGAACATCGCCGATACTGAGATCAAACAACGGCGCGTTGCCGTCGTTGGTGATGGTCGTTTCGTATTCGATGACGTCGCCGGCCTGTGCCTGAACCGACTCGCCCAGAGCACTGCTGGTCGTTACGTTGCGCGCCCGCGTTTCGAGCGCCGCGACCGGCAGCGTGACGGTGACGCGAGCCTCCGCGTGCAGGCTGGGTTCGCTGCCCGCGAAGCCATCGGCTGGAGCGTCAGATGCGAACGTTGTCATCACCATTGGGGCAAAGTCGGCGACGAGCGATGCTCCCAGGTTGTTGACGAGAGCGAGATCGGCCGTGTTGGTCGGCACGTTGAGAGCACGCGCCACCACGTCCACTTCGAAGGTGCCGTTGGCTGTATTGGCGATGCCGAACGCGAGCCGGCCGCTGGCGACGGCGGTGCTTGCGGACACGGCCACACCATCGAGCGTCGTGGTGTTGATCGTGACGTCGTGGTTGCTGGTTGGCGCGTGGGCGACGTAGCCGAGGCCGTCGGGCAACGTGTTGTGGATCTCAATGCTGGTCATCGGGACGCCGCCGAAGAACCGACCGCGAAGCCGCCAGGTCTGCTCTTCGCCGATGGCGACCTGGCTGCCGCTTGTCTCCGACTCACTCGTGGCGAGCAAGGTCAGCATCGACTCGAACCCAACCACCTGCGACCGCACTTCATCCAGCGTGTAGTTGTGGGTCGTATCGTTGCCGTTGGCACGCAGCAGGCTGCCTTCGACAGCCGCGGCCATCGTCAGCGCGCCGGCTGCGCTGGCCGTCGCTGTGACGCGGACCACAGCCGAGAAGCCAGCCGCAAGAGTTCCCAGCGCCCCGGGTGCGCAGACGCCGCCGGAGCAAACCCCCGTTGTGCCGCCTACGCCCGCCTGCAGGATCTCCACCGACGGATTGGACCAACCGGCGCCGAGCGTGGTCGTCAGCTCGAGCCCATCCGCCATCGATCCGGGCTCGCCGACGTTCGTCAGCGTGTAGTCAAAGACGTAGACCTCACCTGCCGCTACGACGAGGCTACTCGGCGCGACCGTGATGTCGATGTCGGGCGTCGCCGCATCCAGCGAGGCGCTGTTCACGTCCTGATGTGCCGTTGCGCAACCGGAGTTGTGGTCGACCACGACCAGATTGGGGCCGGTGGCGAGCGGCACGGGGTCATAGCCATTGCCAAGCGTCTCCGGATTGTTGAAGGGATCGCTAAGTGTGTCGAAGCCAGCCGTTGGCAGGGCTTCGAAGGTCACGATCGTCGACACGCCGTTGCGCAGATGGCCCGTCAGCGCAAACGTTGGCGACGTGAGCGTGCCGCCAACGCTCACACCGGAAATCGTCGAGCTGCCGGACGGCGGCATGATCGCTGCGCTGGTGTCGAGTTCAAAACCCGTGGGCAGGTTGTCGGTGATCACAATCGACTCCGCGCGACCGCCCTGATTGGTAAGTTCGATGGCAATACGCGTGCGTCCGCCTGGCAGCGGCGTGAACGTCTGGCTCGTGCCGCTCCCCGCAAACGAAGGGATCATCCGGATGTTGGCGCTCGCCGAAGACTGCCCTGGCGAACTCAAGTTCGAAGGCGAAGTGGCGCCGTTGCTGGTGCAGCCCCATGTCGCCGAAGCGGCAAACGTGCCGTCCACACAGAGGCTGCCAAGCGTCTCCGTAACGAGAAACGTGACGGGACTGCCGCCGAGGTTGGGCACGTCGATCGTGCTCCCGCTTGCACGAGAGCTACCGCCGCCATGGCCGGGTCCCGTGATGGTGTAGGTCGAGGCGCCGGATGCCGGCAGCGTGCTGGTTAGGCGAACATGCTCGGCATCGACACCGCCCCGGTTGGACAGCTGCACCCGCCACTCGATCACGTCGCCCGCGCTGCCAAAAACGGTCTCCTCGTAGCTCTGCTGGTTCACCGTGACGTTGCGACCGGTGACGACCACGTCGACGCTCGGTTCATCCATCGGCAAAGGAAACGTCTCGCCGGTCGAGGTTGCGGCATCGCCGCACGGCAGCGTCGCGGTTGCCGAAAGCCCAAGGGCGCGCGGCGACGAGTTGGCAAGTTCGCCAGCGCTCACGTCAAACCGGATGCGCACTTCAAAGACCCCACCCGAAACGGATGGCGGCGCGAGCCGTGCCAGCGCCGGAATCTCACTGCTGGAAAACTGGTAGGGCGCACCCGTGCCGGTTGGATCCGCGGCCGAGGTCCATGCGCCATCGGTATTGCGCTTGTACTCGACCGTACCCGGCACCAGATCGACACCGGTATTCGCCGGATCCAACGCTTCGAAGATCGCAGCGTTGTCGACGTAACTCAGCCCGATGTTGCGCAGCGCGATCTCCACACGGCCGGTGCCGCACAGCACCGCTCGCGACGCACTCGTATCATGGAATACCGAGATCTTGCCGGCGGCAAAGGCGAAGTCCGGCTCCGCCAAGCCCGCAATCTGGTGAAGGACACCGCCGCAGCCCCACTCCAAGTCGGCCGTCACCGAACCGGGAGCGATGCTGCAGGTTCCGCCAGCGACATCGCAGACAACTGTGATCGGCTGATCGGCGCCACTCGCAATGGTGCCAAGGCTCCAGGTCATGACCTGACCGGCAACGGCGACCGGGAACCCGGCATTGGCCGCGTCACAAGCGGCAGCGTTCGGGGTCAGACCCGCGGGCACCGTGATGCGTAGCACCGACTCGTAGGTGCCGCCGTCACCGCCATTGACGGCGTAGACCACCCAGCGCGCCTGGTGCCCGATCACGTTGACGAATTGCGGCGACGCCGCGCCCTGCAAATCACCTGCCGACACGACCGTTGGATTGGCGACATCGCTACCCTGGAAGGCGCGGCCCCCGGCAAGCGACGTCTCGTTGTCGTCGTAGTCCACAGTCGCCGTGATGCCCGTCGACGCTGTGGTGCTCAGCGCTTTGCGCCGCATCATGACCGTGACCGTGCCGGCTGCACCCAGCTCCATGGCGGCCGGCGTCACGGCAAAGCTCGGGTTCGTCCCCCCGTTCTCGATATATGTGACGTTGTTGACGGAAAAGAAGCCGCCGTAGGTCGGCACCTGCGGCGCGACATACTCATAATCGCCGCCCCCGCCGCTCGCCGTATCGACGG
This sequence comes from Planctomycetota bacterium, assembly GCA_045105235.1. Lineage (GTDB taxonomy): Bacteria > Planctomycetota > UBA1135 > UBA1135 > UBA2386. Next base: position 9,843 of record JBGCDH010000153.1, on the reverse strand, counting down.
TAAGCTGCACGAACGACGCCAACTCAACCGTTTGATTGGAAACAGTGAACGTGACCGGAAACGTCTCACAGATATCCACGAACGTCGGCATCGCGACCCGCACCCGCGCGGCCGCGCGCGCAATGTCGACGAAGGCACCCAGCGTGAACGCCGCCCCGGCTCCTGCGCAGCCACCGCTGCCGCCTGCAAGGACCAAGGTCGAGCGCTGCACAAAGCGGTGCGTCGGATTGGGCAATGCTGCGTCGCCAATCGTCGTCAGATACGACAAGGAAAACGACTGCCCCGCGACGCTCGCTGTGCCGCTGAAGGCAGCGCCGCCAAGAAATGCCAGGTCGATCGTGAATCCCGGATTCGAGAAGCCTGGCCCGGATCCCGGCGTAACCGAGGCCATGGGCACGGCCTGGGTGGACGCACCCATCGTGACGAACAGCGAGCCTGCGACCAACGCCTGGGACGAGAAGCCGCCAAAGTCGTCTTCGTAGGTCGACCCGGTCCACGTGCCAGGCGCCCCGCTAGGGAAACTGAAGTCCGCCGCGAACGGAAGAAACTCGCCCTCGCCGGCATCGCGCATCCCGTTGGCGTTGAGATCCGCCGTGCCCGTTTCGTAGTATCCGTCGGCCGCCGGCGCGACGTTGAACGTCTGCGCCACCAGCGCGCCTGGATTGTTGATCAACAGTGTTCGTGAGAAGCCGGTCTCGTTGATTGGGCAGGCGGCCGCGTCCATAGCCGCGACGCTGGCGGTGTTGCTCAAGAACTGCCCGCCCAAACAGGGGTCGCTCGGTGTGATGTAGTCGATTTCGAGCTCGATCGCGCCACCGGCGAGTGCCGCCAAGGGCACGGTCCAGGTCACCACATCGCCGGCCTGGCAGATGCCGCTGCCGCTGCAGCTGCTGGCTGTGCCCGCCGGCGCCGGTCCGACGCTGATCGAGGTGACTCCAGCCGGCATGACGTCCGTAACCACGAGCGGATCGGTCTGGATGTTCTGCGTATTGCTGGCAGAGAGGGTCAGGGTCCACTTCGAAGCCTGACCGACCTCGCGCCGCTCCTCTCCTCGACAGACGAGCTGGATCGACGGCGTATCGGCAGCTGCCGAGATGTTCTGCAGGTTGGTCGGCGTCGAGTACGTTTGTCCGCAGGCGTTCTCATAGTTCGAGAACCAGGCAACCGCGGCGCTGCTGCTGCCGCCGCTACACGGGTTGGTCTCCTCCAGCTGGAAGAAGATGTCGGCACTGGCGCCCGAAGCGATCGTGCCGCCGTTGTTGTTGTAGGTAAACGTGCCGGCCGAGTAGGACCAGCCACCCGTGACGTTGCTGACCGTGCGCCCCGAGAAATCGGCTGCGAAGGTCACGCTGCGGGCTTCGCCTGCGCCGGTGTTCTGCACGCCAACCGTGACAGCAACCGGTGCGCCGTAGTTGAGCGGAATCGCGGGCGTCGTCAGGATGAGCATCGGCACCGTCAAATCCAGCGTCACCTGCGCCGAGGCCGATCCAGCCGTCGCGTTGGTGCGGTCGTTCGTCGACACGGTGTTGTTGATGTTGCTGCAGTTTGTGACGACTGCCGCGACCTGCACCACGAACGACTCGCCAGCTGCCAGATAGGGCAGTGTCAGGACCGGGCTCGTGCCGGCGGCAGCTGGACCAGCGGGTGCGAGCTGCGTCATTCCCGTGAGCGCCAGTGACGTCGATGCGGCTAGAGCGGATTCATCGATTGCGACATCGAAAAGTCCGCCCTCGCCGCGGTTGGTCAGGGTTACGTGCCACTGCGCCGTCGCGCCGATCGCCTGCGTTTGGTCGTTCGGCGCCATCTCGATCGTCGTGGCGCCCTGCTGGACCACGGCCGCTTGCTGCGTCTGGCGTGTGTTCTGCGCTCCGGATGGTGAGTCAGCCCACGCAAAGGTATGGATAAGCGCGTACGTTCCGGCGGTCGCAGACAGCGCTGCCGTCACGCCAAAGGTGATCACAAGTTGGCTGGCGGGCGCCATGGCCGCGCCGCTCGGAATGCTGATCGCCAGCTGCGTTCCGGCCGGGGTGGCCGCGGACGCGCTTGCGGCAATCCCAGGGACACCGGCAACCGTGTTCGGAACGTAATTCAGTCCCACCGGCAGCTGCACGAGCACGCTGAGGTCGTAGGCGAAACCAGCACCGTTGTTGGTGACCGTCAGTGAGAACGTGTCGCCCGTCGACGTCGTCACTTCGCTGGTGCCATTCCATACCCCGCCCACATCGAGAGACGTGCGGTTGCCATCCGCCGCGAGGAAGGAAGTCGTGAGAGCAGGATTCGCTTGCGCGCGCACGCCAGCAGCTCCGACGACCCCCAATAGCAAAGCCAAGCAAGCCATGCCTCGTGATAGGGAATGAGCCATAAAGCTCATGTCGGAGCGCGCCGGCGGCGGCACTTAGGGAAAGCCCTCCCTGTTTACCCTGAGAGCCTACATATCCGGTGGCGCCATACGGTGCTGGGCTGCCCGCTCGGGCACGGGACACGCCTGGTCGTTGTTCACAGACGTCTGCCAGCGAGAGGCTTAGGTCGACGCCGGCGACCACGGCACGGCCGCAATGCGGATCACGCCGCGCGGCCATCGTGCCCGATGCAGCAACGGCCGAACTCGCGCTGCCGCGCTTTTTGCGGCAGAAACGGACTGCGCGCCTAACGCCGCGCGGCGCCGCGCACCATCAAATGGCGGAACTCCACCGGGTCATTGTGGCCGCAAAGGCCGAAGTGGCCTTCGACACGATCCTTGCCGACGTGGTCCTTGAGGTTCGACTCGAGCTTGGCGACGTCGCAATCGAGAACCACGAACCCGTTGAGCTCGACGATGTAGCGGGTGCCGATGGCGGTGACCTCCTGGAAGTTCCATTCGCCAACCGGACGCAGGTAGCCGCGCTGGGCCGCCGCAAGACCGTAGGCGCTGCCGTGAAACTGCCACGGTTTGAGGTCGGCATACTTGTCGGCGGTGTTCTCCAAGACCTGCAGCTCGATGCCGCTGTAGGCGGGCGTGCCTTGACCGGGGTAACGCATCGCCAATCCGTTGTTGCCGCCGGACGGCAGTCGAAACTGCAGGCGCACGGAGAAGTCGCCGTAGGCGTCCTTGGTAAACAGGTTGCCGCCCTTGCCGGCTCGGCAGCGGATGGCGCCGGCCACAACCTCGTAGTTGTCGAGGTCGCCTTGCCAGCCTGCGAACGTCTTGCCGTCGAAGATCGGCGCAAACGCGTGGGCGTCGCGCGCGGCCAGGTAGTGGTCGCTTTCGGCGCTGGATAGCTCGCGCACGAACAGGTTGCGGAAGCGGATCTCGCCGCCGTGCGTCTGCAGCTGTAGCGGCCCGGTGCGCGGCAGCGGCTTGCTCCGGTCCCAGTAGTTCTCCATGCGCACGCCGTCGACGGTCACGATGTCGTTGAGCGTCACCCACACGCGCTCCCCCACCATCAAGATGCGCAGCGCATTCCATTCGCCAAACGGACGATCTGCGCAGGTTGCGGGGAAGCGCTCGCCGACCTTGTTGTTCCACAATGCCCCCGAGCCTTTGTCGGCGCCGAGATGCCACTTGCCGCCGGCTTCGGTCGTATCCCAGATCTGCACCTGCGGCACGCCGCGCAGATAGATGCCGCTGTCGGCCTGCGCCACCGTCTTGTATTCGAGCGTGAACAAGGCATCGCCGTAGTCGCGGTCCGTTGTCAGAAACGCGCCGTGGCCATCGTTGACGAGCTCGTTGCCTTCGACGCGCCAGTGCTCTTGGACCGAGGCGTTGCCGTCCGCCAAGAACTTCGCGCGCTGCTCGCTGGTCATCGCAGCCTTGGCGTCGGGGCTGACGGACTTCTCGCCGTGCCAGCCGGCGAGATCCTTGCCGTTCCACAGGCTGGCCGCAGCGGCTGAGGCGGGCTGCTGCGCCGCGGCAGCAGGGAGAAGCGTGAGGACGGAACAGAACAAGCGAACGAAGCCAACGGTGCGCATGGGCGACGATCGTATGGCGATCCAGGCCCGATGCGCAGAGGTTGCTCCAAAGGGCGACTCAGAAGTTCGTCACATCTCGGCCAGCGACGGACTGCTGGCGACGAGGTGCCGGCTACGGGGTGCCGCCGAGGGGCGCAGGGCGCCCTACCCCGTCACGATATCGCTCCGGAAGCCGGTCAAGCGGACGCCTGCTGGGTCCACGACAATGCCCTGCCAGTTGAGGGGCAGGCCCACAGCGGCTGGAACATTCGGAATCGTCAGCGACACTTCGTAGTTGCCGTCCGCATCGGTCAGCCCCAGGCCAAACAGCAGCGACGTTGCCGGATCGAGGTGCAGCACCCCGAGCGAGGGAGTCGCGACCGGCGCGATCCGTGCGAAGTTGAGGGCCGGCACGACGAGGTCGCCACCGACGCCATAGCCAGGTCGAACCGCCAGCTCCACCGTGTACGGCATGCCAACAGCCGCGATGCGCGGCGTGCCCAGGTGGCGATGCCGGTTGACGAACGTGTCGATGCGACCCTCACCGCTGTAGACCAGATCCAGGTCGTCGTCGCCATCAAGGTCCGCAACAACAAACTCGTCTGCGCCAAGACGGCCAAACGGATGTTCGACAAGTGCCCCCGTGCTGTCCTGCAAGAGCACGCGTTGTCCGACAACATCCAGGTCGCCGTCTTCGTCGATGTCGACCATGGCGACGTTGTCGGCCACCAAGCCGCTGCCCAGTGCCGCCAGGACTTCGAGGATCGTGAGCACGCCGCCATCGTTCTCCCAGACCTGCGCGGTGTTTCCGGACGGCCCGTAGCCGTAGACCGCTGCCGTCAGCGCCAGATCGACATCGCCGTCGTTGTCGTAGTCCCCGACCGCGAAGCCCGAAGGCGACAGGAAGGGTGGGCCACCGACGTCCTGAAACTGCAGGCCGCCCACGTTGCGCCACTGCGTCCAGCCGTTGTTCGTGCCCGGGTTGTTGTACACCAGGTCCAGGAGGCCATCGCCGTCGAAGTCGGCGATCGCAGGCACGCCAACGCCGAGCACCGATGGCGGCGACGCCGGTGCGGCAAACTGACCGTTGCCGCCGTTGCGCAGGACAACTCCTGCCTCGGAGCACAAGTCCAACAGGCCATCGCCATCCAGATCTGCGGTCACGACGCGGCCGCGGATGGCATCGACGATCGGCTGAGACGCGCCGTAGCTCGTGGCCCCCAACCCGAGTCGCACGCCCGCTTGGGCCGGCGAGATGCTGGGCGGCGTCGTCCAGACAATATCGAGCACGCCGTCGCCATCGAGATCGACCAGCGCCCGGATCACTTCGTTGCTGGCGCCGACCGCCACCACCTCGCGGGCAAAGCCATCGCCATCACCCAGCCGCAGGGTGTTGCCCACGGCCAAGTCGACGATGCCGTCGCCATCGACATCCGCCGCGACAAGTCCTTCCGTCGGCAAGGAATCGGCGACCGCCCGTTCCTGCAGCGATACGTATTCGAACGCTGCGGCAGCGACGAACAGCTGCGTGCCGCGGAGAACGACGTCGCGATCGCCATCGCCGTCGAGATCGGCAAGCATCGGTGCCGATACGTCCGAATCGCGGTCGATCGGCACCGAGCGCATGGCGACAAAGAGGCCGGCGCCGTCGTTGCGATACGGCGTCATCGCAAGGCTCTCACGATCCACCACCAGCAGGTCGGCATCGCCGTCGCCGTCGAGGTCTTCGAACGCGGCGCCGCTCGCCGCTGTGGGCAGCTGGTAGTTCGCGTCGCTGAACCCGGCCAGGCCGTCGTTGCGCAGCAACCGCGCGGGGGCCGCACCCCGTTGCACGATCAGCAGGTCCAAATCGCCATCGCCATCGTCATCGCCGACGGCCACGAACGGCAGCTCCGCCGTCAGCGGCAGTCCCGCGTTCGGCAGCAGAGCGAAACCACCGCTGCCGTCGTTGGCCAGGATTTGAATCGCGCTTGCCGGGTCGCGGTAGACGATGTCCACATCGCCGTCGCCGTCGAAATCCGCCGACGCCAGGTGGCTGCCGGCGAGTCCTGCCGGCAAGCTGCTGGAGGTCACATCGAGAAAGCTCGGCGTGCCACCGGCGACGATCGTCGTGTTGCGCAGCAAATAGGAGCCGTAGGCGCCGATCCCAAGAATGTCGATGCGGCCATCCCCGTCGACATCGAGATACGTGTTGCGGCAGAATGCAGCCGATCCGCTCGTGACTAGCTGGGAGGCGGTGAAAACGCCGGACGCTGAGCCATAGCCGACCCGGATATCCGTTCGCGGCGGCCCCCATCCCGTGTCCTCAGAGACCAGGTCGGGGAAGCCGTCGCCATTGAGATCCGCAACGCCGTCGAAGCCCTGCAGGAGAAACGTTGTGGCCAGCGGGATCCGCGATCCAGCCGGGTCCAGGGAGAAGCCAAGCTGGCCGGCGTTCAGCAGAATGGAGCCGTTGTCCAGCAGGACATCGATGGTGCCAGTGCCGTCGGCGTCGGCCGGGAAACCGCGGACCGCACTTGGCGCTGCCGAAGACTGGCCGTGGTCCTTCTGCAAAAGCTCGAATTGCTGGGCAACGGCCGAGCTCGCCAGAAGGGCGGCGACCAAAAGGCCGCAAGACGTATGGGCTGCGTAATCTGACATGCCGCTTGGTGAGCAAGAGGCGTGCCGGTTGCACCGCAGCGCGACGGGGCTGCAGCCACATACAATCTGTTACGGTACGGAAACGCGAGCGAGCGGCGCGGCCCGGTTGCCGACAAAAAGCCGTGCAGCGCGCGGATTTCGCAAACCCCATGGCTCGCCCCTGCGCGTCGCCGCTGTGCGCTCCCTCAAGACGCGCGGTTGATCAAGAAGGTGGCGATGTCGCCCAGAAAGCGCTCCATGTAATCACGGTATTGCGCCTCTATGCCAACCTCTTCGATCGCCGCCATCATCAGCTCTAGCCACCGATCGCGCGCCCGCGCATCGATGGCGAAGGGCGCGTGCCGCATGCGCAACCTCGGATGACCGCGCTCTTGCAGGTAGGTCTGCGCGCCGCCAAAGCGATAGATCAGGAAGGTCGCGAGTCGATGCTCGGCACCTTCCCAGTCGTCTTTGGGATACATGGGACCCAGCACGTCGTCGCTGCGGACGCGCCGGTAGAATGCAGCAACCATTGCCTTGAGGGTTGGCTCGCCAAGAAGCTCGCAAATCGGCAGTTCGTCGGTCACTTCGATAGCGTCGGCGAACGCCGCGCGCGGCGAAAGCACAAAGCCGCGCGCGCCAGGGCCCGCCGCAGATCACCAGACGCTGATGGCCATTCGCCTAGCGCCTGCGATCGGCGCGCAGACGACCTTGTCGGATCGCATCGATCCACGACTTGTCGCTTCCTCCCGGCTTCAAGAGATCGCGGCTGGCCTCGCTGAAGACCCACAGCCAGTCGTCCGCATACAGGTAGGCGCGAGTCAGGGTCGACTCGAGGATACGCGGCGTCATCATGTCGCGTTCGGGATCGGGCCAGCTGTAGGGATAGAGACCAAAGGTAACCGCCATGCGGCTCTCGTACGGCTCGCCCCTGAGGTGCGGCGGCACGATCACGCTCTGCCCCATCTGGCGCGTGCGCCACTTGTAGCTATGCCCGAACTCTGCTGTCGACCGGTACTGGTAGACCTCCCCTCCGTCGAAGACACGCCCCGGCAGGTCCGTAGCTTCGAGAAAGCCGAACTGGAACGGTCCGAGCAGTTCGTATTGGTCGTGCGCGCCGACCTGGTTCCGCGTCAGCCCAGCCGCACTCGGAAGCGCTCGCTCCGGAGCCGACAGGTAGGGACCATGCAAGCTGTGGATCAACGCGTCCGGCCACTCCTCGAACAGTGCCTCGGCAAACTCCCTGCCGCGCTGGCGCGCCTTGTCGCGATACGCCGCCAGCGAGTGCTGCTGCGCGTAGGCAACGTCATCTGGGTAGTTCCACACGGGCTCGAAGTACTCTTCCGGGTCAAAGCAGATCCCGACGCATTGATACTGCGGCTCTCGTGCCACTCGCGCCAACACGCGCAGCTGGGCGATGGTGTCGGCCCATGCCTGGTCGTCGAAGAAGTCGCCATCGGGCAGCCCTTGGCCGCGCCGACGGATCACGACGGCGACGAAGTTCCGCGTCAGGTTTGAAAACGTGTGGTTGAACGAGCCAAACTGTCCGCGGATCGTCGCCTCATCGAAGGCGCCGTATTCACCTCGGAACAGATCCCACGTCGTCGGCAGGTTGTAGGTAAAGCCCTCAAACGGGAGGCTGTCGATGTAGGGCGCCGTGCCCTGGGCGTCGATCTGCCAGGGTCTGGCCGACAGCGTGTGCTGAACCAGCAGGAGCTGCTTGACCGGACCGGCTGGCGGCGCCGACTGCTGCGCGATTCCTGTGGAGCCAAACGCCAAAACGAACGGGGCAAGCAGCAAAAGTCGGCCGGAGGCAAGGGCGAACATGTCCGGCAGGATAGCAGCTGCGGCCGCCGGTGCTTCGGCGCCCCGGGTCGCGCGTGCATCGCCCGGCGCCCGTCCCTACGCTACATGCCAAATGGTCTTCCACCAGGCACCCGATCCGCGTGAGCAGGAGTTCGACCGCAGCCTGCGGCCGGGCACGTTCCAAGAGTTTGTCGGGCAAGAGCAGATCCGCGACAACCTGCGCATCGCCATCGAGGCGGCAACCGGCCGCGAAGAGCCGCTCGACCACGTCTTGCTGTGCGGGCCGCCCGGCCTCGGCAAGACGACCCTCGCCCACCTGATTGCGCAGGGCATGGACGCCGACATCGTGGTGACCAGCGGGCCTGCACTCGGCGCGCCGAAGGATCTTGCCGGAACGCTGACGCGGCTGACGCGCAACCAGGTCCTGTTCATCGATGAGATCCACCGGTTGCCGATGCAGCTGGAGGAATACCTCTACTCCGCGATGGAAGACCACGCGATCGACGTCGTGCTCGATCCCGGTCCGAGCGGCCGCAGCGTGCGCCTCGGCGTGCAGCCGTTCACGCTCGTCGGCGCGACCACTCGCGAGGGCCTGCTGACGGCGGCGTTCCGTTCGCGCTTCGGCATCGTCGAACGCCTCGAACCCTACCCGACGGCCGACATCGAACAGATCCTGCTGCGCGCGGCCGTGCGGCTCGCCGTGACGCTTGATCCAGAGGCCGCGCACCTCTGCGCCGAACGCAGCCGCGGCACCCCGCGGATGGCGCTGCGCATCCTGCGGCGCGTGCGAGATCTCGCGCAGGTGCTGGAGAAGCCATCGATCGATGCCGGCACGGCGCAGGAGGGCCTCGACCGCCTGCGCATTGACGCCCTCGGCCTCGAAGAAGTCGATCGTCGGCTGCTGCGCGCGCTGTGCGAACGCGGCCAGCCGATCGGTCTGAAGACGCTGGCCGCGATGATCGACGAGGCCGAAGACACCCTCGAAGATGTGCTGGAGCCCCACCTGATCCGGCGCGGACTGCTGGCGCGCACCCCGCGCGGGCGGGTCGCCACCGCACGCGCGTTCGAGCACCTCGGGCAAACGCCGCAGCCAGGCGCGGACGCCAAACCGGGCGAGCTGCCGTTTGCGTAGGCAGGATCGCATCGAGACAACCAGCAGGCTGCGCGGCCGCCCACAGCAGCCATCCCAACCGTGAACGCCAAATAGTGACCGACTCCCCGTTTCGCTTCGAACTCCTCGGCCAAAAGGGCAAGCTGCGCCGTGGCCGCTACCACACGCCGCACGGCACGTTTGAAACCCCGTGCTTCGCACCCGTCGGCACCTACGCAACGCTCAAGGGGCTGACCCCAGAGCAGGTGCGCGAAACCGGCAGCGAGCTGATCCTCGCCAACAGCTACCATCTGCATGTGCGCCCCGGCGCCGAGCGCATCGAACGCCTCGGCGGACTGCACGAGTTCATGCGCTGGCAGGGCCCGATCCTGACGGATTCC
>JBGCDH010000152.1:0-38211 GCA_045105235.1 Planctomycetota bacterium | reverse complement strand
GCGATCGCCGCAGTCGGCTCGAAACGTCTGCACCGAAAACGACCTGCGGCAGAACCTGCAGCGAAAGCGCTGCACGGGTTCGGGGCGGCACTGCGGCCAGTAGAAGCCGCGCAGTCGAAAGAAGCGGCCCTTGGGGTGGGTATGCGCGTCGCAGTCTGGGTTGGGGCAGCGCGGTGGCTCGAACGACATGCACAAACTCCTCGCCGCGGCGGAGGGGTTTGTTGCCCGCTCGCGACAGAGTCAGGGCATCGGGGAGCCTGCAAATCGAGCGAAAATCTGAGAAGCGCGATCCACTCGCCGGGACAGTTACTCTCGGTCGCCCAGGACGATCTTGTCGCGCTTTTTGAACACAATCTGCAGCGGCACCTCCTGACAGTCGAATGCGTCGCGGAAGCGCTGCTCGAGGAACCGGCGATACTGGTCCTTGAACAGTTTCGGATCGTTGACGAACACGACGATCGAAACGGGCTCCTTCGAAACCTGCGTGCCGTAGAACAGCTTCGGCATGTTGCCGCCGGACGGCATCAAGTTTTCCTTGGCCTGCTGCAGCACCTCATTGAGACGCGGCGTCGGCAGATCCCGCGTGGTCTGCTCACGCAGGTCAAACAGCAGGCTCAGCATGTCGTCGAGATTGAAGCCTTTGAGAGCCGAGACGAAAACGACAGGTGCGTGGTCCAGCCCAGGCAGCTGCTGCTTGATGTAGGCGTCCCACTTCTCGATGTTCCACTCGGTCTGGCCGCCGGCGTTCTTTGGCGCAAGGTCGATCTTGTTGCCGACCAGGATGACCGGCTTGTGGTGTTCAACGCAGTAAGCGGCGAGTGCCTTGTCGACCTGGCTGATCTTTTCGCGCACGTCGAACATGTGCACGACAACGTGCGCCCGCCGAATGCTCTCGTTGCTGCGTGAGTGCGCAAAGATCTCGATTGCGTGGCCGACGCTCTTCTTCTTGCGCACGCCCGCTGTGTCGATGGCGCACAGACGCTTGCCGTCGTGCTCAAACTCGACGTCGACAGCATCGCGCGTGGTGCCCGGCAGCTCGCTGACGATGACGCGCTCTTCCTTGGCCAGGTGGTTGAGCAGCGTCGACTTGCCCGAGTTGCGCTTGCCGACGATGGCAAAGCGCAGCGTGCTGTTGTCGACCGACGCGCCGTCTTCACCCGTCAAGACTTCGGGTAGCTCGACGGAGACCTGCTCCAGCAGGTCATGCACGCCGAAGCCCTCTTTGGCACTGATGACGTGCGGCTCGCCGAAGCCAAGCCGAATCCATTCCATCGCACCAATCTCGTCGTAGTACGACTCCATCTTGTTGACGACCAGCAGCACGGGCTTCTTGATCCGCCGTAGCTGCCTGGCCACCAGGTCGTCGCCCGGCACCCGCCCCTCTTTGCCGTCGACGACAAAGAGCACAAGATCGCAGGTATCAATCGCAACGTGGATCTGCGACTCGATGTGTGCTTTGAGTCGCTCCTCGTCGACCAAGCCGAGTCCGCCGGTATCGACAAGCTCAAACGCGCGGCCGTCCTGGCGCACGATCACCGAGACACGGTCTCGGGTCACGCCGGCCGTAGGCTCAACGATGGATACACGACGACCCGCCAGACGGTTCATCAGGCTGGACTTGCCGACATTGGGTCGGCCAACAATGGCAACGCGGGACAGGGTCATCGAGGGGCGAAGACGATAGGCAGCGCAGGCCGGCGACTCCACCCCGCGCACCAATAGCTGAGGCGAGAACTACCGAGTTCGAGCGCCGCGCGAACCGACGCAAGCTCTTTGAGGCGCATCCCATAGGGAGAGATCCGAAAAAAACCGACCGTCCATTAAAGAGACTCCGGGAAAACGCCGATGGCACGGGTGCTGGCGCCCAGGAAACGCCGGCAATGGAGAAGTAAACAATGCTGGTTACCACCAACCGCACGGCGCAGGCGAACGCCGTACGAACCCCGAATCTGTCCCCTCTCATCCGCGTCGTAGACGACGAGGCGACCATCCAAACGCTTTTTGAGCGCATTGGCCAACTCTGTGGCTACGACGTCGAGTGCCACGGCACCGCCGAGAGCTACCTCTCAGCGGTCGAAAACGACCGGCCCGGCTGCCTCGTGCTCGACCTCATGCTGCCCGACCGCTCCGGCATCGAAGTGCTGCAAGAAGTCCGCGAACGCGGCTACCGTCTGCCGGTTGTCTTCGTCAGCGGCATGGCGCGGGTATCCGAAGCCGTGCAGGCGCTCAAGCTCGGCAGCGTCGACTTCGTCGAGAAGCCGTTCGACATCCAACAGATCGCGGATGTGCTCCGCCGTGCTGTGGAACTCGACATGCAGGCGCGTTCCCACCATGCCGAAGACGACGAACTGCGGCGACGTTTTGACGCGCTGACGCGTCGTGAGAATCAGGTCATGGAGCAAGTCGTTCGCGGCGCGGCCAACAAAGAGGTCGCCGCGAAACTCGGCCTGAGCCACAAGACGGTCGAGGTGCACCGCGCCAATGTCATGCGCAAGACGCAGGCAAACTCATTGGCGGAGCTGGTTCGCATGCACGTTGCGGTGCATCCCGAACCCGCGCTACAAAACGCATAGCGCCCGTCGGCCGCCCAGACAGCGGCGAAAGAACGACACGGGCTCCACCGTCGGCGCAGTCATGCTGTCGGCGCAGGCACACCGTCAGCGCAGGCAAAACGTCAGCGCAGGCACGGCGTCAGCACAGACACATCGTCGGCTATCGCACTGCCTCGCCAATGGCACTGCCTCGCCAATGGCACCGTGCCGGCTATGGCACAAGGCCGGCTACAACGAAAGATGGCTCTGGCACGCGGTCGACGCTGGCGGGGCCGATGATGGAGATCAATAGAGCAGCGTCGCAAGCCGACGTCGGTAGACGTCGAGGCGCTCGTCCTCTTCGCCGACAACGGCAAAGCAAAGCAGCATGGCGCGTCGCGCCAAGCCCTGTTCGTAGTCCCGGTCAGCGGTCGCAGATTCCAGAATGGCGTCCATCGCCCCCTCGTAGTTGCGCTGAAGAAACTGCTCGCGCGCAGCCAGAAGCTGGACCGCAGCGTCACCGGCTGCGGCGTCCGCCGAGAGGGAAAACCAACCGAGCCCGGCATGGAGTCGCTGCCCGAGGTCGTAGTTCTCGTCCTCTTCCGGGATCCCCGTCAACGCCTGCTCCACCGCGGCGGCGTCGCCAGCCGCAGCCGCAGAGCGCGCTTGTTCGATACGGGCTGCCGGGCTGTTGGGGTCCACGGCCGGCTCGTCGGCCAGGGCCGCCTCCGGTTCATTGGCCGCCGGCGCGATGCCGTGGCGCTCTAGGAACGCGCGGACCTCTGCCTCGGGCAAGGCTCCCTGGAAGCCGTCGACGGGCTTACCGTCACGCAGCAGCACGCAGAAGGGAATGCCCTGCACGCCAAACGCGTAGGCCAGGTCCTGCTCCTTTTCGGTGTCCACCTTGCCAAGCACGAAGCCACCGGCAAACTCGTCCGCAAGCTTCTCAAGCACCGGGCCAAGAGTCTGGCATGGTTCGCACCAGGTCGCCCAAAAGTCGAGCAGCACAGGGGTTTGCGCCGACCGCTCGACGACGTCCTGCTGGAAAGTTGCGGAGGTGATCTCGTGAACGTTCGGTCCGGCCATCCAAGTCGTGTAGGTGGCAGAACGCCTCAGGTCAATGCAGGGCCTGCCAATGCGTGCCCAGCGCGACGAAAGGCGGCCGCCGAAGGGCGCTCGGCGCGGTTCCTGAGCGGCAGCTTGCTCCTATTGTTACGCGAAGCCTACACGCCCCGATTTTTTGGGCAGCCGGCGGCGTCTGCCCCACGTCTCCCCGGAATCGGGCCTTTGGCACGAATGTTGTTCTATGGCTGGAACCGGCCCGAGGCCGCGCACTACCAGGATGGAGTGCGTGAGAGAGAGGCGACCGTTTGCCTCGGGCCGGGATCTTCTTTCGCCAGTGGCGTGACGCGGACAGCTGCGATGCAGACATCTGCGTCCACCATTAGCTCGTCACGCCGGGGGTGACCCCGACCGTGCTGAGCAGCGAGGACACAAGCTCGAGCACTCCGAAGATCAGCACGGCAAAGCCCAGCTGGACGATCAGCGCAACGGTCGCGCCAAAGCGGTGTAGGCCGAAGAGCGCACAGGTCAAAAAGAGCGACAGCGTCGTATTGGCGAGCAGCATCAGCGTCACGCTCAGGTCGCTGACCGGCACCAACGCGACCTGGCCGAGGCCGGTCAGCAGATACCAGACGCCCAGCAGGATGCTGCGTTCGATCAGCACGCGCTCGGCCCCGGCGATGCGCACCGAAAAGTGCACAATCAGGCCCATGCCAACGAACAGCAGCAGACCGAGACTGATCCACTGCGATGGCTGTGCCGGCCGCAGCCAGGGGTAGGCAGCATCAAGCCTCTGCAAACGCGGCATCCAGTGAGGTGCCAGTCCCTTGCGCGGCGCCTCGATCTCGGGATCCTCAAGGGGACCGTCCCAGGTGATGCGGGGCTCGGCGGCGGTAGCATCCTCGCTCGCGGCGGGTTCGCCCGAAGGGACACTGCCCGACTTGGCTGTCTCGGCTTCCTTCGAAGCCACGCCGCTGGCATCGCCGACTTCCGCGGCGGTCGGTGCCGGCGTCGCTGGAGAAGCGGTTTCTCCGCCCGGCGCTGCCGGAGGATCGACCGGCGCTGCCTCTGCCGGCGCCGCTCCCGCCAGCCGTTCGGCCGGTGCTACCACCGCGGGCTTGGCCGGCTTGGCGGCGGGCGCCTGCCCTTGAGGGCCGGCGCCGGCGCCGCTTGCCCCCGAAGGATCTGCCGTCGGTGACCCTGTTGGGTCTGCTGCGGCCGCATCCGGCGCCTTGCTGGCTTCCGGCTCGCGGAAACGGCAGCTTCGGATCTCGGTCGCGGGCACCAGCAGAACCTTGTCGCCGACGCGGATCACCAGCTCTTTCAAATCCATGGAAAGGACCCGCCCTTCCAGAGCGCGGCCATCCTCTAGACGAATAGAAGCATGACGCTCTTGGGCGACGACAGGAGAAAGCAGCCCGAGCAGCAGGCCGACGATGGTCGCAGAACGAATCATCTCACAGCAGGCATCGGACCCCTGGGAGCAACCCTTGAGCCACCGGTCCAGGAATGGGATCCTGGGGCCCGGCCGCATCCGCGAGGCAACGCCAGCACCTGGCAGCCGCTCTACGAACCAAGCATGACCCCTTTGCCCCAGATCTACGCGGCGGTTGCCAAACCCGCTCTGCCACTCCTCGTGTTGCTGCTCGGCGCCATGGCGGCGGCAGCACGCGCGCTACCGGCCCAAACGCCGACACGCGCATCGACCGCCGCATCGTCGCCCCGCCTGCGGCCATCCCAGCAGGATCCCCAGACGCCCCCCCCACAAAACGGCGTACCGAACCTCGCGGCACTTGCCCTGCGCGTCGGCCGCAGCCACCGACCGGAAGCCGGCCCAGGCGCCGCCGCCGCCAAGCCAATCGACGCCTTCCGCTGCAGCCTCGCACTTGAGCTGCTCGACAAGCGCGCCGAGCAAGGCGGGCAGGTCGAACTCGCCGTGCAGTTTCTGCGCTGGCAGCGCGAGAACAACCGCCGCAAGATCACGCTCCTGCGCTACGAGCTGCAAGGCAGCGAAGGCCTCAACGTGCGCGGCCGCGACCGCCTCGGCCCGTGGCACGTGCAGCAAGGCGAAGTCCAGGACCTGACCGGCGCCCGCCATGAACGCGACCTCGAGCAGTTTCGTGAGCACCTCAACCTCGCCAAGCAGCTGGTGCGCTTCCTGTCGCCCGAGGAGGTGCTGAAATCGCTGAAGAAGCCAAGCGAAGTCACGCGCACACAGCTGGTGATTGCGCGCGGCAAGTCCGTCGCGACGCTGACCGTCACCGGCACGTTGAAGCGCTTTCCGATGATGCAGAACGCCGGTGAAGAAGGCCCCGCGCTGCTGCAGATCTACGTCGACGAAAGCAACGATCGGCTGCGGGCCGTCGACGTCTGGCCATTGGTAGAAGGTAAGCCCGACCTTCGGCGCTGTGAGCGCATCGTCATGAACGACCAGCGCATGCGCGACGGCATCCTGGTCGCGCACGAGCTGACTCACAAGTGGCGCGACCCGAACGGCCGGCTGCGGCCCCACTCGCGCGTCAAGATGACAACCCTCGACCTGCGGCCAGAGTTGACCGTCAGCGATTTCGACCGGCGCAAGTAGGGCCGGCGAAAGCTCACATCACTAGCAGCGCCGGCGGAAGTAGCGCTCGAGTTCCACCGATGAAAACGTCAGCACGGTCGGCCGCCCGTGCGGGCAGTTGTGCGGGTGCTCAAGCTTGGCCGCCGCCTTGAGCAACTCGGCGATCTCCTCGTCGGTCAGGCGATCGCCGCTCATGACCGAACCGCGGCACGCCATCGAATGGAAACGTTCGGCCACGTGCTCGCGGATCGACGCCTTGCCGTCCGCGTTTTCGCCCATGGCCAGGGCCCGCACCAGCTGCTTGGGGTCGGTCTTGGCGAGCACGGTCGGCAGTCCCTGCACCGCGATCGAGTTGGGGCCAAAGCGCTCGACCAGCAACCCTTCTTCGGCAAGGTCGCTCTGCACCGACTCCATCCAGGCCAGTTCGCCCGGCGTCAGCTCAACCACCGCAGGCACCAGCAGCCGCTGGATCTGAACGTCGCCGCGCGCCTCGTGTTGCTGCTTCAAGCGCTCGTAGACGACGCGTTCGTGCAGTGCATGCTGGTCGACCACCAGCAGGCCGTCCTCGTGCTCCATGAGCAGGTAGAGGTCCATCACCTGCAAGAACTTGCCCGACGCCCGCTGAAAGGGGTTGGGTCGGGCGCCATCTGGCGCGGCGCGATCGTCGTCAGCGGCTCCGGCGGCGCGATCGGCTCCGGCCGCCGCTTGCCCGCTGCTTTCGTGCACCGCGTCCGTGCCGTCAGCAGCCCCGGCAGGCGCCCCTTCGGCGACGTCGACAACCGGCGTCGAGCGCGTTGGCACGCCGCCGGATGGCCGACTCGGCTCAAACAGCGACGGGGAAGAAGCCGGGAAGCCCGACCGAGCACGCGGCATCGACGGCCGCACCGAGATCGCTCCCGGGCCGGACGCGGTAGCCTCGGCGCCGTCACCGGCATCCCGCCGCGACGGCATCGTGCGCTCCTGCAGAGCCGCCCGCACGGTCTCGTGCATGCAGCCGGCAACCTTGCGCGATTCGACAAAGCGCACCTCGGCCTTGCGCGGGTGGATGTTGACGTCGACCTGGTCGGGCGGCAGCACCATGTGCAGCACGTAGACGGGAAAGCGCCCGCCCATCAGGTATTCGCGGTATGCCTGGCGAACCGCGTGCAGGGCGCTCTTTTCGCGCGCCAGGCGGCCGTTCACGTAGGTCAGTTCGAGGCGGCCATCGCGCCGGGCTAGGTCCGGCTCGCCGACAACTCCTTCGACTTTGAGGCCATCGAACTCGCGCATCACCGGCATAAGCCCGCCGCCGAGCTCGGCGCCGAAGCAGCGCGCGACACGCTGCGCCAGGGACTCGTCGCGCGGCAGCCGCAGCAGCTCCTTGTCGTCACTGACCAGCGTGAAATCGACGTCGAGCCGCGCCAGCGCCAGCTCCGATATCAGCTGCTGGATGCGCGCCCGTTCGGCGTGTGCCGCCTTCAAAAAGCGACGTCGCGCCGGCACGTTGTAGAACAGATCGCGGATCTCGATGCGCGTGCCTTCGGGGGCACCGCACGGCGCGGGCTCGGTCTCAACGCCACCGTCGCAGGAAACCTGCCAGCCTTCGTCGCTACCGCGCCGCCGGCTTTGGATGCGCGCGCGCGCCACCGCCCCGATCGACGCCAGCGCCTCGCCGCGAAAGCCGAGGCTCGCGATGTGTTCGAGATCATGAACTTCCTGCAGCTTGCTGGTCGCATGGCTCGCAAACGCCAGCGGCAGGTCTTTCGCCAAGAAGCCATCGCCGTCATCGATCACCGTGAGCTGCTCGGAGCCGCCACCACGGATCTCGACGCGCACGCGGGTTGCGCCCGCATCCAGCGAGTTTTCGATCAGCTCTTTGGCGACGGAGACCGGCCGCTCGACGACCTCCCCGGCGGCGATCTGGTTGACGACAGCGATTGGTAGCTTGCGGATCAAAGTTCCATCTCCTCGGCAGTCTCGATGGGCGCACCATCAAACCATTGCGACAGGAAGCGCTCGAGCAGCACGTCCGGCTCTTCGCCGCGCGTTCGACTCAGCCGCTGGCAGCTGTGCAGCGCGGCGATACCGCGCTGCAGCCTCGCCAAGTCGTTGTGCTTGACCTGGTCCGTGAACCGGTCGACGAACGCGCGCACGCCGAGCTGCTGCGCAACGTCGCGCAGCGACGTGCCGCGTTCGTAAAGCTGTCGGCCTTCGTACGTGGCACACATCTGGCGAAACAGCCAGCTGGTCGTAAACGGCAGCAGGCCGCCGCTATCCATCGTGCGCCCATCCTGCTGGCGCACGCCGCGCGCAAACATCGCCGTCAACGAGCGGCTGGCGGCGGCGCGATCGCCCGACAGCACCGCTTCGGTAAACTCAAACGGGTCCGACGAAAAGCTGACGGTCAGCTTGCCGGCCAGCTCCTTGGGCGACAGCGGCGCCGTCACCTTCTCGCCGTCGTAGCGAGCCTGCAGGCGGTCGAGCTCGGCGACCAGTTCGGCCGGCGACTTGCCAACCTGCGCGATCATCAGCCAGGCCGTCTCGGGCTGAAGCGGCACCTTGCGCTCCTTGCTGGCGTGCACGACCCAGCGACAGAGCTCTCCCTCCAGCGGTCCGCGCGCTCGCTCGTACGGCATGTCGTAGAGATCGCGGAACTCATACAACGAACCGTCCTGCTGGGTCTGCTTGACCAGCGCCGCGACCGCGCGCTTGCGTTTTTCGAGCTTGGGCGACTCGACGATCAAGCCGCAGCCCGGCGCGATACTTGGCGCAAGTTCGGCGACGCTGGCGCCGTGCTTCTTCCACCAGTTGGCGCCGCGACGCACGACCACAAACGCCGTTCGGGCAAACAGCCCACCACCGCGCAAATCCAGCAGCTCGCTGCCGCTTCCGCCCGCGCCGCCGCCGCCCCCCGCGCCGCCATCGTCCGAGGCGCTGGCCTCCTTGGTGTCGGAGCCATCGACCTGGCGCAGCTCCGCGTCTTTCGGGATGACCGTTAGCAGCCGTTCCAGTGCCTGCTGGCGGAAGAAGTCGCTGGGCCCCATCAGCAGCACGATCGGAGGCAGCGGCTTGCGCAGCGCTTTGTCGACGCGCGCGAGTTCGTTCTGCGGATTGGGGACGGCCATGAAGCCTAGAGATACACGTCGGCGCAGCCCGCCGCGAACATCACGACCGCCAGCACGCCGTTCGCGGTGAAGAAGGCGGCCTGGATCCGGCTCAGGTCGTCGGGGCGCAGCAGCCGGTGCTGCCACCAAATCAGCCCGGCCGCAAGCGCGACGCCACCGAGATACAGCGTGCGCAAGCCGGCCATCCAGCCGAAGGCGGCAAAGCCCACCACGGCCAACAGGTGAAGGCCACGGCTGATCCACATCGCACCGCGCCGCCCAAACCGG
Organism: Planctomycetota bacterium; assembly: GCA_045105235.1. Classification (GTDB taxonomy): domain Bacteria; phylum Planctomycetota; class UBA1135; order UBA1135; family UBA2386. The sequence continues at coordinate 28,684 of JBGCDH010000152.1, read as the reverse complement.
ACCGGCAGCGAGTGCAGGCCGACCTGACGGTCAAAATCGTCGTCCTGGCACGCATAGAGCACGTCGAAACCCGCCACCCAAAGGGCCACGGCCGAGCCGAGCACGACCGGCGCCCACAGGCGCGGCCCAAAGCTGCCGCCATCCGCCGCAAACCATGCCGCGACCGGCGAGATCCCGAGCGCGACCCCCAGCCACAGATGGCACAGCGACGAAAACCGCTTCGCGTAGCTATAGCCATAGAGCCACAGCAAGGTCGGCACCCCGAGCCACAGGCACATCGGCGCGAGCAGCCAGCACGCCAGCAAAAACACGGCGCCTCCAGCCAGAGCAAGCGTCAGCGCGCTGCCGGCACGAACCGCGCCGCGCGGAATTTCCCGCGACTGCGTGCGCGGATTGCGCGCGTCGATGTCGCGGTCTGCGTAGCGGTTGAACGACATCGCGGCGGTGCGTGCAGCCACCACCGCAAGCACCACCAGCAACAGCAGGCGTATCGAGGGGCTACCGTCGGTCGCGACGAGCAGCGACAGCAGCGCGAACGGCAGCGCAAAGACCGAGTGCGACAGCTTGACGAGCCCCGCGTAGGTCGACAGCCTGCTCGTCAACGCCGCGCTCACTCCTCTTCTCCTTCGTGCCACTGCGTTGCGGCGGTCGAAGCCCCGCCATCCGGCGCCGCATCCGGAGTGCGCCAGCGCTCAACGAGGTCGTGCTGCACGTCGATACGATCCAGGATCTTGCCGATCACAAAGTCGATCAGCTGCTCGATCCGCTCCGGCCGCTGGTAGAAGCCCGGCATCGCCGGCAGCACGATCACCCCCATCCGCACCAGCTTGAGCATGTTCTCGAGGTGGATCTCGCTCAGCGGCGTCTCGCGCGGAACGACTACCAGCGGCCGCCCCTCTTTGATCGCCACATCGGCAGCGCGCTCGACCAGGTTGCTGGAAAAGCCGTGTGCGACCCGGGCGAGCGTGCCCATGCTGCACGGCACCACGATCGTCGCCGCGATGCCGGCGCTGCCGGATGCCGGCGCCGCTTCGACTGCCTGCAGAGCGTGTGTATGCAGCCGCTCCGGGGCAGCCTCAGGCCACAGCGAGCGCAGGTCGGGCTGCTCAAGATCGAGCGCGTAGCCGGCCTCGTGCACGAGCACGCGGATGGCGGCCTTGGTCGCCGAAACATGCACCGTGTGGCCCGCCTCGAGCAGCACTTCGACCAGCCGCAGGCCGTAGCGCGCGCCGCTGCCACCCGAAAAGCAAACCGCGAAGCTGCGCTCGCTGGAGGTCTCGCTGCCGTCGTTCATGGTCTTGTCCACGAGCGCTCGCCGGTAGGCCTAGCGCGCCAGGTAAAAGTAGATGTCGTAGGCCGTGTGCGTGTAGACGCAGACGCCGTAGCCGCGCGCCCACATCAGCAGGCCGAGCAGCACACCGGCCATCGTTCGGAAAATGAAGCGCGCCTGGTCAAAGGCCTCGCCACACAGGTGGTGAAACCACGAAAAGACCAGCGCGCTGCCAATGACGGCAAACAAGCCGGCCAACCAACGCGGCATCGACCAGGCCCGCACCGCGTGCATACCGATGTAGACCAGCAACGACATCAACCCGAGGCGGAACACGAGTTCTTCGAAGATCCCGGCCCCCATCGAGCCCCCGAGGTCGGGCAAGAGCGCGTCGCTGGCCTTCACAGCGACCGCTTCTGCCGATTCGCGAAGGTCCGCCCCGGCGCGCAGCAGACGGTTCGCCGAAGCGGTCATCACCGATGCGATCGGCCCGAGCATGACGCCGTAGACAAGCCCCTCAAGCGCAATCACGGCCGTCACCCGCAGCCATGGGACCTTGCCGCGCAGCAGCGAACCGGCCGCGATGAGGATCAAGAGCGCGAAGCCGGCGTGCACAAACAGGTGCGCACGATCGCCAAAGCGGTGCAGCTGGCCGAGCAGGAGCTCTTCGGCGCCGTTGCGTTCGTCCGGCGCGAGCTGGGTGCGCAGCGCGATGTAGAGCAGCCAGAGCGGCAGAACCGCAAAGAGGCCGACCGCCGGGTGACGCGACCACTGGAAATAGCCGCCGCCCGTTGCGCTCGCCCCTTGTGGCGCCGCCTTGCGCTTGGCGCGAGCCTGCGGATCAGGCACGCGGGACTTCGCCACGGTAGATGGCGGCAATGCCGCCGGTCAGCAGACGCTGGCGCGGCGCCTCGAGGCCAGCCTCTCGCATCAGCGCCAGAAAGTCCTCGCGCTCTGGGAAGGCTTGGACGGAGTCGTGCAGGTAGCGATAGGCATCGTTGCGCGTGCGGCTGATCCACTTGCCAAGCCGCGGCAACACCTTGCCGAAGTAGAACTGGTAGAGCGGCGCAAACACCGGCACGCGTGGCTTGCAGAACTCCAGCACCACGACACGTCCTCCCGGGCGGACGCAGCGCGCCATTTCCCGCAGCGCCACCACCGGGTCGGCGACGTTGCGGATGCCAAAGGCAACCGTGGCAAAGCCGAAGCCGCGATCCGGGAACGGCAGGTCCATCGCGTCGGCCGCGACGAACTCTGGCCGCGACGCATCGTGGATGCGCTTGGAGTGCGTGTGCGCCAACATCGGCGCGCAAAAGTCGGCCCCCACCATCTCGGCTCCGGCCCGCTGCAGCGCAAAGCACAGATCCCCGGTGCCAGAACAGACATCCAGCCCGCGCTCGCCCTTCTGGACGTCGACGGTGCGCACGGTGCGGCGGCGCCACAGGACATCGATGCCAAGGGACAGCGCCCGATTGGCCCGGTCGTAGCCGGGCGCCACCTCGGCGAACATGCGCTGGATTGTTGCGGCGTCTGGCATCAGGTAGCGATTCTGCGCCAAGACTCGGCCGACCTCAACGAGAACGCGCCCGCTGCCGAAGAACGACAGCGGGCGCGCTCTGTTCCGCGACGGTAAGCCGCCGCGGACAATCTGCAGTGCTTACTGCCGCCAGTAGTTCGACACCACGCGCACGCCTGGCACCGAGATGGATGCGACCCGCGTGCCCGTCGAGATCTCGAAGACGTCGACGATGCCAACATCCGACAGCGCGATGAACAGCAGACGCGGCTGACAGGCCGGGATCGTGCCGAGCTTGATCGTGTGCTTGCCCGAGTGGATGTAGGGCGTGTTGACGAACGCCGAGGAGAACTGCGTCAGCTGGCCGGTCAGGCCACCCACGTTCAGCATGTCGTCGAATGCCAGGTCGATGATCGAGTTGCCCGACATCTGATCCACAAACGAACCCGGAGCCGGCGTGCCGCCGATGCGCTGGACAACCTGCCACTCCTTCTGGCGGTAGGTCGGCGGCAGGATGAAGCCACCGATTGCCGGGTTGAGGGGCTGCGCTCCTGGCGGCGAGCTCGTCAGCGACAGACGCGAAACCTGGCCGAGGCCGGTCTCGTCCGTGTGCCCGATCAGGACACCACCTTGGCCGGCATTGAAGTCGTAGACCATCGCACGGGCCCGCGGGAACGAAACGTTCGTCACCGACCCGATGATGTCGTTGAAGCCAATGCCGTTGACGCCGTCCGGGCCCGACTCGTAGATCGCGATCGTGCCGTTGGCGTTGAGCACGTAGGCGTAGTAGACGCCCGAGGTGTTGCCGTTGGCGGCGTAACGCTCGGTGCAGACCACGTCGATCGGACCGTTGAGGAAGCCACCGAGCGTGCGGCGCACGGTGCTGTCCAGGGCACTGATGACCGTCAGCTGGTTGGCGTCGCTCGAAACGACGAGAACGTCTTCGCCATCCGGCTGCCAGGCGATGCCGGTCGGGCCGGCTTCGACGCGGGCTTCGCTGACGACCTGGTGGAAGGTCGAGCTGGTCGGGTTGATGTCGATGAACGACACCGACGAGCTGGCGAAGTTGGAGACGGCCAGGCGGGTCATGTTTGGCGAGATCGCCATGCTGACCGGGTCCGACAGCTGGATCGTGTCGAGCACCGTGAAACGGTTGCTGTTGACGATGACGACCTGACGGTTGTCACGATCCAGAACGTAGAGGAAGTGACCGACCTGCTGACGCGACGTGAACGGGCAGAACGGCGGCGGTGGCGGTGGCGACGCCGGCGGCGGCTGCGGCCCTGTGAACACGCCCATGAAGGTCGTGCCGTAGACACCGATCTCGTTTTGAACCGAGGAGAAGGGGTTGCCGACAACCAGCAGGTTGAGGCCCACGTCGAGGCAGCCACCAGGGGATCCAGCCGTCACCAGAGCACCCGGAGGGCCGAGCGACGACTTGACCGCCGGCTCTTCGCCGAAGATGGCGCGGTTCGGGTTTGGCGGCGGGAAGATCAAGCGCGGCGGGTTCGGCACCGGCGGCTGCGTGATCGTGTTGCCCGACTGCGCGGCGCCGATCAGCTCGTTGATCTGGTTCGAGCGGCTCGCGTTGACGTTGATGTTCTCGTTGTTGAAGATCAGGTCGAGCGGAGCGCCAATGTGGATGTCGGTGACGTCACTGACAATCGGGTCGCGCAGCAGGCGCGTGTTGCCGTTGGTGTCCTGCGTCAGGGTCAAGACGCCGCGCCCCCCTGCATCCAGGTTGGACGTGCCTGGCGCCATCGTCGGAATGACGCCCGGAACACCGATGTTCGGGTTGTTCGGGTAGCGCGTGTTGGTGATGTCTCCCGTGCCTTGGCCAAGACCGTTGAGGTCGATGACGCTGACGCCGGGCTGGGCTCCGCCAATGCCGACATAAACAGCTTCCGGGGCGACCGGCGCGTTGACGATGCCCGGCCCGGTGCCGGTCGTGTATTGCGAAGTCGACGTCTGACCGATCAGATCGCCATTGAGGCTCGTGATCGTCGTCGTCTGCACGCTCACATCGACGGTCGACTGGCCCGGCAGGCTGTAGGCGGGCCGGATGATGTAGTTCATCAAGTCGCCAAAGCTGACCGGATCGGCGAAGTAGATCACCGGGAACGAGTTCGCCTGCGAGGTAACCTGCAGCGAGACGCCACCGGTCGGCGGCGTGAAGACGTTCTCGTCGAAGAACGTGCCGACCTCGCCGGGCTGCACCGGCTTGTTGAAGCGCACCAGGATCGAAGCCTGTGGGTCAACGCCGGTCTGGCCGTTGCCGGGCTGGATCTCCGGCGTGTTCAGGTAGCCGAGAACCTGCGGCGGCTCGTTGTCCGGCCCGACGGTGGTCGCGGTGCCGACTTCCTGCTCGAGGATGTCGTTTTCCGAGTCGCGCACCCCGTTGGTCACAACGATGCGGAGCAAGACGTTGTCGGGGAAGGTCTCGAACGTCGTCAGGTCGCCGTCGTCGTCGGCGACAAACGTGAACGACTTGTTCGACACGAGGTCGGCAGCACCCGGGAAGTTCGGGAAGCCGTTGGCACGCGCATCGAGCACGTTGACGGTGTTGCCGCCCTCGACGGCCTCGACCGCCTTGACGCGCGACAGCGTGCCGGACTCGTTGAAGTAGGTGAAGCCGTTGACGAAGCCGCGACCGGGGATGGTCGTCGAGACTTCTGTCGCCGGGTTGTAGGCCAGCAGGTTCAGCGTGCCGAACAGGCCCGAGTTCGCTTGGTCCGCCAGCAGGTTGCTGAGGATCGAGTCGACGTCGAGCTTGTGCGTAAACGTGAAGTGCAGGAAGTGGTTGCCTGCATCGCCGTTTGGCAGCACCGCCGCAGTCGGCAGCGTCGCAACCGGGAGCACCCCGTTGCTGCCGCTCACAAAGTCGCGCAGCGTGTCCTCGCTCTCGATGTTCACCACCGTAGAGGTCGGGTTGCCGAACGAGTCCGTAGCGCGGATGCGATAGGGATACACGCTGCCGGAGCCGGTGCTGATTCCAGCAACCAGGAATGGCCCGCGGTTCTCGGGGTCACCATTAGTACCGCCTGCACATCCTGTGGCACCAAAGCCAAAGGTCAGCAGGCCGGCCACCGTGAGCAAAGAGAGGGTGCAACGGGCGGGAGAAGCCGCGTGCGACCGATGCGTTGGGTTGGCATTCATGACAAAGATCCGCCCCTGGACAAAGGACGGTTGGGTCTACATCCGGGGACGAGTCGGACCAGAGCCGTAGAACGTTACTTCAGCGGAAGTTCCATGCAAGCGAACTCCGCTTGCTACGGGTTGGTCCGACCCCCGGTCGAACAGGGGTCTAGAATGCAAACTCGGTGCCACGCGAGAATGGACCGAGATCCGTCGGGCCGCGCCGCCCGCGAGCCTTGCGAGACGCCTCCAGACATCGCCGCAAACATAATCGAAACAACGACTTACCGACGCTCCAAGGCGACCCAGACGGCCGCCGCGCGACTTCGCACACCGAGCGCAACCGCACCCCGAACGGCGCAACGGACAGCCCACAGAGCAGGCGCAAACACCCCCACCGACCCCGTAGGCTGGGGCTTCATGGCCACGTTCCGCCGTATCGCTCTCTCGATTGCGCTCTCGCTCGTCGCCGCAGACCTGGCCGCCGGCCAGCAGCGCGTCGCCTGTTTGGGGGACTCCATCACGTTTGGCGCCCGGCTAGGCGACCGCCGCCACACGAACTACCCGGCACAGCTAGCCCAGGCTCTGGACCTGCCCGCCGGCAACGTGCGCAACTTTGGCGTCGGCGGCGCCACCCTGCTGCGGGACGCGGATCGCCCCTACGTGCAGACCAAGCGCTTTGCCGCCGCCGTGGCCTGGCGGCCGGACGTGGCCATCGTGATGCTCGGCACGAACGACACCTGCGACGGCCCTGCGCGCAACAACTGGCAGCACAGCGAACACCTCGAGCGCGACACCCGCTTCCTGGTCGAGCAGCTGCTCGCCGCCAACCCCGCGATGGACGTCTGGCTGGCAACGCCGAGCAACATGCGGCCGGACCAGCCCAGCCTGAGCGACGCACGGCGCGCCGACCTGCAGGCACGCCGCGCCCACCTGCCGCGCATTGCCACAGCTCTTCGGGCGGCCGCCGGCGATCCGAGCGACAGGGTTCGGTTTGTCGATCTGGGCCGCACGCTGCGCACGCGTGACGTCGTCGATGGCGTGCACCCAAACCCGTTCGGAGCCGAACGGATCGCCCGGCGGCTCGCGGCGGCGCTGCAAATGACGGCACCGCCTGCCATGCCGCCAATCGACAGACTGCTCGCCCGGCTCACCAGCCGTGCCAACAGCAAGGCGGAGACCAAGCCCCGCTCCTTTCACGGCTTTGATGGCATCGAGTACACCCTTCCCAAAAGCAAAGCCGCCTGCCGCGTGTTCGCCCCCCACACCCCCGCAAACGGCACACCCTGGATTTTGCGGGCACGGTTCTTTGGCCACCAACCCGCGCTCGACATCGCCCTGCTCGAACGCGGCTTTCACCTCGCATGGTGCGACGTCGCCAACCTCTACGGCAGCGACGAAGCGCTGCGGCGTTGGGACGAGTTCTACGAGCTGCTGCAAAGCGCCGGCTTTGCCAAACGCGCCGTGCTCGAAGGCATGAGCCGCGGCGGCCTGCCGATCCTCAACTGGGCGGCCGCACACCCGGACCGAGTCGCAGCCATCTACGGCGACAATCCGGTCGCGGATTTTCGTTCGTGGCCAGGCGGCCAAAGCGGCAAGCGCTCCGATGCCGACTGGCAGCGCTGCCTCGACGCCTACGGCATCGACGAACTGCAGGTGCAGACGTTCGCCAACATGCCCATCGACCGGCTGCCATCGATCGCCAAGCAGCGCATCCCCATGCTGCTCGTGCTCGGGGAGAACGATCAGACGGTGCCGCCCCACGAAAACGGCGAACGGCTGGCGCAGCGCTACCGGGAGCTCGCCGGCGCGCCCGCGTCCGGTGGCGCCTCTGCCGTCACCGTCTGGCGCAAGCCCGGCCAGGGCCACCACCCGCACGGGCTGTCGCCCGTCGATCCACTGCTGCGCGCGATCCTGCAGGCAACGGGCCACGCGCGCATGCCGACGACACAGGCGAAACCGTCGGTCGAGTACCGCCGCGGCGCCGGCTGGAACGGCGACACGTGGCGCGAGCAGGTGGCCAAGATGCGCGCGCTGGCAAGGCAGCACGCCACCACGCGCGTCGTGCTGCTCGGCGATTCCATTACGCAGGGACTGACCGGCGCCACCGAGCGCATGGCCGTGGCCGGCGGTTCCCGCGCGTTCGATCGAGCCTTTGGCGACGTCGGAGCCATGGCTTTGGGGCTGAGCGGCGACCGCACCGAACACCTGCTCTGGCGCATCCGCGAAGGCGCTCTACGCGAGCTCGATCCAGCCGTCATCGTGCTGCAGATCGGCGTCAACAACGTCCACGCCGCCCGCCACACCGCGAACGAAACCGCTGCCGGCATCCGCTCGGTGCTGGCTGCGCTCGCGCGCTCCGAGCCTCAGGCGACGGTGCTGATCTGCGGCCCCTTTCCCGCCGGCACCAGGGGCTCGCCCGTGCGCAGCACGCTCGACCTCGTGCACCAGCAGATCGCACCGCTAGCCGCCGATGGCAATCCCCGCGTGGACTACCTCGATCTCCGCGGGCTGTTTTTGAGCGAAAACGGCCGCACCAACGACTGCATGCGCAGCGACCGGATCCACCTGACCGCGAAGGGAGCCGAAGCCTGGCTGCACGCCATCGCGCAACCTGTTCGCGATCTGCTGGCGCGCTAGCGCGGCAGCTTGCCTATCGTGACCGGCGATGCGCGACCCGCTGGACGACTACCGCAACAAGCGCGACTTCGGCGCCACGCCGGAGCCCGCCCCCGGACAACGCGACCACACCCGCCCCGGCAACGCCTTCGTCGTGCACCGACACGAAGCGCGCAACCTGCACTACGACCTGCGCCTCGAGCACGACGGCGCCCTGAAGTCGTGGGCCGTGCCCAAGGGCTTCTCCTACGACCGCGCCCAAAAGCGCCTGGCGGTGCGCACCGAAGACCACCCGATCGAATACGAGGACTTCTCCGGACGCATCCCCAAGGGCCAGTATGGCGCGGGCACGATGGCGATCTGGGATCGCGGCACGTTTGAACTCGTCAAGATCGAGACCTGGCAAGAAGCCATGGCGAAGGGCGAGCTCAAGATCATCCTGCGCGGTCGCCGCCTGCGCGGGGAGTGGCACCTCGTGCGCACGCAGCAAGGCAAGAACTCCTGGCTACTGTTCAAATCGCAGGATCGGTTTAGCGGTCCCGACCGCGACAGCGTGCTCGGCATCGACCTCCGCGAGGCGCCGCAGCAAGACGTGCCCATCCCAGACTTGGCGATGCGGGCCGACGGCCAGCGCCGCGCGTTCCGCGACCCAAGCTACCTGTTCGAGATGGAGTTCGAGGGTGTGCGCACCTTCGCGCGCAAGGCCGGCGACCAACTCGCGCTGAGCGGCATCGAGGAGCTGCCCGTGGCGATCGCCGCGGGACTGCGCGCGCTTCGCGGCGAAACCGCGCTGCTGGACGGCATCCTGGTCGCCACCAACGAACACGGCAAGCCCTGCCGTGAGGCGTTGGCCGCGTGCCTGCGCGCAAAGGGCGGCGACGGCGCTGTGCTCTACGTCTTCGACTTGCTGCAGTGGGAAGACTACGACCTGCGGCAGCGGCCTCTGATCGAACGCAAGGCGGCGCTTCGCGCGGCGCTGCCGGTCACGCAGCACCCGGCAGTGCTGTTCGTCGATCACATCGCCGGAGATGGGCACGCCTTGCTGCGCGCCATCGCCGCCGCCGGCTTGCCCGCCGCGATCGCCAAGCGCAGCGACTCGCCGTACGTCGAAGGCCCAAGCGACAGCTGGTGCACCGTCTCTGCGGCACCAGGCGCGCAGGCCGGCGGCGGCCACGTCGGCCGCGACGTGGTCGCCAGCGATGTCCGCCACGCGCCTTCGCTTGTCAAGCCAAGCAATCTCAGCAAGGTCTATTGGCCGGTCGAGGGCTTTACCAAGGGCGATCTGCTGACCTACTACGGCGCCGTCGCCGACGTCTTGCTGCCGCACCTGCAGAACCGGCCGGTGCACTTCAATCGCTTCCCCGACGGCATCGACGGCAAGTCGTTTTACCAACGCGAGGTCAAAGACGGCACGCCGGCGTGGGTCGGCCGCGTCGAGGTTCCGCACGACAACACGCGGGTCCCCCACCACGTCATCGGCGACCGCGACAGCCTGCTCTACGCCGCCAACCTCGGCAGCATCGATCTTCATCCCTGGCTGTCGCGTGCCCCGACGTTTGGCGAGCCCGACTACGCCGTGCTCGACCTCGACCCAAAAGAAGCCCCGTGGCCACACGTCGTGCGCATCGCACGCGCCGCCGGCAAGCTGCTGCGCGGCATCGGCATGCGGCCGCTGCTGAAGACCTCTGGCAAGACTGGCATGCACATCTTCGTGCCGCTCGCCGCGGGCTACACGTTTGACCACAGCAAGATGTTCTGCGAAGCCGTGGCACGCGTGCTGGTGCGCGAACTGCGCGAGATCGCAACGATCGAACGCAGCCCCCAAAACCGCGATGGCAAGGTCTACATCGACTTCCTTCAGAACCGCCGCAGCCAGACCATCGTGCCCGCGTACTCCGTGCGTCCGGTGCGATCCGCCAGCGTTTCGGCACCGCTCGACTGGGACGAGCTCGAAGACAGTGAGCTGCGGCCGCAGCGCTTCACCATGCAATCGATGCCACAGCGCATCGCCGAACGTGGCGACCTGTTTGCTCGGGCGCTGACCGACAAGCACGACCTGCTGCCGGCGATCGCGGCTCTCGAAGACGTCTTAACGAACGGCTAGGCGCGGGCCGCGCAGGAGCGCGGGTTCGCCCTTCCCGTATGCGGCGCAAACCGCGAAGATGGCGCCATGCCCGCTCTTCTCGCGCTTCTCGCGCTTCTCCGCACGCTGCTCGTCGGCGCGTCGCTCATATCCTGCGCGCTCGCGCAAACGACGCGCCCCGCCGATGCGGACGCACGGACCCTCGTCGAAGCGGAGTCGTTCGCTGACACCGGCGGCTGGGTCGTCGACCAGCAGTTCATGGATTTCATGGGCTCGCCCATGCTGCTCGCGCACGGACTGGGCGAGCCCGTCCAGGACGCCACCACCAAGGTGACGCTGCCGGCCGCGGCCACGTATCGAATCTGGGTGCGCACGCGCGACTGGGTCGCGCCCTGGCAGGCACCGGGCGCGCCGGGGCGCTTCGAGCTGCGCATCGACGGCACGCCGCTGCCGACGGTCTTTGGCACCGAAGGCGCCGACTGGCACTGGCAGGACGGCGGCGTGCGCTCGTGCGAGAAGACGTTCGAACTAACGCTCCACGACCTCACGGGCTTCGAAGGGCGCTGCGATGCGATCCTGTTCTGCCGCGACGACAGCTACGTCCCGCCCGATGGCGGCAAGCCCTTGGCGACGCTGCGCGGCAAGCTGCTCGGCTGGGACCGCGCGCCGGCCGACGGCGGCAGCTTTGACCTGGTCGTCATCGGCGGCGGCATCGCCGGCACCAGCGCTGCGATCACGGCGGCGCGCCTTGGCTGCAAAGTCGCACTCGTGCAGGACCGACCGGTCCTCGGCGGCAACGGCTCGAGCGAAGTCCGCGTCTGGCCCGAAGGCCACACCAACCACCAGCCCTATCCGCGCGTCGGCGACGTCGTGCGCCAGCTCGTTCGCAAGAAGGGCAAAGGCGACGGCAACGCCCGCAATGCCGACATCTACGAAGACCGCCGCAAGCTCGATCTTGCGCGCGCCGAACCCAACCTGACGCTGCTGCTCGAACACCGCTGCAACGCGGCAAGCAGCCACAACGACCACATCCAGACCGTTTGCGCGCAGCACACGCGGTCGGGTCGGCGGCTGCAGCTGTCGGCGCGATGGTTTGCGGACTGCACCGGCGACGGCGTGCTCGGCGCCCTCGTCGGCGCCGACTTCGAGATGACGGCGCAAGGCCACATGGGCGTCAGCAATCTCTGGAACGTCGGCGCCGTTGAGAAGAACGAGTACCAGCTGCGCTGCGAGTGCGAAGATCCCGACGACCCACTGTCGCTCAACTTTGTGCAGTCCGACCAGCCCGCGCCGTTCCCGCGCTGTCCGTGGGCCGTCGACCTCAGCGACAAGCCGTTCCCCGGCAGAAAGGCGCTGCAGGACGGCAAGCGCGGCCGCGCCAACCTGTCGAAACTCGGCGGATGGTTTTGGGAAACCGGTTTCGACCGCCATCCGATCACCGATCTCGAACGCATGCGCGACCAAAATTTGCGCGCGATGTACGGAGCCTGGGACGCGCTCAAAAACGTCGACGGGCAGTATCCCAACCAGCGGCTCAAGTGGGCCGCGTTCATCGCCGGCAAGCGCGAGTCGCGGCGCCTGCTCGGCGACGTCATCGTCACCGGCAAAGACTTCCACGATCTCAAGCCCTACCCGGACGCGGCCTTTCCGTGCACCTGGCACATCGACCTGCACTTTCCCAAGAAGGCCTTCCAGCAGGGCCATGCCGGCGACGAGTTCATCTCCGACTACACCCGCGGCAACGGCTACTCCTACAAGGGCCCCTACTGGGCGCCCTATCGCGCGCTCTACAGCCGCAACATCGACAATCTATTCATGGCCGGCCGCGACATCAGCGTCACGCACGAAGCGCTCGGCGCGGTTCGCGTGATGCAGACCTGCGGCATGATGGGCGAAATCGTCGGCATGGCCGCGTCGATCTGCCGCACGCACGGCTGCTCACCACGGCAGGTGTACGCCGAGCACCTCGAGGAGCTCAAGCAGCGGATGAAGGCCGGTGCCGGAAAGGCTGCGGCGGGCGCTGCATCCAGCGGAGCACCGCGCTAGTGCTAGTGCTAGTGCTCGCAGTAATGCGAGGCCGCGTCGGCACGCCTTGCGCCCGTGCCGCTACAAAACGATACTTGCCGCTTGGGTAAGGGGTCGCGCGGCGCAGGCCACAGATCGTCCGCGAACAACGGCGCCGAACGCTCGCTTGCTCGGCGCATGACGTTGCCACTCGTCGCGTCGAAGACGAAGAGTCGGCCTGCGTCCACCTTCGAGATGGCCGCTATCTGGTGACGCGCATGGGCCCCTTGGCCAACGCACGTGCGGCGATCGGCTGCAGACCGCCGGCGTGACGACCTCCGTCGACAGGGGCGCCGGATGTCGTCGGTCAGCAAGCGCCGAATGCACAGCGGCCTGGCAGCCAGCCGCGCGCCACCCGCGCACTCGCGTTGCGCGCGACCGTCCGGAAAGGGTGCCAATCTCGGCCCCGCACCCTCGATGGACGCACGGTCGCCTTGGGAGAAAAAAGCTTGGCCGTTTCCGGATGCCTTTTCGCAGGTGCATGTGAGTCGGTGACATCCGTGCTGCCAACTCCAACAGAATGCCAACGGCAGGCCTTCGAGCCAGCCCAACCGAACAACCATCCACACAGTGAAGAACGATCAAAGTCCGCGGCGAAGGTCCGCGGCGTCTCTCGCGGCCCTACTGGCTACAGCCCTGCTCGCCGGCTGTGGCGGGGGCAGCAGCAGCAGCGGCGATGTTGGACCCGGTCCCCCTCCCGCGACTCAACTCGTCTGGGGCGAGGGCAACTGGGGGCAGGCCAACTGGTCCGCAACGCAACCCGCCGCCCTTCCTGGGTCTCAAACGCCCGGCGCCCTTGCCCATCCAACCGACACAACCCCAACCCTGAAGTCCGAACGATGATCTCTCGACCTCCCTACAACCTACCGCTCCTCCTCACGACTTCCCTCGTCTTCGCCGCACATGCTTCGGCGCAAGGCCTGACCACCTTCCAAAACGGCACCCCTGCCAATGCAACGGCCGTCAATGCGAACTTCCAGACGGTCGACACCAAGGCAACCAGTGCGCAGACCGCCGCGGGCAACGCGCAGGCGACAGCCGACAACGCTCAGGCCATCGCAGACCAGAACGCGACAGACGTGACGGCCCTGACCGGAACCGTCTCCACCTTGGAGACACAGGTCACCCCGCTCCGCAGCGCGTTCTCGACCGCTGGAGCGTTTGTTGGGATCAACCAACCCAACCCGCAAATCTACCTGCACGTCACGAGGCCGAGTGGCGGGGACCGCCGTCCCGTCGCGCTGTTCGAAAATGCGGCCTGCGGCTCTGCATGTAGTCAAGGCCCGTTCCCAGAGATGATCCGGGTCCGCAATCAGAATCCCAACGGCGCTGCCGGCATCGGATTCGTTTCGACGGCTTCCGCACCCAACATTGGCGGGACTCCGAGTGTTTGGGTCGGATCGGGCTCGGCTGCGCTTGTGGGCACCGTGGTAGGTGGCGAACGAGACTTCTTCGTCGCCTGCAGAGACTCGGCCGGAAACTTGCGGCCAAGGATGCGCATCCGCGACAACGGCGACTGCCTCAACACGACCGGCGCCTTCACCGCCTTCTCGGACGCACGCCTGAAGCGCGACGTCGAGCGGATCGAAGGCAGCGACGCACTGGACTCGCTCCTGCAGCTGCGCGGCGTGACGTTCCGCTACACCGAGGACGCCCTGAAGAAGCACATGGTCGCCCCAGGCCTGCGGCGTGGCTTCATCGCGCAAGACGTGCAGCATGTCTTTCCGACCTGGGTCAAGGAAGACGACAGCGGCATGCTGACCGTCACGGAGATGGGCGTCAGCGCACTGACGGTCGAAGCGCTGCGCGAACTGAACAGCCGCAACCGGGAGCTACAAGCCGAGAACGACGAGCTCAAGCAGCGGGTTGCGGGCCTCGAGGAAATGGCCGAGCGACTGGCACAGCTCGAGGCCGCCGTGCAACCCCTGCTGGCTGGCAAGCACTAAGCCATGACGACGGCGCCGCAACCCAGCGCGCGGGCCGCGCTCGCGCTGTTCGCAGCACTCGGCGCCGCTGCCGCCGCCGCCGCCGCCGCCGCCGGCTGGCGATGGCTGACGGTGGCGGCTTCGTGTCCCCTGCCCACGGGCATGGCACAGCTGCCGGCACCATCACTCGAAGCGGGCGACATCCACACCGAGCCTGCCGCGACGAACCGCGCACGCGCCGACCTCAAGCCCGAACGGCAGCTGGACGCCAGGTGCCGCGGCCGCGCAATCGATCCGTTCGGTCACCCGGTCGCCGGCATCGGCGTCGTGCACGAAGGTGCTGATCATCTCCTGATCACCGCGACGGACGGCACATTTGCCTCGCGTGTCGTAGCGCCGGCGCGATACCGCCTTCACCTACCCGACGGCATGCTCGCCATCCCGTCCTCCCTGCTGCTCGCGTTCTGCCCGAAGACCCTGGTCGTGGCGACCACCCACTCCATGATCATCCAGGTTGTCGGAGCCGACGGGGCCACCCTGCCAGCGGCGCAGTGCGGGCTGCGCGTCGCCGTCGAAGTGCCCGAGGCGCGCGGACGCCTGACCGTGACGGGCTGGGCGACGCCCGTCGACGACGAGGGCATGTGCCGGATCGACCGCGTCCCGCACAGCCCGCGCACAACGATCGTCGTTCGCTGCCGTGGCTTTGCCTCACGAGAACTCCCCGTGCGCCAGCTGATCGTCGACAGTCCGTCCCCGGGCAGCGTTCCTCGCATCACGCTCGAACCGTCCGACGGCCGGACGCCGAAGCTGCCGAAGCTGCCGGAAGCAGGCCGCGTGCAGGGAATGCCGCCACCGTCACGCGCACCGAACCTGGTGACCGGCCGCGTGGTCGACAACCTCGGCCGTCCGATCGCTGGTGCGCGAATTGGCCTCGTGCGCCCAGCCGCTGGATCGGTTGCAGGGCTCGCTGCAACGTTTCCGAGCTCGCGGGTCACGACGGATCGCGGCGGCCGCTTCAAGATCTTCGCGAATGACCGCGCAAGCAGCGCGATCGCGGTGCACGGGCGACACATCGTGCCGCAGCGCCTCGCACTGCCGTCGCCTTTCCCGGCCGGCGGCATCGAGATCGAAACAGCACGGCGGCGCTGGCTGTGCGCCGGGAGCTCACCGATCGAGTCACTGCGCGCCCGGGATACCGCAGGCAAGCTTATGCCGATCTGGAGCGAAGGCAACGCTCGGGCGCGCTACACCCAAGCGGTCGGCCCACACGAGTGGTTCGCGGTGCATGAGCGGGTTCAGGAGCTAGTACGCGTCGCCGCAGGCGGCGTCGTCGAGCGCTTCGAGATACGCCATGCACCGGCCTCGCGAGCTCGATGAAACTTCTTGCGACGCGAACCGTGAGGGCAAGGCGCCGCATCGGCAACAAGGCAACGGCACAGATTGTCGACACGTCGCGGTGATACCGGGCCGCGAACGCCCCCTTGCGTTGACGATTGCCCCCCGCAGGCAGCATGATCGTCGCATGACTTCTCCAGGAGCGGGATCGGGCAACATCGTCGAGCGCAATGACGACGGCTCATTTACCAAAGAGACCCTCAAGCGCGCAGCCAAGGCACTCAAGAAGCGGCTCAAGCTGACGCGTCTCGACGATGAGTCCCGCCTCGGCCACGATGCGATGAGCAAGGGCGAGGGTAGCGGCATCAATGCGGTGCGACCGCCGGAGCAATACCCCGCCGAAGTCTGGAGCGCGCTGGAAGAGAAGGGCCGCGTGCGCATCACGCGCGAAGGCTTGGTCGAGCTAGTCGAGCAGGAACAGAACCCCAAGTAGAACAGCCGGCGCGGGCCACATCCGCAGGCGCAGCGCTACGACGTGCCGCCGTGGCTTTGCAGCCGCCGCCTGACCTGCTCGGCCCAGCGCGAGTTTGGATCAAAGGTCAGGTAGGCGCGCCAGTGCTGCCGCGCGCGGTCCAGATCGCCGATGGTCGCCAACGCCTCGGCAAGATTGTAGTGCGCATCCGCGTAGTGCGGCACCAGCTCGAGCGCCTTCTCCAACGCCTCGACCGCGCCGTGCCTGTCATCGATCTCGCCGCGCACGATGCCCAAGTTGTTCCAGGCTTCCGCGTAGTCGGGGGCGCGCTGGATCGCGGCCGCAAACTGGTCGACCGCCTCCTTGCGCTGACGAAGCTCGTAGAAGCAGTTGCCGAGATTGAAGTACACTTCGGCGCTGCCGCCAGGCAACGCGTGCTCATACGCGCGGACGGCATCTTCGAGTCGACCGGCGGCCTCCGCTTCGACACCGATCGCAAACCAGTCGTGTGAGCCACGCATCTTCAGAGCGCGTGGCTGTGACTCGCTCGCGTCCCCATCGCCCGCCCCAGCGGCCGAAGCCGCGCCAAAGTCAAACAGCTGCTGCCCCGTTGGCTCCAGCAGGCGTCCGTCCGGCGCGCGCACGGTTACCCGCCGCGAACCGATGCTCGCCAGCAGACCCGCAAGCGCCGCGTCGCCATCCTCGACCACCGTCTTGGCCTGCTGCCACGCCCGCTCGATTCTCGGCGCCGTCCAGCCGGCGCGCCAAAGCTCGGCCAGGGTGCGCACGGTGCCAACCGCCCGGAACGCAAACTTGCGCACCGAACCCCGCATCGGCCGCAGCAAGCCACGGTCCACCCAGCGCTGCACGACGTTGACCGGCAGACCGCAGAGTTCTGCCAGCTCGTCGCTGGTAAACGTCCGCTCTGCTCCACTGTCACCTCTCATGATCGATCTCCAGACGGATGATCCTGCTCGACCAGCCCTGCAAATACCGGGGCGCGCAGCGACCCACTTTCTGTGCGCTCAAAGTAGCGAACCGTGCAGAAGATTCCCGGCTGCACCCAGACGGGATCGCGCGCATCCGCTACCGCCGCGTCGACGAGCGGCGCATCGGCCGGGATCGCCTGCAGCCGGGCAAACAGCGCCAGCCGCGCCGCCTCCCCGATACCGGAGCCCACTTTGCCGACGCACTGCAATACGCCGCCGAAGTCCGATGCGATAATCAGCGAGCGGATCTCCGCGGCTCGCGGCGGCACACGCTTGCCGGAACCGGGCCGGTTCGGGTTGCGCTCATAGCCGAGCACCAGGCAGTGGATCGAGTGCACGGGTTTGATCTTCTGCCACGACGACGAGCGCTCGCCAGGCCGGTACGGCTCATCGAGATGCTTGGCGACAATGCCTTCCAGCTGGCGTGCCCGCGCCGCCTCAAAGAGCTGCAGGCCGTGCTCTTCGACCCCATCCGACAGCATAAGGCGCGCGTGGCCGACGCGACCAACCAGCGCCTCAAGGCGCGCCCGACGTTCGCGGAGCGGCCGCGCCAGCAACGACTCGCCCGCCTCAAAAAGTAGATCGAAGACCACAAATACAACCGGGTGCTGACGGGCTTTGGCGGCGACCGATGCCGCCGACGCGTTTTCACGCGAGAGCACCGCGCGGAAGTTGGGCCGGCCGTCTTCGTGCAACACGACCAGCTCACCGTCCAAAAGCATGCCGCTCGGAAGCCCGGCGAGGAACGCAAGCTCAGGGTAGCGGGTTGCCAGGTCGCGACGACGGCGGCCGTGCATGCGCAGCAGACCGTTTTCTGCATACGACATGCAGCGCACGCCGTCCCACTTCAACTCGAACAGATGCTCGGGCGAATCAAACGGCTCACCTTGCCGCGCAAGCATCGGCTCAACGTTCTCGGGCAGCCCCGACGGAACAGGCAGCGACGGCGGCGACGACAAGATTCGCTACTCGCCCTGGGCCTTGCGCGAGCGCTTCTTTTTGCCCGTGGAACTTGGGGCGAGCTTCTTCTCCTCAGCGCCCTCTCCGCTGGCGGCCTCCGGCTGCTCACCGCTCACCTGCTGCGCCTGCGCCTCGGCCACGCTCTTTTTGAGCGCGTCCATCAGGTTGAGGATCTTGGGCTCTTCATGGTCCGTCGCCTGGACCAGCTCGCGACCATCGACCTTCGCTTCGATGAGCTTCTTGAGCTTGGTCACGTATTGATCCTTGTAGGAGCCGAAGTCAAACGACTCGATCTTGCTGGCGCCGATCAGCGTGTCGGTCAACGTCGCTTCCTCGGGCTTCAACTCGATGTCCTCGAGTTCGTTTTCAAAGTCTTCGATGTTGCGCACCTTCTGCGGGTAGTGAAGGCCAAACATGACCAACATCTTGTCGATCGCCCGCACGCAGACGAGCTGCTCTCGCCCGGACAGCACAACTTGGGCGACAGCGCAAACCTCGTTCTTCTTCATGCCGTCGCGCAGCAGCGCGTAGGGACGCTCGCCGGCAATCCCATCCGGCATCAGGTAGTGCGCCTTGCCGGCGTAGAAACGGTTGTCGATCTCGTCGACCGGCACGAAGCCGTCGATCGCGACAGCGCGGTCCGACTTGGTGCGCAGTTTGTCGAGATCGTCCGGCTCGACAATCACATATTGATCTTTCTGGTGCTCGTAGCCGCTGACGATCGCATCGCTTTTCAGCTCGCCATGCTCCGGGCAGATCTTTTGATATTTGACCCGCGTGTTGCACTCCTTGTGCAGCTGATTGAGCCGGACATCGCCTCCCGATTCGCTGGCGGTGTAGGCCTTCACAGGAACGGAAACGAGACTGAGCTTGAGGAAGCCCTTCCAAGAAGTGCGGGACGGGATGGCCATGACGTGCTCTCGTGTCGAATCGACGTTTGTAGGAGATCCTACGAATTCAGCCACGGCACCATAGCAGTCGGCACGCGGCTATGCGACGTCAGCCGTGACTTCAAGCTGCGGAAACGACATCCTGGCGACTACATGAGGATCGCATTTTGCAGCACCGAAGTGCGCGGCATCCACAACGGCGGCATCGGCGCCTACGTCGTCGAAGCAGCCGCCGCACTGGGCGCGGCTGGCCACGAAGTCTGGCTCGTAACCCACCTTGCACCGAACGCCGCACGTGCCGATTACGTAAGCTCGACGGCATTGCGACCGTTGCGTTTGTCGACGACCTGCCCGATGTCAACGGCCGCACGCCGTTCGGATTGGCTCGCCGCACCCTGCGCTTCGCCCAGCTCGCGCACGAGGTATTGCGGGATGCTGGCGTTGCGTTCGACTACATCGAGTTTGCCGACTACGAGGCCAACGGTTCGGTAGCGCTTGCCGAGCAGCGCCTATTCGGCACCCACGGCGACGCCGTCCTCGCGGTCGTACTGCATTCGCCAACTCACGACTGCTGGCTACACAACGATTCGATGCATGTGTTTGGGCCGACCGAACGCGAGATCGCAACGCTAGAAGATGAAGCCATCCGCATGGCGCCCCTGGTTTGGTCGCCCAGCGAAAACCTGCGCGATTCGGTCTGCAACCGGCTTGGCATTGCGCGAGATCAAATCCCTATCGTTCGCTATCCGATGGCTTGCGCCAACCCAGCCGAAGCTTCCGCGAAGCGCACGACAGCGAGCAGCCTTGCCGAGCTTTCGTTTATCTATTGCGGCCGTATCGAGCCACGCAAAGGTGTGCGCGAACTCGCCGCGATGTGTCGGCAGCTGCCCGAGATCACGGTGGACTGTTACGGGCGCGACAGCAACACCTCGCCACCACAGTCCAGCGAAGCGGCGGCGCTGAGCAAGGTCGCCCCGAACCTACGCTGCCACGGCCACATCGCTCGCGACGCGCTGCTGGCCCGCATGCAGGAGGCAGACGTGGTGCTGCTTCCGTCGCGCTGGGACAACTGGCCCAATACATGCCTCGAAGCCATGTCGAAGGGCCGCATCGTCGTCGCCGGCGACAACAGCGGCATGCCCGAGATGATCCAGCACGGCATCCATGGCTTCTTGTTTCGAAGCGGCGACGGGGAGGACCTAGCCCGCGTGCTCCGCGAAGACGTCGAACCCGCGATCCCGCGCTTTGCAGAAATTCGCGCAGCCGCCATGGCCTGCAGCCGTGAGCTTTGCGATCGCAGCACCTACGTGGCAGCAATCGCGGAACTCGTCGCAAAGCACCGCGGCCGGGGTCGCCTGCGCGCGCACGCAGAGCCGGCCGCCGCAACCGTATCCATCATCGTCCCCTACTACGGCGAAGACGCCGAGATGCTCGGTGAGGCGCTGGCATCAGCCCGCGCACAAACGCATTCCGCGCTGGAAATCCTCGTTGTCAACGACGGCTCTCCGCGCAGCGATGCGCCGCAAATCTTGGCTGCGGCCGCGGCCACCGACGCCCGCATCCGCGTCCTCCACAAAGACAACGGCGGCGTGGCGTCCGCGCGAAACCACGCCATCGCCGAGGCCGTTACTGGCGACTTCATTCTATGCCTCGACGCGGACAACCGACTGCGGCCCGAATACGCCGAAATCGGCCTGCAGACCTTCGCTCGCTGCCCCGAAGCCGTCGCGGTCGTGCCACGCTTCGAAATCTTCGACGACGTCAGCAACAAGACGCACGCGGTCGTACAGGCTTTGCCCTTCGACCGGCCACTGGCCATCTTCCGCAACTCGCTCGGCGACGGCGGCGCCATGTTCCGCACCTCGGTCTTCCGCGAACACGGCTTGCGCTATGACCCCGCAGTCGACTGCTACTCGGACTGGGCGCTGTGGCTAGACATCGCTCGGCTCGGCCTGCGGGTGCAAAGCATCCCGCGCACTCTCTACGAATACAGGCAGCGCTCTGGATCGATGATGGCGGAGCGATCCTGGCATGATCACCAAGCACTGCTGGGCCTGCTCATCCAACGCCACTTGCCGGACGGCGATGCCGACTCCGATCGCGAGATGCTGGTCACCCTGGCACAAGGCTGGGGGGTCGGCGCGCTGCTCGCCGCTCTCGGCAAGAGACACGAGCTCTGGGAAGACGCCAGCAGCACGGCCTTGGACGCGATGGAATTCGGCCCCGCATCTCGCCGCTTCGAACAGGCGTTCGAAAAACTGGCCGAACGGCATCGTATTCTCGGCAGCGCCGGCCTGTCGCTCACGCGGCTCGCGACCCGGCTACACGGCAAGTGGAAGCGCAAGCCGCCACCAGCCTAGTGTCGTGCACCTGATATCGGGGGCATTCTGCGGGCACGAAGCCGCCCGTCACGGCGTTGCTGCTCCTCGGCAGGCAGGCTTCTCGGCAGACAGGCTTCGCGGCAGACAGCAGGGAGTATGCATTCGTCGCAGCGCCTTGCGACGAACGCCCTCGCATCCCGGATCATGCCCCGTCTTCCAGATGCACGACACGGGACACCATCCTCAGGCACCCTCCTCACAATGGCATGAAACGACGGGCCATGGCCGGCCCGGCCGCCGTGTCTTCATGCTTGAAGAACACAAACGCATCGCGCTCGGCCAGCCTCGCCCGCCACGCCGCGAGATCTTCGTCGGTGTAGCTGGCACGACGCAATCGCAGGTAGGTCCACGGTGCTGCTCCGTCCAACTCCGGCGGCTCGCCGTCGTCCCGATCACTGGCAACGATCGTCGCCCCCGCGCCGTAGACGCGATCTGCAACCTCCGGCACGTGCCAACTCTCGTGCACAAACTCGAGCGCCACGCGCACATCCGCGGGCAACTCCGCCAAAAACCCATCCAGCACGCTCGCGTCGAAGGCGACGAATTTTGGCACTTGGAAAAACACGCACCCCAAGCGGGGACCGAGCGGCTCCAGCTGCTCCATCAGATGTGATAGGTCCGCCCCGCAATCGACCAGCTTGAGCGACCACGTAAATCGCCGCGGCGCCTTGACCGCGAATCGAAACGACTCCGGCACCTGTTCCGCCCACTTGGCCACCGTTTCCCGCTTGGGCATTCGATAGAAGGTGTTGTTCAGTTCGACGCTCGGCAGCTGCGAGGCATAGTACGACAACATGCCGGCCTTCTTCACATCCGCCGGGTAGAAGGTTGGACGCCACTCGTCATAGCTGAAGCCGCTGGTACCAACGTGCAGTCTCGGGGTGCTCACGGCCATGACGGTAGCAGCACGCGGAGCGAGCACGTGCATCCGCTCCGAACGGAATGCGCCGGAAGCCAACGCTCTCGCATCCCCCGGCCGTGGACTTGACGCAGCCGTTCCGGCGCGATGGCGAGGTGCATTCGCGCGTGCATGGAACGCGAGCGCCTCGGCGAGGCCGCCAGCTGCAGTTTGCCGGCTAGTCCAGCCGCGGCAGACCGCGCAGACGCTCGGGATGCTTCTTGATGCTGCGCCAAAGCTCGCGCTGGCTGCGCTTGGACACGTCCGCTGCAACCAGGCCTTCGCTGCTGCAGCCGCGTAGCTCGGCGGATCGCGGCGTCACCCGCGCCCGACCCAACCAGCGCGTCGACGCCCCAGCGGCGTCGCAGGGCGTCGACTCGCCATCGCCGTCGCTCCGACGACGCACAGCCAGGAACGAATACGGCAAG
Source organism: Planctomycetota bacterium (assembly GCA_045105235.1). GTDB lineage: Bacteria > Planctomycetota > UBA1135 > UBA1135 > UBA2386. Next base: position 5,719 of record JBGCDH010000152.1, on the reverse strand, counting down.
GACCGCAGATCAATCTGCAGCTCGCGCGCAGCACGGACCCAGTCGCCGTCGGTAAAAACCTCGCCGGGCGGCGTCGCGAAGAAGTGGCACCATTCGCTCTCGACCGCCAGGGCGGGACACGGGCCACCGTGTGGACAGGGTGCGACCACCTCGAAGCCATCGTTGCCGCTCGCCAAGAGAGAGTCTCGCAGCGCCGACAGACGACGCGACGCCTGCCGGTTGCCCGACTCTACGAGCAAAACAAGGCGCGCACTCCGCACGATCTGCTCAAAGCGTTCGAGCCCGCGCCTGTCGAGTTCACTGAGCAAATGGCTGGCCAAAACCACGTCGAACGGTCCGTCCAGCCGCCCATCCGCCGCCTGAACGTCCAGCTCCGGATGCGCTGCGCGCAGTCGATCGACGGCGAAGCGGGTCGCATGAAGCGAACGATCGTGGCAGACCACCTCACCGGCATCGTAGACCTCAAGGTAGCGGCGCAGCGCGATGCCGGTGCCGCAGCCATAGTCGAGCACGCGCGCGTTCGCCGGCGGTGCAAAGCCTCGCTCCCGACACTCTTCGAGCGCCGCCCGCCACTTCCAGCCGATGCGCTCGGCTAGCACGGCGTCATACGCCTCGAGGTCGCGCACATCGCGCCAGTAGTCGGCGACCGCGCGGCCCGCAGCCGGGCCCGCGAGGAATACGCTGCGCAATCGCTGAATACGCGGCAAATCGAGACCCTGCAAGGATGGCAACACGTCGCCGAGTCTAACTCGACGACGTGCCGCGGATCTCGCGGGAATCGTCTCGCGGGTTACAGAATTCCGAGCTCGGTAAACCTCTGCTGCGTCGAGCTGTTGACCATGTCCCATTCGGAGCCGACATCCGGCAGGTTGATGAGCTGACCCGCTGGCACCCCAAAGTGCTTTTTGGCGATCTCAACGAGCACGGTGCGGAAGTCCGTCGCCGGCTCCAGAGCGTTCTCGTAGGTGGTCTGCGAGGCAGGCAGGTTGAGATTGCGCCACGGCTTGACACCACTTGGCGTGCCGACCAGCTGCGACCAGCCACCCTGCGAACAGTTGTAGACACCACCGTTGACGTTCGATCCCGCAACTAGGCAAAAGCCGCCAACGCCGTGGTCGGTGCCCGAGCCGTTGTCGGCGAGGGTCCGGCCAAACTCACTGACAACCAACACGACGAACGGACGCCCAATCGTCGTCAGATCGTCGTAGGCCGAACGAATGGCCCGAGCCAAAACAGGCATCAGCTCATTGTGGCGCACGAGCTGGTCACGGTGCGTGTCCCAGCCGCCCAGCTCCACTCCCACGCAGTCGGTAAAGTCGTTGCGGAGGTAGTGCATGCCTTCTTCAAGGCGGTCGAAGAACGTGCCGTATTTGGCCACATCCCACGGCGCCGTGTCGCCAGCCTGCGACGGATAGAGGCTGCCGTTGTGGGCAAACGTTGAGTTCCGCAGCTGGGCCTGCAAGTCGATCGCCGTCGCCATCGTGCCGCGCAAGTTGATTGCTTGACCCGCGAGCGGGTAGTTGCCCGGGTTGTTGAGGCTGCGCTCCACGCCGTCGGCAATGAGTTCGCTCGGCGTATTCGGCTCGCCAAACGGGATGTCGAAGCTACGGGTGCCCGAGGTCGATTCATACGCCCCCTGGATCAGCGCCGAGTTGTTCGGCCCGTCGCCCTGATACATCCGCATCATGCGGTTGCTGAGACTGACTGAAGGCATGACGGCGCCGCTGCTCAAAGAAGGCGTGCACTGCGGCAACCAACCCTGCGCTGAGGAGTTGTAGTTGCCCAAGCCGGTTTCGAGCAGGTGCATTTCGGTGAAGTGCGAGCGCTGCGGTGCAACCGTGTTGCCGACGCGGTGCACGACGGCCATGTTGAGGCTTTCGATCAGCGATTTGATCTCCTGGAGGCCAGGGTGGATGCCGACTTGCGCGTAGTTCGACAGCTGCAGGCTGTTGCCCGCTGGGCCGCGGGCGCCAACGGGCGTGCCCTGCTTGGTGAAGTGCAGGTTCGGTCGCAGGTTCGCGTAGTTGGCCTGGTCACCGTGCGGGATGATCGCGTTCAGGGGGTCGATACCGCCCCGAGCAAAGATCGTCACGATGGCTGGCTTGGTGCTGACCGGAGCGCCCGGGACGCTGCGCCCGCCGAGCGCGGAGTGCATTGCCTTCAGGGACTTGTTGACAGAGAGGAAGGGAAGGCCGCAGAGACCGGCCTTCAAGAGATCACGTCGGTGCATTGACATTGTTGTGCTCCTGTTGGTTTGGCGGTCTACCGTTCGACCGATTGGGGAAGAGTGGAAGCAAAGGCAAGCATGAGCCGAACACGGCGCTCGGCATCGGGCACGCTTGGAGCCCAGCTACCTGGGCCTTGCGGGATCAAGAAGAGTTCGGCCTCGATGAGGTCCTGGGTGCTGAATCGTCCTGGAGCAATGAGCTCGAGCGTGGACAAGGCGATCTCGCCGGAGTTGGACCAGCTGCGCCCGAAGACGTTCACAACCTGATCCTGCAGATTTACGAGCGGGTTGTAGACCAGGTCGTTGTTGTTCGCGGCGTTCAGGAACTGGCCGTAGGCATATTCTGCAACCGACCAAGAAACCGACGTGCCGAGCTGGCGCTGACTAGCGAGCGGGTAGCCATCGGGCGACGGAAAGCTGAACGGCATCGCGCCCATGATCGAAACAAGCTTGCGCATGCCCTTTAGACGCTGCTGCAAGACGGCGAACGAGGTCGCGCTCGGGTTGGCCGAATCGCCAAGCTCTCCCTCAAGGATGCGCGCCTGCGAGACGACTGTCTCGAGCGGCAGCTCGATGCGCTCCCACTGCGGATTCATCTGCTTGAACTCGGAGCTCGCAAAGATCGCGGCGAGGATTGCCTTGATGTTGCCGTTACCGGCGCCGGCATCCCAGGCGGTGACGCAGCTGTTTAGCAGGCTAGGCGTAACGGCATCGTCGCCGACGAAGTAGGTGATCAGCTTCGTGCAGATAAACGCCTTCGTTTGTGGCACTGCCGCGATGTGATTGCGGAGCTGACGGATCTGGTTCTTGAGACGCTGCGTCTTGTTGACGGGAATCGCTTGTCCGGCGGGCCAGATCGTCAGATCGGGGACGTTGACCGTGTCAAACATCGTCCGGCGCGCGAAGTCTGAGCAGAGCGTGATGTAGGCGGCGTCGCCAGTCGGCTCGTCAAACCACATGCCACGCAGGACGCGCATCGCATCGAGGATGTCGTCGTAGTCGTAGTTTGGATTCGCGACGGTGCCCGGCCCCATCGTGTGGAGCTCATGAAGTTCACGAGCGTAGTTCTCGTTGAAGAAGCGACAGTTGAGCTGCGCATCGAGATACAGGCGCATCGCAACCGAGTTCATGCTGACGCGCAGCAGATCGCGGAACGAACCGAGCGCGTTCTGACGGAACTTGTCGTTCTCCCGCCACTCCAAGCTGACGGCTCGCTTTTGCTTCGTTGCCGCGGGCACGGCGGCATTGCCGGTTGCGCCACGAACGATGGCAAGGTTGGTGTTGAAGTGCTGTTCCCAGAACTGCGTCATGACTTCGCGCAGCTGGTAGTCACAGCTGTGGGCGAGCACAAGCTGCTTGTTCTCGAGGTTTTCCTGAGTCCAAGCGTGCGTGTCGTAGTTGGCGCCCGTCAGCGGCTCGGATGGGAACTTGTTCATCCAGACCGCGGCCGTGCCGTAGCCCGTCGTCGGCGCGTTCAGCTGAGTATTCAGATAACTATCAAGCTGAGCCTGCGTCGTGATGCTGCTCAGTTGGTCCGGAGTCGGGCCGAAAGTGACGCGCCGTAGCACATGCGCAACTTCCTCCCGCGAGAGCGTTTGGGCGGAAGCCGCCGAGGCAAGAAACGCCGCGCAAAATGCAAAGGATGCGATTCTACGAGACGAACGAGGAGTGTCGTCTGACATGTCCCGAAAGACGCCGACGGACAGTCTGTGTCACACCCCGCTTTCCGTTTTCGTGCTGTGTCCGATCCCCCATCGCGGACCGTTCGCACCCAACCTTCCGATTCAGCTGAGGCCGTGGCTCGCAATCACGCCCACAAGACGAGCCCGCGCACCTTGGCATCGTGGCGGCGATCGCCGGCCACGCGGATGCGCATACCGTGCTCGTAGCAACCTGCGCGCTCGACGAGGTACCCTCCCTCAAACGCAACGGGGCGGCTCTCGGGCAGAGGCTCTAGGCGGACGACCACCGGCGAAATAGAATTGTCTCCGTGTGTGACAACCAGCTCCACCACGACGTCTTCCGGAGAGAGCTTGCCGAGATCCACATCCAAGCGCACGTCCAGATGCTGACCGACCTTGAAGTTCGCCAGCTCGACGGTCGACGCTGAGACGATGCGCACCTTGGCGAAGTCTGCCTGGATGCGGGCAAACTCGCGGGCGCGCTCGCGAGCGGGAGCCTTCTGTTCTGCCTGCTGGACGAAGTAGGCGCTGGCCAGCGGGCGGTAGGCTTTGTCGACGTAGTCCGACACCATGCGGTCGGTGCTGAATTGCGGTGGCACGCTGGCCAGGCAGTGTGCCATGCGTTGGGTCCAGCCAAGCGGCACGTCACTTTCGCGACCCGCGCTCTCAGCTGCGTCTTCGGTCTCGCCATCGCCACCTCGCGTGAAAAACAGCGGCACGAGTTCCTCTTCTAGCAGCCGGTAGAGCGCCGTCGCATCGGACTGATCCTGTAGGTCCTGATCGCCATAGATGCGCTCGCCACCGATCTGCCAGCCGTTTCGACCGTCGTAGGCTTCCGGCCACCAGCCGTCGGCAATCGACAGATTGAGCACGCCGTTGGCGGCGGCTTTCATGCCGGAGGTGCCGCTCGCTTCTTCCATTCGCGTTGGCGTGTTGACCCAAACGTCGACGCCCTGCACCAGGGCCCGCGCCACCGCCATGTCGTAGTCCTCGACGAAGAACACGCGCCCGACGAACTCGGGCGAGCGCGCCAGCTGCACGATCGACTTCATGATGTCCTGGCCGCGTTGGTCCTTGGGATGCGCTTTGCCCGAAACAACGATGCGGACCGGTCGGTCCGCGTGGTCGAGGATGCGCCGCAGCCGCTCTGGATCGAAGAACAATAGATGTGCCCGCTTGTACGGCGCAAAGCGGCGCGCAAAGCCAAGGTAGAGTGCATCCTCACACAGGCCTTCGAGCATGGTGGCCAGCGCCGCCGGGCTCTCTCCGCGCACCTGACACCCGTGCGTCAAGACTGTCCGGATCTTGTTGAGCATGCGGCGTTTGCTCTCTTGGTGCACGTGCCACAGCTTGGCCGGTGCGAGTCGCCGTTCCGCTGCCGCGAAGTCAGCCGGGGCAACCAGGCCCATGGAGTGGTCCGACAACTCGGCCGCTAGCTCCGGTTCGGTCCATGTTGCCAGGTGCACGCCATTGGTCACCGAAGCGATAGGCAGCTCATCTGCTAGCAGTCCCGGCCAGAAAGGGTGCAGCAGCCGCCGCGACGCCGCTCCGTGCAATTTGCTGACTCCGTTGACGAAGCCGGCGAAATGCATGGCGAGATAGGTCATGTTGAATTCGCCGCCGCCGCCGCCGCCCGCATCCACGGCCGACTGGCCGAGCGCCAAGAAGCGCTGCCACGGCAGGCCCACCCACTCCTCGGCGTCGCCGAAGTAGCGGCGAACAAGGTCTTCGCCAAAACGGTCGTGCCCGGCAGGCACGGGCGTGTGCGTCGTGAACAACGTGGTCTGCGCGACGTATTCGCGCGCCGCTT
>JBGCDH010000151.1:0-32400 GCA_045105235.1 Planctomycetota bacterium | reverse complement strand
CATGAACTGGAAGTTCTCGACGATGACTTCGAGCTTGCTGCGCTTGCCGCCGTCTTGGCTCTCCCAGGTCGAAAATTCGAGGCGTCCGTCCACGAACAGCGGGCTGCCCTTACGCACATACTGACTGAGTAGCTCGGCCTGCTTGCCAAACGCCGTCATGTCAACGAAGCACGTCGACTCCCGCTGCTCGCCACTCTGCGTCGACGATTTGCGGTTGATCGCCATGCCGAACTTGGCGATGGCCATGCCGCTCTGCGTGTGACGCATCTCGATGTCGCGGGTCAGGTTGCCCATCAGAATCACTTTGTTGAAGTTCGCCACGTATTGGTCTCTCGGTTGGGAATCTAGTCGGTTTCAGTGCACTCGCCGGCGCCGCTGCCGCCCGACGAAGCAGCGTCGGCGGCAAGCCCCGGAGTCTAGCGCGGGAACGCGTTCCGCAAAACGCTTGAGTCGGGGACTGCCGCAGGCGCCGGCCGCCGCCGCCGCCGCGCCCGGCGTCTGGGAGCACGACACAACTGCAAAGGCGCCGCTTCGCTGGCACCAGACGACCCGCTGCGTTAGTTTCGTCGGGCCGTGACCCAGCCGACACCTCAATCCGATCGCCGCCGCGCTCCCCGCGCAGCCGCATCGTTCCAGGTCAACCTGTCCTCCGAATCGGGCGCGGAACCCGCGGCGCTGCGCGACATCTCCGAAATTGGCATCGCGTGCAACGCGCCGGCCCCCATCGACGAGATGACGCTGGTGGGCATCGACTTTGCGCTCCCCGGTCAAACGGACCGCCACCAGGTCAGCGGCGCCGTCGTGCGCTGCGAGCGCATCGAAGACGCGACCAGCGGCCGCCCGCAGTGGGACATTGCCGTCTACTTCACCGAGATCAAGCCGGTGACCAAGGCCGCGCTCAAGCACTACGTCGACAAGCGCTGCTAGCCGGGCCGATTCGCGGAACGGCGATTCGGTATCGGGAGGATCTGGACATCTGGGCATCTGGGCATCTGGGCATCTGGGTCTTCCGGGTCTGGCACACCGGGCGCTGGGGCCGGCATCGCCCTGCAAGCAGCCGACGAAGCGAACGCGGAAGCTATGCGCGTCGCGCCAGCACGAACCGCGGATGCCCCCCGAGGTCGTCGCGCAGCTCCGCATCCTGCAGGAACGAGCAGCCCTGCAGCACCGCGAGCGCGGCGTCGCTCGCACCAAGCCCCGTCTCGGCAACGAACCAGCCGCCCGGCTTGAGGTGGGCTTCGAGCCCCGCAGCAATCTCGCGGTAGCACGAAGCTGGATCGCCCTTGGCGGAGTAGAGCGCGAGCGGCGGCTCGAAGCGCTGCACGTCTTCGGCGAGGCCATCGGGCTTGCCGGGATCGATGTAGGGAGGGTTGCTGACGACAAAGTCGAAGTGCGGCTCAGCTGCAACCGATTGCCACCAATCGCTGTGCACCAGGTCAACGCGGTCGGCAAGATCGTTTGCCGAAACGTTGGTGCGCGCGACGTGCAGAGCATTTTTGCTCTGGTCGATCGCCACCATGCGCAGACCGGGACACTCGCTGGCGAGCGCAATCGCGATCGCGCCGGAGCCGCAGCCGAGGTCCGCGCCAAGCAGCGGCTCGGCCGCCGCATCGCCTAGGCATTCGTGCACGACATCGACGAGTTCCTCGGTCTCGGGGCGAGGAATCAGCACGGCCGGTCCAACCTCGAGCTCCAGGCTGCGAAACTGCCAGCTGCCGAGCAGGTGCGCAACCGGCTCGCCGTCGCCGCGTCGCACCAGCAGGGCGCGCATGCTGCCGCGCTCTTCTTCGACGAGCGGGCGGTCGTGCTCCAGATAGAGCTGCAGGCGGTCGAGTCCGAGCACGTGGCCGAGCAACAGCTCGGCCGAGCGCTTGGGAGACTCGACACCGCGCTTCTCAAGCCAGCCTTCGGCGCCTCGCAGCACGCTCATGACCGTGTGCACGGAGCCGGGCCTATCCGCGTTTGCTGCGCGATCCGGCATGCTCAACGCACGCTCACTTGCGACGCTTCTCGGCGGCCTTCATGCGCTTCTGTTGCGTGGCAATCTTGTTTTGCTTGGCACCGCCGAGCACGCCCATGATGAAGCCCAGTTCGGCCATCAACGAGCCCAAGAGGAGGAAGATGTTGGCCGGTCCGAGCAGGCGGAAGAAGCCCTCGACGCGAATGCCGGTGTCGGGATCCTTGGCCAAGGTCGCCCCCAAGTCGCTGAACATGCCGCCCCAGCCATCCGAGTACGGCATGTCGGGGTGGATCCAGCCGAAGCCCTTTGCGGTTTCGGCCGCAACCTGCACGTCAAACGCGATCAGGGCCCACACCGAACCGATCAGCGGCGCCGCCGTGAACAGCAGCCACTTGACGCCCATCGGGCGGTTGTTGGCAATCGACGCCCACCACGACCAGATCATCGCGATCGCGATGAGCATGTAGAAGCCGCCCGCCATCGTCATGTAGGCGGGACGCAGCAGCTCGGCCGTCATCGGCATCCAGCACGCCACCAGCATGACGACTCCCGCAAACAAGAAGCGGTAGAACGACTTGTCGGCGCAAAACATGTTGTGCGCCGGGGCCGCCAGGCCACCTCGGTTGTGGGCGAGCGGGTCCTGCTGGACGGCTGGGGCAGCAGCTGCCTCAAGCGGCTCGAGGGGTTCTAGGGACGCAAGGTTGCCGGTTTCGGTCATCAGTTCGGTCTCCGGATCGGACGGGAGAGTGGGGAGAGGGGCGCGGAATCGTGGCGCAACTAAGGCCTCTAGTCACGCACGAATCGCACGCCTGCTCGGTTCAGATCGATTCGGTGTTTTCGGCTGCCTGCAGAATCCGCCCGGATCGACACCGTTCCGAGTCCTGCAATACAGACCGCCGCAAGAAGGGAGCGGGAAAGCGCAGGACGAGATAGCTCCAAGCGAAGCCGCTCAGAGCCCGGTGGCCCGAGCCCGGTGGCCCGAGCGAGGTGGCCCCGAGCGAGGCAGCTCAGAGCGAGGCGATGCGACGCTCGCGCAAATCGAGCTGCAGGCCTTCGATGATCGGGTCCAAGCGACCTTCCATGACCTGCGCGAGCGCGAAGTTTCGATTGAGACGGTGGTCCGTGACCCGGTCCTGCGGGAAGTTGTAGGTCCGGATCCGGTCGCTGCGGTCGCCGGTGCCGACTTGCTCCTTGCGCTCCGCCGCTCGTTCGGCTGCCTGCCGGCGCTGCTCCGCTTCGTAGATGCGCGAGCGCAGCACGGTCATGGCCTTGGCGCGGTTCTTGATCTGGCTTCGCTCTTCCTGACAGGCCACCACCGTTCCCGTTGGGATGTGCGTGATGCGCACAGCCGAGTCCGTCTTGTTGACGTGCTGACCGCCCGCGCCGCTCGAGCGATAGGTGTCGATGCGCAGGTCCCCGGTATCAATGTGCACCTCGACCTCTTCGACTTCCGGCAGCACGGCAACCGTCGCTGCCGACGTGTGTACGCGGCCCTTCGACTCCGTTTCGGGCACGCGCTGAACGCGGTGTCCGCCGGACTCAAACTGCATGGCGTGGAACACGCTCTTGCCCTTGATGGCAAACGTGGCCTCCTTGAAACCACCGGTCTCGGTCGGCACCGAGTGCATCGGCTCGACTTTCCAGCCCATGCGCGACCCATAGCGCTGGTAGAGCGCGATCAGGTCGCGCACGAACAGCGCCGCTTCGTCGCCGCCGGTTCCGGCCCGGATTTCGACGATGCAATTGCGGCCATCGTCACCTTGCTCGGCGAGCATGCGGTCCAAAAGCGCCAGAGCTTCCCTGTCGACCTCGGCCTCGAGTTCAGGGATTTCGGCACGCGCAAGCTCCGCCAGCTCTTTGTCGTCGCCGGCAACCAGCGCGCGATTCTCCTCGAGATCGCGCGCCTTCTTTTGCCATTCCTGGTAGCGCTGAACGACCGGCGTTGCCGCGCCGAGTTCGCGATGGATCGTCGCGAGCTTCTCGGGCTGGTCGAGGAACTCCGGCGAAGACGACTGCGCGAGCAGTTCGTTGGCCCGCGCAACCAAACGGTCGAGTCGCTGCTGGACCTTAGGATGCAAGCCGCTCATGAGACGATCCCCGGGTCGAAACCTGGAATGTGTGCCCGCTTGTCGCGGCCGGACACGCTGGCCGGATGAAATGAGTGGCTGCGCCGATTGGCGCACGACTGCCCAGATCGGATGGGCCAAAGCCATTCAGCCCCGCGGTGGGACCCGCGGTCGAACAAACCCATGGTCGGACAAGGCTGTGCGTTGGAAAGGGCCACGCTGTCTTCAGCCACATAGACCGAAGGCGCGCGGCCTGAAGCCGCGCCATCTGCACCGCCCGGCGAAGCCGACCGGACGAGCTAAGCCTTTGCTTCCTTCGACTTTGCGTAGCGCTTGCGGAACTTGTCCACGCGGCCGGCGGTGTCGACGAACTTCTGGGCACCCGTGTAGAACGGGTGGCACTCGGCGCAGATGTCTGTCTTGATCTCAGCCTTGACCGAGCGGGTAGTGAAGGTGGCTCCGCATGCGCAGGAGGTCTTGCACTCTACATACTTTGGGTGGATTTCAGCTTTCATGGCACACATCTACGCCGATTCCCGACGCGAGTAGGGCGAAATAGATTATGGCTCGCGCCCATCGGATCAACAGCTAACCGCAGTCCCCAGACGCGATTCGCCGCTTTTCGCCAAGCCGAGAGCGGCGAGTAGGCGGCTCGGGCAAGAAGCCGAGTAGGCGGCAGCCACGCCTGCCCCCCATGCTACGGCAGCCACGAAAGCAACCGCCGCAGGCTCGCAGGGGTCCAGGTCAGATCGATGGCCTCGAGCTGCCCCGCCTCGGCCGGCCGCCTCAAGAGCCAGCGTGACAGCAGCTGCAGCAGGGCCCCGCGCGCCTCAGGAGTCAGCGATTCGAGCCCCGCGCCCGGCAGCACAATGCCCGCACCGTATCCCAGCCCGGCAAGATGCCCGGGCTCGCGGCCGGGGGCCGACAGCCGAGCACGCGAAGGTTGCCCGGGCGGAGCAGACGCGCGCGATGCTGTCCCATAGGCCAGCGGTCCGCTTGGCAGCGGCGCGCTTCGCCTCAGTGCAAACCTGCCGCTCGGCAGGATTTCGACCACGGGCGCGATCTCCGGAGACAGCGATGCGAGCCGACGCGCGACGGCAATCTTCCCCGCCGGCGGCTGCAGTCTGAACACAGCATCGGACGCCCCCAAGCCGCCCGCGGTCCCACCACGGATCGCGCGCACGCGCGCCGCCGCACCGACCGAGTCCGCCGCCACGGCAAACGGCTCGATCACCGCCCCCGCGGCCTCGATCGCGCCCGAGCCCAGATCGCCCGCGTGAGTCGACGCGGCATTCGGCTGCTCGACCAGCAAGCTGGCGGCACCTTCGCCGCGCATGGTCTTCTTTGGCGGCGCCTCAAACCGCTCGACCAACAGTGCCAGCAGCGCAATCGCCACCGCCGCGAAGGCACAAGCCGCGAACAACCGGCGCGGCAGCGTCGACAGCATGCCGGTCATTGCGACCGGCTCCGCGCCAGCATGCGCCTGACCGCCGCAACATGAAGCCCGACAACGGCATCAAACGAGCCGTCGACAAGCTCCAGGAACTGCTGCGCCTCATCTTGGATGCCGTAGGCTCCCGCCTTGCCGCGCCACGCTCCCGAATCGAGGTAGCGCTCGAGCTCCTGCGCCGGCGGCTGTGCACAGCGCACCGTCGCGCTGGCAAGTTCATACGCTGCCCCTTCGCCGCCATCGGCGCCGCGCCAGAGCATATAGTGCGCGGTGTGCACGCGATGGCTACGACCCATCAGCTGCCGCAGCGATCGCTCGGCCGCGCCTCGATCGACCGGCTTGCCAAGCTCTACGCCATCGAGATCCACAACCGTATCGACCGCCAAGATCGGCACGCCACCGCGGCCCCCGACGACGGCATCGGCGACGGCCCCACGGGCTTTGCGCTCGGCGCGCCGCTTGGCCAACTCCGTCGGCTCACCGGCTTCTGAGCGATGCTCACCGCCAGCCGCGTCATACTCCGCCCCAGGCGCGACCAGCTCAAACGTCAGGCCCGCCTGGGTCAGCAGCTCTCGTCGCCGTGGCGACTGGGAGGCTAGATAGAGGTCGGGCAGCGTCACCCCAGCATCGTCGCCGCCGCGCCGCCAACCGCAAGCTTCGGCGGATTCTGTCGGCGCCACCGGAGAGGCGACCGAGCCGGGCGCAGCTGGTGAAACAGCCCGGCGCAGCTGGTGAACCAGCCCGGCGCAGCCGAAGAACCAGCCCGGCGCCGGACAGCGCGGCTAGCGCTTGCGGCCGCGGGGGGCCGGCGCGAGGCGCGCGAGCAGGCAAGCCGGCGACAGCTCATGCTTGAGGCTGGGCTTGCCCCCCTTGCCTTCTGGACCGATGGTGATCGGCACGTGGCCATAGGGCTTCAGGCAGGCGCGCAGCTCGTCGACGAACTTGGCGACACCAGGCTTCTTGGGGTCGAGGCCCAGCCGCTGCTGCGCCCGCACCGTCGACTTCTCCGAGAAGACGATCTCTTCGATCGTGACCATGTTGGTCAAGAACGCGACCACGTGCGGCTGGAGCGCCGGCACCCTCTGGAAGAACATGTTCCGGTCGCTGATGCTCGCCTCTGGGAGGAACGTCATCGAGACACCGTTTTGGTCGTTGTAGACCTGCGCAATCGACTCGCGCACGTTGAGACAGCGATCAAACAGGTCCGGAATCTCGAGGTCGCGCAGCAGGTCTTCGACTTCGTAGGCCTCCGTGACGCGGAACTCGTTGCGGTCGACGAAGCTCTCGGCGATGCGACGCCGAGCCTCTTGGCCGTAGCCGCACGGCAAACCCTTTGCAAAAGCGATGTGCAGCAGCGCGTCGACGTAGTCGAAGTCCGGCAGCTTGACGATGGGCTCTTTGCCCTTCTTTGCCTTGCCCGCCTTGGCGTCGCCGCCATCGGCAGCGGCACCGGGATCCCCGTCCGCAGCCGGCTTGCCGTCTGCATCCGAAGACGCCGATTCCGAAGTGGATGCTTCGGACTTTGCGGCCTCTGACTTCGCCGCCTCTGGCTTTGCGGCCTCTGGCTTTGCGGCCTCCGACTTGGACGGCTGCTTCTTCTTGGATTCCGGATCCGCAGCAGCGCCTTCGGCAGACGCCGCAGCATCTCCGTCCGCACCCTCTTCCGGCTCGGGCTCCACCAGGATGGGCACCGGCTCGGGGATGTCGGCCAAGACCGCCTTGACGGCCTTGAGCGTCGCGGTCAGGTTGGCGGGCGTCGGCTCAAGCGGCTCACGAGGATCCGGCGGAGCGTCAGGAACGGCAGGCTTGGTCTTCTTCTTCGTCGGCACGACGGCGATTCCGGAAGCAAACGACTGGGAGCAGCGGCTCCCGATTCAGGGCTCCGGTGTCCGCCGGAAACAGCCCACCGCAATGCGGTACAGCGTCACCGGCCAGATACATCTGGCCGGAACTCGAACAGCCTAAACACGAGGTTCGGGCGAGGTGCTGGCGAACTGGTCGCCAGCTAGCTGATTCATAGATAGCAGTTTGACCGCTACCGGTAGTTGAACTGCAAGCAGCGAACGCGAGCAGCCAACCGTGAGCAGCCTTGCTGCCAGCGATAAGACGCTGCCAGCGACAAGACCGCTAGCTCTCAGCCTTATCAGCTGCTTCCTTAGCCGCGCGCTTCTCGGCCTTGGTCTTGCGTTGCCGCTTCTTGGGCGGGCTAAACGCCTTTGGCTTGGCCTTGCTCTTGCCGCGCACGCGCTTCTTCTTTTCAGGAAGCTTGACGCCGGAACGCTCGATCATCGAAGCAACGGTCTCCGAAGGCTTTGCGCCGACAGAGAGCCAGTACTCGACACGATCCGTGTTCAAGCGCAGCTGCTCCCCTTCGCGGGGCATCAGCGGCAAGTAGTAGCCGAGAGACTCGATGATACGGCCGTCGCGCGGAAAGCGCGGGTCGGTCGCGACCACCCGGTAGGTCGGATGGTTCAGACGTCCAAAGCGTTTCAGACGAAGCGTGACTGCCAAGGGAATTGATCTCCGTGCGCGCCAAATGCCGCAAAAGGGGCCAAACAGTGAAGCAGAAGCGGCAAACGGTTGCCACCTGTTTTTCCGATCAGCGTCGACGACCGCCGGGGAAGCCGCCGAAGCCACGTCCCTTGCCCTTCCCCTTGCCGCGGCCGCCGCCGCCCAAGCCCGGCATGCCGCCCAGGCCTCCGCCGCCGAGGCCGCCTAGGCCGCCCATGCCGCCCAGACCGCCGCCGCCGCCGCCGCCGCCCAGCCCCCCCATGCCGCCGAGCCCGCCAGCCCCGCCCATGCCGCCGCCGCCAAGCATGTCGCCGAGGCCTCCCATGCCGCCCTTGCCGAGCTTCTTCATCATGTCCTGCATGGCCTTAAACTGCTTGATCAGGCCGTTGACGGCGTCGAGAGGGTTGCCGGAGCCCTGCGCAATGCGCCGGCGACGGGGCAAGTCAATCACCTGCGGATTGCGGCGCTCGTGCACCGTCATGGACTGGATCATCGCCTCGAGCCGCTTGAAGTGCTTGTCGTCGAGGTCGACGTTTTTCAGAGCCTGGCCGACGCCCGGCAGCATGCCGAGCACCTTCTTCAACGGCCCCATCTTGCGGATCATGTTGAGCTGCGAGAGGAAGTCCTCAAAGTTGAAGCGCCCTTTCTGCAGCTTCTTGGCCTGCTTTTCGGCCTCCTTGTGGTCGAGCACCTCTTCGGCTTTTTCGACCAGGCCCACGACGTCGCCCATGCCGAGGATGCGCCCGGCCATCCGGGCCGGATCAAACGCCTCGAACTCGTCCGACTTCTCGCCGGTGCCGGCAAACAGAATCGGCCGCCCCGTGACCTTGACGATCGACAGCGCGGCACCACCGCGCGAATCGCCGTCGGTCTTGGTCAAGATCAAGCCGTGCAGCGGCAGGCGCTCGTGGAACTCGCGCGCCGAGTTGACGGCGTCCTGACCGAGCATCGAATCGCAGACCAGCAAGACACCGTGCGGGCTGGTCACGGCGTGGATCTCCTGCACCTCCTGCATCAACGCTTCGTCGATGTGCAGGCGACCCGCGGTATCGAGGATGACCACGTCGTGGCCGTGCTTGCGCGCGTAGGCCAGGCCGTCCTGGCAGACTTCCGGCGGCGTGCGCTTCTCAGACGCGGCAAACACGTCGATCGACAGCTGCTTGCCGAGGGTCTTGAGCTGGTCGACGGCAGCCGGGCGCTGCAGGTCGGCCGCAACCAGCAGCGGCCGCTTTTTCTTGTGCTTGCGCAGGTAGAGCGCCAGCTTGCCGCAGGTCGTCGTTTTGCCGCTGCCCTGCAGGCCGCACATCATCAGCACAAGCGGCGCTTGATCGGCCGTCGGCAGGCCCACGGCCTGGCCGCCGAGCAGGTCGGTCAGCGAGTCGTGGAAGCACTTGATGAACTGCTGCCCAGGCTCGACCGCTTCGATGACCTTTTGACCGACGACGCGCTCGCGCACGTCCTTGACGAAGTCCTTGGCGACCTGAAAGTTGACGTCGGCTTCGAGCAGCGCCTGACGCACGGCACGGATGCCGTCGTCGACGTTCTTCTCGGTCAGGGTCTTCTGGCCAACAAGGCCCTTGTAGGCGTTGCCAAAAGCGGTAGCGAGCGTATCGAACATGTGGTCTCTAGGATGTTGGCCGCGCCCGCAACGGTCAAAGAGAAACCGGTGGAGAGGCGAGCCGCTACGCCGACGTCCAGCAATCGGGCCATCGCCCGCCGGCATGTGGGGCGCGCAAGCAACGATCTCATCGACCGCATGACTCCGCCGGAAGATCTTCCCGAGAACCGACGTCGAAGCTGAGGGTCGCATCCTAAGGACCCGTGGAACGGGCTGAGACCATCGACGGCCCGATTGTTGCACTGCTCCCAGTGTTGCATCCAGCAGCGCGAGGACCCGAAATGAACAAGCGCCTGATAGCCCTCTCCTTCTCCGGCCTGCTGCTCGCAGGCTGCTACAGCCCTGGCACCGACAGCAGCTCCACTGCGAGCGTCCGCGTCGACGAGCCCGAGCACGTTCTCGAGGCCGAACTGCGTGACTTCCAGGCGGCACAGCAGGTGTTTCGCGAGCGCAACATGGGCAAGCACGAGTTCGACTTCGACGGCCACGGCCGCGTCACCGTGCGCGAGATCACGCTCGACGGCTTTCCGGGAAACACCTACCTCAGGTGCCGATTCCACTTCCAGAACCGCACCGTCAAGCCAATCGTGCAGTCGTGGGTCAGTCTCGACGTGCTCGACGCCGAAGGACGCATCGTCTCGACGCAGTCCTGCCACCTGATCGTGCCGGTGCCGATGCCCATCGCTCGCGGCAGCTACTACTCGGACGAGCTGCGCACGCCCACGTATGACGCGCACCTGCAAGAGGGCTGGTCGTGGCGGGTGCGCTGCGTCAGCGACCTCGAAGAAGAAGAGGAGCCGCTCGAGCCGCCGGTCCAGCGCGAACCTGGTCAGCGACCGCTGACGGCCCCGGTCATCATCAAAAACCGCGACCAGAACGGCTGGTAGGCAGGCAGGCGGCGCGCCCTGCTGACAAGATTCCTGCAGACGGCTATCCCTGCGGGGGCGGCCGCGAACGGTGCTCGGGCGTAGATCTCCCGGGGCGCGGATCGCGCCCCGGCATTTTCCGGCCAAGCCGCGCCTAACGCCGGCGCTTCTTCAGGCTCTCGAGAGCCTTCTCGCCGCGCTCGTTCCATTCGGGCCGAGCATCGCGCGAAGCGAACTCGACGGCGACGTCCAACAAGCCGCGGATGATCTTGGTCATGTGCGCGAAGTTGACCTTGTCGATCTCGTCGCCCGGCTGGTGGTAGTCGGGGTGCAGCGATCCGGCGCTCAGCGAATGCGCCACGACGCCCTGCTGCACGAACGAGAAGTTGTCGCTGGCGCCGAACAGCCGCTGGCTCATCTTGAACTCCACCAGCTCGATGCCGGTGCGCCCCAGCGCCTCGGCGCAGATGTCGGCAAAGTCACTGTATTCGTTGCCGGTGATCCACGCCTTGCCTTCGTTGCCGAGCTCGGGCCGCCCGATCATCTCGATGTTGACGTTGGCCACGACCTTGTCCATCGACAGCGGCGGCCGCTCGCAGAACGCGCGCGAACCGCGCAGCCCCCGTTCTTCGGCGGCAAAGCACACGAACAACACGTTGCGCGGCAAGGCCTTGCCGGCGCGCGCCATCGCCTCGGCCAGCAGCACGACCGCTGTCGTGCCCGTCGCGTTGTCGTCCGCACCGTTGTAGATGCCGTCGCCGTCGACCGGACGGCCGGTGCCGACGTGGTCGTAGTGCGCGCTGATCACGACGTATTCGTCCTTGTGCGGGCTGTCCTTGCTCGCCGGCCAAACGGCCATGACGTTGCGCTGCATCAGCTCGGTCTTTTCCGGCGGTGCGACCTGCCAATCGGCCGTCCACTCCACTTCTTGCCCCGGAACCGCGGCTGGCAGCAGACTCTCCCGGACCAGGAGAACCGGCCGCGAGGCCTGACGGCGGCGGCTGATCACGGTGTGCGCGCCCTTCGCCTTTTGCCAGTATGGGTGACCGTCTGACACCAACAGCACGATCGGACGCCGCGCCGAACGCGCCCGCAGCAAGCGCGCGGTCACCGGATCCTCGAGGCGTGCGACGGTGCACACTTCGCTGCCGCCCTCGCCGTCGGCCGGCAGCCATTGGCGCACGTCCTCCCCCGCCTTGAGCTCGAACTTCTTCTCCTCGCCGCCGACACGACGCACCAGCTTGAGCTGCACCGCATCCGAATCGATCCGCAGACCCGGCATGCCAAACTCGTGCGCCCACGAACCCGCCCGGAGCTGCGACAGCCCCGCCTTGGCGAAGCGATCGGCGAGCCAGTCGGCCGACTGTTCAAGCTCGGCGCTGCCAGTGTCCCGGCCCGCGCGGTCATCGTGCGCCAGCCAACCCAGCGTCGCCCGCACCCGCTCCTCGGTGATCCGGCCGACGGCCCCCTGGTTTGCGGTTCCCTGGCCAGCTGCCGGAGCCCTAGCTACCGGTGCCTCTGCTGCCGGCGCCTCTGCCGCTGCCTCCTGGGCAACCAGCGTCGGCCCGCCCGTCAACAGCAGCGCGAGCGCGGCCGCTGGGACGCCCAAGCGACGACGCGAAACGGGAACGAAAGACCGCGGCGTTTGCCGCGACGGCGTTTGCATCAAGACTCGGAGGGTCATCACTTTTCCTGGTTGAGCAGTTCATTCATCGCGCCGGACCGATAGCCAAACGCATCGATCGCCACGAACGTGTATTCACCGGCTGCCTGCACGTCGCGCCCGAGCGCTGCGCGCATCGAAAACGCGCGCTCGATCTCGTCCGGCGCAAACTCGAGCCGCGCCAACGCGTCGTGGTGGCGGACGCGAAACTGTCGAAAGCCGTGCGCCCGCAGCACCGCCTCGGCGCGCTCGATGCGCGCCAGCAGCTCGCGATCGATCTCGGTGCCGTACGGCACCCGCGACGACAGGCACGCAAAGCTCGGCTTCTCGGCGTTGCCGAGCCCGGCGTGTCGCGCGTAGCGACGCACGTCTTCTTTGCCAAAGCCGGCTTCGACCAACGGCGCCCGCACCTCGTGCTCGGCGGCGGCAACCTGGCCGGGGCGGTGGTCGCCAAGATCGTCGGTAATCGCACCGTAGACTACAACCCAGTCGGCCGGAGCGACCTCCGCGCGGCGGCTCGCCACCGTCACGAACAGCTCCTTCTTGCAGTGGTAGCAACGGTCGCCAGCGTTCTGGCGGTAGCCCTCGCGCGCCAGCTCGTCGGTCTCCAGCACCACGTGGCGCACGCCGAGCTGCTGCGCCAGCGCGCGCGCTTCGTCGAGTTCGCTGCGCGGCAGCGACGGCGAGTCGGCGGTCACGGCGACGACGCCGTCGCCGCCGAGCACTTCGCGGCACGCGTGCAGCAGCGCGGTCGAGTCCACGCCCGCCGAAAAGGCCACGACCGCGCCGGGCAACGCCGCAAGCTCCTCCCGGAGTCGCGCAAACTTCTGGTCGTAGGGCAAGGACGCGGTCGCCGGCAGCATGCGCGCACGCTACGCGCCCCAGCGGTTCCGCGCCAGCGGGCTCAGGCCGTAGCATGCCGGCATGTCTGAGCACCCCGCAGCGAACGCTCGATCCGGATCGGAGCCGCCGCTTGACCCAACCGCAGGCGGCGGCAGGTTCGCCGACCTCCACTCGCTCTATCAACGCCGGGTTGCCAACGTGCCGGAAGCGGGCATGGCCACGGACACGATGTTTCAAGGCGACCCCCGCCACTACCGCAACGTCGGACAGTCTGCCTGGCGGTGCATCGCCGCCGCCCTGCTCGCCGCCGACGTCCCTCCGCCGCAGCGAATCCTCGACCTGCCGTGCGGACATGGTCGCGTCCTGCGCGTGCTGAAGGCGGCGTTCCCCGACGCCGCCCTGACCGCGTGCGACCTCGACGAACCCGGCGTGCGCGCCTGCGCCGAGCACTTCGGCGCAACTTCCGTCGTCTCCCAGCCGGATCTCGACCGGGTCTCGTTCGCGGCACCGTTCGATTTGATCTGGTGCGGCTCTCTGGTCACCCACCTCGACCCGGCCGGCTGGCTGTCCGTATTTCGCATGCTGGCGCGGGCCCTGGCGCCCGGCGGCGTCGCCGTCGTCACGACACACGGTCGCTGGGTCGCCTACCGGATGCAGCAGGGCCACCACACCTACAACCTCAACGACGCCGAGCGCGCCCAGATCCTGCGCGACTACGAGCAGCGCGGCTTCGGCTACTGCGACTACGGCGAGCAGGCCGGCTACGGCGTCTCGCTGAGCCAACCGTCCTGGGTGCTCAACGAATTGGCGCAATGGTGGAACCTTCGCGTCATCTCGCTGTGCGAACGACAGTGGGACCGCCACCAGGACGTGCTCGCGGTCCAGCGGGTCGACGGCTGAGAGGTTGGCGGCTGGTAGCTTGGCGGCTGGCGGGTCGACCGCTGGCAGCCGCTACCGCCTACGCGTCGCGGTCGCAGCGAATCTCGTCGTCGGCCGTGAAGACCGAAAACTTGCGCTGCACGCCAGCCGGCACGCGCGCGCCCGGAAACAGCACGCAGTTTTCCAGCACCGCACCTGCACCGACCTGCGCGTCACGCATGACCACGCAGCCGTCCAGGCGCGCATCGGCGGCGATGTGAACCGGCTCGTCGCGCCATTCGGACTTGCCCTGCTGCTTCAGGAGCAGCAGGTTGAGTTCGAGCAGATCACGCGGGTAGCTGACGTTCATGTCTGCGACCACGACCTCGGCTGCGGCAACCGGATAGCCGTCGTCGAGGAACATCTGGATCGAGTCGGTGATCTCGTACTCGTCGCGCAGCGCCGTGCGCGGCGTGCGCCGCACGGCGTCGAAGAAGGTCTGATCGAACAGGTAGATGCCGCACCCTTTCAGATCGGTGCGCGGGAAGCGCGGCTTCTCGACGACGCGCGAGACGATGCCACGATCGTCCGCCATCACCGCGAAGTTGCGCTTCATCGCCTCAAGGTCCGGCTCGCGCTTGCAGGCGAGCACGCCGCCGAGCTTGTCGTCCTGGAACCGGCGCAGCATCTCGCCGAGGTTCTCGGTGACAAAGAAGATGTCGCCCAAGAACAGGAAGAACGGCCGGTCGACGTGCTGCTCCAGCCGCGACACGGCGTGCGCAATGCCGAGCATCTTCTCTTGCTCGACGTATTGGATCGACACGCCATAGCGCGAGCCGTCTCCGAGCTCGCGCACGACCTCGTGGCCGAGGTGGCCGATCACGACGACGACGCGGCGGATGCCGAACGATGCCATCATCTCGAGCTGGTAGGCCATCAGCGGCTTGCCCAGCACCGGCAGGATCGGCTTGGGCCAGTGCTCGGAGAACGGCCGCATCCGGGTGCCCTTGCCGGCAGCAAGGATCACCCCCATCAGTTCGTCGCTCACAAAAGGCCTATTGCTGGCGGATGTTGCGCACCAGCGAGACCCGGTTGCTGATCAAGCTAGAGATCAGCAGCTCCGGCAGGCCGTCGCCCGTCATGTCTTGCAGCACGGCGTCGCTTGCCCCGAGCGTGCCCGGGAAGCTTGGCACCAGCGGGAAGCTGCCCTGGCCGTCGCCGACCAGCACGCGGAAGTCACCGCTCTGCAGCGACGCAACCAGGATGTCCTCGATGCCGTCCCCGGTAAGGTCACGGGCGAGCAGCGCCGTCGGCGATGCGCCGGCCGCGAAGTCCGAACCGGTGAAGCCATTCTCTTCGCCAAACAGCACGCTGACGGTGCCCGAGGCACCGTTGCTGACCACCAGGTCGGCGCGGCCATCACGGTTGAAGTCGGACGTCACCAGGTAGCTCGGCGCAAGACCGACCGGCACCGTCATCGTCTCGACGAACTGCAGCTCGCCTTCATTGCGCAAGATCGTGATGTCCGAATCGTTGGCGCGCGTGATGGCGAGATCCTGCAGGCCGTCGCCGCTGAAGTCTGCGGACACGATGTCGACCGGGCCGCCGCCAACGCCGAGCACGATGTCGGTGTCAAAAACGAACGGCTCTTCGGTGCCAGGAACAATGTGGACGTTGCCGCCGATGTAGTCGCAGACCGCGAGGTCGAAGTCGGCGTCGCGGTCAAAGTCACCCACCGTGACACCAAACGGGTAGACACCGCTGCCGACGGTCGCGAACGTGCCGGGCAGCAGCTCAAACGAGTAGGCGCCCGGCGTCGACTGGTTGCGCAGGATCCGCACGCCGCCCTGCACCGACACAATCAGATCGGACAGGCCGTCAAAGTTGAGGTCTGCGGCTTCGAGCTGGAAGACCTCGGCGCCGACGTTGATGAGAGACTCTTCGGCGAGAGCACCTTGGCCGCCGAGGATTGCGAGCTGGGTGTCGGCGTTGCTGCCAACAACAACCTCGAAGTCGCCGTCGCCGTCAAAGTCGCCGCCTTCCATCCACGAGGCGCTGCTGAGAGTCGATCCGTAGCTGCGCGAGCCAACCAGCGTGCCGCCGTCGCGGGCGAGCCACAGGTTGACGCGGTTGCCGAGACCAGAAAGAGCAAAGACGTCGAGACGACCGTTTTGGTCGAAGTCGCCGAGGAACGGGCGCAGCGGCAGGCCGCTGGCGTCGAGCAGCATGGGCTCGTCGAAGGTGCCAGGACCATTGCCTTCGACCACCGCGACCATGGCGTTGAACGCGAGGCACGCGACCAGGTCGTTGAGGCCGTCACCGTTGACGTCGCCAACCCGTGCGAGCGAAGGACGAGCCGGCACTTCGATGTCGAACGAATCGAAGGTCCAGTTCGGCACGCCGCCGGGCCCAGTCGCCGTGATGCTCGGCACCACATCGGTGATGACCACGTAGCGGTTGGCCGTGAACGCCGAAGCAACCATGTCCTGCTGGCCATCGCCGCTGAGGTCGCCAAAAGTGACCGCACCGACCGTGCCAGGAACATCGAGCTGGAAGGGGTTGGCGCCGACGTTGCCCTGCGCATCACCGCGGAAGACGACCAAGCGGGAGAAGCCGGTATCGGCCACGATCAGGTCGGTCGAGCCATCGCGATCGGCATCGCCAGCGGCGAGGTTGAACGCCGTGCCGCCGCCGGGAAGCTCTACGTTTTGGGTCGAGCTGAAGCCGAGTTCGCCGTTGCCGAGGCCGACGACGATCGCCGGCGCGGCGGGACGCGCCACCGCGACGTCGAGCAGAGAATCGTTGTTGAAGTCGCCAACCACGACAGCAAGCGCATCGGATCCGGCCGCCAGCGAGCTGCCCTGGCTGAAGTTGCCGCTGCCATCGTTCTCAAACAGGGTGGTCTCGTTGGCATCGCTGCGCACGACCACGAGGTCTTCGTCGCCGTCGTTGTCGAAGTCACCGCCGGACATCCAGACGGGGAATCCGCCGGGCTCGAGCAGCTGACCAGGAACAAACGTTGCGCCGTTGCCGAGCAGCACCTGCAGTTCGCCGCTGAGGCTGATCACGGCCATATCGAGCACGCCGTCGCCGTCAAAGTCCGCAACGCGGTAGTCCGAGTGATTCGGAGAACCCGTGTCGATTTCGGTGCGGGTTTCGAACGCGGGCGGTGTGCCAGCCGACAGGCCGGCGATGTCTCCGGAGTGACGCGCGCAAGCAGCCGAAAAGGCAGCCGTGGCGAGCAGGAGCGCAACAGAACGAGAGCGGGGCTGGATCATGGGCAAATACAGGATGGAGTCGTAGAGACTTCGCCGTCAAGCGTAGCACACGAAACCGGGTAGGCGCCCGACCGCATTCCCGGTTTGAGACAGGACTTCGATGCCTTGGGCCGTACGCGGCGAAGAGCGCCCAGTGCCCACCCGGCGGACGACGTGCCTAGCCGGCTGGGTCGGCCAGGTAGGTGCGCGCCCGCTCGACGTAGTGCTCGGCGCGCCAGCGCATGCCGACCATCTCTTCGTCGGTGACCTGCCGCACCACCTTGCCGGGCATGCCAAGCACCACCGAGCGCGGCGGGATGACGGCGTTCTCCTTGACCAAAGCGCCGGCGCCGATGATCGAGTATTCCCCGATGCGCGCGCCGCCAAGCACGATCGAGCCCATGCCGATCAACGCGTAGTCGCCGACTTCGACGCCGTGCAGCGTCACCGAATGGCCGATCGTGACGCCGCGGCCGATGACCAGTGGCGCGCCGACATCGACGTGCAAACAGCTGTTGTCCTGGACGTTGGTCTGGTCGCCAATCGTGATCGGCGCATCATCGCCGCGGATCGTCACGCCAAACCAAACGCCGACTCCTTGGCCGAGCCGGACGTCGCCCACGACCGTCGCATTGTCGGCCACCATCGCCTCGCCGCGACGCAGCATGCGCCCGACCATGTCCGGATAGATGCGGAACTCGCGCAGCTCGGGATCGTCTGGCGGATACTTCGGCTTCTTGCTGGTGTCGCTCGTGCTCGGATCGCGGTCGCTCATGCGCCGCGAGCATAGAACAGATCGAGCAGCTCGGGCCAGACGATCAGCAGGCCGATGGTGATCGAGTTGTGCAGCGCGTGCGCCAGCATCGACGGCAGCAGCGAACCGTGGCGGGCCCGCAGCCGGCCAAACACCAGCGACAGCACCGCAATCGGCAGCGCGTGCGGCAGCCCGTGCACCAGGCCGAACAGCACCGCGACGACCGCCTGCGTGGCCCACATCGGCATCGGCAAACGCGCAAACCCGGTAAACAGAAACCCGCGAAAGACGATCTCTTCGAACACCGGCGCCGCCAGCGTCGCCACCAGGACCGAGAGCCAGAAGCCGGGCATCGCGGTGCCTTCGCGCACCAGCTGTTCGAGCAGGGGCTGCGGCGCCACCGGCTGGCCGATCGCCGCCATGACCTGCAGGTAGCCAATCGCAAAGAGCAGCCACAGCACGAGCCCGACCGCGTAGGTTGCGAGCACCGATGGCAGGGCCAGGGGCCGCATCGGGACCGGCGGCCAGATGGCCACCACCGCAACGGCAAGCATCAGCCCGCCCCACAGGTGCGCGCCCACCGCCACGAACAGCGCGCAGGCCACTACCAGCTGCACGGCGGGATCGAGCGCTTGGCCCGTCTTCCGTCCTGATTCGCCGCCTTTCGGAACGTGCAAGCCAGGCCCCCCGCTCACTCGCCGGCGATGACGCCGCTGGTGGGCGACGAGGCGCTGGCGTAGAGCTTCTTCGGGATGCGCCCCGCCAAGAACGCGTCGCGCCCGGCCTCCGCCGCCGCCTTCATCGCGCGCGCCATGCGCACCGGCTGCTTGGCGAGCGCCACGCCGGTGTTGAGCAGCACGCCTTCGGCACCGAGCTCAAACGCAAACGAGACGTCGCTGGCGGTGCCGACTCCGGCGTCCACGATGACCGGCACTTCGGCCCGCTCGAGGATGATGCGGATGTTGTTCGGGTTTTGGATGCCCTGCCCCGAGCCGATCGGCGCGCCGGCCGGCATCACCGACGTCACGCCGGCGTCCTCGAGCCGCTTGGCCAGAACAGGATCGTCGCTGGTGTAGCAGAGCACGATGAAGCCTTCTTTGACCAGCACCTTGGCCGCTTCCAGCGTGCCGACGGGATCGGGCAGCAGCGTCTGCGGATCGGCCAAGACCTCGAGCTTGACGAGATCGCCGATGCCGAGTTCGCGGCCGAGCCGGGCCGTGCGGATCGCGTGGTCGGCGTCAAAGCAGCCGGCGGTGTTCGGCAGCAGCACATATTTGTCCTTGGGCAAGTAGTCGAGCAGCGACTTGCCGTCCGGCACGCCGAGCTCGAGACGCCGCACGGCGACGGTCACACACTGCGTCCCGGACACCGCAAGCGCCTCGACCATCGATTCCATGGTCGGATACTTGCCGGTGCCCAAGAACAGGCGCGAAGAAAAGCGGTGCGGGCCTAGGACGAGCGGTTGGTCGACGAGCGTCACGCTGCGATCGTGCGCCGCGATGGCGCCAGACACAAGCAAAGCGTTAGCCGCCGCCAAAGAACGTGACCACTTCGAGCTGGTCCCCGTCGCCGAGTTCGGTCGCGGCGTGGTCCGCACGCCGCACGATCTGTTTGTTGCGCTCGACCGCGACCTGCTCGGGCTTGAGGCCCAGTTCGCGGACCAGATCGGCCACGGTGCTGCCCGCCGCGATCTGCCGCGACGTGCCGTTGACGGTCAACTGGAGGGAAGTTTCCATGCGCGGCCTATCTGCGCTGCAGCAGCAGCACGTTCAAGTATTCGGACTCAGGGTGCGTGATCAGCGCCGGGTGGTCGTCGCCGGCGCCGAGCCGCTGTCGCACAACGACGCGAAACGGCAGCCCGGCCGCGCTCTGGCGGACGATTTCTTCGAAGCGCGGACCATCGACGTGGTGGCTGCACGTGCACGTAACCAGCAGCCCATTGGGCGCCAGCAGCCGCAGCGCCTGGCGGTTGAGGTCGCGGTAGCCGCGCTCGGCGCCCGAAAGCTCGCGGCGCGACTTGGCAAACGCCGGCGGGTCCAGCACGATCAAATCAAAGGTCCGGTTGCGCTCGCGCAGTTCGCGCAGCACGTCAAAGACGTTGCCCTGCTGGGTCGTAAGCCCTTGCAGCTGGTTGGCCTCGGCGTCGGCCTGGGCCGCGGCCAGCGCCGATTCGGACTCGTCCACCGCCAGCGCGGATGCCGCGCCGCCGGCCAGCGCATGCAGCGAAAAACCGCCCTGGTAGCAAAACAGGTCGAGCACGCTGCGGCCCTTGGCGAGCGACCGCACCAGCGCGCGCGCCGGCTGCTGGTCGAGGTAGAAGCCGGTCTTGTGTCCGGTCAGCGGCCGCACCGTGTGCCGAACCCCGCCCTCGACGATCGAGCCCTCGGCGCGGCGGCTGCCGTGCAGGATCTCGACGCCCTCGGGCAAGTTCTCGCGACGGCGTGTCGGCACGTCGTTGCGCGCCACCACCATCGCGGGATCAAAGCGCTCGACCAGCAGAGGCACAATCGCATCGAGGTTCTGTTCGACATAGGCGCTGGTGACCTGCAGCACGATCGAGCCGTCGCCGAAGCGATCGACGACCAGGCCGGGCAGCCAGTCCGCCTCGCCGTGCACCAGCCGCGCGCCGTCGTCGGGCCCGAGCCGCCCGGCGCGCGCCTCGAGCGCAGCCTCCAGCCGCTCGCGAAAAAACGCGACGCGATCCGGCACGCCGAGCCCGGCATCGCCATGGTCCCCGGCCTCGGCGTGGGAAGCCCCGCCCCCGGCGTGGGAAGCCCCGCCCCCGGCGTGGGAAGGCCCGCTCCCCGAATGAAACGGGCCGCACATGCGCAGCGCCAGCCGACTGTCGCCGGTAATGCCCAGACCGAGATCGCGCTGGTTTTCGTCCAGCACCCGCACCAGCCGCGGCGGCAGGATCTCGCCGACCTCGACGTCGTCACGAAACAGCCACGGCCGGCCGCGACGGGCGACCCCAGCCGGCTTGGCCTTGAGCTGGATCACCGGCAGAACAGGCTTGCCGTCGCCGGCCGACGGTGCGGCTGCGGGCGTCTCTTCGGATCGATCGGTCACGGGCGCAGCATGACGATCGAGGCACCGCGACGCCAGCAGGACTGTCTACGACTCCGGGATCTCGATCGCGCAGCGCGCCAGCATGTCGTCGAAGCGCACGTCCAAAAACAGCTGGGTGCTCTTCTTGTCGCCGCCCGGCTGCACGTCGACGCTGAGGTGTTCGAACATCCACGTCTTTGGCGTGAACTCGGTCTTGAGCTCGAAGGCGCCTTCGCCCGGGCGGCTGAAGCCACCGCCTTCGTGCAGCACGAGGCTCCAGCCGTCCTTGGTCTTGCGCGCGCTCAGCGCGTATTTGCCGGCCGGCACCTTTTGGCCGCCCATCACCAGCTCTTCGGTCGTCTCCAGACGCGAGCCGGCGAGGTGCCAGGTCTGGCCGACCTTCATCTTCTCGGCGCCCTTTTTGTCGAACGTGACGGTCTGGTAGCGCACCGTCAGCTCGAGTCCCTTGCGGATCGTGCAGGTGAGCTTCTTGGGGAAGTGCGGATGCTTGAACGGCGCCGCGGCCTCAAGCTCGCCCGCGGCAGAAGCCTCACTCGACGCCGTTTGCGCGAGTGGCCAGGCGGCCGAAGCGAGCAAAGGCAGGAGCAGCAGGGCGAGAGAGGCGGTCCAACGGGAACGGAAGAATGCAGTCATCGGGCGGATCCGGGGGCGGGCTAGCGAGCAAAGCCGCGCCGGAGCTGGCGCAGGCCGTGGGGATGGTATGGCGGAGCGTTCGAAAAGGCGCGGAGAACGAGCGGCACGGATGTACCAGCTCTGTGGCGATGGCTGGCTTTGCATGCCCGGCGGCCGGACCTGCCTTGCAATCCTGAACCTCCCTACCGGGACTCGCCAGCCGCACGGCCGACGGCGCGGCTGTCCTGGACGGCAAATCCGCGGGCGTCGAGCAGCCGCCGCAGCTTGGCCGCGCCCTGGCGGGTCGGGTCGTGGCGCACGGTCACCGTGCCGCCCTTCTGGTCGAGGCGCTCGACAATGGCGCCATCGAGACCATCGATACTCTCCGTCAGCCGCACGGCGCACCAAAACGGGCAGTCGAGGCCATCGACGTCAAACTCGATGCGCGGCGCGTCCTCGGCCGGCGTGCGCCGGCTCTCTTCGATCCCTTGCCAGGCAAAGCCAGCCGCAAGAAGAACAAGGCCGGCGGCTGTCAGGCGTAGCCAGATCGGCAGCCGAGGCATCCGCGGCAGCCGGGCGGGTCGCTTGCTTGGGCGCATCGACGTCGATACGAGACCGAACGGCGCGGTTCCTGGATTCTCAGGGTCCTGGATTCTCAGGTTCGGGATCCGCGGGCGCCCGCAGCGGCCCGCAACAACCGCCGGCTCAGCGACGCGTCGCGTTCGCCTCAGCAGCCGGCGCTGCCGGCACGGCTTCGGCCGCCACGTCTGGCGCAGCCTCGATCGCATCGATCGGAACGCCCGAGCGCGCCACGTTGCTGCCGTCGAGCGATGACAGCGACTTCTGCATGGTCAGCTGCAGCGCCCGCCCCACCAGGCGGTAGGGGCTGACCGGTTTGACCATGTATTCGGAGCGCTGGCGGTTGCCGAAGGTCTCATCGTGCCACAGCGGCCGCTCGCCGTTGGCGGTCTGCGGACCGAAGACCTGCAGCCGCAGCCGCACCTCCGCGAAGGTCATCGAGCCCGACATGCCTTCCTGGGCGCCGACCGTGAAGGCCAGCAGCTCCGGCTTCATGACAACGGCCTCGGGATCCGCAGCTTCGAGGACCTCGACAAACAGGTCGCTGTCCTCGACCTGCCGCCAAAGCACGTCAGACAGCATGTCGGGTACCGATCGCTGCCAGAACTCATCGCCGCCGTATTGGATCGGAAACCCGTTCTCGCCCGGCGGCAGCACCTGATCGGCGCGCAAATCGGCGATCGGCGCGACGAAGATGTCGCGATCCCCCGGCGCTTTGGTCTGGAACGGCACGTCCGCGTAGAAGAGCTCGTTGGTGGCGAAATCGGCGCTGTAGTCAAATGTGCCACAGGCGGTTGGCACAAACGGCAGCGCCAGCAGCAGAAGCAGCAGCGTGGAGGGTCGGCTCATGCCGGTGCTATCGGCAGTTTGGCCGCAGGACTCGAGCGACAGCTGGTCCGGGCGCACATCCGGCAGCTCCGAAACGACTCGTGGGCCATGTTCCTGAAGGCCCAATGCCGTCGGCTTTTTGCCTGCAGGGCCACGAACGGGTAGAACGCTGCTGCGATTCTGCGCGTGACACCTCGCGGATCCCCCCACGACATGGCCCAAAAGAACCCGTTCCAGTCCCGCTCCAAGCTCAAGGTCGGCAAGAAGACCTACACCTACTTCGCGCTGCAGGCGCTGGAGGATCAGGGCCTTACCAAGCTGTCGAAGCTGCCCTATTCGATCCGCGTGCTGCTGGAACAGGCGCTGCGCAACCTCGATGAGTATGTGGTCACCAGCGACCACGTGCGCAACATCGCCAAGTGGGGACCCAAGACGGCCGGCAAGGTCGAGGTCCCCTACCTGCCGGGCCGCGTGGTGTTGCAGGACTTCACCGGCGTGCCGTGTGTCGTCGACCTGGCCGCCATGCGCGCCGCGATGAAGCGGCTCGGCGGCGATCCAAAACAGATCAATCCGATGGTCCCCTGTGACCTGGTCATCGACCACTCGGTGCAGGTCGACGCCTTCAACAGCGCCGCCGCCGAGCAGAAGAACCTCAAGCTCGAGTTCCAGCGCAACCAGGAGCGCTACGAGTTCTTGAAGTGGGGCCAGAAGTCGCTCGACAACTTCCGCGTCGTGCCGCCGGGCATGGGCATCGTGCACCAGGTCAACCTCGAGTACCTGGCCGGCTGCGCGCTGACCAAGGAAGTCGGCCGCGACACCTACATCTACCCGGACCCCGTCGTCGGCACCGACTCGCACACGACGATGATCAACGGCCTCGGCGTGCTCGGCTGGGGCGTTGGCGGCATCGAAGCCGAAGCGGTGATGCTCGGCCAGGCCACCTACATGCTGCTGCCCGAAGTCGTCGGCATGGAGCTGACCGGTGAGATGCCCGAAGGAGCGACCGCCACCGACCTCGTGCTGATGGTGGTCGAAGCGCTGCGCGAGCACGGCGTCGTCGGCAAGTTCGTCGAGTTCTACGGCGAAGGCATCGGCAAGATGTCGCTCGCCGACCGCGCCACGCTCGCCAACATGGCGCCGGAGTATGGCGCGACGATGGGCTTCTTCCCCGTCGACCAAGAGACCTGCCGCTACCTCGAGCGCAGCGGCCGCGACGCCGAGCACATCGCGCTGGTCGAGGCCTACTACAAGGAACAGGGCCTGTTCTGGACCGAGAAAGCGCCGACGCCGAAGTTTAGCTCAACGGTGCACCTCGACATGTCGCCGGTTGTGCCAAGCCTCGCCGGCCCCAAGCGCCCGCAGGACCGGATCGCGCTCGGCGACATGCAGCGCGAGTTCCGCTCAACGCTGACCAAGGCGCCCAAGGAGCGCGGCTTTGGCCTGCGCGGCGAAGAGCTGACGCGCACCGCGACGGTCAAGGACAAGTCCAAGGCCAGCATCGGCCACGGCGCGGTCACGATCGCGGCGATCACGTCGTGCACCAACACGTCCAACCCGTCGGTCATGCTCGGCGCCGGCCTGATTGCGCAAAAGGCGGCCGCGCGCGGCCTGACCCGCAAGCCGTGGGTCAAGACGTCGCTCGCCCCCGGCTCGCGTGTGGTCACCGACTACCTCGACAAGTCCGGCCTGCTGAAGTCGCTCGAGAAGATCGGCTTCCACGTCGTCGGCTACGGCTGCACGACCTGCATCGGCAACAGCGGCCCGCTGCCGGAGCCGGTTGCGGAAGCCGTGCGCGGCAAGGATCTGGTTGCGGCCTCTGTGCTGAGCGGCAACCGCAACTTTGAAGGCCGCGTCAACCCCGACGTCAAGGCCAACTACCTGGCGTCGCCGCCGCTGGTGGTCGCCTACGCGCTCGCCGGCACCGTCGACGTCGACCTCGACAAGCAGCCGCTGGGCCACGACAAGAAGGGCCAGCCGGTCTACCTGAAGGAGCTGTGGCCGACGCAGCAGGAGATCGCGGACGCGATGGCGCAGAGCATGTCGCCCAAGTCGTTCGTCAAGCAATACAAGCAGGCCAACAAGGGTCCGGAGCCGTGGCGCACGATCACGGCCAAGAAGAGCGCGCTGTTCCCGTTTGTCGACAAGTCGACCTACATCCAGGAGCCGCCGTTCTTCCAGACGATGACCGAAGACGTCGAGATGATCACGCCGATCCTCGGCGCGCGCGTGCTGTGCCTGCTCGGCGATTCGACCACGACCGACCACATCTCGCCGGCCGGCAACATCAAGCCGGAGAGCCCCGCCGGCAAGTATCTGCTCGACAACAAGGTCAAGCAGAAGGACTTCAACAGCTACGGCGCACGCCGCGGCAACGACCGCGTTATGACGCGCGGCACGTTTGGCAACATCCGGTTGCGCAACCTGCTCGTCAGCGACGAAGGCGGCATGACGCGCCACCTGCCGAGCAACGAGCGCATGTGGATCTACGACGCCGCGATGCGCTACCAGCACGAGAACACGACGCTGTGCGTGCTCGCGGGCAAGGAGTATGGCACCGGCAGCTCGCGCGACTGGGCCGCCAAGGGCACGCTGATGCTCGGCGTCAAGTTTGTGCTGGCCGAGAGCTACGAGCGCATCCACCGCAGCAACCTAGTCTTCATGGGCGTGCTGCCGCTGCAGTTCCAGGCGGGCGACACGCGCGAATCGCTGCAGCTGACCGGCATGGAGGTCTTTGACGTCGCCGTTGACGACAACCTCAAGCCGCAGCAAAAGCTGCAGGTCACCGCGATCCACCCCGACACCGGCAAGATCACGCAGTTCGACGCCGTCTGCCGGATCGACACGCCGGTCGAGGTCGACTACTACCGCAACGGCGGCATCCTGCAGACCGTGATGCGCAAGATGCTGAAGGAAGGCGGCAAGAAGACCGCGGCCAAGAAGAAGAGCCCAGCAAAGAAAGCCGCCAAGAAGGCCGCCAAAAAGACCGCGAAGAAAGCAGCCAAGAAGGCCGTGCAGAAGCAGGTCGCCAAAAAGTAGGCGGCCGCACACATGCCCGCGCCCATGGATCGCACGAAGCCCAACACCGACTTCGGTCGGCCGGCAGAGGGTCTGCGGCGCGCGATGCACGATGTCATCTTTGGCATCCACACGCCGGCCGGTCGCGCCTTCGACATTGCGCTGATCTCGCTGATCGTGATCAGCGTGATGATCGTGATCGTCGACAGCGTGGCGTCGATCCACGCGCGCTACGGCGAACTGTTCGACACGTTGGAATGGGCGTTCACCGCGCTGTTCACGATCGAATACATCGCGCGCCTCTACTGCATCGAGAATCGCTGGCGCTACATCCGCAGTTTCTTCGGCGCCGTCGACCTGCTGGCGATTGTGCCAACCTACGTGGCGGTGCTCGCGCCGGCCGTCTCGGTGCTGGTCGACGTGCGCGTGCTGCGCCTGCTGCGCATCTTCCGCGTGCTGCGGCTCGGCAAGTTTGTCTCCGAGTTCGGCGCGCTGGGACGCGCGCTCGCCGCCTCGAAGCACAAGATCTTCGTGTTCCTGTTCTTCGTGCTGCTGGTCGTCGTGCTGCTCGGCACGCTGATGTATGTGGTCGAAGGACCGAGCAACGGCTTTAGCAGCATCCCGATCGGCATCTACTGGGCGATCACGACGATGACGACGGTGGGCTTTGGCGACATTGCGCCGCAGACGGATGCCGGCCGCATCATCGCGTCGATCATCATGCTGCTCGGCTGGGGCACGCTCGCGGTGCCGACCGGGATCGTCAGCTCGGAGTTTACCGCCGATCGCTTGAGCAGTCGCCGTGCGCAAATGCGCTGCACGGACTGCGGCAAGCTGGATCGTGATCCCGCGGCTCGGTTCTGCAGCCACTGCGGCACCACGATGGTCGTGGTCGAGCCATGAGGGCGGCCGCCTGGTTCGCAGCAGCCTGGCTCGCAGCCGCGCTGCTTACCAGCTGCGCCACCTCGCCGCCAAGGGCCCCGCTCGACTCGCTGCACAAACCGATCGCCACCCGTATCGACGCGTTTGACGGCGATGTCGGCCTTTACGTTCGTGACCTCACGACGGGCGAGACGCTGGCCTTCGACGCCAACTCGGTGTTTCCGACCGCCAGCATGATCAAGGTCCCGATCCTCTGCGCCTTGTTCGATCGCATCGAGCGCGGCGAACTCGGCTACCACGATGAGCTGACCTACACCAAAGCGCGCCTGTATCCCGGCGAAGACCTGCTCGGTGCGTTTGGCGATGGCGAGACCGTTTCGCTCGACAAGGTCGCCATGCTGATGATCACCACGAGTGACAACACCGCCGCACTGTGGTGCCAAGAGCTCAGCGGCAAGGGCACATCCATCAACTCATGGCTCGCTGCGAACGGCTTCGAACAAACGAGGGTCAACTCGCGAACCGAACGACGCAGCGCCGCGCAGAAGCGCTACGGCTGGGGCCAAACAACGCCGCGCGAAATGGCGGAGCTGCTGGTGAGGATCCGCAACGGCCAAGCCGTCTCAGCTGCGGCCAGCGACGAAATGCGTCGCTGCCTGCAGCGCATCTACTGGGACGGGGAAGCGCTCGCGTCGATTCCGCCGGGCGTTGCGACCCTCAGCAAGCAAGGTGCGGTCAGCCAGTCGCGCAGCGAAGTCGTGCTGGTTCATACGCCAAATGGCCATGAATACGTGTTCTGCTTGATCACCAACAGCCAGCAGGACACCCGCTGGGAGCACGACAACGAGGGCTTCGTGCTGCTGCGCGATGTGTCCCGAATACTTTGGTCCCACTTCGCACCCACTGAGCCCTACATCGCAGCCACCGAACGGTCTCGATTCCAATGATCCACTCACTCCTGGCCACTGTACTCGCGGCGCTGCTCGCCCTGCCCGCGTGGAGCAGCGCGGCGGCCCAAGACGCTCAGCCTTCCAAGCCAGCCTCGCAGGGCCCTTCGAAAGGCGAGCAAACGGTTCGCCTGACCTACGAGCTGCCGGTCGACGCCTTGATGCGCAGCCTCAAGAACAAGCCGGACCAGGATCTCGAACAGCTCCTAGCGCAGGCTGTAGCCCTGCTGAAGCAGCGGCTCGGACCGTCGGCCGAAGTATCGCGGCACGCGGCAACAGGCTTCCAGGTCGTGTTGCCGGCTCGCTCTTCGCACGATACCCGGCGCCTGATCGAGAACGTCCACGCGATGGAGATGCGCATGCTCGCCTACGGCGACTACGCGCGGGACGGAGTGACGTTCAACCTCGAGAAGGAAAGCGGCCGCCTGTCTCGGTGGCTCGCCGAACAGGACCTAGAGCAAGTGCGCGCAAAGCCTGACCTGATGATGGACTTCCAGCCGATGTCGCCACACCTGCGATGGTCGCTGCACCGGATCGAGGCAGACGGCGGGCGCTGGGGCACCCGATACGGGCAACGCACGACAGGAAAGGCGCCCATCGCGGTCGTGCCGCTGTTCACCGAAGAGGAGTTCCAGCGCGGCCCCGCTGCCGCCGGCGCCCCACCGCACCTGCTGGAGTGCGTCGCAATCAACCTTCACGAACAGCACTTTCACCAGGGCGACCTCAAGCTCTCCGCCTGCACCTTGGGCATCGGCATGAGCGGCGGTCTGGCCGTCAACTATGAGCTCAAGCGCGAGCGCAAGGAGGCCTACAGTGAGTTCAGCTTCGCAAACCGTGGGCGCATGTGCGCGATCCTGCTCCAAGGCCAGATCGCATCCGCCCCCATCTTTCGCGGCCGCATTGCGGGACGCGGCGTGATCGAAGGCAACTTCACGCAGCAGCAGGCCGAACGCCTCGTCAAGACCCTGCGCTCTGGCCACCTGCCAGCGGCGCCCAAGTTGCTGCAGCGTGAAGTGCTACCGAAGTAGCGACGCGCGCTCTCGCCCATCGCCGCTCGCACAACGAGGCCGAGCGCCATCCGACATCGCAAACGGGCATCGCGGCCAGTGCTTCAGCCCATCCGCCGCTTGACCATCGCGCCGCGGCGGCCGCGCTGGTCCCCGACGACAATCGCAGCCGAGCAGCGCTCCGCTGCCGTCTGCGCCGACAGCTTGGTGCTCGCGTGCACGAACGCGAGCACGTCGCCGGGCTGCACTTCGTCGCCGAGTTCACGGCGCAGCACAACGCCCACCGATGGATCGACTGGATCCGACGGCTGCTTGCGGCCGCCGCCGAGGTCCACCACGACCCGCCCGAGCTCGAGCGGCTCGACGTCTTCGACAAATCCGGCGCGAACGGCTTCGACCGGGACCACGTGCGCGGCGCGAGGCAGCAGCGACGGATCGTCGAGCACGCGTGGATTGCCACCCTGCAGCTCCAGGTTGTGGCCAAACACCTGCCGCACGACGCCGTCTTGCCACAGCTGCTCCAGCGTGGCCGTCGCCGACTCGACATCCTCGGCCACTCCACCCGCGCGCAGCATCTCGGCGCCGAGCGCCAGCGTGACGGTGCGCAAATCGGTGGGGCAATCGCCTTCGAGCGCCGCCAGAACTTCGCGCACTTCGACGGCGTTGCCGATGGCGAGGCCCAGCGGATGGTCCATGTCCGTCAGCAAAGCGGTGACGTCGATACCCATCGCACGACCGGTCTGCACCAGCGATTCGGCGAGCTGCTCGGCATCGTGCAGCTCCGGCAAGAACGCGGCCCGGCCACACTTGACGTCGAGCACCAGCGCATCGATGCCCTCGGCGAGCTTTTTGGCCAGGATCGAACTGGTGATCAGCGGGATGCTCTCAACGGTGCCGGTGACATCGCGCGTTGCGTACATGCGCTGGTCGGCCGGCGCCAGCTCGCCGCTCGGCGCCGTCATCGCGTAGCCGCAGCGTTCGATCGTGGTCGAAAACTCCTCGACCGACAGGTTGACGCGGTAGCCAGGCAGCGACTCAAGCTTGTCGAGCGTGCCGCCGGTATGCCCCAGGCCGCGCCCGGACATCATCGGCACCGCCACGCCGGCTGCCGCCACCATCGGCGCGAGCAGCAGGCTGACCTTGTCGCCGACGCCGCCGGTGGAGTGCTTGTCGACCTTGCGGCGGTCCACGCGCGCATGGTCCAGAACGCGCCCCGAATCGCGCATGGCGGCCGTCAGCGCGCCAGTTTCTTCCGCGGTCATGCCGTTGCAGCAAACCGCCATCAGCAGCGCGCCGAGCTGCGCGTCACCGAGCGAGCCGTCGCAGACGCCGTCGACGAGGTCCTGGATCTCGTCAGGACCAAGCGCTTCGCCATCGCGCTTTCTTGCGATCAATCGCGCCGGGTGGTTCTGCATCAGGGCGCTACCGGGTGCCAGAGCGTCTTGACCTCGACAAACGGCTCGACGTAGGCCAACGACTGCAGGTTCTCGGTCTGCTTCCAGGCCAGCTCCGCGAGGTCGAGGTAGCGCACGCGCTTGACGTTGTCGGCGGCGAGCGCGCTCCACTCGGCGTTGGGAGCGCCCGCACAAAACATCCCGTCAAGATCGCGGTGCGCAGCAAAGTGCGGCCCGAGCTCTTCGTGCGAACCGGCCAATACGTTGCAGGCGCCAGCCGGAACATCGGACGAAGCCATGACCTCTCCAAGTGCGAGTGCCGCGAACGGTGCCCGCTCGCTGGCCAGCACGATCGCCGCGTTGCCCGCCGCCAGGACCGGCAGCACCATCGCCAGCAGCCCGCTCAAGGCCGGCTGCTCCGGTGCGATCACGCCAATCACGCCGGTCGGCTCAACCGTCGAGAAGTTGAAGAACGGGCCGTTGACCGCGTTTTGGCTGCCGAGCAGGCTTTGGATCTTGTCGCAC
Source organism: Planctomycetota bacterium (assembly GCA_045105235.1). GTDB lineage: Bacteria > Planctomycetota > UBA1135 > UBA1135 > UBA2386. Next base: position 1,696 of record JBGCDH010000151.1, on the reverse strand, counting down.
AGACCCGCATACCAGGTCGTCAGCGAGATCGCGGCGTCGACTTCTTTGCTGGCCGCGGCGGCCGTCTCGCCGCCAAGCTGCAGTTCGGCGACCATCGCATCGCGCCGCGACGTCAGCATCTCGGCAATGCGGTAGAGAATCTGGCCGCGCAGGTAGGCACTGGCGCCGCTCCACGAGGCGAGGCCCTTGCGCGCGGCGAGCACCGCGTCGCGCAGGTCCTTGCGCGAGGCGCGCGCGGTGTTGCACCCAGGGTTGCCAGCCGGGTTGCCAGCCGTGTTGCCAGCCGTGTTGCCAGCCGGCTGGTAGACCCGGCCCGACTCGCTGCGCGGGAACTTCCCGCCAACGTAGAGTTTGTAGGTCTTCCGCACCGGCACGCTCATGCCGAAACGGTGCCGCAACAGCCCGACGGAAGCAACAGAACGCCGGCAGCAAGTAAGCCGAACATGCCGAGGTACCACGCAACTCCTGATGTGGCTATCCTGACCGGATGTCATCCGCGCGCCTCGTCGGGTTCGTCGCACTGATGCTGTGGTCCACGCTCACCGCCCAGTCCAGCCCCCCAACGACCGTCGCGACCGCGCGGCAGGTCGCTGGTGTGGCGCGCATGGCCAATCGCGCGCCGCTGGCCAACGCCACCATCACGCTGCGCTGGCGGGCGCATCCAGAATTGCCCGGTCTCGGTGGCCACACGCTGCCCGGGCATGGCGTGCGGGCCAAGACCGCGACGGCAGATAGCCAGGGTCGCTTTCGCATCGACGTCCCGGTTGCCGGGCCGTTTGAGCTTTTCGCGGCGAGCCTGGACGGCACGCTCGCGAGCCTGCGCAAGTTTCCGGTCCTGGCCGGCATCGTTCCGACCGCGCTGCAAGCCGACAGGGATGCCGCAACCCCGGTCCAACGGCGGCCGCTTTCCGGCTCCGTGGTCGACCACAACAACAACCCGCTGCCGTTCGCACGCATCGTCGCCAAGACCATGGAGCCACATCACGAAGCCGCCAGCGAACTGCTGTGGGTCACGTATGCCGACCACGGCGGGCGCTTTCACTTCCCGTCGCTTTTGCCGGGCCGGCTGATGGTCATGGCGGCGGCCGGGCGCGGCGGCTATGCAACGAGTCAGGCCAAGCCGGGCCAGCAGGAAATCGAGCTGCGCGCCGGCGACGAAGAGCCGTTTGAGGCCATCGTGCTCGACGCGGAGGAGCAGCCGGTCGCCGGCGCCTGGGTTACCATGACGTGCTTTGGCCGCGCGCCGGCGGACGTCGCGCCGGCCGCCTCCGCGCAGAGCGCGGCACTGGTCGCCTTTACCGATGCGCAAGGTCGCGTGCGCTTCGACTCGCTACCCGACGGCAACTGGCATCTGATCGCCATGCGCCTGCACCACACCGCGGCAGAGCAGGACATCCTCGAAATGGCCGGCCCAACGGCCATCTCGCGCGGCAGCGAGATCTCCGTGCAGCTCGAAAAGCAGTAGGCGGTGCGAGATGCCGCCCGAAATACCGCCAGAAGAACCGCGGCGCGGCTCTAGTGTAGTGCATCTGGTAGATGGGGTATGATCCGGGATGCGAGGGCGTTCGTCGCAAGGCGCTGTGACGAATGCATGTTCCAGACTGCCTGCCGGCGAGCCTGTCTGCCGAGGAGCAGCAACGCCGCGACGGGCGTCTGCGTGCCCGCAGAATGCCCCCTATATCGGATGCACTACACT
>JBGCDH010000150.1:0-10995 GCA_045105235.1 Planctomycetota bacterium | reverse complement strand
CGCGGCCATCTACTACGGCGTCAACGGCTTTGCGGCAGCTGCCTGCGTCGCCATCGCGCTCGGCCTGCTGCTGGCGCTGCACTACGCGCTGCGCCACCTGCAGCTGCCGCTCAGCAAGTTTTTGCGCTCGGCCCGCGACGGTTTTCTATTGGCCGTCGGCATCTGGCTCGTGCTGCTCGCGCTCGACTTCGCGTTTGCCCCTGAGGGCTGGTGGCGGATCCTGGTCGCCGGCTTCGTCGGCGGCCCCATCGTCGGCCTGCACGGCCTGCGCGTCTTGAAGAGCCGCGGCCAGGCCGCCGCGGCGCCGAGCCCGCTCGCCGACTCCGCGTCGAGCTAGCGCTAGCGCTAGAACTAGAACTGGAACTAGACACCAATGGTGGAGCCTGGTCCGCCAGACGCGCCACGCCGGGTGATTTCGTGGGACACTGTCGATCCGACCGACGTTCGATCGTGATGGGCACCAACGACCACAGCAAACGCGATGGCAGCGGCGAACCAGGGCAACTGCTCGCCGACCTGGACTTCGTGCGGCGACTTGCGCACAGCCTCTGTGCGGATCCGGCTGCCGCCGACGATGCAGCCTCGCAGGCCGCGGCCGCCGCGCGCCGAGAGCATGCCGCCCTCGCCGAGCTGCCGAGCGAATCGCGACGCGGCTGGCTGCACGTCGTCACGCGCAACTTGCCCGCGACGAGCAGCGCGCCGAACGCAGGCGACGCAGCCATGAGCGCAAAGCCTCGGGCCGACGCCGCGCCGAGGCCGCCCCATCGGCACACGATGTCGCGGTCCGCGAGGAGCTGCGACGACGAGAAGGCCATCTGACCTACGGAACGGACCCCAGCGGCGTTTCCGCGCCGCGCGAAGGCAAGACCATCGTCTTTCGCACATCGCAGAGCTTTGCCCCCGGCAGCTACCCAATCGTGCTGACACGTCCCGTCGAACTTGCCGACGGCACGCGAACGCGCATCGTCCCCATTGCGCACGGCCTCGCCCCATCCGACCCAAAGGATCCGTTCGACGTTCGAGTTTTGCCGCAGCCCAGAATGCGGTGACCGAGTCGGACGGCGGACGAACGTTCAAAGCGCAACAAACACGGTTGCACCGGCCACCCGACAGCCGAAGATCCTGCCGTGAGCGCACCTGAAGCAACCGATCCCACCCGCCTGATCGAGCTGGCGAAGAGCCTGGGAGTCGCGATCGACGAAGCCTCCGCCGAAGAGGTGCTCGCCTACCTCGACGCGATGCTCGTCACCAACGAGCACATCAACCTGACCGCCGTGCGCGACCGCGAAGCGGCCGTCGTGCTGCACGCCCTCGACAGCCTCGCCTTTGGCCTACTCGGACTCGAGCCGCAACACGTGCTCGACATCGGCACCGGCAACGGCTTCCCCGGCGTCGGTGTCGCCGCCCTCCACCCGCACGCCACCGTGCTGCTGATGGACAAGACCGGCAAAAAGATCCGCGCCATCGGCACCTGCCTGGTCACCTCCGGCATCGACCGCATCGAGACCCTGCAGCTCGACGCCCAGCAGGCCCCCGCCCTGCGCAAGGACTTCCGCCACGGCTTCGACCTCGTAACCGCCCGCGCCGTCGCCCGCCCCGAGCAAGTCGGCGCCATGGCCGAGCCCCTGGTCCGCCCCGGCGGCCACATGGTCCTCTGGCTAGAAGCCGAAGCCGAGCCCCCAAACAAGATCGGCAAGCTCCGCCAAGAACGCTGCGTCCGCTACGAGCTCCCCGCCCCCGCCCAACGAGTCCGCCAACTAGCCCTCTACGCTCGCGGCTAGCCCAAGCAAAGCGTGCCCCGCAGCGAGGCTCGGCGAAGCGTCCTCCGCAGCGAGGCTTGGCGAAGCGTCCTCCGCAGCGAGGCCCGGCGAAGCGTCCTCCGCAGCGAGGCTTGGCGAAGCGTTCCCCGCAGCGAGGCTTGGCGAAGCGTTCCCGCGTAGCTGCCGACTCGGCGAACTGCGAAACGCCCGATGCGCATGCAAGCGAGAGGCGGCTTCCAGCCGCCTCCCCCTTTGCTTCGTCCGTGGGCCAGTTGCGATTCTCACCGCGGCTGCTGCTCCCACAGAAGCAAAGAAAAAGCAGATCTCGACCCGCTGTTCGGGTCGCTATGCGACCCGATCAGCGGGTCGTGATCTCATCAACCAGCGGCAGCGAGCTGACCGTGTTCAGGCCAAAGCGCCCGATGTGCTCGAGCTTGGTCGTGCGGCTCGGGAAGTTGACGTAGGGATCGTTCTCGTCGTAGTTCCAGATGTGGCGATCGAGGAAACGCGTGATGCCCATCAGGTCGCGGCCGAACGCGTTGTTGCGGCCATCGCTGCGACGGCGGACACCGCGGAAGAACGTGCGGGTCTCGTATTCGTTCGCGAGCGCGGCGACGCTGCGGATGCCGCTTTCCTTTTGCTCCTGCGTGAGCTCAGAGCCCTGACTTTCCCAACCGAAGGTCGAGCAGGCGGTCGCGGGGAGGAGGGCTAGGACGAGTGCAAGCTTGCGCATAGCAGTGGGCCCGTTCTTGGCAGAACGGCTCGAGGGTTGGAAAGGGGTCTCAGGCCGCGCCGGGAGAAGCGCGGTGCGATGAAACTACCGGCCTGGAAATCGCGGCGCAACCGCCATTTCACCATCCCACTGGCTGGCCAGCCGAGCTGGGCCGAAGAACCGAAGTCTCCGGGCGGCCACCGGTTGAGCCGCCCGGCGCCGCCCCCTACGCTCCGCCGCTTCATGGTTTCTGGCGCAGCAGGCAGCACGGACGACGGCACCCCAGCCTCGAATCGGGGCATCGGCATCTACGGCGGCTCTTTCAATCCGCCGCATCAGAGCCACGTCCGCCTGTGCCGCGCGGCGCTCCAGCACCTGCCAATCGACCGCCTGCACGTGGTCGTCTCGGGCGACCACCCCCACAAGCGGGGCCGTCCGGACCTGGTTTCGGCCGAACACCGGCTGGCGATGGCCCGCCTGGCCATGCGGGACGTGCCGGGCGTCGTCGTCGACGACCGCGAGCTGCACCGGCAGGGCCCCTCCTATACCTCGGATACCCTCGAGGAATTTGCGCAGCAGCACCCCGGCCGCGAGCTGTTTTTCCTGATCGGCAGCGACAACCTGCCGCTGCTGCCGACCTGGCACGCCCATCACCGGATGCTCGAGCTGGCCACCGTGACAACCTACCCCCGAGCGGGCGATCCGATCGACCCCGCGCAGCTCGCGGCACTCGATTTGACGGCCGACGAGTGCCGGCACCTGCTCGCCAACGTGCTCGACCTGCCCGCCGACGACACCTCTTCGAGCGAGCTGCGCCGCCAGCTCGCGCAGGGCTGCGAGCCGCTCGAAGACGTGCCGGCGCCGGTGCGCATCTACATCGACGAACACGCCCTCTACCGATGATCGCGTCCTGGTGGGCCGTGCCAATCGCGACCGCGTGCCTCGCGCTCGGCGACTTCGTCAACCGGCGCGTCTATGGCTGGCTGCCCGAGGATCGACCGGGTCCGGGCCGCAAGCAGCACGAGCGCCCCACCCCGCTCGCGGGCGTGCTGCTGCCGGTGGCGATCGCGCCGTGGCTGATCGCGGCCAACGCCTGGCTCGTGCTCGCCGCGATTGCGCTGGTGGCGACCGTCGGCTTCGTCGACGACCGCGACAAGGAGGGAGCCGGGCCCATTGACGACGCCGGCGTCGACTGGCGCATCAAAGCCGCGGCGCTGTTTTCGGCCGCGGCGCTCACGGCCACGCATGCGCACGATCCGACCGCCGCACCGTTTTCGTGGCTGGTCGCATTTTGTCTGACGTTCGTGCTCGGCAACGCCCTGAACTTCCTCGACAACACCGACGGCGTCACCGCTTCGCTCGGGGCCACGCTGCTGCTCGGCTGGAGCCTGCTGGTAGCGGCGGCGGGCCATCCGGCCGCGGCGGAGCTGGCCCTACCCGCCTGGGCCACCGCCTGCGGCTTCGCGGCGCTGGCGTTCTTGCCGTGGAACTGGCCGAAGGCGCGCTTTTTCCTCGGCGACAGCGGCGCCTACACCATCGGGCTCACGGTCTCGGCGGCGATTGTCCCCCAGGTTGCATGGGACCGCGATCCGCGGCTGCTGCTGACCCTGGCGGTGCCGCTGATCGACTTTGGCCAAGTGGTAACCGCGCGCCTCGCGATCGGCGTGCCACCATGGGTTGGCGACCGGCGCCACCTAACCCACATCACGCAGAACCTCGGCCTGCCGCGCGTCTTCGTTGCGCCGCTGTTTACCGTGCTCGCGGCTGGCACGCTCGTGCTCGCGTTTGCCTGGCGCGGCTGCCTTTGGGCGCAGTAGAGGCGCGCAGCGCCTGCCCCATCTCACTTGGCGCGCAGCGCCTGCCACCGCGCCCGCAGCTCATAGTCGCCCGGCGCACGTTCGAGCAGCCAGTCGTACTGCTTGTTGCGCCGCGCCAGGACCTGCGCACTTTTCGCCTCGTCGAGAACCGGACTGCGGCGCCAGGCGTCAAAAACGATCGCCGCGGCAAACCGCAGCACCCAGACGTTGGGCGCCTGCGCCAGCTCCTTCTCAAGCAGCTTGCGGGCACCGTCGACGTCCCCCTGCCCAAGCATCACCAGCGCTTCCATCGCGCGCAGTTCGCGTGAGGGCACGGGCGTGTCGACGATCAGGTTGCCGACGTCGCGGGCGCTACCAACCGGTTCAAATCGTGCCGACAGCTGCACGAGACGGGCCTCCGAAGAGTCGGCATGGGCCGCGATCAGCTCGTCGCCGACTTCTGTGGCCAGCGCATCTTTGAACAGCCGCTTGGCAGCCTGCCAGGCGCGGAACAAGTCGCGCGGCGAGCTGCTGGTGCGATAGGCCGACCTGGCCATTCGGACGGTCTCGGCCAACATCGTCGCCGCCACGCTGGTGTCACCCGCGAAGCCCTCGTGCCGCGCCAGCAGGATGCGCGACGCCAGCGCGTGCTGCTCCGACGTCGCCGTCGGACTATCGATTTCCGCGCGAAACTGCTGGTAGGCCCGCTCCGGACGCTCCCGCACCAGCTCAATTTCAGCGCGCAGGGCACGCACCAGGGAGTCGGAGTCGGCATCCGGAAGGCGCTTGAGGTCGGCCATGAACCGCCCGAGCCGGTCGCGGTCCGGCTCGTCCTGGATCAGTTCGTTGCGCGTATCGAGGATCAACTGCTTGCGCGCCTCGGCCGTAGCCTGCACCGAGCGCCACCACTGAAACACGTAGATGCCAACTGCGAGCGCCAAACCAACCAGCACGATCTGGATGCGACGATCGGCCAACGGGGACGCCTTGCGACGGGAAGCTCCCGCCTGGCCCTGCTTGCTCTTGCTCTGGCTCACAACGCTACGACGGTGCCGCCGGCACCCGGCTTTCGCAAGAAACGAGTTGGGAGTCCGTCGATTGCGGCGCGCGAGCCCCGGCAAAGCACCACCCTGCGTCGACTTCTCGCGAGCCGCAGAAGCCAACGTCTTCCCGAAGCTACTCCTCCCTATCCGGCTCCTCCCTATCCGGCTCTTCCTTATCCGGCTCTTCCTTATCCGATGCGCGCCGTGATCATCGTGAAGTCGTCGTCCATGACGTCGGTGCCCGTATGCGCGTGCACCTGGCGCATGATTTCGGAGAGCACGGCTTCGGCCGGAGCGCCAGCCAGGCGCTTTTCCTGCACGAGCGCGTGCAGGCGGTCGGTGCCAAAGACCTCGCGCGAAGGCGACATCGCCTCGTCCACGCCATCGGTGTGGGCAAACAGCACGTCACCCGCGCCGAGTTCGATCACCGGGCTCTTTTCGTAGGCCTGATCGCCAACGACCCCGAGCACCATGCCGGTCTTCTCAAGCACGCGGCTGCCGTCCTTCTGGCAAACCAAGACGCCCGGGTGGCCGGCGTTGACGTACTCGAGATGGCGCTTTTTCGGGTCGACGACCATCAGCAGCAGCGACATGAAGTTGCCGGTCTCGACGCTGTCGACCAGGCGCTGGTTGACGCGCGCGACGACGTCGGCGATGTCGTCGATCAGCTCTAGGTAACTGCGCAGCGCCGAAGTGACCGTGTGCGTCAGCAGCGCGGCGCCGACACCGTGCCCGGTGACGTCGCCGATCATGATCGCGTAGCGGCCGTTGCGCAGCGGCACCAGATCGTAGGTGTCCCCCGAAGCCTGCTCGGCCGCCTCGTAACGCAGCGCGACCTCGAGCCCATCGATGTCGTCGGGCACCGTTGGCAGCAGGTGCTGCTGGATCCGGCGCGCGATTTCGACGTCTTTTTGCAGCTTGGCCTTGGCCAGCGAGTCCGCGTGCAGCCGGGCGTTTTCGACCGAGATCGCCAGCTGGGCCGAAATCGCACCGAACAGCGCCAGGTCGCGCGCCGAGAACTCACGGCGCACAGCGCGCGAATCGACATAGATCACGCCGACCGTGCGGTCCTTGGCGCGCATCGGGGCGCACATCACCGCCCGCAGCTTGAGATCGTAGACCGAGCGCCCGACCTCGAGCGCTTCTTGATCGGACTGGACGACGGAGCGGACCGCATAGCCGTCCTCGAGACACTTTTTGACCAGGCTGCGGGACCACTGCAGCTCGCCGGACAGCGATGCGCCATCCTTGTCCTGGGCCACGCGCACGGTCAAGCCCTCCGGGTCGGAGCCGAGCAGCAGCAGGGCCCGCTCGGCGCTGGTGACCTGGAGCGAGCGGTCGACGATATCGCGCAGCACGCTGTCGAGGTCGATATTGGCCGTGACGGCCGCGATCGTATCGAGCAGGATTTCAAGGCTGCGCGAGTCCTCGACCGGGTTGCCGGTCAGAATCGTGGATGCGGACATATCATCCCCACCCGGGGACATGCCGCCGGACGCCGCGCCGCCTGCAGCCGCGCCTTCGCTCTTCTTGGACCAAGGCCACTTCATCGCCGGCGGAACTCTAGCCGACAGCCGGGCCAGTAACAGGTGCAACCCCGCGACAATTCTCGACCTGGAACAAACGGTCGGCCGATCGCGACCGACGCGGATTGCGCGACGGCACATTGCGCGGCGCCCGACGAGCGGCCAGAATCCAGGCCCCCTTCCGAACCGACCTCTCCCACGGTTTCGCGCTTGCCATGAAGATCGACAAGTCCCAGCACGACGACTACGCGACCCTGACGCTCAAGGGTGAATTTGACACGTTCTACTGTCCCGCCTTCCTCGAGGAAGTCGAAGACCTGCTCGAGCGCGGCATCACGCACCTGATTCTGGACATGCGCCTGGTCAAGTTCATCAACTCGACCGCTCTCGGCGCCGTCATCAAGGCGCACAAGCGCTGCCGCGCCGAGGATGGCGAACTGGTGGTCGCCCAGCCGTCGCCGTTTGTCCGCGACGTCATCACCAAGGTCGGCATCGACAAGCTGATCACGATGCACGCCGATGAGGCCGCCGCAACCAAGGTGCTGATCAAGCACCTGAACAAGCGCGAGCTGACCGGCGAGGCACCCGTCGACCAGGAGAAGGTGCTCGTCACGTTCGCCGACGACACGCGCAACAAGATGCTGCCCGCCAAGAAGAACGTGCTTGTCGGCAAGATCGCCAACGTCGACGGCCAGAAGATGCAGTTCCTCTGGAACGGCAGCAAAGCCGGCTTCAACGCCGACCAGGCCAAGCCGCTGTTCTTCGAAGGCGGCGAGATGAACCTGAAGTTCCAGGTCAAGATGATCAAGAAGAGCTTCTTCGAGATCGTCGGCGAAAGCGCGGGCGTCGAACCAGCCGGCGACGACGACACCGTGCGCGTCACCGTGAAGTTCAAGAAGATCACCGACGCCGATCGCGAGGCGCTGGGTCAGTTCGCAAGCGACATGGCATTTTTGAAGACGCAGCTTCCGGGCCAGTAGGCCCGGAGCTGCGGCTTCAGCAAACACCATGTGTTTTCTCCCGCTGCGCGGGGCTGGCTCCTCCGCTACACGGAGCTGGCTCCTCCGCTGCGCGGAGCTGGCTCCTCCGCTGCGCGGGGCTGGCTCCTCCGCTGCGCGGGGCTGGCTCCTCCGCTGCGCGGGGCTGGCTCCTCCGCTGCGCGGGGCTGGCTCCTCCGCTGCACGGAGCTGGGGCGTTTTGTTGCGATGTAGGGCTTGGCTAGGTCGCCCTGCGCACTGACGACAGCGTATGCCCGTGGGGAATCGCGAGGCCGTGCGTTCGGGTCCGACCGGCCCATGCAGCACGCAACCACCCGACTGTTCACGCTCCTACTGTTCGCGGGAGCCTCGATCGCTCAGGAGACGGCCGCAAACGAGCGGGTCCTTGGCAGCGAGCATGGCTTTCGAATCGTGCTCCCGGCCGAATCACACCGCTATGCGGAGCCCACGCAGCGCTTTCGCAGACGCCGCGGGCCGGGGCCGCGTGACAGCACGCCGAACGACAATCCGGTCACGGACGCGGGGGCGACGCTCGGCAGGGTGCTGTTCTACGACAAGCGGCTCTCCGTGACCAAGACGGTGGCGTGCGCGTCGTGCCATCGCCAGGAGCACGCGTTTGCCGACCCGTCGCGCTTGAGCACCGGCATCCGGTCGCGGCGCGGCAAGCGCAATTCGCCGAGCCTGGTCAACGTGCGCGACCACGCGACCGGCGGGTTCTTTTGGGACGCGCGGGCCAAGAGCCTCGAAGAGCAAGTGCTGGTGCCGATCCAGGATCGGCTCGAGATGGGCATGAAGCTGCCCGCGCTGATCGAGCGGCTGGACAAGTTGCCGGAGTACCAGGTGCTGTTTCGCGAGGCGTTCGGCGACGGCGGGACATCCGAAACGCGCATCGCGCAGGCCCTGGCGCAATTCGTGCGGACGCTGACGTCTTCTGGATCGCGCTTTGACGAGGGCTATCGTCAGGCCGGCTCCGTCGACGGCGACTTCGCGAACTTCCGCGAGCAGGAGAACCTCGGCAAGCGCATCTTCTTTGGGCGAGGGCGCGGACCGTCGTGTGCGTCGTGCCATGCGCGCGTGCCGCGCGGCCGTCGCGGTCGTGGGGTCCGTGGCGACCTGTTCGTTGCGAGCAGACCGCGCAACATCGGCCTCGATCGGGATTCCCGTAAGGACCGCGGCGTCGGCGCGGTCACCGGCCGGCCCGAGGACGACGGCAAGTTCAAAGCGCCTTCGCTGCGCAATGTCGAGGTCACGGGGCCCTACATGCACGACGGCCGCTTCCAGACGCTTGAGCAGGTCGTTGCGCACTACGCCACTGGGGTGCAGGCGCATCCGAATGTCGACCGACGCCTGGCGGGTCGGGGCTTCGGCGGTCGGGGCTTCGGCAGGCGGGGCTCGCAACCGCGCGGCATCGATCTCGACAAGCAGGAGCAGCTGGCCCTGGTTGCGTTCCTGAAAACGCTGACCGACCGCACGTTTCTAGAAGATGAGCGGTTCTCAAGCCCGTTTCGGTAGCCCCCGCTGCGCGCGGCTCGCGACACAGTGCCGTGCGGAGCGAAACTCGATCCTGGTATCCCGGGACCGCGAACCGCAGGACGCTGACCGCTCAAGATTCCGTCCATGCTCGATATCAAGCTAGGCGATCTCACCGTGCACGGCTGGCTGCTGGCCATCGTCTCCATGGCGGCCGGCGTGCTGCTCTGCATTCCCCTTGGGGCGTGGGCCCTCGAAGCGATCGATCGCGGCATCCTGCGACAGTGGATCAAGCTGCTGTGCCCGGTGCTCGCCGCCCCCGCAATCGGCGTTGCGATCCTGTCTTTTCGGATCGGGAGCCGGATGCTGCAGCGGGCAGGTATCCGCACGCACAAGCGGCAGGAGTCGTAGGGCGGGCGTCGATCCGAATCAGCGCCCGCCGATCTCTCGCTTCATCAACAGCCCCGCAAGCCGCTGACGCGCCGGTTCACACTCGTCGTTGTGATCGATCGCGGCCCGGTAGTGCCCCACCGCGGCGTCCGAATCGCCGCCGAGCTCTTCGACCAAACCGCGGTGGAACGCGATCCGCCAAGCGGGCGCGCCGAGCGTTTCCGCGGCGTCGAGCGCACGCATCGCCTCGTCGAAGCGCACGTTGAGCTGGTGCAGCCACGCCGAGGACTCGTAGAGATGGAACGAGTCCGGCCGAATGCGCAGTCCGTCGTCGACGAGCTTGCGGGCGAGGTCCAGGCTGCCGTCGGCGACCGCGATACGCACGCGCATGCAGCGCGCCTCGACGTTGCCTGGCTCAAGCGACAGCGCGCGGTCGACGTAGGTTTGTGCACGCTGCGGTTCCCCCGACTCCATCGCCAGCGCACTCGCAGCGACCTGGCTCGGCACGTGGCCGGGATGCCGTGTCGCGAGCCGCTCGACGGCAAAGCGCAGGCGGTCGCGGGTCGGCGCATCGAGCTTCGCGTCGCGATCCTCTAGCGGCGACAGCAGGTCCTGCAGGTACTGGTCCGGGTCGGGTTCGTAGTCCGGATCCCAGAGCGTGCAGCCGGAGGTGGCAGCGACCGCCGCAAGGGCGAAGACGAACTTGATGAAGGGAGCGAGGCGCATCAAAACTAGCGAGTTTGGCCGAAGCCGGCGGTATCGACCACAAAGCCATAGAAGGCGGGACCGAGGCTCATCACGAAGATCCCCGGCAAGAAGCAAATCACGAGCGGAAACACGAGCCTGGCCGGCAGCGACTGGGCGCGCGCGAGGGCGCGTTCGCGCAGTTCGTTGCGCAGTTCATTCGCCTGACGACGCAGCGTCGCGGCGAGACCGATGCCGACCTCGTGGGCGCGGATCAGCGCCGACGTGAAGCTGCTGATCTGCGGCAATTCGATGCGGCGCGCCAGCCGACGAAAGCAGCGAGCGCGATCCGAGCCACCGAGCACTTCGGCCTGAAACGTCATCAGCTCGCGGCCCAGCGGCCGTTCGGAGCCGAGCGTCGTGAGCACCCGGGCGAGCGCGGCGTCAAAGGCAAGGCCGGCCTGCGCCAGGCTCGCGAACAGCTCTAGCACCGGATAGAGGTCGCGCAGGATCAGCTGGACGCGCGCGCGGCGCGCCCGCCGCACCGCAGCTGTCGGCAGCGCCGCAAGCAGCAGCGGCAGCGCAAACGGCAGCGCGACGACAATCGGCACAAACA
>JBGCDH010000149.1:0-17025 GCA_045105235.1 Planctomycetota bacterium | reverse complement strand
GTCCAAGATCTACTGCCGCAACATGGTCCTGTCGCTCGGCAGTGGCCAGCCGGCCAAGGTCCGACTGATGGGGGACGGCCTCGGCATCCGCTACAAGCTCGGCGACGCCAACGACTACGTCGGCGCGCCGGCGTGCGTGGTGGGCGGCGGCATGTCCGCGGCCGAGGCGGTGGTCGCGATCGCGATCGCCAAGAAGAAGGCCAAGGACGAGAACGACATCTTCTGGTGCTACCGCGGCCGCGAAATGCCGAAGGTCGCCAAGGGCAAGGCGCTGGCGGGCAAGTTTTACGAGGCGTGGACGGGTGGCAACATCCGCTACATGCCGCTCAGTGAGCCGCTCGCGGTCTTTAAGGACGACAACGGCAACGACCTGGTGGCAGTCAAGACGCGCCGCGTGCAGCAGACCAACCAGCCGCCGGAGCTGTCTTGCTTCGAATTCGAGAAGAAGCAGGTGCTCGCCTTCATTGGCTCGGAGCGCCCGACGGAGCTGCTGAAGTCGATGCAGATCGAAGAGTTCTCGCTCGCCGACGCTCCCAAGAAGAAGCGCCTGGCGGTCAGCGACCTCAACGAGTCGCAGCAGCCAAACATCTTCATGGCGGGTGGCCTGCTGCACCCAGCCTACCTGCAGACCGACGACTTCAGCCCGGACGCGCTGCAGTCGAACCTCAAGGAATACTCGACGTGCTTCAAGGTCGGCATGATCGAAGGCGTGCAGATCGTCGAGACGATCAAGGCGCGCCGTGACGGCGGCGACGATGCTGCGATCGCCAAGGCTCGCCAAGAGATGAGCATGACGATGGCGGTGCCGTCGCGTGCTGCGACGGGCGTCATGCCGGCGCCCGCTCCGGTTCAGGAAGAACCCGCCGAGCGCTTCGGTGCCGCCTTCGTGCACATGGGGCCGGGCGAGCACCCGCCGAAGCAGGACTTCTTCTTCCAGGTCGGCGACAACGTCGTCGGCAAGTCGGCCGGGCGGGTTGTGATCGGCAACGATGCGCTGCTGCTGGATCAGCACGCGGCGTTCAAGATCGATACCGACGAGTGCTACGTCAGCAACCAGGGCTTTGGCGGCGAGTGCTTCGTGCGCATCAACGCCGAGCGCACGATGCCCGTCGGCACGATCCTGGTCGCCGGACAGCAGCGCCTGCGCGTCGATGCGCAGGGCGGCAACGCGGTCCTGTCGGTGCTCGATGCCAACGGCAACGTCGCCAAGACGATCCCACTGCAGCGCGAGGAGCGCACGATCGGTCGCGATGACCTCAACCCGCAGGACTACGCCCTGTCGCGTTCGCACCTGTCGGTGGCCGATGCCGGCGGTGTCGCCCGCGTGCGCGACGAGTCGCGCAACGGTTCGTTTGTGGCGCTCAACGGCTCGCTTCGCCTCAACGAAGGCGATGAGGTCTGGATGGGCGAGCAGCGCTTCCGCTTTGTCGAGCTGCGCAGCGAAGTGCTGGATGCGACCGGCACAGCGGCCGTCCTGAAGAAGCCGAAGCCGGAGCCTCGCATCGAGCAAACGCAGGCCGGTATGGCGACGCCGGCTCCTGCCGCGGCGCCTGCGGCAGCCGCACCTCCGGCCGCGCCCGCCGCGCCCGCGCCGGCGCCAGCCGCCGAGCCAGCGCCCGCCGCGGCACCAACCGGCGAACCGCTGATCATCCAAGAAGACGGCACCGAGATCCCGGCGCCGATCGGCGACGAAGAAGTGCCGATGCTGTCGTTCATGGCCGAGGCCGATGTCGCCACCGATGACTCGGGCAGCATCGACGGCGCCTGCGGCACGCTTTGGGAGTGCTGGGATGAGGACGAGCCAAGCGACTCAGGCGGCAGCTGCGGCAAGTGCGTGGTCACCGTTCTCGAGGGCATGGAGAATCTCAGCGAGGCGTCGTCCCGCGAGAAGAACACCATCAAGAAGGCCAACAAGAAGCTCGGCGGCAAGCTCGACGAAGCCAACTGCCGGCTGACCTGTCAGGCCATCTGCAAGGGACCGGTCAAGATCCGCCCGAAGGGCAAGTAGGAGCTGATGCCGATGCGTTCGCGTAGCGTCGTTCTTGTGCTGGGGCTGGTTTGGCTGGCGAGCTTGCTGGCCGCCACCCTGCTGACGCCGCCTGGCGCCATGCAGGGGCCCAAGCGACCGGATTCGTTTAGCCACAAGGACCACGTCCCGAGTGCGTGGAGCCGCCAGGCGCCGCGCAACGGCAAGCCTGGCGTGCCGGAGACGTTCCGCGATTGCCGCGGCTGCCACGCGTTTGGGCCGGACCAGCCGGTGTCGTCGCCGCAAGAACACTGCGAGAAGTGCCACGACGACAAGCTGCGGATCGCGTTCGAAGGCGGTGCAGACAAGGACCTGACGCCGTTCGCATCGCGCACGCGCCAGGCGTTTCGGCACCATACGCACGGCATGCTGGAGTGTCGGCAGTGCCATTTGCCCGACACCAAGATCCGCATGAACAGCCTGCCGATCGAAACCGGTCCGGGCCAGTGCGCGCAGTGCCACGAGAAGACGCAGGCCAAGGCTGCGATTGCGTCCTTCCGCTGGTTTGAAGGCGCGCTCCAGAGCGACGAACTGGCGCGTGCAATCGGCTTGCCCGGCAAGTTTGAGGTGCCGACCGATGTCGATGCCTACGCCGACAAGCTCGACCGCGCGTTCGCCTCGCCGGGCGAAGGCATCAACGCGCTGCTCCAAGCGGGCGGCAACTTCACCCACGGCGATCACCTCGCCCTCGACTGTCGTTCGTGCCACGAGGGCATCGATGAAGCGGGGCTTGCCGGGACCGGAACGGGTGCGATCGAGGCGAGCGGCTGCGGCGAGTGCCACATCCGCGCCGACGGCGAAGCCGCCAGCGTTGCGGCGCCGACGCGCATGTTCCGCGAGTCGTGGTCGCTCGGCGCGTTTGCGCACAGCGACCACTTTGGCAGCGAGCGCAAGGGCGACATCTGCACGGCCCAGGCCTACGCCGACTACAAGACCGAAGGCTCGGAGTCGTGTGCGCAGTGCCACGTCTACGCGCCCGAGCGGCTCGGCTTTGACGGGCGCGACTTTCCGTTTGACGGCGAGAGCAGCAACCATCGCTACCAGGACTGCCAGCAGTGCCATGCGGTAGACGGCTGGCGAACGGGCGAGGCCAACAAGCCGGTGCCGCTGCACGGATCGGGCATCGCGGGCGACCGTTCGGCGGCGGCGGGGGCTGCAAGCGGCTGGTCCAGCGAAGAAGCGCAGTGCACCTCGTGCCACGTCTTTGGCGAGCCGGACATGGCGGCGACGCGGCCGCAGGCGAGCGTGCAGCGTTTGGCCGGCACGACCTTTGTCTTTGCTGGGCAAACACACCCCTACATCACTACGGATGGTGGCGGTGCCGAAGATGTGCAGAAGACCTGCACCGAGTGCCACCGCGCGGTCGTGCCGTCGCTGCCGTCTCGTCTGATCGAAAAGCGCTTCCGTCACGCGACCCACCTGCCGGGCGGCGACGCGCAGCTGGCCAGCAAGGACTGCACGCAGTGCCATCCGGGTTCGGCGCAGGCCGGCAGCTCCGAGACGCTGGCCATCGACTACCGCACCTACGACATGAAGGTGTGCAGCGAGTGCCACCTCGGCGACCCGGTGCGCGAAAGCCTGGCCGCGGACTTCGTGCCGAAGCGTGCGGATGTGGTCTCGTTCCCGCATGAGCCGCACGCACTGGCCGAACTGTCGTGCACCGAATGCCATGTGCTCGGCGCGGACGGCGAGGACATCCAGACCAAGCCCGAGTCGCTGTCCTGCAGCCAGTGCCACGACCACATCCTGCAGGAGGACGGGCCGCGCACGGAATACGTCTTTGGCGACGAAGTGAAGTCGTGCGCCAACTGCCACGATGCAGCCGAGGACGGCACGGTCGCCGTGCCTGCGATCCGCGGCACCGAAGCGGCGGCGAGCGATCCGCACTACGGCGCGATGCAGGGCATGTTCGCCGGCTTTGCCGATGCCCAGTTCCACCCTTCGAGCAGCGAGTGCGCAACGTGCCACCGCGCCAACATCGATGAGGGCGCGGGGCGCCTGCGCGCGATCCGGCTCGCGGAGCAGGACTTCGTCTTGGCCGACCGAGATGGCCAGTTCCACAGCGGCACCAACGGCAAAGATCAGATCCGTCAGCGTTTCAACAACAAGCCTGCGGGCTGCATCAGCTGCCACTGGGTGAAGTTCAACGCGGTCGACAAATACAAAGAAGCGCGCCCGGAGACCCCGGAGTCACGCAGCAAGTTCGGCAACCAGTTTGAAGGCTGGCCGGGCCTCAAGTCCGACGGCTGAGTCGAACGGGGCTGAGTCGAACAGGCAGAGCGACGGGGACCTCGATATCGTTCACGGTCCCTTGCAGGTTGCCGCTGGCGGGCGCTGGCGGCGCACGC
The DNA here is from genome assembly GCA_045105235.1 of Planctomycetota bacterium. Lineage (GTDB taxonomy): Bacteria > Planctomycetota > UBA1135 > UBA1135 > UBA2386. The sequence continues at coordinate 12,651 of JBGCDH010000149.1, read as the reverse complement.
ATCCGCCTGCGGGCACGACGGCGCCCGCCGATTGGGTCGCCTGGAGCGTGGAGCCGGAGGAGTTGCGCTACCGCCAGTGAAACTGCTTCTCGAGGTGGCAGTCGCGGCACAGCTTGGCGCCTTCGTCCGGGACACGCACGTCGCCCAGCGCGCCGGCGCGCTCAAGCCCACTCTGCCCGTGGCAGGCGGCGCAGTCTTCGTTGACGTGGCCGGCGGACAGGTGGCGGAAGCCGTTGGGGGCGGGCCACTCGCGCGTTGGCCATGGCGGGTCGAAGACCTTGGCCTGCACCAAGAACGAGTTGCTCTCGTTTTCGACCTTGGGGTGGCACTGCTGGCACGAGCCGCCGGCAATGTCGTCGTGGCCGCTGTGGCACTGCGTGCAGCTGCGCGCTTCGGGCTTGGTCTGCGGCAGCTGCGTGAATGGCTCGCCGGGCAATGGCTCGCTGAACTCGTGGCAGGCGTAGCAGCCTTTGGCCAACGAACCGCGGTTGCCAAATAGCTCGCTGGCGACGTGCGGACCGTGCGGGAAGTCCGGCACCTCTTGGCTGCTCGCCGCGGGCACGGCAACGGTCAGCGCCGTCAGTGCGGCGCCGCCGTCGTGGCAGCTCGTGCAGGCCTTTTGCGACGCTTCGTCGCCGGGCCAGTGGTAGGCGCCTTCGCTCGCGGGCGTCAGCTGGAGTGCGTCGGGGCGGGCGAGGTCGGCATGGCAGGATGCGCAGCCGGCTGCGCTGTCGCGGCTGATCGTGCCGGCGTCGTCGCGGTTGGGGGTCATCGCCGCGTTGGCGAGGTGCAGGCCGTGCCAGAACGTGCGCGCGACCGGAGCCGCCGAATCGGAGCTGCCGCGGGCATCGAGAATCTGGCCGTCGAGGTGGCACTTGGTGCAGGCCTGGCCGCCGGCGTGTTCGGCAAACTGCTCGTCGTGCGCGCGCGACTGCGTCGTGTAGCGCGCTCGCTGGCTGCGATAGTTGGCCTCGTCGATGGCGGGGCGGGCAACCATCTTGAGGTCCGGACCAAACACCGTGTCGCCGTCGGCGTCGCGACCATCATGGCACTGCATGCAGTTGTCGCCGCCGTCGTCGGTGCCGTGCCAGCGAACCCGCCACTGGAACTCGATCGCGCGCCACTTCTCCTGCTGGGCCGCCGTCATCTGCACCGGCGCTGCGTCGGCGACGTGGCACGACGCGCACACTTCGTAGGGCACCGAGGTAAAGTCGTGGCCGCTTGGGTTGTCGGGCAGACCGGCGTCGAAGCGCGCGCGCACGTCGTCGTCGATGCGGTGGCAAACTTCGCAGGAGATGTTTTGCGACAGGTGCTGGTCGTGCGGGAATTTCAGCTGTTCGAACGCGAGCTGCACCGGCGCCGGCAGCTCCATGGTGGCGCTGGCGATCAGCGCGTCGCGGTCAAACGTCTCGCCCGGCTTGTCATGGCAGGCCGCGCAGTCGCCGACGAGCTGGTCGGATGCTGCCTTGCGCATGCCCTTGGGGCCGGCGTGGTCGGTGTGGCAGACGACGCAGAACTGCTGGTCGGCGATGCTGCCGTCGTTGTGGTAGGGGTGCCGCCAAGAGCCTTCGGCAGCCATCTCGCCCGGCAATCCGTGGCATTGCGCGCACTTGGCTTCGGGCGTGCCGCTACCGGTGGTGTGGCAGACGTTGCAGCCCTGTTCGCCGGCTAGCTCGACGCAGCGCTGCAGGTTGCCGTGCACGCTCTCGCCGCCGCCGCTCGCACCTGCGGTGAAGTCCGGCGGCAGTTCTTGCTGCGTAAGCGCGTGCGCGGCCAGCAGGGGACCGGCGTCCGCGAGCGGCTCCATCACCGAGGTCGCGAAGATGGCTGCAAACAGGCCGGCGCTGCCGAGTACGGCGGCCAGGCGGTTGCCGAGGCGCAGTGACGCAAAGCGGCCGAAGCGCGCTTCGCTGTAGACGAGCTGGTCGGGGTCGTTGTCAAACGCACCCTTGCCGGATTTCGTCCACCAAAAGCTCTGCGGGTCGCTGGCCAGCGCCAGCACGGCGGTGCCGTCGTCGTCCGAGATCGCAACCGACAGGCGCGTCGAGCCGATGATGATCTCCGAGCCATCGCGAAGGGCCGCCGTTGGGTTGGCGCGCGCGCCGTCGACCCATGTGCCGACCACCGAGCCGGTGTCGCGTAGCACAAACTCGCCTTCGTATTCGATGACGCAGTGACGGTCGGCGACCATCGCGTCGCGCAGCACCACGTCGCAGCCGTTGCGGCCGCCGAGCGTGACCAGGCCGTCTTCGAACGTCAGTTCGTCGTTGCCGTTTTTGACTTCGATGCGTGCGCGCATGTCAGAGTCCTCGCCTCTTCTCGAAAAGGCTCTGCGGCTCCTTGCGGAGGATCGCGGTCGTCGGGCAGTTGTAGACGCAGGCCTCGAAAGGCAGGCCGGCGCACAGATCGCATTTGATGGTCTTGCCGCCGACCGGCGACACCTTGCCGCCAGCTCCGATAGAGCGCAGCTTGGCGTCGGGGTCCTCGCGCAGGGGCGACGGCGGCGGCGGTTCGGGTTCGCCAAACAGCTTGCCGATCATCGGCAGGCTCTGGAAGAACGACGGTTTCGGCGCGGGCGGCGCCTTGGGCTCGACCAAGCGGATGACGCCGTAGGGGCAGCCATCGATGCAGCCGGCGCAGCCGACGCAGCTGTCATACTCAAAGCGCACGCGGCCCTGCGGGTCGCGGCGGATGGCGGCGTAGTCGCACGACAACATGCACTGCGGCGTCTCGCAGTGGTAGCAGGCCGTGATCAAGACCTCGTCATTGGCGGCGACCGGCGTGCCGATCTTGCTCAGGCGCGGGATGCCGTCGTCGTGCACGGCTTCGCAGGACTCGACGCACATGTTGCAGCGCACGCACTTCTTGCGATCGATGACGAGCGCGCGGCCGCCCTTGGCCGATTCGCGTTCGACCATGACGAACAGCTCGTCGAGCACGCCGCGCGAGCCGATGTCTGCCGGCGTGCCGTTTTGCGCCTGGGCTGCGTCGTCACTGCCGATCAGGCGATTGGCGGCGCGCACCAGGCCCGATCGCGTGGCGTCATCCAGCTGTGCGAAGGCGCGCTTGGGCAGCTTGATCAGCGAAGTCGCCATCAGCGTGCGGTAGTTTGCCGGCCAGGTCGTACCTTCGCTCAGCAGCGTGTGTTCGCCAACGGATGCGCTGCCCTTGTAGAACGCGATGGTGCGCTCGCCGCCGTTCTTCTCGACGTAGCAGGCGAGGCCACCGGCGCGCACGATGTAGACGTGCTCCGCCGGCGAACCGGCCGCGAGCACTTCGTCGCCGTCTTCGTAGAGTTCGAGCTCGGCGGACTGGGTGAGCCCCGCGATGCTGGCGTCGTCGAGGTCGCGGCACAGCGGCGAAAGCCGCATGTGCAGGCCGATCGTGTTTTTGTAGCCCTCGTCGATGCGCTCCTTGAAGCCGTCGTCCTCGGCGTAGAGCCGCTGGAACATGCGCGCTTCGATCAGGGCCACGAGCGATTCGCCGTCGGCGCGGTAGGTCGCCAGCGCTGGCGCATGCGTCAGCGTCGTGATCTCGCCAAACCAGTCGCCTGGACCGAGCGGCTGCGGGCGATGCGGTTCGCGACCAAGGCGCGCCTGCAGCACGTCGATTTGGCCGTGTAGAACGATGGCGAACTCGGTGGTCTTGGTGCCTTGCGCGATCAGGACTTCACCATCGGCTGCATCGACGAAGCGGACAAAGCCCGGGCGCGGGCTGGCGCCGTCCTCCCATTCAAAGAGGCCGTCGTGGATCTGTGCTTCGGTGCGCAGGCCGTCGAGCAGTTCGTCGTCGACGTCCTGGAACAGCGGCATGGCCAGCAGGGCATCGATCTGTTCGGTGGCGGCGGTCATGGTTGCGAGTTGGGGCTAGTAGTACCAGATGCTGACAACGTGCACGGTCACCAGCGCCAGCAGCACGATCGATGCCGGCACGTGCAGCAGGCGCCAGCCGCGCAGCAGCAGGCGATAGCGTTCGAGGCGCGCGGCTTCGCGGCGCACGCGCTGGCGCTGGCCACGCAGAACGTTGAGTTCGCCGGGGAGGACCTGCTCTTCGCGGTCGATGCCGGCGGCTTCGGATTTGGCCTTCTTTACGGCCTTGTCCGCTTCTTTGACGGCCTTCTGTAGCTTCTTGTCTTTGCGGCCCTCGGCGCTGCTCTTGGCGGCCGCGGCTTGTGCCTCTGCGTCGGCGATGGCTTTGCTTGCGGCTTCGCGGCGGCTGGGAATGGAGTCGAGCGTGCTCTGCGCCAGCTTGAGCTTGCGATCAAAGTGCTCGCGCAGGCCAAACGCCTTTTCGACCGTTAGCTCTCGTTCGGCGCGGGTCAGCCAGGTCGGGCCAAGCGACCAGAAGATCGCCCCGAGCAGGCCGCTGCCGATCACGAAGTAGCTGAGCGCGTTGAGCCACAGGCCCATGGTCGTGCCGCAGCGGCCACCGCCGTGAAACCAGACGATGAATGCCGCGGCGAGGCCATACCAGACGTGGGCCGAAAGCCATGCGGCCAGGCGGCCGAGCGCGTTGCGCGGCTCGACGTCGATCTGCAGCAGGCCGATTGCCGAGCCTGTTTTGCGCACGTTGACGTGCAGGACGCGGCGCACGTTGTGTTGCGCCAGGATCTTGTTGGCGGCCTTGCGAACGTTGCCGCTGCCGGTGAGCTCGCGTCGGGCCACGCGGTTTTGCAGCTCCGTGAGATCCGTCTGGGCCGCTTCGAGCTGCGGTAGCTTGGCCTGCCACGCAAACTCTGGGCTGAGCCGCAGCCGGTGCGCGGCGCGGCGCACGGCGTAGAGCGCGAGCACGATGTAGGCCGCAACGGCGATCCAGCCGGTCGTGAGCAGGTAGAGCACGTTGGCTGAGCTACGGTCGCCAAACGGCTGTGGCGACGCGAAGTGCCAAGTGAGCAGCAGCGCGACGCAAAGTGTCGCGAGCAGCGCGTGACGAGAGCGAAGGAACTCGAGGTTCATCGGCGTCCGAGCGTCAGCAGGCTAAGGAGGCGGTCGAGCAGGGTGGCGCCTCTGCGCGCGTTGGCGATGGCCTGGGACCAGTCGGCTGGCCGCACCTGGGTGTCGCGAAGCACGATTTCGGCGATCGACTGGCCGTCGTCGCCGCGCGACATGCGCCGGATCTCGTGGGCGGCGTCTCGGTCCAGCTGGCCCGCGGAGAGTAGCGACCGCAGGGCGCGTTCTTCTTCGCGGCGGTAGCGGCCGCCCTTTGGACCGTCGACGCACAGAAAGATCATCTGCAAGGAGCCCATCGCGAGCAGCGTGTTGCGGGTGAGCGGCGTCGATGCTGAGCGAACGGCAGCGCCGTCGACGAGGCAGCCGTTGGTGCTACCGCAGTCGCGCAGCGACCAGGAGCTGCCGTCGAAGTTGAGCTCGGCGTGGGCTTCGGAGACCGATTCGTGGGCGAGCTGAACGTCTGCGGTCGCCGCGCGGCCGACGCTGTTGCACGCCTTCATCAGTCGGATGGAGCGCTTCAGGCCTTCGGACTTCACGAACAAGCGCGGCTGGGACTTGTGCAGTTGGGCCTCGACGGTGCCGGCAGCATTGGGCTCGCCGCCGCCGCTTGCGGGCGCAATGCCCGCTGCCGCGAGCTGCTCGGGCGTGACCGCGACCGTCTTGGGCCGGCTGGCGCCGCCGCCACTCGCTGAGGGAGGCGGTCCCGGGTTTGGGGCTGCGGCTGGGGCTGCCGGGGGCGGTACTGCCGGGGACGACGAGGGCGGTGTCGCGACTGGCGGCTCCGCGGAGGGTTTCGCGGCCGCCCCTGCTGGCAATCCGCTTGGCAAACCCGCCGGCCCTCCGGGCTGTGGCGGCATCGTCTCGGCCGGAGAAGCTGCGGGCTCTGGCGCACTCGGCTGTGGCTGCACGTCCGACGGCTGAACAGCTGGCTTTGGCGCGAACGCGCCGGGGCGGAAGCCCTTGGCCATCGTCATGCCGCCGTTCGCCAGTTCGTCTTCCCCGGGATTCTGTTCCCCGGGATTCTGGGGGGCTGGTTCGGCGGGCTTCGCGGGGCCTGCGGACGGTCGCGCGCCGGCGGTTGTCGCATCGCCGGTCGGGTTTGGGATCTGGCTAGGGATCTGGCTAGGGATCTGGCCGGGGATCTGGCCGGGGGGCGGATTTGCGGGCGATCCACTCGGCGGAGTTCCCGCCGGTCCGGCGCCGTAAGCCGTTTCACGACCTGGGTTGGCAGGTGCTCCCGGGCGGTATCCAGGCGGTGAGCCCGGCCGCTTGAACTCCATCGTTTGCATCGGGGCGTCGCCATCAGCCGCGGGCGGCGGCGCGGCCTCCGGCAGACCGGGGCGCGGGGCGACCATCGTCTGGTCGACGACCGGTGGGGGCTCGCCCGCGGCGCTTCCTTCGGATGCGGAGCCGCCGGCGCTGGGCCCTGCGGCCGCTGCTGCTTCGGCGGCCTTCGCGTCGAGGTCCTCGACCACAAACTCGGTGCGGCCGACGCGGATGACGGAGCCGTGCGGCAGGGTCGTCTTTTCGCCAACCTTGACCAGGCTTTCGTCGACGCGGGTCGGATTGGTCGAGCCGAGTCCTTCGAGCACGACGAACGAAGAGATCACGCCGATACGAAATTGCTTTCGTCCGACCTCCTCGTCATCGACCGTCAGCTCGACGCTCCGAGAGCGTCCAACGACGATTGCTTCGGCGAGTGGGACGATGCGCGGCTCCTTGCCGACTTCCCGTACGAGCAGCTGAAAGCGTGGCATGGCGACTTCGGACGAACGTTAGTTGCTGGGCGTCGCGGTTGCGAAGCTGTTCGAGAAAGTGTCGGAGAACATCGCTTGTGAAAGTTCTTTCCAGGGCCTAGCGCCGCCGCTCCAATGCGGTAGCTCTAGCTCGGATCGAAGCACCCATGAGGAACGTATGACGCGTCGGGTTCGTTGCACGGAGGTTGGCCGCGATGCGCGCACGACCTCCCCTTCAGGAACGGTCTCTGGAAGAGGGCCCTCTGCACGCAGTTTCTTCCGTCTAGCGGCCGTCACTCGAGCGGCCGTAACTCGAGCGGCCGTCACTCAAGAGGCCGTCACTCGAGCAGGCCTGGCCTGCGCCTGTTCTTGTGCCGTGATTCTGGGGCAGGCGCCGGGTTCGAGTCCGCAGCCCGGCTCTGCAAGGACGGCGCAAGCGCCGCCGGACTTTGCTCCGATTGGTTCGCGCTGGTTTGCTCCCGGGCGCTCGATCGATGGCGTCGAGCCGCCGGATTACGTCATCAATACGCCTGCGAGTCCCTGGAACCCGTACCGCCAAAACGTCCTCAAGGGCGATTTTCCGGTGTTCGGGACGGAGGACCTGTTCTTTGCCTTCACCGCAACGAACCGGTTCTTCTACGAGGTTCGTGACGTGCCGACGCCGTCGGGCATCACGGGGCCGGGGCCGGTTGCGCAAACCTTCTTCGGCGACGGCAACCAGACGTTCTTGCAGAACGATTTGGCCCTGTCGTTTGATCTGTTCCGCGGCCAGCAGGCCTTCAAGCCGGTGGACTGGCGGATCCGCATCACGCCGGTCTTCAACTACACGCAGCTCGATGTCGAAGAAGTCGGCGTTGTTGTCATCGATCCCTCCCAGGGGACGAGCCGCAAGCGCGGCGACGTTACGCTGCAGGAAGCATTCCTCGAGTATCACCTGTTTGACTGGAGCGATCGCTACGACTTTGCCAGCTTAGAAGTCGGCGTGCTGCCGTTCCGCAGCGACTTCCGCGGCTTCATTTTCGAAGACACCAACCTCGGTGCGCGTTTCTTCGGCAACGCCGACAACAACAAGTGGCAGTACAACTTTGCCGTCTTCGACCAGCTCGATAAGGACACCAACTCGCAGCTCAACCGCTACGAGGACCGCGATCAGATGGTCGTGATTGCCAACGTCTACCGGCAAGACTGGCCGGTGCTCGGCTACACGTCGTCGCTGTCGTTTCACTACAACCGCGACCGCCGCGACTTCGAGTTTGACGACAACAACTTTCTGATCGCGCCAAAGCCGGTCGGCAACTTCACGCCGAACGAGATCGATGCCTACTATTTGGGGTGGGCCGGCGAGGGCCACTTTGGCCGTTGGAACATCACGCACGCACTCTACAAGGCGTTCGGCGAGGAATCGCAAAACGAAATCGCCTCCCGCAGCGTCGATATCGACGGCTGGCTCGGGGCCATCGAGATCAGCTACGACATCGACTGGTGGCGCCCACGCGTCTTCGCGCTCTACCAGTCGGGCGACAGCAACTCGCGCGACGGCGACGCAGAGGGCTTTGATGCCATCCTCGATGCGCCGAACTTCGGCGGCGGCGCGTTCTCGTTCTGGAACTCGCAGGCGCTCAAGTTTGTCGGCACCGGGCTTACGCAGCCCTTTAGCCCGCTAGCCGACCTGCAGACCAACAAGACGCAGGGGCAGTCCAACTTCGTCAACCCCGGCATCTTCTTCATCGGCGCCGCTGCGGACTTCGAGTTGACGCCTAAATGGCGCGCGCAGGCCGGATTTACCTATTACAGGTTCAACGAAACCGAGCCGCTGGAGTTCCTACTGCAGGCTGCCGACGTTGACAATTCGGTTGGCACCGAAGTGTTCTTCGGCACGCAGTACCGGCCTTTCTTGACCAACAACATCATCCTGCAGTTCGGTGCTTCGGCGCTGTTCCCGGATGACGGCTTCGCTCGGATCTATGATTCGGACGACATCCGCTACAACGCCTTCACACAGATCATCACCTCTTGGTAGCCATGGCCACGACCGTTCGTTCTCGTCGCGCGACAGGCGCACCGCTGACAGGCGCACCGCTGAAAGGCGCACAGGGACCTCGCCGCTGGTTGCCGCAGGCGCTCGCTGCGCTTTCGATCGTGCTGTTGCCGGCTTCCTTTGGCGCTTGTGATGCGGACGGCACGGCCGCTCCTGTGCAGGCGGACTTTGGCGGGCTGGCGGTGCCGCTGTCTTCGGACGAGGTCTTTCGGATCATCCAGCGGGCCGTGCTTTCGATCGACGCGATCAACATGCACGTCGCCGTGACCGACCGCACGGGCGACATCCTCGGCGTGTACAGCACGGTTGCGAGCAATGCGACCGATGTGCAGGACGCGGACAACATCGCGGTGAGCTTGGCGAGAACGACATCCTTCTTCTCGAACAGTCAGGCGCCGCTTTCGTCACGCACGGTTGAGACGCTTGGGGCGTTCCACTTCCCGCCGACTTTTGGTTCGGAGCTGCTCAACTCCCGGCTGCCAACGAGCGCCGCCAGCGCTTCCGGCGTGACCGTGCTGGCGCCGACTCGGCGCATCACCGGCATTGCAGGAGTCCCGCAGGGGCCGCTCTGGCAGATCAACTCGACCAACCGCGGCGCCGACGTGGCAACCGCAGCCACGACGCCGCCGACGGCGTTCAACACCAACAACGTGCAGCCGGGGCCGCCGGGGGAGCCGATCCCGGACCCGCTGCCTGCGAACGTGTTCTTCAATCCGTCGCGCAACATCAACCCGTTTGACAGCAACAACCTGGGCACCTTCCCGAGTCCGGGGATCACGCTGCTACCAGGCGCTGTACCGCTCTTCAAGAGCAACGGGACGCGGGCGCGCTTGGTTGGGGGAGTCGGCGTCTACGTCATCGACAGCAACGGCAATCCCGACGTCGCGGCCGCCGAGTTCGCCGCCATCCAGGGGGCTTCGCCGGATCCGGAAGTTGCCGGGGACCCGGACTTCTTCTTTGACGACATCCCGCTCGAAGGCGCGATCACGATCGTCGGCATCCTGCTGCCCTACGTGCTGCAGCCGACGATCCCGGCTGGGTTTGCCCCGCGAAACGCCGCGCCAGGCTTCTTCGTCACGAACTTCGATCCCGGCAACACCGATGCGCCGACGCGCACGGGGCGGCCCGATCCGTTTGGCTACCTGATCGGTCCGCGACCCGGCGTCGATGGCGTCGGTGGTGCGGTTCTGTCGCAGGAAGACGTCGAGTTGATCATCGAGCAGTGCATCGACAGCGCCAACATCACCCGCGCGCAGGTTCGACTGCCGCTGGGCAGCGCTGCGAAGATCATCGCCACGATCGTCGACACGCGCGGTCTCATCCTGGCGCACTACCGGATGGAGGACACCCTGCTCGACGCCGTGGATGTGGTTCCGGCCAAGGCCCGGAGCACCGTCTACTACTGTCTGCCGAGCTCGGATCCGCGCAGTGCGTTTGCCAATGGCGATACGTGGCCGGGCTTTCCGGTGGGGGATGCGCGCGGCATTGCTCTGACCACGCGGACGCTGGGCTTCGTTTCGCAGCCCTTCTATCCGCCCGGTATTGGCCTGACGGCCAACCCCAACCAGCTATTCGATCCCAACAACCCCGGTGCGTTCGTCAATCCGGGCAACACGCCGCCGGGGCCGCTCTACAACCTGGCGCTGCAGAATCAGCTCGACGGCCAAGTCGATCGATGGGGCAACTCGGCGCCGGATCCAGGCTACCAAAACGGCCTGACGTTCTTCCCCGGGACGGTTCCTCTCTACAAGGCGGACGGTGCCGGCGTGCTCCAGCTTGTTGGGGCGCTTGGCGTGTCCGGTGACGGCGTCGAACAAAACGACCTGATCGCGTTTGAGGGCGGCAGCGGCTTTGAACCGCCGCCGGAGCTGCGCATCGACAACTTCGAGTTCGAGGGCGTCAAGCTCCCCTACGTGAAGTTCCCCGAGACGCCGCGTTAAGGGAGTGCGGCCGCGCTCTGCCGTCTTCTGACGCGAGCGGTCCGCGCGGGCCGCTTGAATCGGAGCCGCGCCGCGCCGCGCCGCGCCGCAAACCATTGCGCTGCATCGTCTTCGATGGCTCTTCGTGGCTGTGGGTGGCGGAAATCTGCTATGCTGCAGGACGGAGCTGTGCCGGATGGACACATGGTAAGCCAATGTGTCCGCGCCCCATCCGAGGCAAAAGGCAGCTCTACCTCTACAATGAACAAGATTTTCGCAACGCTGAGTCTCTCAGCACTCGCCCCATTTGCCGCCGCGCAGTGTGTCAGCGCAACGGGCACGTCCTTTGGTTCTGGCGACGACGTCGTCGTGAACGCTGGCGCCGGCATTCCGCTCGGCTTCTCGTTCCCCATCGGCGGTGTGACATACGACTTCATCCACCCGAGCTCGAACGGCTTCATCTACCTGTCGGACGGCTCCGCTGCGATCACCGATTCCAACCGGTTCCAGGACGCCGCGGTCATGTACTCCGCAGAGCCGCGCATCGCGGTTATCTGGAAGGACCTGAACCTGGTCGCAGCCAATGGCGGCGAGCTGTTCGTCGACACGTCGGTGCCGAACCAGTGCACCGTGTCGTGGATCAACGTCGTGGAGTTCGGCCAGACCGCTCCGTGGTCGATGAATTGCGTCATCACGAGCTCTGGTCAGGTGGACATGAATTTCACCGTGGATGCGCTTCCGACGACCGAGGCGATCACCGGTATCAGCCCCGGGTTCGGCACCGCCACGGCACCGGCTTCCGTTGACCTCTCGGCTGTGCTTCCGAGCATCGACGAGATGACGCACGAGCTATTCGCAGTCGGCACGTTCGATCTGAGCGACTCGCTGCTTTCGCTGATCCCGACCCTGCCGGGCTATTTGCCGCTGGTTTCGCAGTCCGGATCGTGCGCAACGAAGGAGACCTTTGGCACCGGCTGCAACAGCTCGAACGACGGCTTTCTTGAGCTGTTCGACGCGAACAACCCCCTCGATATTGCCGCGAACGGATCGGCCATCTCGTTCCTGCGTACCGGCAACGGCTACACCGTGCTCGATTCGCTGCCAGGCACATTCGTCGCCCCAACCGCCGCCGCTTTGGTCGTCGCCAACCTCGACGATGAATACGGCGCCGTCGCGCTTTCGGCGCCGATGCCAGTTGCGGGTGGCGTGACGACGAGCGCCTTGACGGTGTGCACCAACGGCTACATTGCGCTGTCGGCCAACCAGCCCTCGATCGGCGCGGACTTCTCGCCGACCATCGCGGAGTTCGAGGCCTTCACGGAGCCGACGATCTGCGGTCCGTGGTACGATTGGAGCCCCAACGTTGCCGGTCAGCTCGTCTCGGAAGAGATCGCTGGCGTCATGTATGTGACCTGGGATGCGGTTCCGCCCTACCAAGGCACGGGGACGGACACGTTCCAGTACCAGTTCGACCTGACTACTGGCAACTGCACGATCGTTTTCGACAACACGTCGTTCACGGGCGCTTCGACGTGGCACACGCCGCTGTTTGGCTACACCAGCGGCTTGGCTCAAAACGCGCTCAGCGCCGACCTCTCGGTAGACCTGGCCGCAGGCATCAACGTCGACGATGTGGCTGTCGTGCCGCTGTCGATCGACAGCAACACTCCGCGGATTGGCTCCAACTGGGTTCTGACGACCAGCGGTATCGATCCGGTCTCGCCCATCGCCATCACGTTCCTGAGCGACGCGCGTCTGAGCCCGGCCGTGCCGATGAGCGTTGCGGGCTTGGACGCCCCTGGCTGCTTCATCCACATCAGCTCGATCCTCGGTGACCTGACGGCCCCGAGCGCGGGCGGCACGGCGACGGCGACGCTGCCGATTCCCGCTACCCCAGGTCTCGCCGGGTTGAGCCTCGTGGCGCAGTCGGTCTGCCTGACTTTGACGAACAACGCCAACCTGCTGACGTCGAACGGCGTCGAAGGCGTCATCGGCAACTGATCGGGGGG
>JBGCDH010000148.1:0-40183 GCA_045105235.1 Planctomycetota bacterium | reverse complement strand
TCTTGAGGAACTCGATGATCTCGCGGACCTCGGCCTTGGCTTCTTCCATGCCGGCCACGTCATCGAACGTGATGTTGGTGCGGTTCTCCTTGGTGTAGATCTCGGTGGTGGTGGGATCATTGAAGAAAAAACCGCCCGAGCCGCCCGGAGAGCGCATCTGACGCAGGATGAAGAACCAGACGATCGCCAGCACCAGCAGCCACGGGCCAACCGTGCCGAGGATGTAGATCAGCGCGGTGTTGGGCTCGGTGACGCGGAAGTCGCCGCCGCCGAGCGACAGCGTGCGCGACTGCATCGGTACGTCTTTCTCGGCGAGCTTGGTCGAGATCTCCTGCAGCGAGGGCGCGCCGGATGAATCCGTCGGCGCATCGAGTCGCACGTAGTGAACCGCGGAGCCACGCTGGAGGAGCGCGGTCACGTAGGCACCCGGCTTGCGCAGCGGGTCCTCCTTGCGGACCTGGCCGTTGGTGACCTTGGACTCCACTTCGTTGGTCAAGAACGCCTGCAGCACGCGCACACGGTCTTCGTTGACGTCGTCAAAGAAGCGCCGAGTCGGCGCGGAGCCGCTCGGGTAGAGCTCCTTGTCGAGTTTGGTCACCGCCAGCGTGCTGACCAAGTCGATGTCCATGTCGCTGTAGCGCAAGAACTCGCGCAGCACGACTTCGATCGGGCGCTCCCCGCTCGGCGTCATCACCTGCGCGGACGCAACGCCGTCGGACCACGTGACCTTGCTCAGATGCCCGTTTAGCAGGTAGCTGTAGAACGCCTGGACCGAACTCTGCCCATCGCGACTCGAGCTCGACACCACCAGGAAAAGGGCCATCAGCAGCGCGAGGATCAAGATGACCCCACCCATGCCGCGTGGCTTCTTCTGTGGCTGTTGGCCGTCCCCGGGGTCCTTTGCTTCTTTGTCTGTCATCTGGTTGTTTCGCCGCCGCGCGAATCCTGCCGAGCCGGCCATATTGCCGGACGCCCGGACCGACCTACGAAGCTGCCGCCCCGGAATCCTGGCCGTCGATGCAGTTGATCGGCCAGAGAAGGTGGCGAGCCGTAGCCCGGCTATCATCGCGACTTCCGACCCGGCGGCCCGGACGGCGGTCGCCCTGAACCATAGGTCAGCCGGATGACCGATGCTAGCCGTGCAACTACGGATGTCGCAGCGGCTGACACGCACCTGACATCCGGACATCGCCCGCGCTGGGCTCGCGGCCGGCCTCCGCACAAACGCAGGCGGCCTCGCGCGCGCCAGCAACCGCCGAGGGCGATTCCGGCAACCGCCAAACTGCGGCTGTAATCGCTTTTTAGGCGAACACTTGCGGCCAGCTGCTACTTCGGCGGCTGCTGCCCGTGCGCCCCGGCGGCACTGCCGGCGGCCGTCGCAATGGCCTGCCCAAGCGCACCGAGCGCCACCTGGGCGCGCTCAAACAGCTCTTCGAACTCCGAATGCTGGCGCATCACGGGGTGCTGTCCGAGTGAATGACCCAAGTAGTGAGTGGCGACCTGTGTGCGGTCGAGCAACTCGAGATACGCACCAGAAGACGGAGGCCGGCGAGAGCCCTCCTGGCGCGAATTGTTTGCCTGATTGTCCATGTGGATTCTGGTTGGGCACACCTCTGGCATGATGCGCCACGGCACTCTGCCAAAGCGAACGCGAGACCGCAAGCGGATGGCGGCCGTCACGGCGCCACAACGATCGTTGGCGGGCTCAAACCAACCTGCATGTTGCGAAACACCACGGACTGGATCGCGAGCAGCCCCCCCCCCGGCACGGGAGGCAAAGGAATGCTGCGCGCATCGCCACCAGCGGCACCAACCGTGAAGCCATCCAAGACGAACGTCTGGCCGAGCGGCACGTCTACAACCCGCAAGGAAGACAGCACACCGCCAACAACAACGGCCCCCTGTCCCACCAAACGAATGCCCTTGTCGATCGTGGTGCGGAGCGAATAGGTGCCAGCAAGGCACAGCACCGTATCGCCCGGCGCGGCAGCTGCCACGGCGGCCGAAATCGTCGCATAGGACGTCGGCACAATCAGGGTCTGCTGCGCCAAAGCCGCAGAGACACTGAGCAAAAACGTTGCCGCGATCACGGCGGGGCACGCACATCCTCCTCCGAAAGCTCCCATGCCACCCAAGCGAACGAGGCGCGAGAGCGAGCGAAAGCACCCCACGACGGGGCAAAACGCCGCGGCCCCGAACGCCCGCAAATCGACTACTCTTAGGGCGTCCCTCCCAGGCAATTTGCTCTCACATGCGCTCGCTATCCTCCCACGGACTCTTCGTTCTCGGCTTTGCGTGGCTCACGCTCACGGTCGCCACCAACCTCGCGCCGCCAGCACCGGCCTTCGCGGCGCACTCGCCCATGATGGCGCCGACCGACGTGCAGATGCCCGGCACGCAGCCCGGCGAGGCAGCGGTGCTCGGCCCCGTCGGCTCGTGCGAGATCTGCCACGGCCACTACGACCCGGTCGCCGAACCCTTTGAGAACTGGAAGGGCAGCATGATGGCGCAGGCAGGGCGCGACCCGGTGTTTTGGGCGGCGCTTGCGGTCGCGGAGGGCGACATCCCCGGATCCGGCGACTTCTGCATCCGCTGCCACTCGCCGCGCGGCTGGCACGAGGGTCGCGCGGTGCCGACCGATGGCTCCGGCCTCGACCCGCTGGTCGATCACCAGGGCATCGAGTGCGGCATCTGCCACCAGCTCGTCGACCCGGACGGCAGCGAACACGCGGGCCAGATGAACGCGCCGTTCGTGGCCAACACCGGCGGCGCCCAGCCCGAGGGTTTCTACGGCAGCGGCATGCAGGTCTTGGCGGGCGATCAAGTGCGCTACGGCCCCTACGCGCAAACCGCAGCCTCGCATCCCTACACGCAATCGAAGTTCCATCGATCGGCGGAGATCTGCGGCACCTGCCACGACGTTTCCAACCCGCTGGCCGGCGACCTGGCGCCCAACAACGGCGCGCACGCGCCGCTGCCGGCCGGCCAGTTTTCCGGCGTGCCGGGCGCGCCCGTGACGCAGAAGGCGGCGTTCCTCAACCCGCCCTACGCCTACGGCATCGTCGAGCGCACGTTTAGCGAGCACTTCGCCAGCGCCCTTTCGAACACGCTCGTCAGCGACTTCCCGA
Organism: Planctomycetota bacterium; assembly: GCA_045105235.1. Taxonomy (GTDB): domain Bacteria; phylum Planctomycetota; class UBA1135; order UBA1135; family UBA2386. The sequence continues at coordinate 37,055 of JBGCDH010000148.1, read as the reverse complement.
GCCTGCCGCAGGACCTGCAGCGCGGCGCCTTGAAGCGCGCCTACGACCAGGCCCTGCTGGCCGGCAACGGCGGCAACCACGCCGACGGCGCCGATCGCTTCTTTAGCTGCCAGGCCTGCCACATCGAGCCGGTTGTTGGCGAGGGGGCTGCGTTTGGTCTCGCACCGGTTCGCAACGACCTGCCGCGACACGACCTGACCGGCGGCAACACGTGGGCGCCCGAGGCCATCCAGTGGCTCGACAGCCAGTCGCCTAGCCGCTTGCGCCTTGGCCAAAACATTGGCCCCGTGGAAAACGCCGCCATCGACCGCGGCGTCGAACGCGCCCGCGCATCGCTGCAGCGAGCCGGCGCTTTGGACGTCGTCAACGACAACCAAACGCTGCGCGTCACCAACCTGACCGGGCACAAGCTGATCACCGGCTACCCGGAAGGTCGGCGGATGTGGCTGCGCGTGCGCTGGCTCGACGAGCAGCTGCAGGTCGTGCGCGAAGACGGCTCCTACGACAGCTTTGCCGCGACCGTCAACGGCAGCAACGTCACCGTCAGCACGATCACAGATCCCAACGCGCGCATCTACCAAGCCAAGCTCGGCATCACGCAGGACTGGGCCTTGGAACTGCTGCTGATGGGCGTCGATCCGACGACGCCGCTGGCATTTGACCGAGCGACCGGTGCGACGACGATGACGCTGGCCGCACTCGCCGCCATGCCCGCCGGCACCGAGCAGGAGTCGTTCCACTTTGTGCTCAACAACAAGCTCAAGTCGGACACGCGCATCCCGCCGTACGGCCTGGACCGCGACGAGGCCGTGCGCCGCAACGCGCAGCCGATCCCGGCCACGCAGTACGGCAATCCAGCGCCTGGCGGCGTCTACGACTACTTTGACGACGTCGCCCTCGCACCTCCAGCAGGCGCGACACGCGCGGAGTTTGAGCTGCTCTACCAAACCTCGAGCTGGGAGTACATCCAGTTTTTGCTGCTGGCGAACCCCGGCAGCAGCGCGTTCTTGGCGAGCGCCGGGCAAGACCTGTTTGACGCCTACATGGCAACCGGACAGTCGGCACCCGAACTGATGACCACGGCGCGCTGGTGCAACATGCCCGGCACCAACGAAGACCTGGTGCTCAAGACCGCCGTCAACGGCGCCGCCTTCGACGAGTCGTGCGCCAAGCGCGTCGCCGCCGGCGACAGCCTCGACATCGAGGTAACGAGCCCCAACAACACCCACCAGGCAAATGTGGGCGCGCTCGCGATGCAGATCCACACGCCGGGCGCGCCGCCGCTCTCGGGCCTGCTGCCGGGTCTTTGGCTCAACCAAGCGGACGGCCTCGTGGTGATCCCGGGACTGCCAACCGGCAGCTGGAACTTCAGCATCACGCTGCCGCCCGGCCTCGCCAACCAGATGTTCCGCTTCCAGGCCCTGATGCTGACGGCGAGCCCGACCAACGGGCTGTTCGCGTTGAGCAACGCGTTCGACTTCTACCAGGAGTAGCGCAGGGCTTCGCGGGGATGCCCCGCGGCTGCGCACAACGCTTTGGACTGCTTCGCGTTGCTCGACAAAGCAGCAGGGACGGGCGCCGGCCTCACGCGCCGCGCCAACGCGCTAGTGCTAGTAATAGCAGTAGCACTAGCGAGCCGCCGCTTGGTCCAGCAGCTTCGCGACCTCAACAACTTCGTCGACCAGCTCGCGCGGCCCCAGGATCATGAGCGTCTTTTCCTTGTCGTCGGCGACCACGACGACCTTTGGCTTGCGCTCGCCGACCACCGCCTTGAGGCCGCTCGCCAGCCGGGTGGCGACGGCGTGCTTGAGCCGCACGACTTCGAAGACGCGTAGCGGCGGCACATCGACGAGCCGCACGACGCGACTCACACAATAGACATCCGCGCCGCTCCCTTGAACCATCAGGGATGTGCCGACGTGCGCGAGCTCGACCTTGGCGCGCGTCGCGGCCAACACCTGGCGCACGCGGTTGATCGCATCCTGCGGCTTGATGTGGGCGAGCTCGATCGACGTCAGGATGCCGGCCGGGGCATCGAGATGCGAGACGAGCTCGTCCGCCGGAACGAACCGCGGCCCCTGCCCCTTGCCTGCCTGGCCGGACTTGCTCGCCGCACCTGCCGCATCGGACTCGGCCGCGCCCGCTCCGATCGGCACAATCTGAAGGACCGCCTTCTTGCCCTCGCCCTTCGCGACCACCGCAAGGCCTCGGACATGCGCCATCGTTTGGAGGAACGGCAAGAACGCCTTCTTCTCCATGCGAAGCACGCCGACAAGCCGGACCGGATCTGCGGCCGCCAACATCTCGGCCGAGTAGACAAACGCGCGTCCGGTCATGCGCTCGGTGAGCTTGACCAGCTCGGTCATCGACATGCCCTCCTCGCGGATTTGCAGCGTGCAATGCGCGCCGTCCTCTTTGAGTTCGAACGGCGTTTGCGCAGCGATCGAGGCGGCGAGCAACAGAGCGGCGATCACAACACCGCGGGGAGACATCTGATGAGGCATGGTTCGAGACATCCTTCGAGGTGCTGGCGAAGACCGTGAAAGGCGCCTTGCCCGGGAAACGTGCGAGACGGGAAATCCTATCCTCGATCTCGTTGTCCATCTCGGCGGCGGCGGCGGCGAGCACACCCCACGCCTATCGAACGTAGACATAGCCGCGGTCCGCCGGGTCGCGCGGTGGCGGCTCATGCGGCCACCCGAACGCCGTCAGCACCTCGCGCGCGAGCCCTCGCACCTCTGTCCAGGGCTGCGCGTCCCGCAGCGACGATTCGTCAGCCCAAAGCGCTTCGGAGTATTCAAGTCCGCCACGCGACATCGCAACCAGCTTGGCTTCTAGGCCCGCTGTCGAAGCCAGCTGAGCCGGGGTCCAGCCATCGGTTGACGCGGCGGAAAAATGCTCGTCCCACTCAAACGCCAGCTCCTCACACTTGCAGGCAAAGTCCGGGAACAGCTGCGTCTGGATGTCGTGGGGGGACGCCAGCGCCTGCACCGCAAGCTGCAGCCGCGAAACAGCGCGCACCGGCGCGTCACGCCCCGGCGGCGGCGGCATTGCCGGCCACGCCCCCTGCTGGCGCCGAAGCCACCGGCTCACCATGCCGGCGAACGCTCGACCCATACGCCTCACGAGCCCCCGCCGCGGCGCGCATCTGGATCGTGTAGGGGGCCACAACACTTCATCGCGGCGGGCAAGGATATCGGTGGACCGCCGCAGAACAGCCCGAAAGACTCCGAGCGATTTCGCTCAAAAACCGGTGACCATGGCCTCCGCCGCTGACTAACAGAAGCATGAGAGTCGTCCTATCTATCGTCGCTGCGGGGCTATCCGCCCTTTCAGCCCAGGCCCAAGTGCAAGCATCCATTGACGCCATCGGCCCGCTGACGGTTCAGGCGGCGGACGGAGCCAACACCGAAAGCGCAACGCTTTCGAGCCCATTGCCGCAGTTCGGCGGCATCACTGCGTCCCTGCCCGTGAGCCTTACGCCCGGCACGGCCAGCGCGGAATGGAGCACCAACGGCACGTCGTTCGTTCGCTTGGCCCACACGCTGCAGAACCCGCTCGGCTCACCAACGTTCTCAGGCGACGTCGGCCGCAACATCTTCTTGGTGGAGTTTACGGCCGCAACGCCACGCGCGTTCACGCTGAACGCACTTCGCTATTCGGACCTCGCCGGCGGCGCGCCCGCCGCGAGCATCGCCATCGACATCAACAACGACGGCAGCTTTGAGACGACCAACGTCTCCTCGATCAACGCGGCGAGCTACCCGGTGACGCTGGGGCCACAGCCGCTGCAGGTGCGCATTGAAATCCAAGCCGCGCTTGGCCAGGCAGCGTTTGCCGCCGAAAGCGTCGGCATCTGGGTCGAACCCGACAACAACCTGCAGCTCACCAAAGTCGTGAGTGACTGCGCGCCGTCGCTGCCACCGCCCCCAGCGGCTGTCTCTCCATCGTTCGAGAACCTTGGCATCGACATGGTTCAGCCCTACCCGATTGGCGTGATGGTGCTCGGCCTTGCGCCGCAGGTCGGCCAGCTGTCGATCTACAGCGGCACGTCCTTGCCGTGCCTGTTGCTGCCGCGACCCGACCTAACGCTCGCAGGGGTCAGCCCGCTCTTCAACCTGCCGATCCCGGCCAGCGTGCGGCCCATCACGATCTACGCACAGGCGGTCGGCCTCTTGGCAGGGGAGCTCGTCGTCAGCGACGGCTACAGCATCGTCGCCAACTAGACAGCCGGGCTTCTCGGCCGGAACGATTGCCGCACACCGCAGGCGCCGGGTCAGCGCGGCGGCGCGCCGACCGCGCAAAACGTCATCGGTGAGCGGACATCTTGCGTGACTTCGTATACAAAGTCACGCCACGTGACGATCGCGGAGCACATTGAACAAGACCTAGCCGAGCGCGTGCGCGCCAAGGCAGGCCCCCGTCGCGTGACCGACGAACAGCTGACGCTGGTGGCGCTGGCCCGGGAATACAGCGTCAGCACAACGCCCGTCCGCCACGCCATTGCGGGGCTGTTGCAGCGCGGCGTCCTGAAGCGCAAACCCGACGGGCGCCTTGGGGTTGCGCGGGCCAGCAGCAAGCCGGCCGGTTCCGGCACAAGACGCGCCCGGTCTCGCGAGAGCGCCCGACCGCTTCACGACGCGTCCGCCGAGCTGACCGAAGCCGTTGAGCGCCACGTGCTGCAGCTCAGCATGCGCGGCGACGCCGCGTTCGTGCGCGAACAAGCGTTTGCCGAACGCCTCGACGTCGGCCGCACGCGGCTGCGGCGGGTTCTGCATGAACTTGCCGGCGCCGGCGTCGTGGAGCACGTCGAGCGCCGCGGTTTTCGCACGCGGCCGTTTCAGCGCGCCGACATGCTCGCGTTTCTTGACGTGCGCGCGACCCTCGAATGCCGGGCGCTGGATCTCGCCCGCGCGCAGCTCGACGGCAGCGTGCTCGCAGCCGTGGCGGTCGGCAACGGCGCCGCGGCGGTCGCGGCTGGTCACATCGACAATGGCTTACACGCCCATATCGTCGAATGTGCCAACAACCAGTATCTGGCCGCGTTCTTTGCTTCACACGGCCGCTACTACGCGCGCCTGTTCGACTTCGCCGCCGAGGACACCGACCGGCTCGGCGAAATGGCGGACCAGCACACCGAGATCCTGGCGCACATCGCACAGCGCCGCTGGGCCCGTTGCCGCCGCGCGTTGCGCCACCACATCCATAGCCAAGGCCCAGTGCTAGCCCAGGCCATCGAGCGCCTTCAGCACTCTCCGATTGACGACTCTACGACCTCCGCAAATGACTGACTCCGTATTCACCGGCTGCATGCCAGCCCTGATGACTCCCTGCACGACGGCCGCCAACGGCGAGCGCGTGCCCGACTTTGAGGCGCTCGTCGCCAAAGGCAAAGAGCTGGTCGCAGCCGGAATGTCGGCCGTGGTCTACTGCGGCTCCATGGGCGATTGGCCGCTGCTGACCGATGCGCAGCGCCAGGAAGGCGTCGCCAAGCTCGTTGCGGCCGGCCTGCGCGTCATCGTTGGCACCGGTGCCGTCAACACCCAAACCGCCGTCGCCCACGCCGCCCACGCGGCCGAGGTCGGCGCCGCCGGCCTGATGGTCATCCCGCGCGTGCTGTCGCGCGGCACGTCGGCCACCGCGCAGCGCGCGCACTTTGCCGCGGTGCTCGCCGCCGCGCCCAAGCTGCCGGCCGTGATCTACAACAGTCCCTACTACGGCTTTGAGACGCGGGCCGATCTGTTCTTTGCGCTGCGCCAAGAGCACAGCAACCTCGTCGGCTTCAAGGAGTTCGGCGGCGGGCCCGCGCTGACCTACGCCTCAGAACACATCACCAGCGGCGACGATTCGCTGACCCTGATGGTCGGCGTCGACACCCAGGTGGTGCACGGGTTCGTTCGCTGCGGCGCGACCGGCGCCATCACCGGCATCGGCAACGCGTTGCCCAAGCCGGTGCTGCAGCTGGTCGAACTGTGCCAGGCAGCGCAGCGCGGCGACGCCGAGGCGGGCCGCCGCGCGGCCGAGCTTGGCGAAGCGCTGACGGTGCTGTCCACGTTCGACGAGGGCCCCGACCTCGTGCTCTACTACAAGTACCTGCTCGAGCTTTCTGGCGACGAGAACTACCGACTGCACTTCAACGCAAGCGACGAGCTGAGTTCGAGCCAGCGCGCGTTTGCGAAGGCGCAGTTCGAGCAGTTCCAGGCGTTCTACGCCAGCTGGAGCCGCTAGGGCGAGGCGCCAGCCCGGATCCGCGCAGCCAGCTCAGCCCCGCCAATCAGCCACCCCAGTGCGGCGGCTTGGAGTCATGCGGCTCGATCTGGTCGTCGCCCGAGCGCAGCCGCTTGAACTGCTCGACCAGCACGGACAGGTTCGCCTGCATCGCATCCATGCGCTTGTGCTGCTGGGCCAGCTCGCCACTCAGTGCATCGACGGTGCGCTCGAGCATCGCGATCTTGCTTTCGAGTTCGACTCGGTCTGTTGCCATGTCCCCGAGTCTACGCCGCGCCGCGACGCAGGCGCCGTCACGCGAACTCAAAAACGGGCGCCTTGGTGCCGAACGGCAGCCGGCGCCCTTTTGGCAGCAAGAACGCGTGCTCGCGACGAATGCGGAGCACGTCACAGTCGCCGTCCGTGATCAGCAGGATCGGCCCATCGTCAGGAAAGTCCTCCGCAGCCTCAAGCAAGTCGACGCCGGGCTGCAGGATCGTGCCGCCGCGCCCCCGCACGCGCACGCGGCCGGCGATTTGCTCGGGCAGCAGATAGCCGGCGTCGTAGGGATGCGCGTCGCAGAACACCACGCGGGCGGCGCGTACATCGTGCCGATCGGCGTAGCTGGCGATCGCCCCCAGCGCCATGCCGAGCTGGCGACGGTTCATCGAGCCCGATGTATCGAGCACGACGCCAAACGTGCGGCCCTCGCGCATCTCGTCGGGGATGTGGTAGCTCGGCCGCGGAATGTCGGGCGTCGAAGCCTGCCGGCGACTCGGACGCGCGTAGGTTCGCTTGGGCACGATCGACGGGAACCACTCTTCGAACCAGTGCGCAAGGCGCACATCCCACGGCACCGGTGGCTGCAGCAGCGCCCGAATCTCCTCGACCAGGCCGGCCGGCAGCAGCCCGCGCCCCTGCGCCGTATGCAGGTCGAGGCCGCGCGACAAATAGGAGCGATAGAGCGCGTCGAGATCGGTCCACGAGCCGCAGGCGGGCACCCGACCGTCGTGCTCCATCATGTCGCCGAGGCCACGCCCGCGCAGCGTCGCGAGCCGGCGCTGCAGCCGCAGGTCCTTGACGACTCGGTCGTAGACTTCTTCGGCGGACATGCCGGCGAGCTTGGCGTCGTGCAGCATGCCGATCGACGGCGGCGAGCCGACGCGCATCTCGAGCAACCACGCATTGATGACGAAGTCGCACGCGACGTTCCATAAAAATGCATCGCGCCCCTGCCGGCGGTCGAGGTGGCGCAGCCCCACGTGCAGCAGTTCATGTGCGATCACGAAGATGCACTGGTCAAAATCGAGCCCGGCGCCGCGGTTGACGTAGATGCGCTCCTCGAGTTCGTCGACGGCCGCCACCGAGACATCCAGGCGACGGCAGACTTCGGGATCGTCGACGATTTCAAAGTGGCGGGCGAGCGCGCCGAGCAGCGGATAGCCGCTGACAAACCAGTCGCGCGCGCGCTCGTAGACCGAGCGCTTGTGTCCCGGCGAGCCGAGGCTCTTGCGCAAACCGCCCGCGACCTCGACGGCACCTGCGACGGCGCTTCGCAGACCGAGAGCAAACAGCTTGGCGAAGTCGACGGGCGTTCCCTGCCAGTCTTTTGCCACGCCATCCAGAATCATCCCCGGGCGATCGCCGCTTAGCGGCGGCATCGCGCGGCCCAGGCTTCGGGCGAGATCCGGGCTCGCCTGCAGCTGGCGCACAAGAGCATCTGCATCGCGGCCAGCCGGCGCCGACGGCGGCGAGCCAAACGGCGATCGCCCAAACGCCAGGTCGTGCAGGAAGCGCGCAGCCGCGAGCTCGCACGCAAGCTGCCACAGCTGCGGATCCTCGTGCTCACGGATATGCCCAAGAGCGTGATGCAAAAGCCCCGTCGCGAGTGCAAACGCCCATTCCTCGGCGCTTGCCAATCGCTCGGGGTGGCACCAGACGCAGCCGGTTTGCGTGACAACGATCCAACCGTCTTTGGCGACTTGCTGGGCCGAAACGAAACGCTCGAAGCGCACCTCGTAGGCCAAGGGCTGGAACAGCGGGTGGCTGTTGACCATCTCGCGACCGCGCCCGAATGCGTCGTGCGCACGCTGCGCAGCTTCGCCTTTGCGTTTCTTGCGGCTGCCCACGACAGCTCCTACGGATCCTCGCGACGCTTGGCGATGCGCGGCAGATCGCGCACGACTTCGCGCAGAAACCACGCCGGCAGTTCGCGCTTGGGTTCGCCGTCCTGCCCCTCTTCGGTCGCAATGACGATCTGCGCCATCTCCAGGCTGATCGAAGCGAGCTGTTCGAGCAGCCCCTTGCCGCGGTGCGCGAGCTGCTTGCTGTCGCCGGCCAGCGCCTGCTCGTCCTGCGGCAGTTCGCGCAGCAGGTGCGTGCGAAACGACTGCACCAAGAACCACAGCATGTCGCGCTGCTCGGCTTTGCCGGGCCACGAGATCTCGCCGCGCAGGATCGCCTGCAGCTGATGGCGGCTGTCGAGCTGCGAGACAAACCCCAAAAACTGGCTGGCGTGCCCCGGCGTCAGCGTGCCGTAGCTGAGCGCTTCGAGTAAGGCCTTGGCGATCGGCTGCTGGAACTCGTGCAGGGCGTCGCTGAGCATGTGCCACGAACGCGGCGTCGAAAACGGCTCTTCGTGTTTGGGCGGCCGCGACCAGAGGCAGTCCGGGCGCGCCTGCAAGAAGTCGAGCACCCACGGATGCAGCCCGGCTCCCTGGGCCCACTGCAGCCAATCGCCAAACACAACCTTCATGTGCACGTGCACCATGCGGTTGAGCAAGGCCGACGACATCGGCCGCACGATCGCGCTGTCCTGGGCCCGGTTGCCGGCGCCGATGACGATCGAGCCCTCCGGCAGTTCGTATTCGCCGATGCGACGCTCGTGGATCAGGCTGTAGAACGCCTTCTGCACTTCTGGGCTGCACGCGTTCAGCTCGTCGAGAAACAGGCAGTATGGCTCCTCGCGCGCAATGCTGGTCGGCGGACAAAAGCGGCTCTTGCCGTCGACGATCTGCGGCACGCCGATCAGGTCCTCCGGCGCCAGCTGGCTGCCGAGCAGCGAGACGCACGGGATGCCGACCATGTCCGCAAACCGGGCAATCAGCGCCGACTTGCCGATCCCAGGTGCACCCCAGACAAATACTGGCCGCACCACGGCGACATTGAGCAAGAAGTCGACGAGCTGGCTCTGCGAAACGTAAACGGGATCGTGCATAGATGCGGCCCGGCCGAGCCGGGTCGAATAGTCTGCCAGAGACGGACCATGCCACAACGGCGGAACTCGCTCATGCGCCCCACATTGCTCACCCCCCTTCGAACTGCCACGCTCTCGCTCGTGGCCGCCCTCACGGCCGTCGCCTCGATGGCACCATGCCAGCAGCCTGCAAAAACGCCGCGCGAGCAGGGCGCGGCGCCCCAGGCGACGCGGGAATCGCGCAAGCAGGAGGGCCAAAACCGCCAGCGGCAGCAGCAAACGGCGCACATCGCGGGGCGCTGCGTCGACGACCAGACGGACGAGCCCCTCGCGGGGTGCCGCGTCACGCTCAGCGCCTGGGGCGGCCGTTCGATGGAAGGGCTGCCGGCCGAACTGCTCAACCCCGAGGCGGTGACCACGGGCGCCGACGGCCGGTTCTCGATCGCGGTGCTCGCCAACAGGTCGTTCCAGGTCAGCCTGCAGGTCACGCACAGCGAACGCTCGCTCCGCAACGGACGCTGGCGCTACCTCGAGGCGGGCACGGTCGAAGACGTCGGCGACATCCGGCTCGCGCCGGGAACGATCGCCGCGGCAAAGATCGTAGACGCCGACGGCCAGCCCGTCGCAGGCGCCACGGTGGCCATCGATGGCCTCGCCCTGTCGCTCGCAATGGCTGAAGCCGCGCGGCCCGCCAACGCTGGGCTCGCGCTTGCCATGCACGACAAAACGAGCAGCATCGGCATCGGCCCGGCCGACAAACTCGGCGCCGCACGCAGCCGCTGGTGCCTGCCGCCGGGCACCTACGACCTCGCGGTACGCCGACGCGGCCTGTCGCTGGTCGAGCCACGCACGATCACGATTCCGACGCAAGGCGCCATGCAGCCACTACGGATCGTCGTGAAGCAGGAGCCATACATTGCCGGCATCGTCGTCGACGAAAGCGGCACGCCGGCATCCGGTGTCGGTCTCGGTATCCGGGTTCGACGCACCCGCCGCATGCTCGGCGCTCGCTCCAAGCAGGACGGCCGATTCCGCATCTACAGGGCCGAACACGCGCCAGACAGGGTGCGCATCAACATTGACGACCCCGGCCCGTGCGAACCGCACGGCCCGACGCAGCCGATCGCTTGGGGCACGCACGACGTGCGCATCGAGCTCAAGCGACTGTTGACGCTGACGGCAACGGTCGTGATGGCCGGCTCCGGCGAGCCCGTCGAGGACTTTGCGATCCGCTGCTATGCCACGAAAAGCAACCGAGGCATGGCACGCCGCAGCGTGCCGCGACTCGCCGGCCGACACGAAAACGGCACGCTCACCGTCGATCGCGTAGCCCCCGGCAAAAACCGCCTCTACGTGATCCCCAAAGATCCGACGCTGCGCTTCGCGAAGGTCGACTTGGACGCGACGAAAGGCGTCAAGCCGCTGCGCATCCAGGTCCAAAAGCTCGTGCCGCAGATGGTGCAGCTGGTCGATGCCGATGGCCAACCGATCGCCAACACCGAAATCCTGACGGTCGAACCTGGCGGAACGCCCCATTCATCCTGGATCGATCCGCGTCACGACGGCCCGATGATGCCGATCCATCGGCAGACGGAGCAAATGGACGTCCTCGTGCACCGCGCGAAGACGGACGGCGGCGGCACGTGCGTCGTCTACGGCACACCCGGCCGCAAGGACCTCGCGCTGCTCGTATGCAGCGACACAACAGTCCTCAAGCGCGTCGACGATGTGGCCTTCGGGACGCAGCGCGCTTCGCTGCAGATCGTTCTCGACAGGTAGCGCGGCCGCTAGGTAGCGTAGCGCGGCCGCTAGGTAGCGCGGCCGCTAGATAGCTCAGCCGCTAGGCCAGGTCGCTGTCGCCGAGCGTATACCACCACTCCTCGGACAAGAACTCCGCTTCGATCTGCGGCTGGCAGACGTTGTGGATCATGCGTCGCTGCATCCACGTCGACGAGGGCACCTCGGCAAAGCCGCGCTGGCGCAGATGCTGGAACTCGTGCGACCAAGGCGGGAACACCGTCATCAGCCGTTCCTTCTGCTCTTCGTGCTGGCGCGCAACGGCAGCGGCCAGCAAGGCATCGGCAGCCTCCGCGTCGGCCTCCGGCACCAGCCAGTCCGCGATCGTGCAGGCATCCGGCGCAAGCCCTGAGCCGGGCTTCATCACCATCAGCCCAACAAGCTTGCCGTCGCGTCGCGCTTCGTGAAGCTCGTAGTCGGCGTGCGCCGGGTTGTGCACGTAGCGCCACTGCAGGTAGCGGTAGTCGCGCCGCAGCGCGCAGCGCTTGTCGAGCCGGCAAAGATCGAGCAGCGCCCCCGCGTCGGCCGGCACGCCGGCCACGATCGTGCAGGTCACATCCGCCGGCTTCGCCAGCGGCTGCTCGGCGCGGTCGCGGATCAGGTAGTCGATCGGGCGCATCATCTCATACTTGAGGTAGCGCTTGCCGATGCGATAGGCCGCGTCGACCGGGAAGCCATAGAACAGCGCGTCGCCGATCGCGATGCTGTGCGCCCAGAACGGCATGCACGTCTCGACGAACAGGCTCTTGGCCTTGAGTCCCTGACGATAGGCCGGGTGCGTCATCGAGTCGACGCAGTGCACGAACATGCGCTCACCCCACGGCGTGTCGTAGCGCATCGGCATGCCCGCGTACTGCGAGGCCACCGTGCCGTCTTCATCGACGGCCAGCGAGATGCGGTGCCCCGCCGGATTGTCCGGATACGCCCAGCGCCACTGCGCCAGGGTGCGGTCGACGTAGTCGGGACCGCACACTTCGCGAAAGACCAGATTGAAGGTCGCAAGGATGCGCTCTTCGTCGCCGGCTTGGTACGGCCGAATCGTCAGGCCCGTGCTCACGCAAACCCCCGACAAAACGACGTCACGACCTGCTGCATGGTCGCTTCCGCCTCGCGCCCGGCCTCGACCACTTCGTCGTGTGACAGCGGCCGCTCCGAGATGCCGGCAGCCAGGTTGCTGATCAGCGACATGCCGCAAACCTGCGCCCCCATGGCGTGCAGGGCGGTCGCTTCGTGCACCGTGCTCATACCGACTGCATCGGCACCCAGCGCGCGCAACATGCGCACTTCGGCCGGCGTCTCGTAGCTTGGCCCGAGCAGCCCGGCGTAGACGCCGCGCTGCAGCGGTGCGTCGCTGCTGCAGAGCCGCTCGGTCAGCTCGGCGGAGTAGACGTTGGACTGGTCCGGGAAGCGCGGCCCAAAGTCCTGATGGCCAGGGCCAAACAGCGGCGTGCCGCCGGTGAGGTTCAGATGGTCGGTGATCGCCATCAGGTCGCCCGCGCTGAGACTGTCGCCCATGCCGCCAGCGGCGTTGGTCAACAGAAAGCGCGGGACGCCAAGCAGGCGCAGCGTGCGCACGGCGCGCGTCACCTCGCCCGGCGAGTAGCCCTCATAGAGATGCACGCGGCCGGTCAGGCACACCACCGACACGCCGTCGACGCGCCCCATCACGAGCGCCCCACCGTGGCCTTCGACGCGCGGTTTCGGCCACTCCGGCACGTCGGCGAACGCAATCGAGCGCGCCTCGTCGAGCTTCTTGGCGAAGCCCTTGAGCCCGCTGCCGAGCACCATGCCAAGCCGCACGTCGCCCAGAACGTCCTCGCCGAGCTGCGCCGACAAAAACGCGGCGGCGTCCCGGCAGCGCGCGACCTCGGCCGCATCGTTGGCGAAAGAACTCATTCCGCGCCCTCCACCGATGCGAGCACGCCGGCGACACACGCCGTCATGCACGTGGCAATCGCCCCGGCAAACATGGCGCGCAGCCCGATCTTGGCAAGGTCGCTGCGGCGCTCCGGCGCGATCGCGCCGAGGCCGCCAACCTGGATGGCGACGCTGCCGATGTTGGCAAAGCCGCAGAGAGCGAAGCTCGCGATCATCGCCGTGCGCGGCGACACGGTGTTGTTCTCGATCATCGGCCCGAGCTTCTGGTAGGCCACCAGCTCCGTCGCCGCGATCTTGGTGCCGATCAGCTCGCCGAGCAGCGGGATCTCTTCCCACGGTACGCCCATGACGGCCGCGACCGGCCAGAACACGATCGACAGCATGCCTTCGACCGACCAGCGCGTGGTCGACTCCTCGGGATAGAACCAGCCGCTGATGCCGCCGAGCGCCGCGTTCATGACGGCGAGCAAACCCAAGAACGCGATCAGCATCGCGCCGACGTTGAGCGCCAGCTTGAGGCCGTCACCGGCACCGCCCGCGGCGGCCTCGACGACGTTGCCGTATGGCGACTTTTCGACGTGCGCGACCTTGCCCATGGTCTCGCTCTGTTCGGTCTCTGGCCACAGCATCTTGGTGCAGATCAAACCAGCCGGCACCGCCATCACCGAGCCGACCATCAGGTGGCCCGGATCGACGCCAAAGCCGACGTAGAGGGCGAAAACACCGCCTGCGATCGTCGCGAAGCCGCCGACCATGATCGCGTGTAGTTCGCTCATCGTCATGCCCTTCAAGAACGGCTTGACCAGCAGCGGCGCCTCGGTCTGCCCGACAAAGATGTTGCCGCACGCCGACAGGGACTCGCTGCCCGACGTGCCGAGTAGCCGCACCATAAGCCACGCCATGCCGCGCACGACCCACTGCATGATGCCGAGGTGGTAGAGCACGGCCATGAAGCTCGAAAAGAAGATCAGCGTCGGCAGCACCATGAAGGCAAACACGAAGCCGTAGCTCTCGTCCGGCATCGCATCTCGCACGAGCTCCTGTTTGCTCAAGGCGTTGAAGACGAAGTAGCTGCCGGATTGCGACAGCTTCAAGAATTCGTCGACGCCTTCGCCGGCGCGCTGCAGGGCCGCGTTCCCGGTCGGCCAATACAAAAACGTCAGGCCGAGCGCGGCCTGGATCAGCAGGCCGACACCGACGAGCCGCCAACGGATCGCGCCGCGATCACGCGAGAAAGCGAAGCAGATACCGAGCATGACGAAGATGCCGGCGAAGGAGACGAGCTGCAGCATGGCGGCCGGGATGCTACGCGCCGAAGCCCCTCCAGCGCCACTGCGCGCACAGACAGCGGGCAACACGCAGCGGGCAACCGTCCCGGAAACGTAGACTCCGTTGCGCGACCGAGGGCCTTCGTCGAACATTGCCGGCCCCTCACTCGCCTTGCCGCCGACGGCTCGCCCCCGCTACCGCCTGAAGCCATGGACTCTACTTCTCTTCCGCGCTCGCTCGCCACAGCGCTTGCTTTCGTTGCCGCCTTGGCGCTGTCGCCGACGCTTGCCGCCCAAACCTGCGGCGGCGTCACCAACTTCTGGCAGCGCGATTCGCTGCCCGCCAACCCATCCTCGGTGCCGGCCGGCGTCAGCGTCATCCAGGGTCTTTGTGAAGGGGAAAGCTGCGGCGTGGTCTTTGAGCTACCCGCAGGCATGGGCGCGCAGCGGTTGACCAAGGTCGTGGCCCCATGGGGCGCGGCTTTCGGCGCGGCGGGATTCCAGGCCGTGCTCGATGTCGAGGTCTACGACGGCGTCAGCTTTGGCGGCGCCAACGCCAACATGGGTCAGCTTGTCTTCAGCCTGTCACAAAACGCGAGCCAAAGCCTGCAGGTGCAAAGCCACGGCCTCAACGAACTCGACGTCTCGCAATACGGCATCGTGGTCGGCACAGCACCGCCCGTCGGTGGCGTGCGCCGCTTCGCCGTCTGCTTTCGCTGCGACACGAACCTGCATCCAAACGGCTCGTGCCAAGGCGGCTGGCCCGGCAACTTCTTCACCGACAACAGCTCGCTGCAGTTTGTCTGCAACCCAAACGTCACGCCTACCGGCACCAGCCTGATCGAGATCCAAGGCCAGGGCTGGCGCGACGCCGCGCTGGCAACGGTGACGGGGGTGCCGCTGTGCCCGCTGTTCTACAGCGGCGTCTGGGCGATCCGCGCCTGCAGCGAAGACGCGTTCCCAGCCAGCTACGCGACGTTCGCGCCTGGCTGCCCGAACTCGCTGGGCACGTCGCAGCTGCTCGCAGCCCAGCTGCCACAGCTGGGACAGTCGATGCTGGTCAACGTCACCAACATGCCCATCGGACTCGGCGTGATGATCACCGGAACCAGCGACCAAATCTCCTCGCTCGGCTTCCTGCCGTTTGACCTGACGCAGCTTGGCCTGCCCGGCTGCATGCTGCGCACCAGCCTCGACGTCACCGACGGCCTGATTACGTTCGGCACCACCGCGTCGTGGAGTCTTGCGATTCCCAACCAAGCGCCGCTGATCGGAGCGCGCTTCTTCCAGCAGGCATTCGCGTTTGATCCGCCGCTCAACGCGTTCGGCGGCTCGATGTCGGACGCGACCGTCTTCGAGATCGGCAATTGAGCGACAAAGGCGCAGGAAGCCAGCCGGCGCCTACGGGCGCGGTCCGCCGGCAGCTGGCCAACAGCCGCGAAGACCTGCTCATCGAAGAAGCTCCGCTGCTGCTGGACATCCACGGCAATCAGCTGCTTACCATGCGCACGCCAGGGCGCGACGAGGATCTTGTCACCGGCTTTTTGCTGGCCGAAGGCATCGTGCCGAACGCCGCGAGCATTCAGGGGCTCGCGTTCGCCGGCGCGAGCGAGCCAAACGAAACGCCCGACACCATGCGCATCGAGCTCGCCGCGGCGCCCGAAGGGCTCGCCAAGGCACGGCTGGCGCGCACCCACGAAGTCCGCAGCTCGTGCGGCGTTTGCGGCATGACCGATCCGCAGTCGCTGCTGGACGACACCGTACCGCTGCTGCCCGGCGTGCCGAAAGTTGCCCGCGCCAAGATCCAGGCGCTGACGGCAACCCTCGTCGAGCAGCAGCCGCTGTTTTCCCTGACGGGCGGCTGCCACGGCGCGCTGCTCGCCAACGCCAGCGGCGACGTGCTGGCAGCCGGCGAAGACGTCGGCCGCCACAACGCGCTCGACAAAGCCATTGGCCAAGCGGCCCGCGACGGCGTCTCGTTCGCCGAATGTGTTGCGGTGCTGTCGGGACGCGCCGGTTTTGATCTCGTCGTCAAATGCCTGCGGCTCGGCATTGCCGTGATCGTCTCGGTCTCAGCCCCGAGTGCCCTGGCGTTCGACCTCTGCCACGGCACCGGCGCGACGCTGGTCGGGTTTGCGCGCGGCGAGCGGTTTCAGGTGTACTGCGGCGCGGAGCGCTTGACGGCGAGCTGACGCCTGCAGCCGCTCGCAGCAGGCCCACGCGCACGGAGATCGGTCGGCCAGCTGGCACGCGAAAACAGCCCCGAACGCCGCTACCATCCGAACATGAAGACGCGCGCTGCCATCGCCTACCGTGCTGGTCAAGACCTGAGCATCGAGGAGGTCGAACTCGACGGCCCCAGAGCCGGCGAAGTACTGATCGAGATCAAGGCGACGGGCGTGTGCCACACCGACGCCTTCACGCTTTCGGGCGCCGACCCGGAAGGGCTGTTCCCCGCCATCCTCGGCCACGAAGGTGCGGGCGTCGTCGTCGACGTCGGGCCCGGCGTCACCAGCCTCGAAAAGGGCGACCACGTGATCCCGCTCTACGTGCCGGAGTGCCGGCAGTGCAGCTACTGCACCAGCGGCCGCACCAACCTGTGCCAGGCCATCCGCACCACCCAGGGGGCCGGCATGATGCCGGACGGCACGAGCCGGTTTTCGATCGGCAAGGATCGACTGTTTCACTACATGGGAACGTCGACGTTTGCTGGCCACACGGTGGTGCCCGAGATCGCGGTCGCCAAGGTTCGCAAGGACGCGCCGTTCGACAAGATCTGCTACATCGGCTGCGGTGTCACCACGGGCATCGGCGCCGTCATCAACACTGCCAAAGTAAAGCCCGGCGACAACGTCGTGGTCTTTGGCCTCGGCGGCATCGGCCTCAACGTCATCCAGGGTGCGCGCCTCGCGGGGGCCAACCTGATCGTCGGCGTCGACATCAACCCCGGCAAGAAGGAGCTCGCCGAGAAGTTTGGCATGACGCACTTCGTCAACCCGAACGAGATCGAAGGCGACCTCGTGCCCTACCTGGTCGACCTGACCAACGGCGGCGCCGACTACTCGTTTGAGTGCATCGGCAAAGTCGATCTGATGCGCGCCGCGCTCGAGTGCTGCCACAAGGGTTGGGGCGAGAGCATCATCATCGGCGTCGCGGGCGACGGCGAAGAGATCTCGACGCGCCCGTTTCAGCTCGTCACCGGACGCGTTTGGAAGGGCACTGCGTTTGGCGGCGCCAAGGGCCGCACCGACGTGCCGAAGATCGTCGACTGGTACATGGACGGCAAGATCAACATCGACGACCTGATCACCCACAAGATGCCGCTCGACAAGATCAACGACGCCTTCACGCTGATGCACAAAGGCGAGTCGATCCGCACCGTCATCACGTTTGACTAACCCCGACGACAAGCAAGCTCATGGCCACCTCCGGACTCACCGTTCACACGCTGCCGCTCGGGCCGTGGGACAACTTCATCTACCTGCTCGCCGACGAAGCGACCCATACCTGCGCGGTTGTCGATCCGGCTTGGCACGCGCCCACCATTCTGAAGGAAGCGCAGAGCCGCGACCTTGAGATCACGCACATCCTGTGCACGCACAGCCATTTCGACCACGTCAACCGCGTCGAAGAGCTGCTCGAGACGCTCGACGTGCCGGTGCACATGCTGCGCCCGGAGATCGAGTTCGCCGGCTACAGCTGCGAAAACCTGCTGCCGTCATCGCCCGGCGACACGCTGCGCATCGGCAAGCACGTCGACGTGACGATGATGCATACGCCGGGGCACACGCCCGGCTCCTGCAGCTACCGCCTGAAGGACTCCATCGTCACCGGCGACACGCTCTTTGTGGATGGCTGCGGCCGCTGCGACTTCGTGGGCGGCGATCCTGAGCTCATGCACGAGACGCTGCAGGGCCTGCTCGAAAAGCTGCCGGACGACACGGTCATGTATCCCGGCCACGACTACGGCCCGACGGCCAGCTCACCGCTCGCCAAGCAGCGCGAAACCAACCCCTACCTGCAGCACAAGACCGTTGCCGACTTCGTCGCGCACCGCATGCAGGGCAAGCAGCCCGACACCAAGCTGTCGAAGCCGCCCGAGTGGACCCCGGAAGGTTCGCGACCGGAAAGCTAGCGACGCTTCGCAGCCCGTGCCGCAACCGCATCGAGCACTGCGCCCTGGAGAGCGACGCCGTCGAGCCGCTCGATCTCACGCACGCCGGTCGGGCTTGTGACGTTGATTTCCGTTAGGTAGTCCCCGAGCACGTCGATGCCTGCGAAGATCACGCCCTTGTCGCGCAGCGCCGGGCCAAGCCGTGCGCAAATCTCACGCTCGCGATCGGTCAGCTCGGTGCGCTCGGCACGGCCGCCGGTGTGAAAGTTGGCGCGCGCGTCGTCGGCCGCCGGCACGCGCAGCACCGCGCCGACGGGCTCGCCTTCGATCAAGATGATGCGCTTGTCGCCGTTGCGCACCTCGGGCACATACTGCTGCGCCATGACCATCGTCGAGCCGTTGGCGGTGCTCGTCTCCAGAATGACGTGGGCGTTGCGGTCGCCCTTCGCCATGTGAAAGATGCCGCGTCCGCCGTTGCCGTCGAGCGGTTTGACGATCATCTCGCCGCCCATCTCTTCGCGGAACGCCAGCAGCTGGTCCATGCTGCTGGACACCAGCGTCGCCGGGCACAGATCCGGGAACTCGAGCGCAAAGAGCTTTTCGTTCTCGTCGCGCAGCGCCTGTGGATCGTTGACCATCACCGGTCCAGAGCCAGCTCCAGCTACTCCGGAGCAACGCGACAGCACCAGCGTCGCAAACAGGTAGTTGGCGTCAAACGGTGGATCCTTGCGCATCCAGATCGCGTCAAACTCCGACAGCTGCACGTGGCGCGACGGCTCGACCTCATACCAGGGAGCAGCGCCCGCCAGCATGCGCGTCGCGGCAGCGAGCGCGAACGGGTCGCCCCCGCGCTGGCCAAGCCCACCAATCAGGCAGGTCTCGACGACGTGCCCGCGCCGCTGCGCCTCCTGCATGAACGCGATGCTTGAGTCTCCTTCGACGTGGAGGAGCTCGAGTGGATCGATGATGAACAGGTGACGCATAGCTCCTTGGCCTCGGCCTAATTCTTGCCGCCGCAATCGCCGGGCAGCGGCGACGGGCACTCGGGATCGTACTGGCGATCGATCTCGGTGAGATCGACGATGCTGCGCCGCAGCACCTCGCGCGGGCTGAGTCCGCCTTCGACCTGCGCCAACCACTGCTGCGCCAGATTGCCTTCGGCCAGGATCTCGCCAAGCGGCTCCAACCGGTCGGCAAAGCCGTGCGCACGCGCCACCGGCAGGCAGCTTTGCCAGCAGGCCTCGACCCACTCGCGCATCGGCAGGTCCTTGCCCGTGCGCCAATCGGTTGCCACAGCATCGAGGCTCGACTCTGCCGCCCGGCGCTCGTTGCGGACGCAGATGTCCTGCAGCTCCTGCTGGCCGCGGCCGGCAAGCGGATCCAGCTCGCTGCCACCGCTCTCCAGCACCTGCCAGATGCGCGCTTCGAACAGCGCGACCACGGCGCCCAAAATGCGCGGCTGCGAGATGCGATCGCAGATGCGCAGCTCGAGACGCTCGATCTCATCGGGCGTGCCGTCGCCGTTCGGCCGGATCGACAGCCACAGGTGGCGTGGATTGAACATCTTGCCCGATGCAATCTGTTCGCCCACCCACGTCTTGAAGTGGCCGTGCCCGGTAAAGAAGGGGATCTCGGCGGGGGTCTGCGGAAAGACCAGCCACCGGTTCGAATGCGCCCCGGTCGGCTTGCCGTGGAGAAACGGCGAGTTGGCGGTCAGCGCCAGATACATCGAAGCTTCGGCGCGCAAAAGGCGGCAGGCTGCGACCAGCGCCTCGGGGTCGGGAATGCCCACATTGATATGCGTGCTCGCCGTGACCACCATGGTCCCATACGTATCGCGAATAAACTGATAGTAGGGGTTGTTCGGGTTGGAGATGACGAACTCGTCGTCCTCCACCATCGACAGCGTGCTGCCCGGGATCAGCGTGTAGTTGCCGGTCCGGTATAGGTAGCGGCGCAGCTGGCAGCGCTTCGACATCAAACGATCCAGCAGCACCTGATAGCTGCGGTACGGATCCGTTGTGTATTCGACGTTGCGCGCGTCCGGCTCCGTCACGAAGCCCGGCAGGTCGGCCGCAATGCGGTGCGAAAGCGGCAGCGGCTCGGCGTCGAGCGTGCCGGTGTAGACCTCTTCTTCGAGGCCTTTGCGCAGCAGCAGGTGGCCCAACTCAGACGGATCAGACGGTGCGTAGGCCATAGCTTGTTCTCAGCTCCGAATACCAATGCCGCGGCGAAGCATCATCACGGCGGCTAGATAGAAGCCGACGATGAACAGCGAAAGCACGCCGAATGCGATCGTGATCGGCATATCGGAACGACCGAGGATGCCGAAGCGGAACGCGTTGACCATGTAGAGGATCGGGTTGGCATACGAAATCGTCTGCCAAGGTTCCGGCAGAAGGCTGACGGAATAGAAAACACCCCCCAACATCGTCAGCGGCGTCAGCACGAACGTCGGCACGATCGAGATGTCATCGAAGTTGCGCGCCACCATCGCGTTGATGAACCCGCCGAATGCGAAGGCAACCGACGTCAGCACCGCCACCGTGACCGTCAACAGCGGGTGCACGATGGGCAAATCGGCGAAGAACAGGGCCACAACGCCAACGATCGCACCGATCAGCAGCCCGCGGAACACCCCGCCGACGGCGTAGCCAAGCAGGATCGACTGGCTCGACATCGGCGAGACCAGCATCTCTTCGATGTGGTGCTGGAACTTGGCCCCGAAAAACGATGAGACGACGTTTTGGTATGCGTTCGTCAACACCGCCATCATGATCAGGCCAGGCGTCACGTATTGAAGATACGTATAGCCCTCCATCTGGCCGATGCGCGTGCCCAGGATCGGCCCAAAGATGATGAAATACAGGCTGGTCGTGATGACTGGCGGCAGCAGCGTCTGCGGCCAGATCCGCAGCACGCGGTGCACTTCCCGCCGCACGGTGGTCGCAAAGCCCACCCACGATTCGCGCATGCGGCTGCGCTGCCCCTCGCCCACAGGACGCAGGACCTCCATCGGCGTGCGCCGCTCACGTACATCAGAGCCGGTCACTGGCTTTCCCCATCGCTGGCGGAGGCGCCTGCCGCCGCCGTCGCCGCCGCCGCCGCCGCCGTCGGCAGCTTGGATTCTTCGACAAGTCGCAAGAAGAGTTCCTCGAGTCGGTTGGTCTTGGTCCGCATCGACGTGATGTGGATGCCCGCGTGGTCCAGCGCCTGAAACAGATCGTTGAGGCTCGAGCCGCGCTCCATGTCTGCCTCGAGGGAGCCGTCCTCACGCATCCGCGTGACGAAGCCGGGCAACGAAGGCGGCTTTGGCAGCGGCTCTTTCGGATCGAGCACGAACGTCTCGCTGCCGAGTTGACGCAGCAAGGAACGCGTATCGGTGTTTTGCACGATGCGTCCGCCGTCAATGATTGCGATGCGCTTGCAGAGCGCTTCGGCCTCTTCGAGATAGTGTGTCGTCAGGATGATCGTCGTGCCGCCATCGTTGATTTCTTCGAGCAGCTCCCAGGTCGCCCGACGAATCTCAATGTCGACGCCCGCCGTCGGCTCATCCAGGATCAACAGCCGCGGACCGTGCACGAGCGCGCGCGCAATCATCAGGCGGCGCTTCATGCCGCCGGACAGCGAGCGCGCCAGGACACCGCGCTTTTCCCAGAGCCCCATCCAGCGCAAGCACTCGCCGGCGCGCTCGCGCGCTTCGCGCCACGGGATGCCGTAGTAGCCCGCCTGCTGCGCCACGATGTGCAGCGGCTGCTCAAACTGGTTGAGGTTGAGCTCCTGCGGAACGATCCCGATCTGGCGCTTGGCGCCTTCGAGGTCTTTGTCGGTGTCGATGCCAAAGACCTCCATCGAGCCACCGCTGCGATTGACCAGCGACGTCACGATGCCAATCGTCGTCGACTTGCCCGCACCGTTGGGTCCGAGCAGCCCGAAAAACTCGCCGGCCCCGACGTCGAGGTCGATGCCTTTCAAGGCCTGCACGCCGTTGCCGTAGGTCTTGCTCAAGCCGCGGATGCGCAGCGCCGGCACTTCGGAATCGACATTCATCGGCACGTGCCTATGGGCTGCATTCGCGCACTGCGAAGCGCCATCCGGCAGTCAGCCGGCATAGTGTTCATCCACGTATTTGATGATGTCGGCGCTCTCATACATGTGCACACCGCGCTCGGGGTCGTTCAAAAACGGCACCTGCGAGCTGCCGCCGAGCTTGATCAGTTCGCTCCTCGTGTCCGACTCAGCGCGCAGCGAAATCTGCTTCTTCTCGAAGGGGATCTTGTGCTGGTCAAGGTGCGCGAGCACGCGTTGGCAGAACGGGCAACCGGGGTCAAAGTAGATCTGAATCATGGTAGAGCTCCTGGGTACACGAGGAGATATGCCGCACGGCCTGGGATAGCAACAGCGGCAACAAAACGTGCTTCGGACGATAGGGCCCGTGGCCCTACTTTTTCGCGCTTCTGCCGCCGGACGCGGCGGGTGCGGGGGCATCGGAAACGCAGCGGAAGCCGGTATGGCACAGCGACGTATCCGGCGTCGACTTCATCCGCGTCCCGGGCAGGTAGCCAAGACAATAGACATCGCTGCACAGATACGAGCCGCCGCGCATGACCCGCTTTTGGGCACCAGGCTCCTGCGGATCAAAGCTGGACTCGGGCCCCTTGGGGTTGCGCTGCAGCTTGCTCACGTCGCCGTATCCCTGCGGATGGTAGTAGTCCTGGCACCACTCCCAAACGTTGCCCGACGCCCCGAACAAGCCGAACTCGTTGGCTGCAAACGAACGAACCGGCGCGGTCGTGGCGTAGCCATCGAGCAGCGTATTCTGGCGCGGAAAGGTGCCCTGCCAGATGTTGGCCATGTGCAGGCCCGCCTGCTGCGACTCTTCGCCCCAGACGTAGCGCTCCTGGTCGCGGCCGCCGCGCGCGGCAAACTCCCATTCGGCTTCGGTCGGCAAACGCTTGTCGGCCCACTGCGCGTAGCGGACCGCGTCGCGCCAGCTGACGTGCACCGCAGGATGCTCGTCGAGACCATCCACGGACGAACCCGGTCCTTTTGGCGCACGCCAGCTTGCGCCGGGCACAAACGACCACCAGCGCCAAAACTCATTCAGGTCGACCGCGTTCGGAGGTGGCGTGAACACGAGCGAGCCGGCGACCCGCATCTCTTCGGGAACACCCGGCACGTCCGCCGCCGACGGCTTGCGTTCGGCGTCGGTCACGTAGCCGGTCGCGTGCACAAAAGCAGCGAACTGGGCGTTGGTGACTTCGGTCTCGTCGATCCAAAAGCCGTCGAGCTGCACCCGGTGCAGCGGCGCGTCCGGGTCGCCGTTTTGGCTGCCGAGCACGGCTTCGCCGGGTGCGATCCAGACCATGCCGGCTGGCTTGGCGGTTGTGGTCTCGGCAGCGGTCTCGGCGGCGCCGCCCGGCGCGCTGCGAGACGGCTCGCCCGCGGCCTGTTCCGAAGTCTCCGCCGTCTGCTCTTGCCCGAGCGACGGGCCGCACGCGCCAAAGGCGGAGAACCCGACGACAAGCGCGCTCGCCGCGGTCACGGCAGCAAACATCCGGGCGGGCGACAGGCGCGGGAGCTTCATGCCCGCATCATCGCGCCGCGCGGCCACCTCAGCAACCGCACGATGCGGCCATCGGCAGCTGCTTCCGCGCCCCCTGCCAACCCTACTGCTCGGAGCGATTGCCGAAGAGCGCCGCGCCCACCCCGCGGTAGTCCAACCACCCCAGCCAAACCCGGGCATCGTCAAAGACCAGCCGCGGCAGCTCCTGTGCCGATGCGCCATCGCCAAAGGTCGCCGGCGCCAAAAACGTCGCACCGACATCGACCGAGCTCGCCAGCCGGATCCGCGCCGTGCCCGCACCGCCCGCAACCGGACCACCGCGCCAGGCGCATACGGCGTAGTTGCCGCGCACCGCGAGCTGCGGCGCACCGGAGGCTTCGGTTGCCGAACTGAGCGTCACGCTCTCCGGCGACGCGCCCGCCGCGCCGACCCGTGTAAACGCCACGGTGTCCAGAGCGGCGCCGGTCAAGTAGGCCGCAAACAGACGTTCGCCTTCACAGGCAATCGCCGGATCCGAAATCGTGCCGAGGTCGCTGTCGCGCAGCAGCGTCGCAATCGTCGGCCAGCTCGCGCCCGCGTCCGTAGACACCATGTAGTCGAGGCGCCCCGCGCGCACCCATACGAGATAGGCGCGGGCGCCGTCGCTGCAGGTCTCGACCGCCGTCACGTTGGCCTCGATCGAACTGCGCCGGCGTGCGGCGGTCCACAGCACGCCGCCATCGCTCGAACGGCTGGTGTAGACGCCCGCACCCGTGCCGCCGTTCTGGAACAGCGCGACCCAGACGTTCGCTTCGTCGCAGCCGATTGCCTGCAGGCTCTGGTTGTTGCCGGTGTCGCTGACGGTTCGCTCCGGGCCAAAGCTCTGGCCCGCGTTCAGCGACGAAGCCACCCGAACGCGCCGCGCGCCGACGCCGCTGGCGCCGGACAGCCAGCAAACGTGCCGACGCGTGCCGGTCGCAGCGAGCCGCGGACGCACCGCCGGCAGTGCCCCCGAACCGGTGCTCAGGCCCTGAACGCTCGCAAAGACAACGCCACCATCATCGGACGCGCGCGCGCGCAGCGAGGTTCCTGCAGCGATCCAGACCGCCAAGACATCGTCGCCGCGCACCAGCACCTGCGGCTCGGTCACCACTTCACCGGCGCTCAACACCTGCGTTGCGGACCAGGTCGCACCGCCATCCAGCGAGCGGCTGTGCTGCAGGTCGCCGCCCTCGAGCCACAGCCTCTGGATCGACGAACCGTCGCTGTCGACAACCAGCTCGCTGCCGGCGCCCCCGTCGAGCGCGGTGTCGGCGGGCCGCAGATCGATCGGGTACGCATAGCCCGTAAACGAACCACCCGCCAGCGAGCCGGTCCCATACGACGTCGTCGCCGCAATCGATACAGGGCCCAGCGACAGCGTCGCCGGACTGGCGCAGGTCAACTGTTCGTTGTCGAGGACCGTGACCTGCGTCGCCTGCGCGCCGCCAAAGGCAACCTGCGGGTTCTGCGTGCCGCCGAGCGACAGGGCCGTGCCGGTGAGCGCGACCTGCTGCGGAGCCGTGGCAAAGGCCGCGCTCGGCGTGACCGACAGCAGCGTCGGCGCCCCCGTGCGGATCACCAGCACGTCGATCGCAGCCGCGCCGCCGCGCGGATCCTCGACCAGCACGTTGACGCTGGTAGCCGCCGGCTCGCTGACGGCAGCAAAGTCGATCGTGAACGAATTGCCGCTGACGGGCGAAGCAAAGCTCAGGCCGGCGGCGGTGAGACCTTCCTGCGAAGTCGAAGCCTGCCACAGCAGCAGGTCGCCGTCGGCATCCACCGCGGTGAACTGCAGCGAACCGCTGGCGATCGCGACCGGCAGCTCATAGGTGTAGGCAACCGGCCCGCCGCTCAGGCTGCTCGGTGCCGACAGCACGGGCGCCACGTTGGGCTCGGGCGCCGGCGGGTCCCCGCCCCCGCCGCCGCTGTCACTGCCGCCGCAAGCGGCGATCGCAAGGAAACCCAACGCGAGCAGGCAGTTGGCGGCGATGGATCGAACGGGCAGTAGGCAAACCATGACGACCAGAACGTAGCCATGCAGCCCGCGAGGGTTCGCGCTCGTGCGAGCATTTTCGCGCGGAGGGGGCGCCGACAGCCAGGCCGCTGGCAGAGCTCGTGCGGCGCCGGCTGTGCACCGACCGGCATATACGCGCAGGCGAGTTCTCGCGAGCTCGCGCGAGTCGGGCTCAGATCCGCGCCGGCGTCGCCGAGCGCCTGCGGCCACTGGCCGGCTGCGACGCCGATGGACGCACGAGCTGGCCGACGGCCGCAAGATGCACGCTCAGGGTCGACTCCAGCGCATGCAGCGCGCGTGCGTCACCGAGCAGATTGGCCTTGGGTTCCACGAAGACACTCGCCGTCACCACGCCGCGGACGAACTCGCAGAGCGCCGCCGCCAGCGGCGCAAGCTGCTGGCGATCCGGGCCGGTGCCGCACAGGATCGGCAGCCACTGGGTCGCAACCGCATGGCGCGTTGCGGCGTCACAGCGCGCCTCAAGAATCGCCCGAAGCCACGAACGCGCGGCCCGCCGGCGGCGGTTCAGCACCGACATCGGAATCGGCTGCGCACGACGCGAACGCTCGTTTTGGCTCGCGATCGTGTAGTCGACGATGGAACGAACGATGTGCGGGATGTCCGCATCGGCGCTCTGCTGCAGGCGCGCGACGCCGGCCGCGTCATATTCGTGATGGACCAGCGGCAGGGCCGCCGGCTTCAAATACAAAAAGGGCCGGGGCTCGCGCACGGCCGCTGCCGTGGTCACCGCCGTGTCTCGCTTCGAGGCCTCGTAGTTCATGGCCGAGACATCGGCAGGACCGGGTCGCTGGCTTCAGTTGCCGGCGCCGCGAGGCGACTTCAGGCGCCGCTGCCGCCGAAGGATGCCAGCGCCTCTTGCCAGACAACCCCTAGTTCGTCGGCCACCAGACTGTCGGCATTGCCAACAGCCGACCCCGCGTCGTCCGCCAGGCAGGCAGGGCGCGGGCCGTAGACAGCGTTGCTGTGGGCCATCGCTTCGGCGTGATGCAGATCGTCGAGCGTGCATTCGCGTTCTTCGAAGCCAAAGCCCGCCTGCTTGGCAAACTCGAGCAGCAGCGCCCGAGCCACACCCGGCAGCACGCGGCCGTCGAGCGCTGGCGTGCGCCAAACGCCGTCGACGCGCAGCCACAGGTTGCCGAGCGCGGTCTCCAGCAGCATGCCGTCGTTGCCGACCACGATGCCGTCATCGGCGCCACCGTCCTGCGCCTGGTTGCGCACCTCGTCGTAGAAGCGTCGCGGCTCCGCCTTCATGTCGCCGGGCGGCGCGTCGGCGGGGCGCTCGACGACCGTCGGCAGCAGGCGGACCTTTTGAATCGGCGAACGCGACCGCGCCCCCATGACGACGCGCGCCGGACCGCCGCCTTGGTCATCGGGAACCAGCGCAAGGCGCAGGATGCCGTCGGACTCGCCGTTTTTCAGCAGCACGTCCGCGGCTGCGGCGCGCAGGTCCGGCGGCGGTGCGAAGGCGAGGCCCAACCGCTCGGCCGAGCCCTGCAGGCGCTCCAGATGCCGCGGCCAGAGCGCCAGCTGGGCATCCTTGGCCCCCATGGTCTCGAACGGGGCAAACGCCTTGCTGCGCGGCACGTCGTTGCCGGGC
The DNA here is from genome assembly GCA_045105235.1 of Planctomycetota bacterium. Classification (GTDB taxonomy): domain Bacteria; phylum Planctomycetota; class UBA1135; order UBA1135; family UBA2386. The sequence continues at coordinate 9,376 of JBGCDH010000148.1, read as the reverse complement.
TGCAGGTCTCCATCGATCCAGATCGTCATTGTATGTTGCTAGCCCTCGTGACCGGGGCGGACATCGCCGCCGCGCGGGTTTGGATTGTATTGCTGCCGCAGCTGCGGAACCGCGTCCGCCGCCTCTTCAGGCGGCGCTTCTGGCAGCGCTTCCGGCAGCGTCACCGGAGCCTGCAGCGCCCGCAGCAGTCCCGCCATCTTCGCCAAGGACTCGCGCCATTCCAGGTGCGGATCGCTCAAAGCCGTGACGCCGCCGCCGGCGTTGCCGCGCACCAGCCCGCCGCCGCCGGCCGGCGTGCTGCGATGCACCAGCGTGCGGATCGCAATGTTGAGGTGCATGTGGTCGCCCGGACCAAACCAGCCAATCGCGCCGGTGTAGACGCCGCGGCGCGCCACTTCGAGCTGCTCGATGATCTCGAGGCAGCGCAGCTTCGGGCAGCCGGTGATCGAGCCGCCCGGGAACGTCGCGCGCAGCAGGTCCACCGTCGAGATGTCGGCACGCAGCGTGGCCTCGACGTTGGCAAACAGATGATGCACCTGCGCAAACGACGCATGCTCAGGAAACGGCCCGACGCGCACGCTGCCGGTCTCGGCGACCTTGCCAAGATCGTTGCGCAGCAGATCGACAATCATCGCCAGCTCCGCCTGGTCCTTTTCGCTGGCGAGCAGCTCCTGCAGCAGCGCAGCATCTTCGGCCGGTGTCGCGCCGCGCGGCCGCGTGCCCTTGATTGGCTGGGTGCGCACCGTGCGGCCATGCTGCTGCAAAAACTCCTCCGGCGAACTCGACAGCACCGCGGTGCCGCGGCCGTCCTCGATGTAGGCCGCAAACGGCGCCGGCGATTCCGAGCACAGGCGCCAAAACAGCGCCCGCGGATCGCCGTCGAACTCGGCCGTAAACGGCTGCGTCAGGTTGGCCTGAAAGATGTCGCCGTTGCGGATGTGCTCCACAACCTGCGCCACCCGCCGTTCGTAGTCGCGCTGCGAGACGTGCGCCGCGACGCGCGTCGCGGCCGGCACATCCGGCGGCTGCCCGACGGAGCTGCCGGCATACTCCCGCACGCGCTCGTAGGCAGCCAGGTGCAAAACGGGCACGGGGAAGTCGTCTTCGCCCGCACGCAGCGGCCACGGCTCGATGTCGAGCGCAAGGTCGTAGCCAAGCCAGCCGACCGAACGACGCTGTCGGTGCCTCTGCAAGAACGCATCGAGACGGTCCCAGGCGCCGCCGACGTCGCCCGCGGCCACCGTCAGCGTTTCGACCGGCTCCGTGCAGAGCCACGTCGGACCGCCGCCGTCGCCGCCGCCGTGCAGCAGCGCGAGCGGACGGTCGCGAGGCTCTGCGAGCAGCGCCTCGAAGCAGTCGGTCAGGTTCTCGGCCAACTCAGATCCTCAGCGAGCTCATTTGCCCGACCGTTCAACGACGCCGCCGCTCACTTCCGCAGCAGCTCACTTCCGCAGATACTCACTTGCGCAGCCATGACGGCTTGCGCTTTTCGAGAAAGGCGGCCATGCCCTCCTTCATCTCGTCCGTGCTGCTGATGATGCCAAACAGGTCGGCCTCGAGTTCGAGCGCATCGCCGAGCGGCTGGTGGGCCCCGCGCCGCACCGCCTGCTTGGCGAGCGACAGCGCGGTCGGACCACGCGACACCATGCGGCGCGCGACACCCTTGACCTTGTCGAGCAATTCGTCGCCGGCAAAGACGCCGTTGACCAAGCCGATGCGCAGCGCTTCGGCCGCGTCGATCGGATCGCCCTGCAGGATCAGGTGCAGTGCGTTGCCTTCGCCGACCAGCCGCGGCAGGCGCTGCGTGCCGCCATAGCCAGGAATGATCCCAAGCGAGACTTCCGGCAGGCCAAGCTTGGCTGCATCGGAGGCAAAGCGCACATCGCACGCCAGCGCCAGCTCGAGGCCGCCACCGAGCGCGTAGCCGTTGATGGCAGCGAGCACGGGCTTGCCGAGCTCTTCCATCCGACGCGTCAACGCCTGGCCCTTCTGCGCGTTTTGCTTGCCGTCGAGCACGCCTTGCTTGGCCAGAACGGTGATGTCCGCGCCGGCCACAAAGGCCTTGTCGCCGGCACCCGTCACGATCACGGCACCGACCGAATCGTCGGCGGCAAAGCCGGCGAAGGCGCAGTCGAGTTCGCCGATCGTCAGGTCATCGAGCGCGTTGAGCTTGCTCGGACGGTTTACGGTGACGATGGCCAGGAAGCCGTCCCGTTCGATCGTGATGTTGGCGTTCGCGGCGTCGCTCATGCCTGCTCTCCGCCGCCTTCGCCCTCACCTTCGGCATCGCCGCGCTGCTGGCGCTCGCGCAGCAAGATCTGCTGGATCTCGACCCGCTCGGTTGGCTTGCTCTTTTCGCCCCCGGCACCAAACTCGCACTCGATCGACGCGATCGCATCGAGCACCTCAAGCCCTTCTTCGACCTTGCCAAAGACCGTGTACTGGCCGTCCAAGAAGCTCGCGTCGCCGTGCACGACGAAGAACTGCGAGCCGGCCGAATTGGGATCCTGCGAACGCGCCATCGACAGGATGCCGCGCTCGTGGTGGATGTCGTTGAACTCGGCGGGCAGCTGGTAGCCCGGACCGCCGGTCCCCGGCATGCCGGTCGCATCCGCCTTCGAATGCGGGCAGCCACCTTGGATCATGAAGTTGCGCACGATCCGGTGGAACGAGGTGCCGTTGTAGAAGCCGTCCTGCGCGAGCTTCAGAAAGCTCTCGACGTGCTTGGGTGCCTGTTCGGCAAAGAACGTGACAACCATCGTGCCGCGGTCCGTGACGAGGGCCGCTTCGATGGCGGCGTGATCAGTCGTTGCGAGGTCCATGTTCGTCCATCTTGCCGTGCCGCACCCCCACAGGCGAACGTTTCCGTGGCGCATTGTGGGGTCGCGCTTGGGGGGAGAAGGCGGCGGCCAGCCTTCACAGCCCCCCTACGACAGCTCACATCGATAGCGGCGGCGACCCCGGCGGCGCCTGTCCGTGACGCTGCAGATGGCTTTGCAGCAGCCGCAGAACATCGCGTTGCGCTCGCTGCGCATAGCCGTTCGCAGCCAGGTAGAGCTCGTCGGCCCAGCTGCCGAACGAATCGCCATAGCGGACGTCATACCGGCAGCGGTGCTGCGTCCAGCCAGCCCGCGACGCACTCGACGTCGACCTCGCGCTCGGCTCGCATGGCAGCAGCGATATGCCACATGCACTGGCGGGCCTCGTCATCGAGCACGCCACCGAACTGCCTCCCCCCCTGCCCGATCGACGCCCGGCTCGCCAGAGAAGGAGCGGAGTGCGTCCATCATGACTGCGTCAGCGCCTGCATCTGCGCATCCAGCCAGGCAGTGACGTCCGCGCAGCGGACAACCCGAAGCCCCAGCGCTTCGGCATAGCCGTGGGCCGTCGTCCGCAGCGAAGTACCCGATCCGCCAGCCGTGCCCATCAGGTCACTTCTTCATCACCGGCAGCACAATCGCGGTGCGCAGCACGACCGGGGTCTTGGGCGTTGTGGTGGTCTTGCCGCCGACCGGCAGGTTGGCGATGCGATCCAGCGTGTCGACGCCGGAAACCAGATTGCCAAACGCCGTGTAGAGCTTGTCGAGGTGCGCGCTGTCCGCGTGCACCACAAAGAAGCCCGAGCCAGCCGAGTTTGGATCGGGACCGCGCGCCATCGACAGCGTGCCGCGCAGGTGCCGCAGATCGTTGAACTCGGCGTCGAGGCTGTAGCCCGGACCGCCCAAACCCCACTGATCCTGCTTGGCGTCATCGAGGGTGTTCGGACAGCCACCCTGAATCATGAAGTTCTTCATCACGCGGTGGAACTTGGTGCCGTCGTAGAATCCCTGCAGGCAGAGCTTGACGAAGTTGCGCACGTGGTTCGGCGCCTTGTCGGGGCGAAACTGCAGCCGCATCTCGCCGTGGGTGGTCACAAGCACCACCTCGGTCTTGGCGAGGTCAAGCTGGTCGACGTCGATGCCCTCGGCGCTCGGCGCAATCTTGAACGAGCAGTCGACGCCAACGAGGCCCCGCCAGCTCAGCGCACACAGCCGCACTTCGTTCGCGGGCACGCCGTCGAGCAGCTTGTCGAGCGGCAGCCGCAGCGTGCGCACGATGCGCGTGCCGCGATTGAGGCGCAGCGGCGCGCCGCGGCCTTCGACCTGGATCTGCGGCCGGGCCTCGCCATCGATTCGCACCTCGAGATCGAGGCCGTTGAGGACCACGCTCGGCACATCGACGTCCTCCTCCACCTCCACGAACAGCTGCAGCTCGACGGTGGTCTTTGCGGGCACGATCGCGGGCGCCTGCAGCGACAGCCGGCAACCGGGGATCTTCTGGGCGGGCACGACGGCAGCAAGCAGCGCAGCCATCACAAAGAGAAGGGATCGATACATCAGCACGCGTTTCCTAGCGCAGGCGACAGCCGAGGCAACAGCCGCAACCATCGGGCCCGAGCAGCAGAACAAAGGGCAACAAAAGCAGATCTAGCCGCAGCAGAGGCGCCGGGCGATCAGCGCTCAAACGCCATCGCCATGCCCATGCCACCGCTCATACACAGAGTCGCCAGGCCGCGCCCGGCGCCGCGACGCTTGAGTTCGTGCAGCAGGGTGACGACGATACGCGCGCCGGTGGCGCCGATCGGGTGGCCGAGCGCGATCGCGCCGCCGTTGACGTTGAGTCGCTCGCGGTCGATGGGCAAATCCTTGAGGCAGGCCAGCATCTGGGCCGCAAAGGCCTCGTTGAGCTCGACCAGGTCAAAGTCGGATAGCTCGAGACCGGCGCGCTCGCACAGCTTGCGGGTCGCCGGCACCGGGCCGATGCCCATGATGCGCGGCGAAACGCCCGCCGTTGCCGACGCGCCAAGCCACGCGAGCGGCTCGACCCCGCGGCGCTGCACCTCGCTCTCCGGCATGAGCACCAGGGCAGCACCGCCATCGGTGATGCCGGAACTGTTGCCGGCGTGCACCGTTCCGCCGTCCTTGCGGAACACCGGCTTGAGCTTTTGCAGGTTGGCCATTTGCACGCCGGGCCGGATGTGCTCATCGCGGCCGAGCTCGACCTCCTGCTTGCGCTGGCGCACGGTCACCGGCGCAATCTCATCGTCGAAGCGGCCCTCTTGCTGGGCGCGCTCGCCGCGTCGGTGCGATTCGAGCGCATACTCATCCTGCTGCTCGCGGGTGATCCCGTAGTCGTCGACGAGGTATTCGGCGGTCATGCCCATCGGCTCGTTGAGGATGCCGCAGGTGAAGCCATCCTTGTAGTTGCCGTCGAGCACGTCGCGGTGGCCGAGTCGGTAGCCATCGCGGAAGTCCGGCAGCAAGAACGGGATGTTCGACATGCTTTCCATGCCGCCGGCGACGACGACCTTCTGACCGTCGAGCAGGATCGCCGCGCGGGCCAGGTCGATCGCCTTGAGGCTCGAGCCACAGGCCTTGTTGATCGTCGTCGCGACCGCGCCGTCGCCGCAGCCAGCGGCCACGGCGACCTGGCGCGCCGGGTTGGGGCCGGCGCCGAGCTGGCGCGCCTGCCCCATGTACACTTCGTCGACATCTTCGGGCGCAACCTGGGCACGCGCCAAAGCGGCCGAGACCGCGGCCGAGCCGAGTTCGACGGCGGACAGCGGCGCGAGGCCACCTAGAAACTTTCCGATTGGCGTGCGAGCCGCGCTGACGATGGCGATGCGTTCCATGCCGCAGCAGTGTCGACCGGCACCTGCCTCAGGGCAAGCCCGAGCGTGCAAGGATCGTCCGCAGCGGCATCTTACTAGGTGATGCAGCGGCTTCACCCTCACCCCGCTCTGTGCCGATAGCTCGGCTCGATGCCGAGGCCCGCCGCCAGCAAGACCCAGGACACGTTTCGCGACGCGATCTCGCAGTGGCAGCTGGCCGCACGTACGGAAGTCAAAAAGTCGTCGGCACTGCCCTCGTCGATGTTTGACGCATGCGATCCGATGCTGGAGGCACGCCTCGCCGAGTCGGTTGAGCACATGATGCAGTGCCTGCACGACCCGGTCGGGCTGCGCGCCGCGCGAGAGCGCGCCGCCGAGGCCGAAGCCATCGCGGGCGTGGCCACCGAGGACGTCGGCAAGCGCACCGAGCGCGTCACGGTCGAGGAGCTGCAGCAGCTGCCGGCGACCATTGAACATTCGCCCATTCGCATCAACATCAACGACGGCCTCGCGGCCGAGTGCCTGGGGCTCTTGGTCGACGCCTGCACAACCGGCGACGCTCGCTGCCAGCAGGCCGCTCGCACGATGCTGCGCAAGGACTTCGACATCGATGCGACGCGCGGCCTCGACGAAGTCACCGAAGCGCTGCAAGGCTGGCTGCCGCAGCTGCTGGGCTCGGCGACGGATGACGACACCGTCGCAGCGCGCATCGCCGAGCTGTGCGGTGCGATTGCGGCGAGCGTCGTCGCCAGCACGCCCACGGCCGACGATGCCATAACCGGCGACGCGCAGGACGCCGAGGACAAAGCCACGTGAGCAACTCGGGTCTACAGCAGCTGCAGCGCAGCGCCGTCATCGACTTTGCCCACGCGCTCGTATCGGTCTGGCTCAATCGCCAGCTGCACGATCGCAACAGCCAGCACTGCACCGACGCGCTGCGTGACTTGACCCAGCGCCTGGCGACCGCCGGCGGCATGGGCATCGAGTCCCCCCTACAGCTGCAGTTCGACGGCACCTGTATCTACCACGACGGCTACCCGCTCGAAGGCCCGAGCCTGCAGGCCAAATCGCTGCTGCAGAGCTGCCAAGAGCGACGTATCGGCATGCTCTCGTTCCGCAGCGAACTGTCGGCCGACGAAGCAAACCGCCTCGTCGACTTGCTGCTGCTGCCGGAGAACCGCGACGCACTGTATCGCGAGCATCGCGACGCAACGCTGACCGCGCTCGGCATCCGCAACGTGCGCGTCACGTTGCGCGATCCAGGGGACCCGACCAATCGTCGCGAACACGTCGACGGCCGCGGCAGCGCGCTGCGCCACTACCAGGATCTGGCCGAAGCCCTGCAGCAGAACCACCAGCTTGCGCACCGCGACCTCGAACTGCGGGTCGACGCGACGGCTTCGGCCGTCGAGCGCACGCTGCAGGAGATCGAAGAACCGAGCATGCTGCTGTCGCTGTCGATGCAGGACGACGTCGATCGCTTCACGGTCGGCCACTCGGTTCGCGTTGCGCTGCTTGCGCTGCAGGTTGCGCGCGCTGCCGGTGCCGACCGCGACCAGCTCGTGCGCGTCGGCGCCGCGGCGCTGCTGCACGACATCGGCAAGTCCAAGGTGCCGCAGGAGATCCTGTTCAAGCAAGGGCGACTTCTGCCAGAAGAGTGGGAATGGATGGCGCAGCATCCGCGTCTCGGCGCGCAGATCCTGATCGAGCAGCACGAAAGCGTCGACCCCAACACCATCGGAGCGGCGTTTTGCCACCACATGGGGCCCAACGGCAAGGGCTACCCCGACTCGATGTTGCCGGTTCCGCCGAGCGCCACGAGCCGCCTGATTCGCGTCTGCGACGTCTTTGAGGCGCTCACTGCGGTTCGCCCCTACAAGCACGCGCTGACGCCGATTGAGGCCTACGCGGTCATGTTCCGCAACTCCAGCGACTTTGACCCCGACTGGCTGCAGAACTTCGTGCGCACCCTGGGCCTGTTTCCGAACGGGACCCGCGTCGAGCTGCAGGACGGCGCCCAGGCGCTTGTCATCGCGCAGAGCCACGACATCCGCAAGCCGGAGCTGCGCCTGCTGACTGCGGCGGCCGGCGGCACGCTGCCAGCCGACCACCCGCCGACCGTCCGCTGCGGCGAGAGCCTGCACGGCGAGACGGTGCGCATCGCGCAGCTGCAAACGCACGAGCGGATTGTGGCCCTGCCGGAGCTCGACCCCGAGGATCCGGAGGCCGCGCAAGCTGCGCGCCAAACCGTGCACGACACCTGCATCGGCCACGATCATGACGAAGACGATCATGGCGATGGCGATGGCCACAAACACCCGTAGCGCAAAGCTGCGGCGACGCGGCGAGGCGAGGCGAGCCTGCTGCGGCCGGCGGATTCAAAGGCGATACTGGCATCGCGCCGAGCGGCATCGTTCGATGGCAGGATGCACAAGCCGCCGCTGTTTGCCTGGCTGCTCACGGCAGCCCTGATCGCTGCGACGCCCTCGGCCCAGCAGTCGACCGAGAACGTCCTGCTCGTGACGCTCGACGGCCTGCGCTGGCAAGAGGTCTTCCACGGCGCGGACAACGCGATGCTCAACAAAGAGCACGGCGGCGTGCGCGACATCCTGGCCACGCGGCGTTCGTTTTGGCGCGGCTCCGACGAAGCCCGGCGCGAGCTGCTGCTCCCGTTTTTGTGGGGAACCGTCGCCAGCCAGGGGCAGCTCTTTGGCGACCCCACGCGCAACGCCAAGGCAGTTGTCACCAACCCGCACCGCTTTAGCTACCCGGGCTACGGCGAGCTGCTGTCGGGCGTGGTCGACGCCAGGATCGACAGCAACCGCAAGTTCCCCAATCCGCGCCCAACCGTGCTCAGCTTCCTGCACGGCAAGCCGGCCTATGCGGACAAGGTCGCTGCGTTTTCAGGCTGGGACGTGCACGAATACATCTGCGACCGCGCCAACACGGGCCTCTTTTGCGAAGTCGCATGGCAGCCCATCACGGTGGCCCGCGACGCGAGCCGGCGGGCATCGCTGCAGGGCATGGTCGACCGCTTGCCGCGACCTTGGAACGAAGGATTCTGCTTTGACGCCGTGACGTTTGCGCGCGCCTTCGAATACCTGCAGGCCAAGCGTCCGCGCGTTCTCTACGTCGCGTTTGGCGAGACCGACGAGTGGGCGCATGCGCGTCGCTACGATCTCTACCTGCAGATGGCGCAGCGCAACGACCGCATGATTGCGCAGCTGTGGCAGTGGCTGCAGCAAGACGAGCAGTACGCCGGCAAGACCTCCCTCGTGCTGACCGTCGATCACGGCCGCGGCCGCACGCCGCGGGACTGGACCGACCACGGCGCCAAGGTCGCTGGCGCCGACGCAGTCTGGATGGCGGTACTCGGTCCCGACACCCAGCCGCTCGGCGTACGCCGCGACGTTGCCGCGACGCAGGCGATGATCGCCAGCACCGTCGCGAGCCTGCTCGGCGAGAACTTCCGCGAAGTGGCTCCCGAGGCGGCAGCGGCACTACCGGGAGTGGTCCGATGAGCGCCACCGACGGTCAGCCCGCTCGCCCGGTGCTGTGGCGCAAACCGCCGCACGGCCGCGTGCTGGTGTTTGCGCCGCACCCGGATGACGAGGTCGCCGGCCCCGGCGGCATCCTCGCGCTGCACCAACAAAACGGCGACGCCGTGCGCGTGGTGGTCACGACGGACGGCACCAATGGAGACCCGGACGGGCTCCTTGGAGATCC
>JBGCDH010000147.1:0-33588 GCA_045105235.1 Planctomycetota bacterium | reverse complement strand
GGGGTCGTCGGCGCTGGGCGGCTCTTGGTCGAGAACGTCCGCGGCAAAGCCACCGAGCTGGCCACTTGCGAGAGCGGCGCGGAGCGCGACCGGATCGATCAGCGCGCCGCGCGACGTGTTGACCAACAGAGCCCCCTCGCGCATGGCTGCGAGCTCCGGCGCTCCGAGAATTCCCTCAGTGCCTGCTCGCAGCGGCAGATGCAGCGTCAGCACATCGGCGCGCGCAAGAACCTCGGCAAGGGGCGCCACATCGACCGTCTCTGGCAGCTCTCGCCGAGGATGCTGAACGATGAGCGGATGCATGCCGAAGGTGGCCGCCAAGCGGCCGACACGCTTGCCGATATGGCCATAGCCCAGGATGCCGAGCGTTTGCCCACGAACCTCATGGCCATTGTATTGGGTCCGATCCTCCCAACGCCCTGCGGCAACGGCACGGGCCTGACGCGTGATGCCGCGCACGAGATCGAGAATGAGAGCGAGCGTGTGTTCGGCGACGGTGTCCGCATTGGCACCTGGCGCAAACACGACCGGGACGCCTCGCCGAGCAGCTGCTGCGGTATCGATGTTGTCGAGCCCAACACCGGCGCGCGCGATCGCTTCGACCCCAGGACAGCGCTTTAGCAGCTCGTCCGAGATGCGCCCTCGCCCCCGCGTCAGGATGGCTCGAACCTTGCCGAACGAGCACTCGGGCGAATTCGGATCTTGCGCGTGCACGATCTCATGCTCGGCACCATGCAGCAAAGCTTCGGCGTCGGGATGGAGAGACTCGAGCAGCAGAAGGAGACTCATACGGTTTCATGTCCTCCGGCGGCAGCCCCCGGTTTCATCCGGTAGACGCCGCGTTCGGGCTCCACCATCTCATGCTCAAACAGCTTGGGGTCCAGATCCGCGTCCTTCGCGCTGCCGATCTCAACGAGGTTGCCGGACGGATCCCGCAAGAACATCTGCATGGCGCCACTCGGCAGCTGCCGCACGCGCCCCCATGCCCGGGTATCTATCGCGTCGGCCCGCAGCGCTCGTTCGAAGACGGCGACGAAGTCTGGCGCAACGAGGCAGAAGTGGCCACGAAACTGGTGCACATCCTCGATCTCGTTCATGTGGATCTGGGCGGTCTCACCCAGACGAAAGAACTGCGATCGAAAGCCTTGGTCCGGCGTGGCATCGAGCGGCAGCCCGATCACATCGCGGTAGAAGGCGACGGCGGCATCAAGATCGTCGACGTTGACGTTGACGTGTTGCAGATGAAAGTCGCTCATGAGTTCACCCTGCTGGACGCAGCAGCTTGTCCGCCGTGCGGAACCGTGTAACGCCGCACAAATTCAGTATCCGGGACAACGCCGAACCCGAGACCTGTCGGCGGCTTCAAGTATCCCTCGTGAAGCTGGAGATCGACCTGCGCCATCTCGCGCAGCAGCGGCGCGCCTCCCATCGGCAGCTCGACAAGAACCCCGGCCGGCGATGCGAACGCCAGCGTTCGCGCAGCCTGGAAGGAGATCGCCGACCCCCAGCAATGCGGCGCAAGCTCGAGTCGATTGGCGTAGACAAGCGCCGCAATGCGTAGCCCCTCGCTGAAGCCGCCGGCGATGGCCAGGTCTGGCTGGAGCACGTCAACGGCACGTGCCCCCAGCAGCTCTTGAAAGTCGAAGGCGGTAAATTCGCTCTCTCCGGCCGCGATCGGCAGCGAGCTGCCGCGCCGCACCTCGGCGAGCCCGACCCGGTCGTCCGACGCAATCGGTTCTTCTACAAAGCGCAGCGACAGCTCCTCGGCGCCACTGCAAAAGCGCTTGGCCTCGGCAACGTTCCAGGTGCCGTGGGCGTCGCACATCAAGTCCGCATCCTCGCCAATCGCCGAACGAGCGGCGCGCACCCGCTTCAGGCTGCGCGCAACCGTGCCATCCATCGCCCCGACGCGCATCTTGAATGCGGCAAAACCGTGCTCGGCGTAGCCGCCAAGTTCCTCGCCGATGCTCTCCGCCGACGCCCACCCGCCACTGGCGTAGGCACGCACGCGCTCTCGGCAGGCACCGCCGACGAGTTCTAGCACCGTGCACGAACGTGCTTTCGCCGTCAGATCCCAGAGCGCCAGGTCGACCCCACTCATCGCGGCAACATGCACGCCGCGGCGGCCGAGCACGGGCATCGCACGGCCGCTGCGCGACGCGTGACCAGCTCGGGTGCCGTTGTACATGCACCCCCAAAGGTGCGAGATCGCGCGCGGATCTTGTCCAAGCAAGAGCGGCCGAAGCTCTTCGCAAACAATCGACACCAGCGCAGCACCGTTGCCCGAACTGCCGACCGCCGGCTTTGCTTCGCCGTAGCCGACGAGGCCGCACTCCGTCGTGACCGTGACGAGCACGGCATCAAACGCCTTCAGTCTCCCAAAGTCGGAAACGTGCTGCTGCGCCGCAGACAGCGGGCAGTGCAGCCATGCGGCTTCTACCGATTGGATCTTCAACTCGACAACCTCAGGTCTACGGACAGCTTTGCGATCGCATCATCGACAGGCACCAGGACCTACTGCACGAGCGGCAGCAGCGTCTTGGACGCCGTCTCGTAGAGCATCGTGAAGTACTCTTCGCTTAGCAGGCTGCTGCCGTGGTCCTCAATAAACTTGAGCTGCTCCGGCGAGATGTCGACGGGGTTCTTCTCGACCTGATTGGTCCACGGCGAAACCGGTGACCGATCGATGGGCGCGACGGCTTCCATCGTCAATGCGCCGTCGTAGCCAACGTCGCGCAACGTCGCGACCAGCGCCGGCCAGTCGACGTTGCCCATTCCTGGCGCGAGTCGGTTGTTTTCCGCAACATGCACATCGGCCAGGCGAGGCCCAACGGCGCGAATGGCCGCATGCATGTCGACCTCCTCGATATTCATGTGGAAGACGTCGAGGCAAACGCCGCAGTCGGGGCCCACGTCTTCGGCCAGCTTCAGCGCTTGGTCGGCACGGTTGAGGAAGTAGGTCTCAAAACGATTGAGTGGCTCAATCGCCATGCGAACGCCGGCTTTCTGAGCGTGCCCGTAGACCTCGCGCAAGCCATCCACAACCCAGCCCCATTCTTCTTCCGGCGTTCCATCTGGAACCACCTTGCCGACCGTCGCGGGCACAATCGTCACCTCGGTGCCGTCGAGTTCCTGGACCATCGTGACGAGCGACTTGAAGTAGTCGACCGTGGCCGAACGCTGCTGTTCGTCTTTGGCGGCGAGGTTGCGCTCGCCGAGAGTCAGCGTCACGGCGCCCCAGCAGCGGATGCCGTGCTCTTGGAGCAAAGCGCGCGTCGCCGAACTTTCGTATTGCTCCGGCTCGCCGCTGATTTCGATGCTTTCGAAACCAAGTCGTTTGATTCGCCGCAGGGTGACATCCAGCGGCTCTGCCCGCATCCAGTTGTGAGTCGAGAGGTGCATGAGTGGCTCCGTGGAGAGAGGAGGAAGCGGCGCAGGCGCGAGACATCGCGGCCTGCGGTCCCTGAGGGTAGACGCTCGCAAGCCTCACCGCACGACCCAGTCACAACTCAGCGATGATTCCTGCGAGCGCGGTGCGGCGGCCGACGGGCGCGATCCGCATGCGCCCCCCACTCGGGCAACGTCGCTCGTAGATGCTGCTCGAGAGCCGTTCGCTCCGACCGACGGAGGCGCACGCTGCCCGGCGTTACGCCGCGAACAATCGCGACGGCCAGGCGCCGGAGAACGCTCTCGCGCAAGACTGTCGGCATACGCCGAAAAGCCGGTGCATGCACCATCGGAGAGAGCGGCAGAGTGAAGGTTCTCTTGGTCAGATCCAGTTTGCCGAGCGCCAGCCCGCTCTCGTCGCTTGGCCACTGCTGCTCAAACTGCTGTGCGAATCGCGGTTCTGAGCGCACGGCATGCGACGAAAGGTCCGCTTCCCCATCGAGCAGCAGCTCGGCAACAATGTCCCCAGCGAGCCGATCCATCAGAGCGACCGTCGACGGCTGCAGGCGCGAGGCTTCGCGGCTGGCAGCCTCGACATCCGAGGACTTTCCATCGAGCACCGCGCCAGCCAGGCGCGCGTCCTTGTCCACAAGGTAACGAGCCTGCATCGAAGCGCGGATCAGGAGGTTGTGCACGCTCGCCTGGTGCTCAAGCGCGAGCAGAGCCGCAATGTCGCTGGTCGGCGCGGGATAGCGATCCGGCAAGAAGGTGAACAGCCCGCCGAGATCCTCTTCTGCGGGACCATCTGCCGGCTGTGCATCGCCGGCATGCAGGGCCGCCAACAGCGCGTGAAGATCGTCTCCGGCGGCACCGTCCACCACATGGCTACCGCTCGCCGCCAGACGCGCGACACCGTTGCCGCGATGGCGCCCCTGCAGCTTTCCGGTGACCAACCAGCCGCCCCATCGATCACGGATCGGCGCGCGGTGGTCCATCCGTGACTCGCCGGCGCTCGCGAGCGGATCACCACTCGCGTCGGGAAAGACCGAGCGAAGCAGCAAGCCCGGCTCGCTCTCCGTGCGCGCGGAGCCGTGACACGACAGGCACGAATCGGACCGCACCAGCTGCGCGACACCGTCTTGACGTTGCGTCAGGGTGTAGAAAGCCAGCCCGAGCAGATCGTCGCCAACCGCGACCTCGAGATTGCGCGCCCCGGGGATCCAGCCGACATACGCATCGCTGCCGAAATAGAGGGCGCGAGGATTGCCGGGCCCAATGCGGTGCCGCTGCAGGCTCGTCTTGCTGAAGACGAGCGTCTGACTGCTCGGCGAAATCCCGAGCGCGCGCAGCAGCGCATCCAAGCGCCCCCGCTGCGGCTCCCATTCGAGAACTGCGACACCAGCTGCGAGCCGCTGGTTGAGGTCCGTCGCGACGTTGCGATCTGCCGTTCGACGGTAGTCGTTCGGCGGCCGTCGGTAGAACGACTGGGCCGACAGCGAGGAGGCTGCCCCCGCCAGCAGCAATGCGGGCAGCAAGTTCGCGGCGAACGATCGCACGGCACGATGTTCGCCGCGGGCCGGCAGCACGGCAAGAGCCGCCTAGTGTCGTGCATCTGATAGCAGTGCATCTGGAAGACACCCGATATCCGATGCACGACGCTAGCGTGCGCCGTCGCCGGAAGCGCCATCTCCGCCGGCATCTCCGCCGCGATCAGGACCACCATCGCGGTCTGGACGAACCGGCGGCGGCAGCGGCCGCTTTGGAGCCTGGGCGGGGCGCTTGGGCGCCTGTTTCTGTGACGGCGCAGCGGCAGCCGCCGCGCCGCTGGCAGAACCGGCAGCCGCCGCATCCGCATCCATGCCGGCCTTCTCGTCGCCGAGAATCTTGCCAAAGAAGTCCGGCATCTGGATCCCGCCTACATCCTTCATCATGCCGAGCATCGGCGGCAGCGAGCGGCTCAAGTTCTGCAGGAAGCCGGAGGTCGACTTGCCTTGATCGCCGTCCCAGACGACGACCTTGTCGAACTTGATGTTCGAGATCGCCTTGGCGGCAGTTTCCGAAAGCTGCTCCATATGCTCCAGCATCAGCAGTTGGAAGGCCTCCTGAGCGCCCCCGCAACCCTGCACGATGCGCTCTAGACCTTCGGCCTTCTTGGCCAGGATCTCATACTCACCGCGAGCCTGCGCTTCGAGTCGCGCGTAGTCAGCCGCCGCTTCACCTTCCGCGATGATGCGCACCTGCTGGGCCCGCGCTTCGGCGTCGACGATATCCTTGGCCTTTTCTGCCTTCGCGACCGCTTCGAGTTCCGCTCGCTTCTCCTGCTCAAGCTTGCTGGCCAGCGCCTGCGCGGCGCGCGCCTCCGCCTGATACTGGGCCTCGAGCACAGCAGCCTCGGACTCACGCTTCTGCGTTTCGCCAACTTGGTAGGCCTGCGCTTCTTTGACCTTTAGCGTCGCATTGGCTTCGGCGACCGACGCCTTGGACTCGTTCTCGCCCGAGACCGCCTGCGCATTGGCCGCCGCAACCGCAACGCGCATTTCGCGCTCCCGATCGCGAACCTGCGCTTCCTGCTCGAACGCCGCCGTTTGCTGGCCAATCACCGTATCGCGCATCAGCGAGGCAACCGTGACCTCACGGTCTCGGTCCGCCTGCTTGGTGCCGATGTCACGGTCCTTCTCGGCAATCGCAACTTCGACCGACTGCACGCGCTGAGCTTCGGCAACGCCGATCGCGCCCTTCTTCTGCTGTTCGGCAACATCGATCTCTGCCTGCTGCACCGCCTCGGACGCGGCCTTCCGGCCAATCGCCTCGATGTAGCCCGACTCATCGGTGATGTCCGTGATGTTGACGTTGATGAGCACGAGGCCGATCTTCGTCAGCTCGCCCTCAAGCGACTTTTGGATGTTCTCGAGGAACGCATCGCGGTCGCGGTTGATGTCTTCGATGCCCATCGAAGCGATGACCTGACGCAGCTGCCCGAAGATGATGTCCTCGGCCTGCTTCATGATTTCCTTCGTGCCGAGGCCCAGCAGGCGCACGGCAGCGTTTTGCATCACGGCTTGCTCGGTGCCAATGGCAACGGTGAACACACTCGGCACGTTGACGCGGATGTTCTCAATCGAAAGCGCACCGCGCAGCGGCACCTCGATCTGGATAGGATCCAGATTTAGGTAGTCGTAGCTCTGCACCAGCGGCACGACGAAGGCGCCACCACCGTGCAGACATCGTGCAGACGTGCCGGATTTGACACGTCCATAGATGACAAGAACCTTGTTACTCGGGCATCGCTTGTACTGCTTGGCCAAGACCAAGAAGAATAGCAAGCCGAATAGGACAAACGCTGCGACCATCAGGCCGGTCCAGCCACCAACACTGTCGAGTATGTTTTCTAGTATCATGTTCTATCGTTGAGTTGTGACTTCGTAGGTGTCGTGCGCCGCCATGCTCGCGATGACGACCTCCTCTCCCGTAGGAATGGCGCTGCCGCTCGTCGCCGCCTTACGCGACACGATGCGGCCGCCGACGAGCACCAGCACCTTGCCCGTGCCGGTGTGCTCTTCGGGAATGCGCAGTTCGACCCGCACGCGCTGCCCGATCGCACTCTTGGGATCCGCGTTGCCGCTGCTGCCCAACGAGCGCAGAGCCTGCATCGCCTGACCCACCAGAATGAATGCGAGGCTGCCGGTACCGATCGCCACGGCAAGCGTCAGGCCCGTGGTCGCGCCACTACGCACGCACATCATTCCCGCGATCCCAAAGAAGGTTATGAAGGCAACGATCGTCTTGAGCGACAGATCGAAGAGCACCCGGCCGGCATCCGAGGCGTCGACTTCGACCTCCAACTCGGGGCTGACGTCGCCATCAAAGTCTGCATCGCCGCCACCAACCAGCATCAGCAGCACCTGCAGTGCCAGCAAACCTCCGCCGATGGCGGCGCAATACAGATAGACCTGTTCCATGCTTCTTCGATTTCCCTGGCGCAGAAAGGCGCCTCGCGGAGAGCTTGAACAAGGCTGTCCAAGCGAGAGGGGTCGTGAGTCTACGCAAACATGCGGGCGGTATTGCCGAACGAGAGACAAATCTCGACTATCATCACGGCTATGCGTCGATCACGGCTGCTGAACCCCGCACTCCTTGCTTGCGCCCTCGCAGCGGCAACCCGCGCACAGACGTTCATCGTCGACTCCAGCAGCAGCCCCGGGACCCAGTTCACCGAGATCGCGGCCGCGATCGCCAGCGTGCCGGACAACGCGACGCTGCTCGTACGCTCCGGCAGCTACGCCCCCTTCGTGCTCGACGCCAAGGGGCTCACTCTGCTGGCCGACGCCAACGTTGTGGTGACCGGTTCGTGTGCGGTTCGAAACACACAGCCCGGTCAACCCGTGAGCCTTGCGGGACTCGAACTGATGATCACGCCCGGCGAAGCCACCGTACTTCTGCTGGAAAACTGCGCCGATCGCGTGCTCCTTCACAACCTCAGGACACCCGCCATCCTGCCTCCGGTTCCGGTCGTCAGTGTTTTCTACAGCCTGCCGCTGGGCCTGTTCGCGACCGGATGAACACAGCTCAGCGTCCGCGACTGCACGCTGACCGGCACGACGCTCCAGGCGTGCGCCGCGGTCTTTGAGTCGTGCCAGCTCCGCGGCGGCGATTGCGCCCCAACGCCCGGATCGCCTGCGTCGGCGCAGCCAGGCCTCCAGGCTGCGGGCAGCAGCGTCGAGCTTTCGGGCGATTGCGTGCTGACGGGCGGCGACGGACTGGCGGGTTTCTCCGACGGACTTGGCATCCGCATCAACTCGTCCGTCGTGCGCATGCGATCCGGCAGCATCCGCTCCGGCAACGGCATCGGCGCCACACGGTTTCCGCCGTCGTGGATCGTCGGAGGACAGCTCCTGGTCGATCCGTCCGTCACACTTATCGGCCCTTCGTTTCCCTTTGGCGCACAGCCTCAGGTCACGCCACTATCCGAGCTGACGAGCACCAGCGCGACCGCCCCGGGCACCGCGATGACGGCCACCGTTTCGGCCCCCAACGGCACTCTGGTCGCGTTGTTCGCCGGGCAGCCCATCGCGCCAGCACAGCTACTTGCCCTACCGGTGGCGACATGGCTCGACCCGACGCACGCCGTCCTCGAGGCAATGGGCATCGCGCAGCTAGGCGGCAACATCACGGGCGATCTCGCGGTCCCAAACCAGCCATCTCTGCGCGGCGCAACGATTGCATGGCAAGCCCTGACGTTGCGTGGTGCAAGCCTAGCAAACACCAACCCAGCGCTTGCCGCCGTGCTCTAGTGTCGTGCATCTGGTAGCCGGGGCATGACCCGGGATCCGAGGACGTTCGTCGCAAGGCGCTGCGACGAATGCATGTTCCCTACTTGCTGCCGAGGAGCTGCAACGCCGCGACGAGCGTCTTCGCGCCCGCCGAAGGCTCCCCATTCCGATGCACGACACGAGCCTGATCTCGTTCGCAGGCACTTGCCCGACACCTACGCGTCGTCCTTCAGCATCCCGATCAACACTTCGTGCATCAGCTCCACGATGGGCGTAGTCCCCGGCAGCCGCATCAGTGGCTGCCCCTCCTCCGGCCGCGGCGCATGAAACTGCGCGAGGCGCGCGGCAACGATGTCTTCATCCGCGTCGCTGACATTGTTCTCTTCGCCCTGACGACGACGCGCCCGCTCGACGGCCGTCTCCAGATCGATTTCAATGTTGACCACGAACACGCGCGCGCCCACGGCACTCGCCGCACCGCGCGCCTGCTTGCGCTGCTCCTGCGTCGAAAAGTTGCCGTCCAAAACCACGACGCGCTCGCCTTCTTCGGTCGCCTTGGCAGCGTAGCGAAGCAGCGCTCCGTAGGTGGCCCGCGTAAACACTGCCGTGTAGCACTCCGGCCCTGCCGCGCGCGTTGGGCCAATACCGGCGAGCTGCTTGCGCACAATGTCCGTGCAAAGGTGCGTCCAGTGGGTGCGCCGCGCAAGTTCGCGACAGAGCTCGGTCTTGCCGCTGGCCGGCGGCCCGCACACCAGCAGCCAGCATGGGCGATCGCGCATTTCGATCGCGTGCGCACACGCCAACAGCGCGTGGTCGTAGGCCGATGCACGTGCCGCATCGCGCTCCTTGAGCGGCAGCTCTTCTTCGGTAGCGGCAATCGCCGCCACCTTGCAGCGGATCAGCGCTCGGTAGCTGCAAAGAATCGGCAGCAAAGCCGGACAGCGCTCATCGCCTCCTTCTGACACGTAGGTGTCCACGAAGATCCGCGCCAGCCGTACGTGGCTGCGATACCGCAAGTCCATGGCCAAGAACGCAATCTCGGTCGCCACATCCCCGCAGCGAAACGACGGTTCAAACTCAATGCAGTCGTAGATCGTCGGCGGATCCGTCATGCACACGTTGCGTGCATGCAGGTCACCATGCCCATCAACCACGTGCCCCTCCGCAGCACGCTCCTTCAGCTCCGGTAGAATCGCCCCAAACGATGTCCTGCTGCGCTCGGCAAGCGCAGCCATCAATCCAACCGGCAAGCCGTGACCACGGATTCCGCGCAGCTCATCGAAGTTGGAGGCAGCCAGCTCCGCCAGCCGCTCGGGCGACCCATAGCCGGTTACTTCGGGGTCGCGGTTCGCCGTGGCGTGGAACGCGGCAACAGCCCGGGCCAGAGACGAGATCTCGGTCGCATGCACTTTGCGACTCCGCAGCAATACGTCCAGCATGCGCTCCTGGGGCAGGCGCCGCATGACGACCGCCATGTCGACATCGTCTTGCCCCTCCGGGTCTCCTACGTCGGCAAACCGAACGCCTTCGCCATGGGGCCGCAGCGGCGCAGTGCCGAGGTAAACGTCTGGACAGAGGCGACGATTGAGCAAGACCTCATCGCGGCACGCACGCTGGCGGGCGGCCAGCGTGCTGAAGTCCACAAACGGCAGCACGACCGACTTCTTAAGCTTGTAGGCGAAGCCTCCCGCCAAGCACACGATCGAAAGATGCGTCTGCAGCACCTCCACGCTTGTCGCCTCCCCGGGAAAGCACCCCGGGTCGCGCAGCTGTTCGAGCAACTGATCGCAGTGGCTTCCGCCTGGCATGCACTGGTCTTACCCCTAGACCACGCAGCGCGCCATCTACGTGATGGCGGCCCGGCGAGATGCAGCGGCGAAGTAGCGGCCGTCTTCATCGACGGCCTGCCCGATCTGCAGCAGCCGCTACCGACAACCGGTGCCAGCTGCCCGAATGAGCAGCCCGTTGCTGCTGCCCCCAAAGCCCAAGAAGGGGCCGTTCGGGTAAAATTCGAACGCCTGCACCGCCAGGTCGGTCGGCGCAAGGCCCGCCGGGACCGGCACGGCGTAGCTGTAGCTGCCGCCGGCATCGAGCTGCACCAGGTCGCTCACCAAAATCTGGTTGGCGTCGACAAAAAGCGTGCAAGACGCGCCGATGGGCGCCGTCGCCGGCGCTGCCGCAAAGGCGACCAGCACAAAGTTGCCGGCGCCACCTGATGCTTCGAGCGCATAGCCCGGGTTTGGCGACGCGGGCACACCGTTCGCCCAGAGGCCGGTTTCGGGAGTGCCGCAGCCAGCGCCAAGGTGGGCCGTGCCCTGGAGACCAGGGACCTGGATTGGCACCGCGACCGAAAGCGCTCCCGGACCAAGGCGCGCTTCATCAATGGTGACACTGCCCGCGACAGGAGCGACATCGCTATCAAACCAAACGTTGTAGATGGTGTTCCAGTCGAGCGGATTGTTGGCACTCGCCAGAATCTGGACTTCTCCTCCCGACACGCTCGTCGACCAATCGTTCAATGGATCGCCGTCAATATCGCGAAAGCCGATATTCTCTACGCGCGCGGTCGGACAGACCGGAATACGCAGAGACGCGCCGCCTCGTTGGTTGTCAATATTGTGAACGGCATACTCGTAGTGCCAGAGCCCCTCGACAGGCCCCGTCACGCGGCACGCAACCATGAAGCGTCCATCGTCCGCGCCGTTGCTGGCCATGCCGTTCGCCGCACCCGTCCAGCGCGTCAGCACCGATCCGGCCTGTGCGCCAACGGGCGGCGTAGCGGACCACGACGAGCCGTTCCAATTGAACGCCATCGCCGCCGAAACGAGGTTGTTGCCGCGATTGGCAACCGGCTCGCCGCCGACGACAACCTGGTTCTGGGCGTAGAACACGCCGGGCTGAACAAGTTCGGACTCCGGCACTTCCATGCGGTTTTTGGCGACATCAAAACCGGTCGTATCGAGCGACTGCACGCCATCGGCAGGCTGTGGATAGTTGCCCTGCTGCGGGTCGCCAATGTCGAAATAGCTGCCCACTGGATCCCATGTTCCGAGCCAAGGATCAATTTCAGGCGTCGGGCCGAGGTAAGAGCGGTTGCCGTTGAAGCCGGCGCCATAAATGTCGTAGCACCCAATTCGAAACGTGTTGGCCGGACCACTCTGGCAAGGACCACACGGCGAATTGCCGCTGAAGTTGAAAGCGATGCGCGAGTGCTTGCAGTGGCTCTTGCCACTGACCTGCACCATGCGCCCGTTGCTTTCACGGGCAAGCAAGAACGCGATCTTGAGATGCTGATCGACAAGCTGCCCGCCGACGACTCCATCCCAGGGAATGTGGACCGAGCCGCAGTTGGCCATCGAGTGCCCATGCACAATGCCGGCAACTCCGTTTGGATAGGCAGGGCCCGTGCGGCCGTAGATGGTTGCGGAGCCGACGTCGTAGATGGACGCATCGAGACCGGGAATGGCGTTGCTCTGAGCGGTGGCCGAAACCACGAAAACGAGCGAGAGCGACGCGCCGAAGAGTGATTCGCGCATTCCGCAGGTATCTGCTCGACGGACTGGAAGGTCAATCCCCTGGGTCCTGAAAAGCCCCCGCGGCGCCTCTCATCGAGTCGTTTTACCTGGGTCGACACTCGCAAGCCCCAAGGCAGAAACCGCTTCCCGCCACTCCGTGAGGGCCGCCCGACCGGCATCGGTCAGCTCGTAGTGACCGACCCTGACGCGTGCGAACCAGCCGTAGTGGTTGTCGCGAACGATTCCACCGGCACGCTCCACCGCGGATTGTTCGCGCAGCTTGCTGGACTTCATCTCGGCCACGCCAGCCAGCGCCACCGCGCAGCGCAGCGCATCCTGCCGATACGCCGTCATTCGCCGACGCGTTGACGAGCCGCCAACTTCGGGGTCGCCAATGCGCTCGGCGAACTCCTTGAGCAGTCGCGCACGACGCTTGCGGTTGGCGCGCGGACTGTAGGGTCCTGGATCGAGAACCGCCTCGACGCGATTGCGAACCGAAACAGTCAGCAGCCCCAAGCCAAGCCGACGGAGCAAGGCAAGCACTTGCTTGTAGCGCGAGCGGTAGGTTGCGCTGTGCTGCTTGCCAACCCGGAATGCGACGTAGACCGTGTCCGCAACGGCCAAGCGATCGACCGCCTGCAGGATCAGCGCGAAATTGAGCTGCGACTTGAGCTCCACGACAACGGGCGGCTCCGCGCCACGCACCGCCACGACATCGCAGTCCGCGACTTCGCCCTTCACCGCATAGCCCTGCCCTTCTAGGAACGCCTTGATGGGCGCATAGAGCGAGGCTTCGGCACGAGATTCTGCAGACATGAGAGTTGGATCCTAGTGTAGTGCATCCGATATCGGGGTCATTCTGCGGGCGCGAAGACGCCCGTCACGGCGTTGCTGCTCCGCCCCCACCATCCCGCGCGCGCTGCGATGTGCACTTCCGCTCGCGCACGGCAGCACGCCGTGCCAAACACAAGAACACTGTTGTCGCGACCGTTACTGATCCGAAACAGCAAACGGAATGAGCCGGCTTCCGGCGTGCCAAAGTGCGGCGGCACGCCCCTTGCGATCCACGCCGCATGCAACGCCCGCTCGCGCTCATTCTTGCCGCCGCCACGCTGTTGATCGCCGTTGGCGCCCAGAGCGACACCCCGGCAAGACGGCGCCTGGATTCCGAACAGATCAATGCGCAGCTTCTCAGCAGCGCATTTCGCGTCGCGATGGGCGACGGCTCGCGGCCGCCAGAACGACTCGATCTCGACGAACGAGCGCTACTCGAAGCGGCCGTGCTGCCCGCGCCAGAGCGCGTACGCGCCATGCTCAGACTTGCCCAGACCCGCATCGCATCCCGCATCGCGGACCGTGCGCTGGCGGCCGGCGCGGCTTGCTTGCTCCTGGCACAGGATCGAACCGATGCCGTGCCGCAGCTTGCAGAACGCGAACCCGACGCCGTCGCCGAGTTCGATGACCGCAGCAACGATCGCGAACTGACGACGCTGCTTCGCGGCTTCCTCGCAGTCTACAAAGAGCGTCAACAGCGTGCTGATTTGGGTGCCAACACGGATACGCTTGCGCTGCGCGAAGCCCGGCGACTGCTGCATCTTGCGAGCATCGCAAACGACACTCCGCCGCTTGCCGTCCTGCGCCCCGACACGCAGCTGCCGGCGCCGCCTTCTCTCGCCAAATCGCCGCTGCTGCTCCACGTATTCCCCTCGCAGCTCGAAGCAGACCAAAACCTGAACTGGGCCTCGGCCACGCCGCAAGCGCTCGCAACGCACACAATCGAAGCCGGCCGACAAGAGCTGCACCTGGATGCCTTGCCGCGCGGCACCTATACGCTGCAGCTGAGCAACCCGTCGCAGCACCCCTGGCGCGTTTGCCGCCCCGTCCTGGTCACAGACCTTGACGCCGTCGCCATCAGCATCGCAACCAGCACCTATGTGATGATTGAGCGCCGCGGAGCGCCCGTCGCCGACGCCACGGTTCGACTCATGCCTTACAGCGAGAGCTTCGAAGCCTCCGCCGTTTCCGCAGCCAACGGCATCGCAGTCCTTCATCACGACGCACATACAGGCGGACGCATCTTCATCACCAGTGGCGCCGACCGTGCTGTGCTGAACTGCCACTCCAACCGACGTTCTCGGCCCGCTCGGGAGCAAACGCATCACCACCTGGCCTGCGATCGGCCCCTCTACCGCCCAGGTGAAACGGTGCAGCTTCGCCTACGGCTTCAGCAGCACGCCCGCGTCAACGCCGCAACGCCCAACGCCAGATCCAAGACCACGCCAAGCCTCGCTTCCGCCCCGCTCGCCGACGGCACCGCAAAGCTATGCGTATGGAAAGGCAGCCCGCATGAGGTGGTCTGCAACGGCCGTAGCGATCCGGCCGGCATCGTGACGATGTCGCTCGTAGTTCCCGCATCAGTTGCCGCGGGAGCTCCTACGATTCATCTGCAAATCGGCACCCAGAAGCAACAGCAAGTTGCCAGCCCGTTTGCGATCGCAAACTACCGGCGTGCCGCGATTCGCGTCGCAATCGATGCGCCGAACGACATCGCGACAGGCGCCACAGCCAGCATGATCAAGGTCTCCGCCCGCTATGCCAGCGGCGCCCCCGCGCGCGGTCTGCCCGCAGCGATCCAGATCTCTTCGCGCGGCCACAAACACCAAATCGCCGCGGTGCTGGACGCCAACGGCATGGCGACCCTGCCGCTCACCGTGAGCGATCCTCGCTGCCGCAAGGTGCGCGTCGCCGTCGACGTCACGTCTCCGGACGGCGTGGTCGTGCACGAGGAACACGTCGCACAGGTTGCAGCCAAGCGGCCTGATCGCGAAGACGCGACGACCGCCGTGCACCGCGCGCCACCGACCGAGCTCGCGTTCTGCTCGCACGCACCGCTGGTCTGCAACCGCAAGGCAACCATCCGCATGACAGGACCACCGGAAACATCTGCCGTGCTCGCCATCGTGCGGGAGCAGGCCCTGCTTGTCCGGCGGGTTGCGTTTGACGTCGACGGCAACGCGAGCCATGAGTTCGCGGTCCCCGCACGCCTCGGACCAAGCGTCGATCTCCTCTTGGCGTCGGCCCACGACGATGCAGAGAGCCGGGTGCCGGTCTCCGCCTCGCCCCCAATCGCCGAACTCCAGCTTGCAACAGGCAGCGACCGCTACGCCCCCGGCCAAAAGGTCGAACTCGAAGTACAAGCTCGCACGGCCGACGGCCAAGGCGTTGCTGCAAGCGTCACCGTCGCGGTCGTCGACGAACGCATCTTTGCGCTGGCCAGAGAGCGCTCACTCACGTCGACGCGAAGCCTGCTTGCCGAGGTCCCCGAGCTGCTTTGGTGGTGCACCAAGACCGCGCAGCCGACGTCCCCGCGCAGCATCCTGGCTGCCATGCTCCGCGACGGGCAGCTTCTCCACGGGACGATCGGCGGCCAAGGGCTGAGCTTGCCGCGCAGCACGCGCGGTGCCGCTAGCGGAGCCGCAGCTGCTTTCCCCGGCGGCAGCATAGCCACGGTACGCGTTGACTTTCGGGCCACAGCGTTTTTCGCGCCCGCCCTGCAAACGGACGAGGGCGGCGCGGTGCGCGCATCGTTCGAGCTTCCCGACACGCTGACCAACTACCGCGTGTCGGCACTGGCGATCGACGCCGAGGGCCACAGCGCCGCAACAACGCACCTCCTAAAGGTGACACGCGATCTCGCACTCACGCCACTGGCACCGCGGCTGCTGCGCGTCGGCGACCGCGTCGCCATGCCCATCGTCGTCGATGCACACGGCACCGGCGCCTTGCGCAGCAACCTGACCGCGGACGCAAGCGACGAACTCCAGCTCGCAGCAGAGCCGACAACCGTTGCCATCAGAGAGGGCCTGGGCAACCGGGCCATCCAACTCTCCGCGAAAACGGCTGGCCCGGCCAAACTCCGGATCACCGCCGACGCCGTCGACACGACGACGCAGGACGCATTGGCCGACGCCATCGACATTGTCGTGCCGGTCCAGCCAGACGACGTGCGGCGACAGCACTGGCGCAGCCAACAGCTTGCCCCCGGCAAACACGAAATCACGCTGCCGGCCATTCCAGCGGCTTCCCAACACGGCCCCCTCACCGTCCGCCTTCTCGACGGCCGCAGCGCCGTCCTGCGCGTAGCCACACGCTTCCTGAAAAACTACCCACACGGGTGCGTCGAGCAGACGCTTTCCCGCATCTTGCCCTACTGGGCGACCAACGATCCGCTGACGCCCGCGGAGAACGAACGCATGCAGCGCGGCCTGCGCCGACTGCGGTCGCTGCGCAGTAGAGATACGGCCAGGGACGGCACTGGCAGCGGCGGCCAAGGCAACGGTTTCGCGTGGTGGCCAGGCGGCGAGGTCGATGCGGGCATGACCGCGCTCGTCGTGCACGGACTGACCCACGCGCGAGCCGCCGGAATCCAGCTGGCACACTATGGGCTGGCAGTCGACGTCGACAGCGGCTGCTTCGCGGCCGCCGCCGCATCGCTGCATGCAGCGCAGGGACGCCTGTCCGCCAGCAGCGTGATGAACGCCGAGCTCGCCGCCGCTTCGCTGCGGATCCAGCCAGACAACGATCGACTGCGAAAGATCCTGCAGCAGGTTCTTCAGGCCAAACAAGACGCCCCCGGCGGCCTGCTGCTGCGCTGCGCTCTCGCCATGCACGCAGCCGGCGACACCGAGACCGCGGCTGCGATCCTCCATCGCTTCGACAGCGGCGTTGGCGTCCGCCCGCCAGAGCCAGAATGGCATCGCTTTCCGGGCGAACACGAAGCCGCCGTGCATGCGCATCGGCTGGAGCTGCTGGCTGAGATGAGTCGTACAACGGCGAACCACCGAACCAACGAACTGGCTGCAGCAGCCGCTACGCAGCTGATCGCGCGTTTCGTCGGCAACAGCTTTGGCACCACCTACGAGACCAGTTCGGCGATCGTGGCCCTGCAACACCACAGCGGCTGGACCGGCCGCAACACCCCAGAGCGAACCGTCGTTCTGCATCAAAACGGCAAGCGGCATGAAGTCGCCATTGGCGGCGAGAAGGGAACCGCGGACTGCTCCCTGCCGTTTGAACAGCTGACAATCGAAGTGCCACCAGGCTCCACACTGGTCGCCAACTTCGGCGTAGCGACCCAGGAACCGGGCTCTACCCACAAAGCATGGCAAAGCCCGCTGCAGGTAGATCGTTCCATCTGGCGCGACGGCAAGCAGCTGGCGCTCGACAAGATCGAGCGAGGTCGCCCGATCGAAGTGCGCATTGCGCTCCGCTCGCCGGTCGCGGCTCGATACGTCAGCATCGAGTGCCCGCTGCCGGCCGGGTTCGAACTGTTCGCGCGCAACGACCGGCTCGAACAGCACGACGATCGCGTCGTCGCCACCCTGCCCGCCCTCACTGCCAACCATCGGCATGAGATTCGTTTCCTGGCGATCCCGGCACTCTGCGGCGAAGTGCGCTGGCCGCCTGCGATCGCTTCCGCCATGTATGCGCCGACTTACCAAGGGGGCTGCGCCGGCGCCGTATTGACGATTGTCGAGCCATCGCACCTAGACGTGGATTCCGCCGCGGAGCCCATCGCGGCGATCGCGCTCACACGGCCGCCGCGTGAAACTTCGCGTTCCCCGCAGGCGGACAGCCTCTCGCATCACGGTCAAGCCATGCAGGCGTTGCGCAGCTTCACGCGACTCGCTTCGAAGGTCGCGGGCACAGCGGCGCGCGCGGCACTCAGCGGCACAGACCCGAGCCAGCTGGCTGACGCAGCCGCCGTCGCCAAAGCCTTCTTCGTCGCGGACAACGAAGCCGCTCGCAAGTGGTCGAGCCAGCAATGGCGCGACGCCCTGCGGGGGATAGAGCGTTCTATGAACGGTCGCTCGGCATTGGAGGCTGCGCCGCCAGCCGCTGCACTGCAAGCCGCTACTCTGCGACAGGACCTGTTCGAAACAATCGCGCGCGGGCTGCTCGCAAGCTGCACCGATGAGCTGCCCGACGCCGCGACAAACACGGCCATGGCGCAGCGATGCGCCCAAGCCATCGAGGCCGTCGCGAGGTTCGACGCTGCGAGCGCGAGGCCATTGGCTCATCGCCTCGTTGCGCTCCTGAGCCGCGAGCGGGCCGGCGGCGATAGCGATGCCAGCGACGACACCAGCGACGATGCCAGCGAGAAACGTTGGCAATCCCTGGCGCACATCCTCATCCGCTACGGCGACGAGCTCGGGCCCGTGCTCGGCGAACGCCTGCTGCCGCTTTTGACCCACCGAGACCCGATCCTGCGATACGCCGCCGCCGGAGCGCTGCCGGTCGAACTCGTCGCCACGATCGCCCCCAGCATTCTGGCGCATGCCGTCGGTGACGACTGGTCGTACGAAGCGCTTCAGCGGCTCTGTCTCAGCAGTGCCGGACGCAACTACGTGCGTCAGCATTGGCTGCAGGCATCGTGGTGCCGCAAGCACGCAGAAGATCTCGCCGATCAGCTGCCCAGAGACATGTGGGCCGAAGCACCGCCAGAAGCCATCGCCGCGATGGCGACCATCGACGAGCTACCGGCGTCCTTGTCCTCTATCCAGCTCGCCGCAGCGCTGCGCGTCTCGCACGACGAATACGGGCAGCTGGCGATCCTCCACCGGCTCTGCCAAGCGCCATCCGTCGGCGCCCCCGACCTCGAGCACATCCCGTTCGGCAAAGTGATGGCGGACTGCATCGAAGCATCGCGGGCCGATCCGCACGCCATCGCGCGACTGCGTGCTTGGCGATCGACCGCAGAAAAAGAGAACGCCGCATCCCAAATTCCAAGCGTCGAGCTACTCGCACAGGTAGCCGTCTGTCTCGGCCCCGCTCTAACCGCCGCCGAGTTTCTGCGCTGGAGCAACGGCCTCAATGAGGAACAACAGACGACGGCTCTAGCGGCATGGTCTACGCATCGCCTCGCCGAACTCTTGGACCAATGCCAAGACCTCGATTCGATGTGGCTCACGGCTCTGCCCGCCAGCCACCTCGCAGATCTCGAAGGCCATCTGGTGGCGCTTGCCAGCAGATGCCCGTCGGAGCGCAGCGCCATCGAAGCGACCCTTGCCCGCATTCCGGCGCGGGCGACTCGGCGGACGCTATTGCATGTGGGTGCCGTGCGATAGCGGACACACGCGCCGCACAAGACCCGCTGCGCTCGCTACGGCAAGATATGCGCGAGCGCAGCATCGAGCACCGTGTCGCTGCTGCCAACAAGATCGCCCGGCTGCATCGCGACGGCCGTATCGGGCGTCACGCCATTGCCTTCGAAAAGCGTCCCGTCGGGGCGGAACGAAGCCATCGTCGACAGCTGCAGCCGCACGCCGCTGTTTGGCAATCGGTAGCGCTGCGCTCGGCCGCTGCCGCCACCGGTCGACTCGCCCATCAGGGTCACGCCCGGAATCGCCTGCATCGCACCCGCAAAGATGTCGGTCGCCGAGAAGCACGCGCGGTCGATCAGCACCACGACTTTGCCCTCGTAGCGATACGCATTGGGGTTGTTGCGGCGATCCAGCACCAGGAAATACCACGGCGAAAACTTGCCAACCGGCAGCTTCCACGAAGGCCGAAAGCCCTTGAGAAACTTGCCGATTGCAGTGCGCTCGCGGCCCTGCCAACCCTGCCAATCCGCCCCGTAGAGGAAACGGCTGGCGAGATCCTCTGGCGATGCGGCCTTGTCGGGATCCAGCAGATAGGCCGCCGCATTGCCGACAACCGGCGTGCCGTCGGCCGGGAGAAAGTACGGCGCGAGTCGGCGCAGGATGTCACGACTGCCACCACCGTTGCCGCGCACATCGATGACGATCCCCTTGGTTTCACGAAACTCGACCATCGACTGGTCCAGGTGATCCAAGAACTCCGGGCTGTCCGTCATCGATGCGATCCGCAAGTAGCCGACGTTGCCATCGGCGAGGAGCCCGGTCTCCTGGCGCGGCCAGGCACCGTACCGCGCCCCCTTTCGAGCGACGGGAAGTTCGAGTTCACGCTTCGTCGAACCCGCCTTGCCGGCACCGAGCTGGACCACGACCGCAGGACTGTCAGCTAGCCCCAGCTCGCGCCGGAGCATCGAGAGCTTGCGCAAGCCCCGCTCGCTGTCTTTGGCCTGCATGGTGGCGGAGCCAAGAGTCGCGAACGTCTGCGATGCGGCGAGCCAACGCTCAATCGGAACTCCGTCGATCGCCAAGACAAACGGATGCTCGCGATCCAGCAGACCACTGCGGTCGCCGTGGAAGGCCGCGTGGCCACCGTCGACGGCCTGGACCAGAAACGGCAGCCAGTGCTTGTTACGCGGACCGCGCGCGCCGACCAGCCGCGAGTGGCCGTCGCCAAACTTGCGCAGGACGGCGTCGACCTCTGCCACAAACGACTCCGGCGCCACAGCATCCCCAACGAGCGCTTTCGCAGCGTTGTCGATCTCCGTGGCCACATCCACCCCGCGAAGATCTCGATAGGCAAACCGCTCGGAGAGCAGCGTCTGCAGCCGCGCCAGGTCTGCGCGCACAGCCGACGCTTCGATCGGCGTAGAGCGGCCGGGCCTACGATCGCGCGACTGATTCTTCACCCGCCGCCGGTTGGCGCCGGTCATCTCGACGTCTTCAAACGTACGAAGCTTGCCTGAGGCAAGATCGCGCACGACGACATCGACGTTTCTCTGCCAGTCCACGTCCATCGCCGTGAGCAGGGCCGGCAGATCTTCGGTGATGCGCTTCCAGTCGTCGCCCTTGCGAGCGAGGCGCTTCGCGTCACGCAGCAGCGTCTTCGTATCGACGCCGGCGACGGACTGCAGCTCAAACCAGGTATTGTCGAGAACCTGAACTTCGATGCCTTGTTGGACTTGGCGCATGCCGCGAAACGGCGAGATGGACGGGCCATCTGGGTTGATTTGGCCAAGCGCAGCCGGCGCCGACAGCGCCAAAACAAAGAGCCAGCGACGAGCTGTTTGGGAAATGGTCATACGGCTTTCTCCATTCGATCGCGCCCGTTGTGGGCGGGTTCTGAAGCGATGCGGGGGCGCGACGCTTCGGGAATTTCGGGGTGTGCGTGGCCGCGGCGGGTCTCGCACAGCCACGCCAGCAGCACGGCGACGGCGCCGGTGCAGAGCGTTGCGAAGACCCAAAAGTAGACGGCGGAACGAGGTGCACCGATGCGGCGCAAGCGGCGGCCAATCAGCGCTGCGCAAGCAACGCCGAACACGAGCTGCAGAACAAAAAGCCAGGTTCGCCGGCCGTCGGCGATCAGCGGATCATGAAACATCGAGACCGCCATGCTCGACGAGTCGCTCCAGCGATCGACGACCTGCAGCAACGGCAAGCGCAGCAGCGAGCTGGCGATGACGGTTCCGGCGTAGAATTTCTCCATCGCGGTGCGCGGCTCGAACGTGTGCTCGAAAGCCGGCAACACACCGTCATCGGGCGCGTAGACGCGCAGACGCAGTAGGTCGAGCGTTTCGGTGCTCAGGCTCAAGGGCTCGTCGCGTCGGTCGCCGGCCGCGCGGCGGGCGACCGTCTGCCAGCCCCCGTCGACAAACACATAGCTGTCGCTGTGGCCAACGGCCGCAATCAGAGAGTCTCCGCCTCGCGTCGCTCGCGCAGCACGGGCACGTTGATCTGCATCCATCAAGCGATGGGCCGGCATCGCCTGAAAGGCAACGAATCGATCCCGATTGGGCAGCGGCTTTGCCACCAACCAACCCAGCTTTCGATCCTGGACAAAGACCTCCGTGCGATCGGCGATGCCCGCCAGAACCGAATAGGCAGAACCGCCGGATCCCCCATCTTGCTCGTGCGTGACCGCCAAGTAGGGCCCCGAAGGAAGGGCGCGGTGCTCTGGCCCAATCCCCAGGCGGACGAGTGGCGCTCTGCGACCAGGCTGCAACCAAGCCCGGTCGTCGTATCCTTGCGAAATGCGCCAGCGCCGCTCCGCGCTCAGCGTGCGAAACAGGGAAAAGCGCGCGAGATCTACATCCAGCAGCTTGGAGCGAATTCTGGCCCCGTAGTAGAGGCGACGCGCATCGGCAGCCGCCAACTCGCCCGTGCCCGAGTGGTCGGATTCGACGCGCTCCCATGCCGCCCTCGTGCGGCGCGCCAAGACGATGGAATCGTCCGTGCGCATCGTGCGCGGAAACTCGCTGTGCAGACGCTTGGCGTTTTCTTTTTCGAGTTCCGCAACGCCCGCGGCCGCACAAAGAGAGCCAACCAATACGAGGAACCCGCCGATCGCGACGCGGCCACCCGCAGCCCAAGCTCGATCGGGATCGTATCGGCGACGCATAGCCGCCACCGCGACGGCGGCGAGCACCGCAACGAATCCCAGACTGGAAAGCGCATAGGGCAGCGGTTGGAACCGACCGTGACCACGCACCAACAAGAACGCGAAGCCTGCAACAGCCAGCACAACGGGCAGCATCACAATGCGCAGCAGCAGCGAC
The DNA here is from genome assembly GCA_045105235.1 of Planctomycetota bacterium. Lineage (GTDB taxonomy): Bacteria > Planctomycetota > UBA1135 > UBA1135 > UBA2386. The sequence continues at coordinate 10,987 of JBGCDH010000147.1, read as the reverse complement.
ACCGGCAGCGCGAGCGCCAGCATCACGGCAACGGCAGCCGGCAGCGCCAGACTGAAGAGCGCCATGAGCTGCGGCACCCGCCCCCAGAAGTCGACCAGCGACTCGGCCGACCACCAGTTGACGAGGATGCGGCCGAACACCGGCCCAAGCACGACCATGATCGACGTTGCCACCAGCACGGCCGCGAGGCGCATGAACGCCAACCGCGTCGCGCCGATCGGTCGCTGGCGCAAGAACTCCTCCGCACCAAGCGCCCGGTCCCAGATGCTTCCAACCAGGCCGATCGCGCACCCAAAGACCAACGCCACCAGCAGCTGGTCGATGAGGCCGCGATCTGTGCCCACAAAGAAGCCGAACAAATCGCCGCCGTCTGCCAGCATCGTGGCGAGCGTGACCGCTCCGCCAAAGCCAAGAACGATCATCCACGGCCTGTCCTTTCGCCAGATTCCGAACATCACGCACCTCCCGTAGTCAGCATTTCATCAATGGATCCGCGCAGCAGCCCGGTCTCGGTCGGCCCCGTGAGGTCGAGGAACAGTTCTTCGAGAGTCGGCACTTCGGGCTCGGACAACTCCCCCAGAGCTCCCAGCTCCGCAAGCAGCTCCGGCGTCGGATCCAGCAGCGTCAAGTCGAGGCCCTGCCGGCGCGTCCCGGCGCGCAGGATCTGGCTGCCGCTGGGCGCCGGCGCGGATCGATCGTTCGGCACGAAGATGCAGCGGCGCACACGGCGCTTGAGATCCTCGAGCGTCGCATCCACGAGCAGCGAGCCTTCGTGCAGGATGCCAATGCGTTCCGCAACGCGTTCGACATCCGACAAGAAGTGCGAGCTGAACAGCACCGTGCAGCCGGTGTCCGCCAGCAAGTCGATCAGCACGTCGAGAAACTCACGCCGCATGACGACGTCGAGACCGAGCGCTGGGTCATCGCAGATCAATAGCTCCGGCGCACTCGCGATGGCGAGAATCAGGCTGAGCTGCGCGCGCTGACCGCGCGACAGCAGCGGGATCCGCTGCCCGCGCCGCAGACCGCAACGCTTGGCGGCATCGTCCGCAAAGGCGCGTCGAAAATTGGGCCGCGTGCTCGCTTCGAACGAGATTGCCGAAGCCACGCTCATCGTCGGATAAAGCCGGTGCTCTTCGCCGACGTAGCCGATCCGGGCGCGATCCTGCGCTCGCAGGCTGGTCGAGTCTCTGCCCAAGACCCGTACGGAGCCGTGCAGCGGCCGCATGAATCCCAGCAGGATGCGCAGCGCGGTCGTCTTGCCAGCGCCGTTGCGACCCAGCAGCGCGTAGACCTCGCCGGGTGCTACCGAAAACGAAAGACCTCGCAGCACGTGCTGCTGGCCAAACCAGCGGTGCACGGCGTCGAAATGGATAACGGGCGGACTCATTGCTTTCCCTTCTTGCTGTCGAACTTCATCTCGGTGAGGCACTTGCGAAGCGCGCGCTCGATCTCGTCCTGCTCAAACCCCAGGTGGAACGCCTCGGTCGCGGCCCGCCGCAGCAGCTCATCGAGCTGGCGGCGGCGCTCCGGGTTCGCGAGTTCCTGGCCCGCGCCGTGCCCCGTCAGAAAGCAGCCTGCTCCCTGTCGGCGCACGATGACGCCATCGCGCTCGAGCACCTCGTAGGCGCGAACAACGGTGTTTGGGTTGATGGCAAGCTCGCGCGCCAGCTCTCTGACGCTCGGCAGCTTGTCGCCCTTCTGGGCGGATCCCTTTGCCACCGACGACTTTACGGCGAATACCACCTGTTCAAACAGGGGCTCAGGGGAAGTTGGATCGATGCGGATGATCAAGGCAAGTGTCTCTACTGTTCTAGCTCAACTAGAACACTTAGAACACTTCGGAGCAAGCCCCTGAGATTCTTGATTGGCAAAAAAATCGCGCCGAGAGACGGCGGATCGCAGCGGAAGCCCCACACCCGACCGAGGGCTGCCGGATGCCGGATGCCGGATGCACGACGCCGGCAACCCGGAGGGGCGACACGCGGAGAACCCGTCAGAAACGCCCGCTTCGAAAGCGCCCAGGCGCCAGAGAGATCAGCTTCTTGCGCGCTCTGCCAAGCGCTTCTTCCAGGCCTGGATCCGCTTCTTGATGGCGGGGATGCCACCGTGGCTCTGGTTGAGTCGGTACAGCGCCTTCTTCAACTCGGTTTCGTCGGAGCCCTTCGCGTGCGAGCTCTCCAAGTCCTTGAGCTTCTGGACCGCCGCCACTTCGAGCCTGCCGAGCTCGGCCTTTGCCCGCTCGCCGACCGACGGCATGCCGTTGGGGAACTTCTTCGCGTGCGAAGCGGCTTTGACGACCTTTTGCAGCTCGCGAACCGCGTCGCGCACGCGCTTCTTGGCGAGCGCCGCCTGCGCCTTGTCAAAGGACTTCTGCAGCGGCCGCAATGCCTTGGGCGCCGCGATCGGTCCGTTCGCCTTGATGGCCTTCTCGACCACCGGCGCGAGACGCTCCGCCCCACCAGCCCAGCCCAACTGCTGCTCGAACGTTGTGCCGTCACACTTCTTGATGACCAGCACGGGCACGCTCCGGTCGTTGAACTGAAACGGCCCGTCGGGACCCCGCGGCTCATGCTCCTCGGCACCCGACGCGCAATACGCATTGAGGAACACGAACTTCTTGCGCAGCGCGGCGCTGGTCAGCTTGTGCTTGTTGTCATCCTTGAGCAGACCGCGCACGGCGGCCTTGAGCTTGTCGCAACCAGCTCAAGTTCCTTCGAGCGGCCAGCCATTGTAGATAAACAGCAGCTTGCCGGTCTTCTGCACTTCTGCAATCGCGTCGTCCCAATCCGTATGGAAAGGAACTCCGGCGACCCATTCATGGCGACCGGCCTCCTTGGCCTGACCGACAAGCAGCGGCAGCGGCGCCAGCAAAAAACACGCGACCACGGCCGCTAACGATTTGGAAGATTGGCTCATGATCACGAACGCATTTCTGCTGACGTCATCGTAGCAAGGGCGACCGCTGGCCACCATCTCCTCGCAGTTCTGCGGCTTGGCACGTAGCGTGTCGCTGTGGCCGCCAAAAAGAAGACTCGCAAGACCCGTGCACCGAAAGCCGAGCCGCTGCCGGAAGGACCACCACCCGAACGCGACGCGCTACTGACGCGGCTCACAGCAGCCATTCCCGAGCCGCGCTGCGAGCTCGACCACACCGACGGCTACACGCTGCTGATCGCTACGATCCTCAGCGCGCAGAGCACCGACCGAACGGTCAACACCGTGACGCCTACGCTGTTCGCGACCTGGCCCACGCCGGCCGAACTCGCCGCCGCATCTCGCGAAGAGGTCGAGCAGGTCGTGCACAAAACCGGCTTCTTTCGCAACAAGGCGAAATCGATCCAGGGAGCCGCACTAGCCATTCATCAAGACCATGATGACGAGGTCCCACGCGACCTCGACGCCCTGATCAAGCTGCCGGGCGTCGCGCGCAAAACGGCCAATGTGGTGCTAGGCGTGGCCTACCGCATTGCCTCCGGCATCGTCGTCGACACACACGTGACTCGCGTCAGTCGACGACTGGCGCTGACGACCTCCAAGGACGCAGCCAAGGTCGAACGCGATCTGTGTGCGCTGTTTGATCGCGACGATTGGATCGATGCCGGCCACCGCCTGCTGCTGCTCGGACGCTACGTATGCCTGGCCAAGAATCCCGATTGCGCCAACTGTCCGCTGCATGACATTTGCCCTTCGCAAAACGGAGAGACCTTCGCCATCGAGGCTCTGGGCACCTGGCAACAGCGCGCACAGCACGCGCAGGCTCGTATCGACGGCGGTGCCACGTGAGCGGGCCCTTCGCGACACAGCCGGCCCATCCCATGCTCGCGTTTCGCAGCGTATGCAAACAGTTCCCCGGCCCCAACGGCGACGTCGTGCATGCGTTGCGCGGCATCGACCTCGAGATTGCCGCCGGCGAAGTTCACGCTCTGATCGGCACGAGCGGCTGCGGCAAGACGACAACCTTACGCCTCGTCAACCGCCTCGAAGAGCCGACCAGCGGGCACGTGCTCATGGCAGGCCTCGACGTGCAGCAACGCCCCGCTGTCGAACACCGACGCGGCATCGGCTACGTGCTCCAGACGGGCGGGCTCTTTCCTCACATGGACGTCGCCGACAACGTCGGCATCCTGCTTCGCCTTCAGGGGCAAGATCGAGCGCAGCGGCAAGCGCGAGTCGAAGCGCTCCTCGAGATGGTCAACCTACCGCCAGCCAAGTATGCCGGGCGCTACCCACAAGACCTCTCCGGCGGCCAGCGCCAGCGCGTCGGCATCGCGCGGGCTCTGGCGCTAGATCCGCCGATCCTGCTGATGGATGAGCCCTTTGGCGCTTTGGACCCGATCACTCGACGCGCTTTGCACGAAGAGCTGCAACCAATCTTCGCCGCACTCGGCAAAACGGTCGTGTTGGTGACGCATGACCTCAACGAGGCCTTTCAGCTCGCCAATCGCATCTCCCTGATGCACGAGGGACGTATCGCCCAAACCGGCAGCAGGGACGATCTGCTGGTACGACCCGCCAGCGAGTTCGTGAAGGGCTTTGTGAAAAACGAAGCTTCGAATGGGAGGCACAATGCCTGATGCACTTGTCGGCAGCACCGGATTCGTCGGCAGCAACCTTCGCGCCGCTCGGAGCTTCGAGGGGCTGTTTCACTCGCGCAACATCGCAAGCATGCGCGGCCAACGCTTCCGCGAGGTCTGGTTCTGCGGGCTGCCCGCCACCAAGTGGCAGATCAATCAAGATCCCGCCGCGGACCTCGCCAACATGCAGGCGATCCAGCAGGTGCTTGAACACGTCGAGTGTGAGCACTTTGTCTTGGTATCGACAATCGATGTCTACCAAGACCACGCCTATGGCGCACACCGCCGCATGTTCGAGCAGTGGATCGAAACACGCTATCGCTCCCAGACAACCGTGCGCCTGCCAGGACTCTTCGGCCCTGGCCTGAAGAAGAATGTGCTGTTCGACCTGCTAACCGGCAACCGCCTCGAACACGTGCACCCCGAGGACGCCTACCAATGGTATGACCTGGCGGACCTCTTGGCGGACGTTGCCGTCGTCAGGAGCCACGGCGAGGCATGCGCCGACCTGTTTCCTGAGCCGGTCGAGAACTCTCGCATCCTGCCGTTATTCGAGAGCATCGATCCCGCATCGCTCCCGCAACCCAACCGCGAACCGCGGCGATACGACTTTGCGTCGGCTCAAGCCGAGATGTTCGGAGGCGTCGGGGGGCGCTACATTCGCAGCTCCGATCAGATGCTGCAGCGACTGCGCCAATTCATCGCGGCATGGCCGCATACCGACGACGGCAGCCCGCGTCCGCCGACCTAGCGCCGTGCACCTGGTAGACGGGGATGCACGACACTAGTCGCCACGTTCGCCGAGGCCTCTGCAGGCTGCGCACCACGCCAATCGGCTGCAGCCTGGCCGTCCCCGAGCGCGAGCAGCAGCTGCTCCACGCGTGCCGCGACCTGTTGCGTAGGGTGCTTGTCGTGATGCGCGCAAAGATCATCCAGTGCGGCTGCCGCAAACTGATAGCGAAGAATCGCCGCCTTGACGGGCTCGCCGGCCAGGCTCTGCTGCACGACCGTTGTCAGCCGACGCAGCTTCTGCACGTGTGAATCGTGCGGTGGAGCACCACGGCACAAGCCGATGGCCGCAACCAACAGCTGCCGCGCACGCTCGAACTGACCGACACGCGCTCGATAGCTCAACTCTCGCAATCGCCAGCCAAAGTCGAACGGCAGCAGATCGCGCACCCGATCGTAGTAGCGATCGGCATGCTCATCGTCACCCAGAAGCTCCGCCGCCATCGCGGCCATGCAGGCAAACTCACCGCGCGCTTCGTCCTGTGCGAGCGCACGCTTCGCGCATTCATAGGCCGCCTCGATATGGCCGCGCTCGTGCTCGAGTTCAGCGAGCGCGTATGCGCATTCAGCCGCCAGGACCCGACTCGGCGCGTCGACGTCGCCCGCAACGAGCTTCGCCAGCGAATCGCAATAGGACTTCAGCAGCGAGCGATACTCCGGCTTGGCGCTGCGCGGCAGCAGCAGCCATGGGTCGAACTCGCCGCCGCCGCTTTGCAGCAAGCCCTCTGCAACAGCAAGGTGGTGCCGAGCTTCTGGAAACCTCCCGGCCGCGCGCTGCATGCAGCCAAGGCTGAAGTGCGCATTTGCCGAAAGCGGCTGCTTTGCTACCAGCTGAGCGAGCATCTCGATGCCGCGAGCGTCACCCCCCGCGCACATCACGACGGCCAAATCGTGGCGGCATCGCACGTCCTGCGGGTGATCTCTAAGAGCCTCCTCCGCCACCTTCAAGTATGACGTCGACGTGCCCATACAGGTATCGAAGTGGCTTACGTATAGGTGCTCCGCAAAGCGGCGCGCACGTTCCGCCGGCGGCAGCGCCGCAGCCGGGCGCGCGCCAAGAGCACTCCCTGAACTCCGCAACTCCACTTCGAGAGCGTCAAAAAGCACCGCGAAACGCTGCACCGTGCCGAACTCCTGAACAGTGCGCTGCCGAGCAGCTTCCGCCATACCGGCGCGCTTGGTCTCGTCCGCCAACAGCTCGGCGATCTTCTGCTCAAGGTTGCTTTCGTCGTAGGCGGCATACTCGACACCCGCGCGGTAGTAGGCAGCCGTTTCGACGCCATTGTCGAGCACGACAGCCCCCTGCGTTGCCGCGTCGGTAAACCGCATCTGAAGCTCGCCGCGTCGATGAAAGGTGAACACGAGCTTGGTCTTCTGCAGCAGCTCGCGGTAGGCGCCCGGAGCCGCGCTGCACGGCCCGATCACGATCTTGTAGCGGTCGCTGAGTTTTGCCAACCGCTGCAGCCAACGCGAACGATCTAGGTGCGTGTGATCGTTGATGGTGCCCGTGAACAGGACGTCGATCGTGCGTTCCCGGCCGGCATCCTGGACCGACTCCTCGAGATCTTGCTCTGGAACACCGAAATATGCATAGGGCAGCACGTGGCGTGCCCCCAGACGTCGAAGCGCGTTTGCGGATTCTTCGCCGAGCGTTACCACTAGATCAAACGCTTGCGCCACGCTGCGCGCGATGCCGCCCCGGAAGTCCCAGTCGGCCGTGATGGCAACCGTCGGAAACGGCGCGTTCTCCATGCCCCTCGGCATCAGCAGGTAGTCGACGTGCGTGCAAACGCAGACATCCGGCACGAAGTCCGCCGGCAGCGCATCGAGGACGTCCTGCAAACATGCCCCAGGGTCGACGACCACGTCGAGTCCCTCGGCGTAGCCGAACGTGACCACTTCGTGACGGCCAACATGGCGCCCGAAAACTCGATCCGGCCAGCTCTGCGGCAGGGCCCTCGACGTTGGCGTATCGCCAATTCCCATGTACAGGATCCGCACCGCACCGTCCTCCAAGTCTGTTTGCGTCAAACCAACTGCAGCACCACGGGGCCTTTGCCCGCTGCCCCCATTCGGTCCAAATAGCTGTCAAGCCGATCTTGCTCGGCCTCATCTAGGGCCGATCGCGGCCGCATGCTGGCCCGCCAGGCGGCCAACGCCTCCGTCTTCCCCTGCTCTTCGAGCAGCTGCGACACACGTCGCTCTACGCGCGCATCCGGCGGTGACGCATCGCAACCGAGCAAGGTCGCATGCGCCTGCGCGCAGAAGCGATCATGCAGGACCTCCCGCAGCACGGGTGTTTTGGCATAGGCATGCCGCATTGCGTTGGCGAGGTAGCGAAGTTCGTTGCCGGCGCGCTCGGCACCATGGATGCCTTTGACGACCTGTATCGTGCTTTGCAAAAGATCCTTGGCCTCCTGCAGCTGCTCATTGCGCGTCATGAAGTCGACAGCACTGAGCCGCAGATCGATATCGAGCGGCAGCAGCTCAAGACTACGCCGATAGAGATCACTCGCAGCTTCGCGATAGCCCAACACGTCGGCCGAAGCCGCGGCCAGACGCACAAACTCGCCGCGCGTTGGGTCAAGCTCACAGGCTGTCTCCAACAGGTCGTGTGCGTCGAAGAAGCGTCCTTCGTCGCGCCGATAGCGCGCCAGAAAGTATGCGCAATTTGCCGCAATAAGGGCTCGCACCTCACCATCGTGCCCCTGCTGCAAAGACGCGAAAAGAGCGTCCTGGAAGCGCTTCTTGAAAGCATGTGGCTCGAGGTTTTGCTCGTGGCAATAAAGCGCCCAAGCGTCAAACGGCACCGACTTGTCGAGCGCCAGCTCGAACGCGCGCGCAAACAATCGGGCTGCCTGCGGCGCATCGCCTTCGGCGAAATGGGCATAGCCAGCGTTGAACCAGGTCATCGCGTGTTCCGGCGACTGCTCCGTCGCTCTCTGGAACCGCCGAAGAGACGCCTGACGGTCGTCGTTCGTGCCGCCCGACTCCGCGCCATGGCGTGCGAGCGAATAGCGGATCACAGCTTCGTCGTTGCAACGGCGAGGGCCCGCCTCACATTGCACGACACAGTCGCGCGCAATTGCGAGGTAGCGATCCGAAGGCCCCATGCTGCACTCAAAGTGATTGGCGTAGTGCTGTTCGGCACGCCGCCTGGCCATCTCACTGGCAGCCAGCGATGCTGACGGACGGGCGCCGAACTCCTGCGACGTCAGCAACTCTGCAAGCTCGTCGAACAGCATCTCAAAGCGCCGCACGCTACCAAACTCCTCGGCGACCCTGCGCCTCGCAGCCGCCACCTTGGCACTCCGCAGTTCTTCGTCCTGTAGGTGCGCTTCGATCAGCTCTTCGAAGTTCTGATCGTCGTAGTGCAGGTATTCTCGGTCCCGATCGAAGTGCGCCTCGGTCTGCACGCCATTGTCCAGAACCAAGGCACCCTGGGTGACCGCGTCGGTATGGCGCAACTGAATCTCACCGCGACGGTGAAAGGTAAAGACCAGCTTGGCTCGCTTGAGCAGCTCGTTGTAGGTCTCTTGGCTAGACGACGCTTCGCCGATGTGGACACGGTAGCGACCGGACAGTCGCGCCAACCGCGCGAGCCATAGCGACCGATCGAGGTGTGTGCTGTCCTGGATCGTGCCCGTAAACAACACGTCGATAGGGCGATGCCGATCGATCCTGGCCAGGTCGCCTTCGAGCCGCTCTTCGGGCACGCCGAAGTAGGCAAACGGTGCCGCATGCCGCGCCCCCAGAAGCTGCACCGCTTCGCATGACTCCTCGCTCAACGCGATCGTCAAATCAAAGGCCTCGGCCATCGAGCGCGCGATGCCGATGCGGAAGTCCCAGTCTGCCGTGATCGCAACCGTTGGGAACGGTGCATGTTCGATGCCCTCTGGGATCACCAAGAAGTCCACGTGCGTGCACACGCAAACGTCCGGCAGCCAATCGGGTGGGAGCTGCTCCAAAACGTCCGCAAACGTCGCATCGTGCGCGATCTGGATGTCCAGACCCGGCGCGTAGCCGAAGGTCAGTACCTCGTGCGCACCGACGCGCCGTTCGGGGCCTTTCCCAAACAAGCGATCCGGCCAGCTCTGTGGCAGATGACGCCCAATAAGGGTATCGCCAAGCCCCATGTAGAGGATGCGCATACGGTTTCCTCCATCCTCGCTAGAGGTAGGACACCATCATGTTGTCGAGACTGTTGAAGAGATCGTTGTAGCCCTTGAACGTGCACTTCTTGCACTTGGCCGGCACGATCGAAGCGAGCCGCTCCAGGTGCTCGGGGGTCCCCCAGTAGTCCTTCACATCGTCGAGGCTTACGCCAAAGCTCTTCAGGGCGAAGTCTGATTCGCCGCGGTGGTCCAAGCAGTAGTAGGCGTTGTGGTCTGCCGAGAACGTCAGCAGCAGCGGTGTCGCCATGCACTTTGGAAACGTCAGCTCCTGATCGCTCAGCTTGTTGCTGAACTTGTGCTGAATCGTGAAGACGTTGAAGCCGTCCCCTTCGTAGCTCTTGACCTGCTCAAGGATGTCGTTGACCTCGTCAAAATCGACGTCGCCAAACGCACCGAAGTTGTAGGTCGGCCGCAGATGGAAGTCATCGCAGCCCGTTTCCTTTGCGATGCGCGCAGCCGTCAAGACGTCGCGGTAGTTGCTCGGATTGATCAAGTACTTGTAGGCAACGCGCACGCCCTGCTTGCGGCGGTTGAGTTCCTCCATGTTCTTGATGATGCGGTCGAAGTTCTTTTCCGGAGACCCCTTCAGATCGCTCCAGACTTTCGACGTGCCGGCATCCATCGAGAAACCAATCCAGTCGGCGAAGTCGTGCACGACGTCAATGATCTGGGTGCGCAACAGCACGCCGTTGGTGATCAGCCCCAGCGGCAGCTCCACGCGCTTCATCTCTTCGAAAAACTGCTTCACCTTCGGGTGAAAGAGCGGTTCGCCACCACCGGTCACCTGCGCACACTTGACGCCCCATTCCTTCAAGAAGGACGGCAATGCCAGCAGGCGGTCGTCGTTCATGTGGTCCGTGTAGTCTTCACGGAATCCCGTCTGCATGGGATAACACCACTGGCAGTTGATGTTGCAGGCGTTGGTCGGCTCAATATCGGCTGTAACCGGCGCGGGCCTCTTGCCCGCGTAGAAGTCTTCGATGAACGACCCCCAGTAGAGCGCCTTGACCGAGTTGAACGGATTGTAGGGGCTCGACCATTCGGCACCCTTGTCGGTCTCTTTGTGATCTGCCGGCGGCTTGGTGATCAGCACCGGTCGGTCCGACGTCACGGTCGACTGCCCAATCACGGGTGCATCGGCAGACGGGCCTGAGACGCTATCGATCGACGCATCAGGCTTGACGGTGGCCACAACGGGGTCATCGTTCTTCATGGGTACCTCTCCTTTCCTGCAGCGCAAAGGCCCTTCGTTCGAGTGAACGACTCCTTCCGGGTGCGCGTCGCGCGCCCGTTCTCGCCATGCCATCGCCTGCGGCCGTTCCATCGGCCGCGACTTCTCGGCTACTTGAGCCCCCCCGTGGAAAGCGACAGCAAAACCGCCCATATCAAGGCGCCTCACAAGGTCGGCTTCAGCCACAGATCGCCAAGGCGCGCGGGGCAGCATTC
>JBGCDH010000146.1:0-7288 GCA_045105235.1 Planctomycetota bacterium | reverse complement strand
CGAATGCTCTTGGTTGTAGCCGGCAAAAATCAGCTCCTCGCCAACCATGTCGCCGAGCACATCCACCCAGCCGCCCGAATCCCGCTTGATCTGGGCAACGGCCTGCTCGGCCTGGCCAAGCGCCCGCTCCAGTCCCTGCTGACGAAGGCTCTTGCCCAGCGGGCCGCTGTCGACTTTGCCGAACCCGCTGGTGTCCTGCAGGCTGGACCAAAACTTCGGCTCTGGAAACGCCACGAAGTCGTCGGCGAGGGCCTTCTTGCGCACAAAGAAGTTCACGCCACGGGGAACAATGTCGCGCAGCTCGGGCAGCGAGCCTTCGAACGGGTTGAAAATGAACGCGGACACAAACAGCAGTAGCAGCACCACAAGTCCGAGCACGCTGATGAGCAGCGTGCGCCAGATGCGGCGCGGCTTGGCGTTTGCTTTTGCCTTCTTTGCTTTGGTCTTCGACTTGGCCATCGGGCGGAGGAGCGTAACGAACGGCGGCGATCGGTGGCATGGCGTTCTGCCTCGCCACGCCAGCCCGCAAAGCGATTCTGACGGGCGGCCCCATACGGACTTCCCGCGTGTTTGCCTTGCTGCCCTGGCCGGGGTCTACTCGCATCATGCCCGGTTTGGTCCCCAACGCCCGCTCCCACCGCATCGAAGCGTCCGCGACGCTCGCCATCGCGGCCGAAGCCTCACGCCTGAAATCTGAAGGCCACGACGTGGTCTCGCTGAGCGCCGGAGAGCCGGATTTTCCGACGCCACAGCCCATCGCCCAAGCCGGCATCGACGCCATCGAGCGCGGCGACTACCGCTACACAGCGGCCGCCGGCACCCCAGCCCTGCGCGCGGCCGGCGCGCGCTGGCTCGGCGAGGCTTTCGGACTCGACTATGCAGCGGACGAAGTCCTGGTCAGCTCCGGAGCCAAGGGCGCACTGCACATGGCGCTCGATACGATCGTCGAGCCCGGTGACCGCGTGCTGGTCATGGCGCCCCACTGGGTCTCCTACCCAGCCCTGATCACGATGGCCGACGGCGAGCCGGTCGTTGTGCCGATGGCGCCTGAGCGAGGATTCGTTCCCGACGCGGCGACGATCGACCGGATCGCCGAAGAATCCGGCGCCCGCGGCATCCTCGCCAACTTCCCCACCAACCCATCAGGCGCCGTACCCGATCGCCGCGCCGTCGAAGAACTCGTCGCCGTATGCGCGCGCCGCGACATGTGGATCGTCAGCGACGAGATCTACGCAACGCTGCTCTATGACGACGCCGAGCACATCTCGCCAGCGGCCGTCAAGGGCGGCCGCGAACGCACCATCGTCGTCAACGGCTTCACCAAGAGCCACACCTTGACCGGCTGGCGCACGAGCTTCCTCGCCGGACCAAAGGACGTGGTCAGCGCCGCGGCGCGCATCCAAAGCCAGGTGCTCGGCAACGCCTGCACCATCAGCCAGGCCGCCATGCTCGCCGCCTGCGAGCAGCCGCTGCCTGACGAGCACAAGAAGCGGATGGCCGCGTTCACCGAGCGCCGCAACTTCTTGGTCGAACGCATCAACGCCATTCCAGGCGCCAAGCTGCTGGCCCCGCGAGGCTCCTTCTATGCACTGATCGACCTGCGCGAGCTGTGTGAGCAGCGCGGCATCGACGACCTGCATGCCTGCCAGCAGCTGCTCGAACAGCAGCACCTTGCACTGGTTCCGGGCAGCGCGTTCGCCGCTCCCGGCTTTGTGCGCGCGAGTTTTGCCGCCGCCATGTCAACGCTCGAACAAGCCGTCGAACGGCTGCAGCGCTGGGCCGCTGGCAATTAAGCCCTTCGAAGCAGCAGCCGTTTCGCCTCTGCGATGAACCACGACGAACAAAAGCAACGCATCGTGCTCGCCAACAACCTCGCTTCGCTCGATCCGTCGAGCGACCATGAATGGGACGTCTACGCGCAGCTGCGCGGCATCAAAGAACTCGAGACCAAGTCGGGCAAGCCCTACCTCGTGCTTGAGCTCGCCGACGTGCATGCGGTCATCGAAGGCAAGATCTGGGACAACGCCGCCGAAGCAATGGCGGCGGCCAAGGCGGCGGCTCCGGGTGCGTTCGTCAAGCTACGCGGCAAGCTGAAGACCTGGAACGGAGCCTCGCAGCTGATCATCGAGCGACTGAAGGTCGTCGAAGAAGGTGAAAGCCCCGAAGGCTTCGACCCCGACCAGCTGATCGATCCCGCGCTCGCGCAGGTCGAGGACCTCGCCTGCCGCACGCTGGTCTTTGACATCGAAACCGTCCCGGCTCTCGATCGGCGCGAACTGCCGTCCACGGTCGCGGAAGCCCTGTCAGACAACGCCGCCAAGAAGGAAATGGACACGGCGGCCGTCATGGGCATGTCGCCGTTCTTTGGCAAAGTCGTGTCGATCGCGGTCGGCGACGGCGACGCCGAGCCGGGCAGCGACGCAGACCAGGTCACGGTGTTGGCGGTGCCGCCCGAAGGCTTCGAACTCGACCAGATCCTGCCCGACGGCAAGTGCCCGCCGTGGCTCCGCTTGATGAGCGAAGCCGACCTGCTGCGAGCCTTCTGGGCGCTCGCATCCAAGGCCGAATGCGTGGTGTCCTACAACGGGCGCGGCTTCGACGTGCCGTTTGTGGTGACCCGCAGCCTGATCCACGGCATCCCCGCGCGCGTCGACCTGGTCAGCAGCCGCTGGTCGCTCAAGCCGCACCTGGACCTGTTTGAACTGGTGTCGCAGCGCGGCCGTGGCCCGAGCAAGCTCGACGTTGTTTGCTGGGCGCTCGGCATCGAAAGCCCCAAGGGCGTCATGGACGGCTCGATGGTCGCACCGGCCTACGAGCGCGGCGAGATCGTCAAGATCGCCGAATACAACGCCCACGACGTGCGTGCGACCAGCGCCGTCTATCGCCAGTGCCGCGACATGATCCTGCGGTATCGCTCGGACTGGACGCCGAACCGGAGCTGAGTCATGGCAGGCAAAGCAAAGAGCAAGGCCAAACGAAACGAGCTCGGCGCGCGGCTGGCCCTGCTCGGCTACGCGTTTTGGGTGATTGCCTGGTTTGTGCCGGCCTACGCCAGCCCCCTGGAGTCGCTCGGCAACGTCCCGAAGGCCGCTAGCTCGTGGCGATCGCCGTTTGGCGCGATGCCGGAGAGCGTGATCAAAGCCGCGAGCGCCGAACCGAAGTGGCTGCCCGGGTGGCGCGCCTGCCTGATTGGCTGGCGCATGCTGACCGACTCTCCGAGCGGCAGCAGCTTTCCTTGGGCAAAGGTCGGCAGCAAGATCCGCGACATGCCATCGCGCGAAGACGCTGGCCGCAATCGACGCATCGCCGGGTCCTCGTGCCTGACCAACCTGGGCATGCTGGCAGCGCTGTTGATGCTATTGACCAAGAGCCGCGTGCGACTGGCGGGCCTCGCTCTGCTGCTCTGCACCGGCCTCAACGCGAGCTGGATCTATTTGCCTGGCGGCAACCCGTTTGAGTTTTTGCGCGTCGGCTACTTCTTGTGGCTGCTGTCATTTCCGCTCGCCGGCATCGGCCTGATGATACGCGCGCCGAAGTAGCGACCGCTCCTGGAAGCGCGCAGTCCTGAGAGCGTGGTCCTACGCACCCACCTGCGCCGGCCGCTAGTGCTAGCGCTAGCGCCCGCCGCCGCTCCCGCCATTGTCCGCATCAGCTGGCTTGCGCGCTTTGGACAGCGACTCCACCTGCTTGACCAGCTGTGCCAGGCGCTGCTGCAGCACGCGCACATCCTGCGCGAGCCCTTCGTTGTCCTTCTTGAGATCTGCCAAGCGATTCTCCATAACGCCGTTTAGACCCTCGCCAGGCGCCTTGTCCGCCCGCTGCAGCATCTGCAGCAGGATCGCGATCTGCGGCTGTGGCCCGGAAAAGAGCAAGGAGGCGTCGTTACCCAGCATGCCGACGTCGACGCGCATCGCGCCATTGCCGGACCACTGCGACAGGAAGGGGCGCAGCGTATTGCAGGCCAACTGAGCGCGCGTGTTCTGAAGGTGATAGCAGCACGTGACCATGCGGTAGAACCCGGGCCGCGACAGGACCTGCTCGGGCTCGACGTAGACGCTGCGAGTGCGCACGTCGCCACGACGATTGCCCTTCCTCGCAAGGACCTCGTAGACCGCCTTGCCAGCGTCCATCGGCAAGATCACAAGCCCACGCGACCAGAGAATCGACGACAGCAGGTCTTCGCAGCCGTCGCGATCCGTCACCACCGGCCGGTCGAAGACGACCTTTGAAGCCGCATTTGCGTACTTGACCTCATCCTCGTACAGCATGACGTTGCGGTCGAGATAGGTCGCGCAGCGCTCGACCAGCTGCTCGAGTTCGATGCCGCCAGCCTCAAAAACGAACGGGGGCTTTTGACTGTCGGATGCCGCGGTACTCACAACAACCGTCGGCTGCCGCGGCTCCGGCGCGCTCTCTGGCGCTTGCGCCAACGCGACCGAGCCCGATGCCGCCAACACGACGATGCCCGCGAGGGCGAGAGAGACACCGAATCGACACGGCTGGATCATTGCGGCCATCAGACGCCCAACGGCGCCGTTCCTTCCGCAACGAATACGTCAACGCCGCGACGGGCGTCTTCGTGCCCGCAGAATGCCCCCTATATCAGATGCACTACACTAGATGACCAGCCCGTTGCGGCAGCCATCCGGCAGCGCCGCCAGGCACATCTCCTGCAGCCGCCGACGCTTCTGGCGATCTTCGAGCGAGGTAAAGACGTAGCCCTTCCACATGCGCGGGTAGCTCTGCGCCAAGTCGCGCAGCCGCGGAATGTCGTCGACAAACGCGTCGAGCGGCAGCGTTCGCTCGCCGCTGCCGGGAAACCGCACCAGCGTGCGCGCTTCCTTGAGCTGCATGCGCCGCTTGGGGCAGTAGAGCAAGATGTCGACGGGCTCGCCGAACGCCTCCTGCGCTTCGGCCTCGCGGGCGCGCTCCCAGGCCACCCGCGCCTCGTGCTGCCCGGCCGCGAAGTAGCTGTCGATCAGCTCCTGCTGCACGTCCTGGTTTTGATAGAACGGCAGCGCGATGACGCGCTTGGGCAACGCACGGCGGCGAAACCGCGCCACAAACCGCCGCAGCCGTTCGGTCGCTGCAGCGTCACCAAGGTCCAGCTCTCCCAAGCGCACGACCAGCGATTCGTCGGTCATGCGCTGCAGCTCGTTGGCGGTCAGCGCCGAGGCGCGCATGGCCAGCTCGACCATCCGCGACAGCAGTGCGCCGGCCGCGACCTTGGCGTGGTGGTAGTAGACGCGCTCGCTAAAGTGGTAGCGCGCTTCCAGCACGCGCAGTAGCTCGCTGACGATGTCCTCGCGCAGCATGCCGTTTTTTTCGCAGTCGACGAACATCTGCTGCGAGCTGCGCTCGATCCGAAAGTAGTCGACGACGCGCGCGTCGTAGCGCAACTCAAGACCGGTGAAGTGCGCGTCGCGGCGCAGGTAGTCGAGCAGGTCGGCATCGATCGTATCGCTGACGACCTGCCGCCAAAACGACGGCACCGTCCGGCCTTCTCCCGTCAACACCGCGAGCACATCGTCGCGCAGCCCCTGCCGGTCGAGCTCTTCGCCGAGTTCGGTATCGCCCAGCACGTGCGCAAATCGCTGCGGCATATCGTGACGCGGCAGCAGCCCCGTCTGGTCCTCGATATTGTGCCCGTAGGGAATGTGCGTGACGTCGTGCAGCAGTGCGGCCGCACGCACGATGCGGCGCTCGCCGTCGGTCACCGTGTGGCAGCCGGCAGGATCGCGACGCGCGTTCTTGTTGCACGCATCGAGCAACCGTTCACACAAATGCAGGGTGCCAATCGAGTGCTCAAAGCGCGTATGCACCGCGCCTGGGTAGACAAACGACGCACTGCCGAGCTGCTTGATGCCGCGCAGCCGCTGGAATTCGGCGGTATCGACGAGCCGCAGCTCGTCTCGCGTCAGCTCGATATCGCCGTGAACTGGATCGCGCAGGATGCTCAAGAAGTCTAGGCTACGTGCGTGGCGCCGCGGCGTCGACGACGAACCCGCGGCGGCCGGCAGCTCCTGCGCCCTTGGGTGCCTTAGTATCCCCACGAGCCCAACACCTCGACACCGGCACGCCGAACATGCCCACACGACGCGCATCCCTGCTCAGCCTGCTTGCCACGGCCGGTTCGCTGCTCGCTCAGTACGGCGCAACCCCGCTCGGCCCCGGCAACCGGGTGCGCGACATCAACGGCGCCGGCACGGTCGTTGGCGACTCCGGGGGGCTTGGGGCACCGTTCGTGTCGGGCCCGCACCGCCCCCACGAATTGCTGCCGCTGCCTGCTGGCTATGGCTGGGGCATCGCCACCGCCATCAATGACTACGGGGTCATCGTCGGCACGGTGAACGTGACCAACAGCTCCATCCAGAAGGCCGCCGTCTGGACGCCCGACAGCACCGACACCTATCAGGTTCAGCTGCTGTCACCGCCCAGCGCCGTCAACAGCATCGCACGCGACATCAACGAGCGGGGCAACATCATCGGCACGACGCAGGGCGCCGGCCTGCAAGCCACCAGCGTGCAGTTTCAGCTCGGTGGAGCGCCCGTCGACCTGTCGGCACTGGGCGCACCGCTCCTGGCCGAACGGGTCAACAACCATGGCCTGCTGGTCGGGCGCTCTGGCGACCTCTTCGACTTGGAGACGATGCAGCCTGTGTCGCTGCCGCCTCTGCCTGCCAACTGGAGCTCTTTCGAGGGCTATGCCGTCAACGACCGAGGCGAACTCGGAGGACGCGCCGACGTCGGCGGCCTGCGCGCACCCTGCGTTTGGACGATCGCCGGCGGCTGGCAGCTGCTCGCGCCGCTCAGCACGTTTGCTTCTGCGAGCGACCGCGTCTGGGCCATCAACAGCCAGGGGGATGCAATCGGCGCTCGCCAGACGTTCCTCGGCGGCAGCGAGCTGTTCGTTCGACTTGCAAGCGGCGGCACCCTGACCGCCCCGCAGCTTGGGGCGGTCCCCTTCGCCAGCTCCGGCATGGCGATCAACGACGCCGGCCAGTTTGCACTGTTCGGCATCGGCACCGGATTCGTCGGCGCGGCGCTGCTGACGCCCGCCGCCTGCGGCCCGAATGGGAGCCAGCAGAATCTTGGCCAACAGGGACCAGGTCCCTTGGCCGCCACGCTTTGTGGTCCTGGGCTCGCAGCTGGGCAAGCCAGCCTCTATGCCACCACGGGCGCTCCAGCCAACGCCACCGGCGCCCTGCTGATCTCGCTCGAAGGCTCACCCAGCGTGCCCGCGTTCGGCGGCACGCTGGTCGCACTGAGCGGGTTGCTCGGCGTCGTG
>JBGCDH010000145.1:0-3785 GCA_045105235.1 Planctomycetota bacterium | reverse complement strand
TATCCGAGCATTCTGGTGGTTCACGAGTTTGGTGAGCGCGACGGTGTGTTCTTCCTGATCACGGAGTTTGTCGATGGCGTCAATCTGCGCCAGCTGATGGAGCTCGGTGAGCTATCCGCTGCCGAAGCGCTGCGCATCGCGCCGCAGATCTGCACGGCGCTGCAGTACGCGCACGAGCACGGGGTCGTGCACCGGGACATCAAGCCGGAGAACATCCTGATCGACGCGCGCGGCCAGGTGAAGATCGCCGACTTTGGCCTCGCCAAGGTGGCTGCATACGCCGACGACCCGGTCGAGCTGACGCGGCGAACGGCCGTTTTGGGCACGCCGCACTACATGGCACCCGAGCAGTGGCGCGGCAAGAGTGCGGGCGTCGACCACCGTGCCGACATCTACTCCCTGGGCGTCGTGCTCTACGAAATGCTGACTGGCCAGCTGCCGATCGGGCACTTCGATCTGCCGTCGCAGCGCGAAGGCGTGCCGCGCGGCCTGGACCAAGTCGTGCAGCGAGCGCTCGCGCAGCAGCCGGAGAACCGCTACCAGAACGCCGGCGAGGTTCGCGACGATGTCGAAGAGCAGGCGCAGCGGCTGCGCGGCGGCGCGAGGGCCGGCGGCGCGGCGGCTCCTGCGGCTCTTGCTGCTGGCGGCGGCGCGGCGCTGCGGCGCGATCCGCGCCGGCTGGTGTGGGGGCCGCGGCTTGCCGTTGCCGTCGTGCTGCTGGGGCTGCTTGCGATCGGTTCTTGGATGTATGCCACCCACCAGTGGCAGATCGCACGCAATTCGTTTCGGAGCGAGCTGATCCAATACGATGGCAGCGGCAAGCGTGCGCTCGCCGAGATCCAAAGCGGCGTGCAGGGAGTTCAAAAGGCCGGGGGGGGCGCCCTTCCGGATTCGCCAAGAGAGCGGCCGCCGGTTTCGATCGAGGCCGCCCGCAACATGGCGGTCGCGTTTGCCGCGGGCGCGGGGATGCTCATTCTGATGCTCGGCTGGCGCAGCCTGCGCGAGGTCCGGCGGCGCCCGCACGAGCTGCGCGGCCTCGCGGCGGCGGTGATCACGGCTTGGGTGGTTCCGCTGGCGCTCGTCAGCGGACTGCTGTTTCAGAGCGTGAGCGGTCCGCGCGCACATCCATCCGTTGCGACGTTGTTCGCACTCGTGCTCTTCGTCGCGATGATCTGTTTTCTGATCCGAGAGGTTCGTCGTCACCGCACCGCGATCGAAGCGGGGCGACCGGAGTGCATCGGCCGCGTCTGGACGTCGCTGGCCGGCGGTCTGTCGATGCTGCTGTTTGCGGCCGTGCCGCTTGTACCTTTGGCGCTGCCGCTCGAGCCGTGGGCATACGAATGGAATCGTGGGCCGACGTGGTCGCAAGACCTGCTGGGCTGCAGCACCGAGCAGGTCTTGCAGCGCCTCGGGCCACCTGTCGACGTGATGGTCGCTACCGACAGCCGCCGCTGGGAGTATCAGGTCGCCGGCAGCGATGCGCCCGGCGTCCTGCAACTGTCGGGCAACGAGGTCATGGCCTTTGATGTGCCGGACCAGCTGCTGCTGCCGCACGATGCGCCGCGGCCGTGGGTGGGCGCGTCGGTCCAGGAGTTCGTCGAAGCGTATGGTCCGCCGACCGATACCGCCGTCGGGAGGACCGGCACGGTGATCACCTTTGGCAACGGCGTGCGCGCGATGGTGCGCAATGGCGTGGTGCTGTCGAGGAGTGACGGGTGAGGACGAGACCGGGTTTGCTGACCGACCGGGTTTGCTGACCGACCGGGCTTGCTGTTTCGCTTGGCGCCGACGCGCGCCCGCTCTCTCGTCGAAGCCGTAGGGCGACTGCCAGCCCGTGTTGCGCGCGTGGGGGCTGTAGCTGGAGTTGCGCTTGTAGCGCTGCTGGACTGCGAAGCTTGGGCCGCCCGCTGGCCGCGTCAGGTAGGACCGCGGCGCCGGAGTCGCTCCAGCACGTCGAAGCGTCCGGCCGTCGTGTTGAGGCGCTGGTGCGGGCGGCCGACGACGCGGGTGGTCACCGTGCGCTCGAGCACGCTTTTTTGCGAACCTCCCATTGCTCCGCATCGCTGACCTCGGGCGGAGGAGGGGGTGTTCGGCAGCCGGAGAACCAGACGCAGAGCGCCTGCAGCGCGTTCCAGACGGGCGAACTCATGCCCTCTCTATCGAACCGTTGCCGGCGAAAAGCGAACCGCTAGCAGATTTTGGCCCGGAAGGCTGCTCAGCTGCCGAGCTGGATCGATACCTGCAGGCAGCTCGCAGGGCCTGTCGGCACGGGCGCGGAGAGCGGGACCTGGAGCGGGATGTCCGTACCACGGCACCAGCGCCACAGCACCGTCGGCGCGTCGTTGGTGAGGTCGATGGTCTGCGGCTCTAGCCACGCGGCGACCGAGGTTGCCTCGCCCGTTCCCGCTTTCGCTCGCAGGTCCCAATTGGCCAGCAGCACGCTGCGGTGCAGAGTGGTGGCGGCGTCGTTCATGGAGAGGACGCAGGACAAATCGGTGGCGCTCGCGCCGTCCTGTTGCGGTTCGCGTGCGATGAGTCCCAGCGTCATGTCCATGCTGCCCGGGAACGAGCCGACGGCGATCGACTGCTTCGACACCGTCTTGCCGCGCTCGAAGACTTCGGCCGTGACGGCCCAGCGAGTCTTCGGGCCGTCGTAGCGCAGGCGGTAGCCCTGCAGCTCGCCGAGGGCCTTTTCGAGCATGTTCTCGTGCTCGCCGCCGAGGGCAATGGGGCGCAGCGTCAACTGCGGCGTCGTTGGCTTGGTCTCGCCGCAGGCGCTGGCGGCGGCGGAGACGGCGGCAAGCGCGAGCAGGGCCAGGTGTCGTCGGGGTGCGATCATCTCCCGCAGCTTACCGTCTGGGATCGCGTTGGCCCCATTGTAGGCGCGGGGCCTGGCGCGCGGTCGCGAATGCAATGCACGCTTGCTGTCGTGGCTTCTGTGGTCCACGTTGCACGCTGTGCCGATGGACCCTCTGATCGTCGCCAAGGTGGCCCGCTTCCCGACCGGGCCCGGGGTCTACATCTTCTCCGGCGAAGGCGGCAAGACGATCTACGTCGGCAAAGCGGCCGATCTGCGCGCGCGGGTGCGCAACTACCTGACGCCCGGGGGCGACGGTCGCTACCAGCTGCGCTTTTTGCAGCGCGAGGCGACCGACGTCGAGTTCATTGCGACCGGCACCGAGCAAGAAGCGCTGCTGCTCGAAAACACGGTCATCAAGAAGCACAAGCCGCGCTACAACGTCAAGCTCAAGGACGACAAGTCGTTCTTGCTGCTGCGGCTCGACCGCAGCGAGGCTTGGCCGTGGTTTCGCTTCGTCCGGCGGCGGCGCGACGATGGCGCGCTCTACTTTGGTCCGTTTGCGTCGGCCAAGGCGGCGCGGCGCACGCTGCGGCTGCTGCACAAGGTCGTGCCCCTGCGCGACTGCGTGGACTCGGTGTTTCAAAACCGAACGCGTCCGTGCATCAAGCACCAGATCGGCCGCTGTCCGGCGCCGTGCGTCGACCTGGTTTCGCGCGAAGACTACGACCTGCTGCTCGACGAAGCGGTGCGCACGCTGCGCGGCGACATCGGCCCGATCGTGGACGGGCTCAAGCGACGCATGGCCGCGGCGGCCGAACAGCTGGAGTTTGAGCATGCGCAGGCGCTCAAAGAGCAGATGGTCGCGCTGCAGCGCGTGGCCGAACGGCAGGCTGTCGTCGCCACCGGCGGCGACGAAGATGCGCTCGGCCTGTTCCGGCGCGGGGACGAGGTCTCGGTTGCGTTCCTGCAGTTTCGCGACGGGGCG
>JBGCDH010000144.1:0-26899 GCA_045105235.1 Planctomycetota bacterium | reverse complement strand
TTCCGCATGAACGAAGCGGGGCTGCGAGAGCGCGGCATCGCGGCTCCGCCTCTGCTGCCGGCCGGTTATCAGAGCTGGTAGGATCCTCGGCAGAAAGGCTCCTGACCAGCAAGGCTCCTGACCAGAAAGGCTCCTAACCAGCAAGTAGGGAACACGCATTCGTCGCAGCGCCTTGCGACGAACGCCCTCGCATCCCGAGATGGCCCCGTCTACCAGATGCGCGAAACTAGCACTAGCATGGGAATGCGTCGCCATAGGCGTGGCGCAGTGAGCAATCCATGCTTCCACAAGACGTCATCGAACGCATCGCTCCTCTCGTGCTCGCGAGTGTCTTCACCGCGGCAGTTGCCGTCGCCCAATCGCTCGTCTTCGACTTCAATCAGGCGCCGGCAACAACCTCTGTTAGTTCGCACGCGAAGCCCGTTGCCGTGGCGGGCAACGGGTTCGCGCTGTTCGTCGCCGACGTGCCCGGCTACGGCGAGGAACTCTGGAGCACCGACGGAACACCCGCCGGCACGCAGCTGCTAGCCGACATCCAGCCAGGCTATCGCGGATCGTTCCCGCAGCGCTTTGCGACGACGGCTGGGGGGCTGGTGTTCTTTATGGCGGAGACCGATGGCTTTGGTTCCGAGCTTTGGTGCAGCGACGGCACTCCGCAGGGGACGCGCTTGACGCGCGATATCCGGCCGGGGCCAGAAGGGTCCAATCCGATCCACCTGACGCCGGTGGGTAGCGCCGTTGTGCTGTTCGCCGACGACGGCATCCACGGCGAAGAGCTTTGGCGTAGCGATGGCACTCCCGCGGGGACGAACCTCGTTCTCGACATCAACCCGTCGGGCGGCATCGGCAACGGCTCCCGTGCCATTGGCGCATTCGCGTCGAACGAAGCGATCTTTGGCGCGCGGGTCGGCGGCGTGTGGCAGCTGTGGCGATCCGATCTGACGGCGTCGGGCACGATCAAGATCATGGATCTGCCGTCAAGCGCGCAGACAATTGGTGCGCCCCATAGCTTTGCGTCTTTTGGCAGTCGGGTGTTGTTCGAATACCGCCTGCCTAGCAATAGCAGCTTCGCTTTCGTCACGGATGGAACCGCAGCGGGCACGCTGTCGCTGGGGGTCGATCCGCGTAGTTCCTTTCAGGTAGCCGGCGGGCTTGCGTTCTTTGCGGGCGACGACCGTGAAGTCTGGCGAACGGACGGAACGGTGGCCGGGACCTTTCAGGCGTTCGACCTGACGCCGGGCTTTGCGAACTTCACGAGTCCGGGGTTTCTGGGTTCGATCGGGTCAACCGTTCTGTTCCTTGGCACCAAGGCCGGACAGCGCAGTTTGTTCCGTACCGACGGCACGCCCGCTGGAACACACTGGCTTGCCAACGTCATGGTCGGCAGTTTGCCGGGGCTGGTCGACGGTGGTTCGTCGTCCTTGGGGTCCATCTGGTTTGCCGGGCTGCAAAACGGCGTCGCGAGGCTGTGGACATCGGATGGCACGATGCAGGGGACCTATGCGCTGCCGACGCCTCGCGTTCTCGATGTGCTTGCCTATGGCAATGGCGCCCTCTTTGCCGCCGACGAAGCCACGATCGGCGTAGAGCTGTGGGCGTCTGACGGCACGACAGGTGGCACGCGCGTCGTGGCGGACCTTGTGCGTCGCGGGGGCACGATGTCCTCCAATGTCGATGTGATCGGGACGTTTCGCGGTGAAGCCGTCGTGGTCGCCGATGCGGGCGCCGGCTCAAAGGTATGGCTCAGCGACGGAACACGTGCCCATACGCGTGCGATCGCCTCCTTGCCGAGTTCGCCGACGTTTTTCGCGCGATCTGCATCGACCGGCTCGTTCTTGTTCGTGCTGCCCGGCGTGCTGTCGTCGTTTGCCTTCGATCCACTGGTCTACGACGGTTCGGGGCAGATGCAGACGCTGCCTGTGTCGACGCAGGCGCCAGGGTTTCTGCCGCAGTCGCCACCGGTCTCGATCGGCGACAGAGTGGTGTTCGCGGCGAAGACGTCTGCTTCGCCCATCGAGCCGTGGGTGTCCGATGGAACACTCGCCGGCACGCAGAGCCTTGGCGCGATGCCGTCGGGAGCGGCCGTTGTCGTGCAGTCGGAGTTTTTCGCCTGGCGCGGCCATGCCTACTTTCGCGGTTTCGATCCGGTGGCTGGCATCGAGCCGTGGCGAACGGACGGCACGGCCGGGGGGACGGAGCTGCTGGTGGACATCGCACCTGGCGGCGCGGGTGTGAGCTTCGTCGAATGGGCACCTCTTGGCGATGTGCTCTACTTCCGCGCCTTGTCTTCGCCAACAGATGCTCGTATCTGGCGGTTCGATAGGGCGTCAGGCAGTGCCGGCTCTCTAGATCTTGCGAGCCTCGGTCTGAGCATGCCGCTAGATCTGCATGCCGTCGGGGCGCGCTTGGCGATGCGCAGCGTGGACAGCGGCGGTGTCCGTCGACTGGTGGTTTCGGACGGCACTCTGGCTGGCACCCAAGTGCTGTCGCAGTCGTTCGAGCCCGAGACGCTGCTGCCGATCTCGGCGGACCGATTGCTGATGTCTGCTACGACGCCGTCCGGCACCAGCTACTGGACGACCGATGGCACGGTCAACGGAACCATCAACCGTGGCGCCCTGCTGCCGGGTGCCATCGTTGGTTCGTCGAGTCGGTTGACACGCGACCGCATCGTGGTGCTCGTCGACGATCCGATCGTCGGTCGTGAGCTCTATACCACGGACGGCACCCCTGCTGGCACCTACCTGCTGTTTGATCTCGCGCCGGGCGATAGCAACGCCAGCGATCTCGTCCGTGCCGGCACAAGCGTGCTGTTTGGTGCGGACGACGGCACGCATGGTCGCGAACTGTTTGCGTTGCACGTCCGGCTGCTGCAGGACGATGCGGTCGCTTCGTTCGGCTTCGGCTGCCCCGCACCGGGAAAAGCGCCGCCGACGATCGCGGTCGCGGGTGGGGCGGGCGCGGGGGGCGGCAGCGTCGCTGTGGTTGTGCCGGATGCGCCGGCGAATGCGTCCGTGCTGTTTGCGCTGGCGGATTCGATTGCGAGCGTGCCGATTGCGGGCTGCACGATTTGGCTTGGCGGAGTGCCGGCCGTTGCGGTCGAGGTCGCAGACACACAGGGGCGGGCCGTTGTGGGCGTTCCCGTGACGCCTGCGCTGTTCGGGTTGCGCTTCGTCGCGCAGGCGTTTGTCGTCGATGCGAATGGGCCGTTGCTCGGCTTGCTGTCGGCTACGGCGGGGCTTGAGGTTGTACTCGGTCCGTAACGCCGGTGGCCCGGAGTGTTTGGCGGTGGAGAGTCGCTCCGGTGTGCCTCCACCCTTCTGGTGATACGTGACCTCTATGAAATCATCGAAACCCGTGCTCGCGGGCTTGTTGCTAGCCATCTGTGTTCCTGCGCAGAGTGTTCCTGCGCAGCAGCTGCCGGCTGAGTTCCAAGAGTTGGCTGCGGAGTGGAAGGCGACCAAGGCCAGCTATCGCGCGGCGAAAGCAGAGGTCCGCAGCACTGCCGTCTACAAGGCCGCGCTCGCAGCTCCTCGGGATATCGACAAGCTGCGGGCGCTGATCGCCGCGGTGCCGGCGCCGGACCGCAAGGCATTTGGCAAGCGGGCTCTGGCGCTTGCAGACCAAGTTGCCGGTGATGCGCGCATGGAAATCCTGGCGTTCGCAGCCACAAACTTCGAGGAAGCCGACACTGCCAAGATCGTCTTGAAACGGGTTCTGCGGGACCACATCGAGAGCGAGAGGGTTGCCGACTTGCTGCGCCGGTCGAGGTCGTTTGCTGGCTTGATCGGAGCGGAGGCGATGAGTGATCTGTTGGCGAAGGTGGTCGCGAGCAACCCGCACCCGCAGCCGCGTGTTCACGCGTTGCTGCTGATGAGTCGGGAAGCGCTGAAGAATCGTGAGGCGACTGCGGCAGATTACGAACGTGCGAAGGCGCAGGTCTTGAGCGCCGATGCCTTGGCGCGGGGTACTCCGTTGGCCAAGCGTGCGAGCCGAGCGCGCTTCGAGGTCGAGAACCTGCTGCCTGGCTGCGTAGCCCCGGAGATTGCGGGAGAAGATCTTGAGGGCGCTGCCTTCAAGCTCAGTGACTACCGCGGCAAGGTGGTGCTGCTCGACTTCTGGGGATTCTGGTGAGGCCCCTGCCGGGCCATGATCCCACACGAGCGGTCGCTCGTGGAAAAGCTGAAGGACGCACCGTTCGCGCTGATTGGCGTCAACAGTGACCGAGACAAGCAGGTTTACTTCGAAGAGGCCAAAACGATGGGCGTCACGTGGCGATCGTTTTGGTGTGGCGAGAAAGGCGGTGCTGGCGCGATTCCTTCGCAGTGGCAGGTTGGCACCTGGCCAACGCTGTACGTCCTCGATGGCAGCGGGGTCATTCGGCACCGCTGGCTCGGGCGGCCGGGGCCGGAGAAGCTCGATGCAGCCATCGAGGCTCTGATCGCGGA
This sequence comes from Planctomycetota bacterium, assembly GCA_045105235.1. GTDB lineage: Bacteria > Planctomycetota > UBA1135 > UBA1135 > UBA2386. The sequence goes on along the minus strand of JBGCDH010000144.1, from coordinate 22,451 downwards.
GATGGATCAGGGCAAGTAGTGCGGTCGCGATGCTGCGGATGCATCTGCGGGTGAACTACCGGCCTACACAGTCGCGCGACCGAGCATCGGTCCGTGGCGGACGCGGTTCTCGCCCTTCTTTGGCTGCAGGCTTCGGCGCCCGAGGCGTCAGCGGCTCTGGAACACCGTTCCTGGCGATGCGGTCGCGCTTCTGTAGGTCGCGGCGCCAAAACTTGCCGGGCACGGCGCGCTCGTGGGAGCGCGCGGCCACCAGGCGTAGCTCCGTCAAGATCTCTGGCTGCTTGCTTGCCTGATCCTGTGACTCGCTCGGGTCGGTAGCCAACTCGTAGAGTTCCCACTCCGCTTTTGGTCCGGGACGAACGGCCTTCCAGTCGCCTTTTCGCACGGCCCGCTGGCCACCGTATTCCCAGTACATCGTCTCGTGCTGCCCTTGGGGATGTCCGGCGGCATCGGCGCCGAGGAGGGCCGGTGCGATCGAGATGCCGTCTCCCTGTATCGGAAGCTCCGATTGTGTGAGCTCGGCCAGCGTTGCCATCATGTCGACTTGATAGAACAGGTGGTCGCTCGTTTGGCCGGCGGGGATGTGCCCTGGCCAGCGCACCAAAAACGGGATGCGCAGAGCTCCGTCGTAGAGACTGCGCTTCTGGCCGCGAAACGCTACGCCGGTCTTGGGGTTGACGTTGGGGCCAAAGAAGCCGCGCGGGTGCTGATCGTCGGCGAATCGGTCCTGGCCGCCGTTGTCGCCCGTGAAGAACACGATCGTATTCTCGTCGAGCGAGAGCTCTTTGAGGAGATCGAGAACGCGCTGCAGGTCGCGGTCGATCATCGACACCATCGCCGCGTAGTTTTTGGCGTCCTGCGGCACCGCGGGGTCCTGCATCCACTCGCTGTTGCGGTAGAGATCAAACGCCGGGTCGTCAGCGGGAATGTCGTACATCCCGTGCGGCGGTGTGATCGGAAGATAGCAGAAGAACGGTCGGTCCTTGTTGCGGCGGATGAACGCCAGCCCCTCTTTCATGATCTCGTAGTGCGAGTAGGTCTCGCCGACGCGGCCGCCCTTGTTGCCCGGTAGCGGCACTTCTTCGCTATTGCGGACCAGGTGCGCGGTGTAGAAGGAATGCGCGTGCACCTGGTCGTAGTAGCCGAAGAACTCATCAAAGCCGTGGTTCTCGGGCACTCCTTCTGAGCCGCGGCCGCCGATGCCCCACTTGCCAAAGCCGCCGGTGGCATAGCCGTGCGACTTGAGCATCGTGGCGAGGGTTGGTTCTTCGGCGCGGATGGGCGTGCCGCCTCCGTTTGTGCGGACGGAGGCATGGCCCGCGTGTTTGCCGGTCATCAAACAGCATCGAACCGGTGCGCATACCGGAGCGGCTGCCAGTGCGCGCGTGAACCGCATGCCCTCGCGCGCCATGCGGTCGATGTTGGGCGTGCGCAGCTTCGGGTTGCCCATGTGGGAGCTTTCGTAGTAGGCCCACTCGTCCGACATGATGTAGACGACGTTGGGCGGCCTCTTCTCGCCGGGTTGGCCTTTGGTGTCGCCTTTTGTCGGGGCTGGCTTCTGTTTGGCGGGTCGTTGTCGCGTCGGCTCACCGGGCTTCTCGGCCGGTTTCTTCGCAGGCGTTTGTGCCTCAATGGGCCACGCGTCCGTGCGGAACGAGGAGGACGGCAGACCTTCCTTGTTGCTCAGGTTGGGCTCGTCGCTGTTGCCCCAGGCGTAGCGCACCGCGACCGGCGTTTGGACCTTGTTTGCGTGCACGACAACCGTGTCGCCGGCGATGGTTGCCTGCGCTTCATGAAAAACGCGATCGCGTCCGGCAATGCTGAAGTGCGAAAGGGCCTTTCCGTCGCGCGACGTGAGCCCGCCGCCAACGTTTCGGAAGCGCAGGATGATCCGCTCTCCAGCCACAGCGTGGTCGACATACTCGGGGCCTGAATCGATCAGGCGAGAGCGGCCGTAGTCGCGCGCCAGAGCGAGTCGGGCCAGCCGGTGGCCGACCGGCTTCTTCGCCTTCGGATGGATGTTGTCGGGATTGCCGATGTCCATCGTGACGACCATCCCCGTCTTGGGAACGGCGAGAGTCTGCAGCTGTGCTTCGCGAAGCAGTGCCGCAGGCAGCTTCTTGTTGCGATAGCCAAACGGCGCAATCTGCACGTAGTAGAACGGGAATTCGCCCTGGCCCCACTCGCGTCGCCAGCTGTCGATCATGGCGGGAAACAGTCTGCGGTATTGGATGGGGCGCTCGACGTTGGATTCGCCTTGGTACCAGATCACTCCCCGCATCGCATACGGGGCGATAGGGCGGATCATCGTGTTGTAGAGCACGGAGGGGCGGCGCTGGTTCAGGCCTCTTGGCCGCTTCGCGCGGCCGCGAAAGAGCGCGCCGTGCTGCTTTGCTTGGGCGTCATTGCGATCGAGCGCCGGGCGGAACTCGGGGAACTCCTCTGCGAGAGCCTCTGCGTCCATCCACGCTTCGATCGACGAACCGCCCCAGCTGGTCGAGATCAACCCAATGGGAACACCGATCTCTGTATGGAGCTTCTCGCCAAAGAAATAGGCGACGCAGCTCAGAGGTAGCACGCTCTCGGGTGTGCACGCTTCCCACTGCGTTTTGAGGTCCGCCTGTGGTTGTAGCCCAAGCACCTGTGGGATCTGGCAGAACCGCACTTCGGGGTGGTTGGCGCGAGCGACGTCTTCTTGGAAGTGATCTTTGCCGAAGCCGCGCAGCTTCCACTGCATGTTGGACTGCCCGGAGCACAGCCAGACTTCGCCAGCGAGCACGTCGGAAAACTCCCTGCGTTCGCCGTCGCTTTCGACTGCGAGGGTGAAGGGGCCGCCGGCGGCAGGTGTGGCAACGTCCACCCGCCATGCACCGCGTGCGTCCGCGACCGCTTTCGCGACGGGATCCCGCCACGATGCTGCGACGCGGACTTCTGCATGGGGTGTGGCTCGCCCCCAGATGGGAACCGTCGTTTGCTGCTGCAGCACCATCCGGTCGCCAAACATGCCCGCGACGTGCAGCGCCTCCGCCCGTTTGCTGTCCGAAGCATTGCGCTTGGGGGCTTGTGCCGGAGTGGTGTGGACGGGCGAGGTTGCCGCCAGCAGGATCCCGAGGAGGGGTCGTGCGATCTTGGTTGTTATCAACGCTATGCTCCAGTTCTCCGCGCGAGAGGTTGCTTCGATCAGCCGTGGGTTTGCGGCCGGCGAGACAGAAGCATAGGTGAGGTAGACCAGTCGACCTAGCGACGGCCGGCGCCTTGCTATGCTGTTGCGCTGCTCGCGCGGAGTTCGTGGTGTGTACGACAAGCGCGCGTTCGGCGCTTTGCGCAGCTATTGCCCGAGTTCGAAGCGATCCGTCCGAAACGGATAGGCGGGCAAGCCTGCAGCATTCACCAGGTTGACGGTTGGCTTGCCTGCAAAGGCGTAGCGCGCGTAGCGTGGCAGAGGCAGTTTGGGGGAGCGGAGCCTGACTGTCTCGCCGCGGATTTCCGCTTCGGCAGGCAGCCATGATCCCGATTCGTCAGCGAGCCAGAATGACTGCGGCGGTTTGCCGTCGTTGGTGCGAAGGCCCTTGGCGTGATCGAAATGCACGACCAGACCATCGTCCAGCTGCTCGACGCGGCGCATCAGCGGGCCTTGCGCGATGGCTTTGCTCGCCAACGTCTCGCGTGCGGCGAGCAATGCGAGTCGCCGGCCGATGGGCAGTTTGTCGGTGGGGTGGATGTTCGTGATGTGGCCCAGGTCGATCGTGTTCGCGACGGCAGTGTGTGGCAGCTCAAGTGCCTGCAGCTGCGATTCGCGCATCCAGGCCCACGACTTGGCTGCCGGGTCGGCGGCTCGTTTTCGAACGTTCTTTGCATACCCCGGAAGCATGACCACCAAGAAGTGCAGGTCCTCGCGCGACCACAGCTTGCGGTAGCGCTGGATCCAAGCTTTGAGCGAGGCGCCGTAGGTGCGCATGGTGGCGTTGTGTTCGAGCCATGGGGTCTTTGGGCCGATGGCGGGCTTGGTGTTGCGCTCTCCTTGGTACCAGACGACGCCGCGGCACGCGTAGGGCGCCAGCGGGTGGATCATGGCGTTGTAGAGAAGGTTCGGCTGCTTGCGCATGAAGATGTCATTCCACCGAACCGAGCCATCCAGCATTCCGGCGATCTTCTGCCGGTGCTCCGTTTCGGTGTCGAATCGCGACATCAAGCGATCGAAGTGCGGCAGGGTCTTGGTCATGTCGCGCGGCATCCACGCTTCGATCGACGAGCTGCCCCAGCTTGCGTGGATGATGCCGATCGGCCAGCCGGCGTGTTGCTCAAGGAAGTAGGCAAACGTGAATGCGACGGCGCTCGTTGGTGGCCGCAAAGACCAGGTCCCCTGACAGCTCTCTTGTTCCTTGAAGGCACACGTGCGGGGAACCTCAAAGGCGCGGATGTTCTTGGCCTTGGGCAGCAGCTCCTTGGCTTGCGGCACCCGGTCTCGTGACATCTGCATGTTGGATTGGCCTGAGCAAATCCACACTTCGCCAACAACAAGGTCGCGGCGCGTGATGGTCGGCTGGCCGGGGCTACGAACGGTCAGGGTGCGTGGCTGCAGCGAACCCGGCATGGCATTGAGTTGCACCCGCCACCTGCCGTTGGCGTCGGCGGTGGCCTTCTGCTCTTGATCGGCGAACAAAACGGCAACGGTGGCCCCGCGGTCGGCTGTGCCCCAGATCGGCACCGGCATGTCGCGCTGCAGAACGGCGTGATCGGTCAACAGGGAGGCGAGGGTAAGCGGTGCCTGAGCCAGGCACGGGCACAGGCCGAGCATCCAGACGAGCATCGATCGGAGCTTGAGCATCGCGATATCCTACGCCTCTGCGATGGCCGTCAGGAGGGTGCAACGTGTGCGGAGGACGCGGTCCTTGGTACGCTGCGGGCATGAGGCTCCAAGCTCGATGGCTCTTTCTGGTTGCGTCTGCCGGAGTTCTTCCGCCGCTGGTTGCTCAGGATGCGCGGCCGATCCGGCATGCGTTCTTTGTTGCTGGGCCAAGTTTCACCGGCATCGTCGATGAATACGGGGAGACCCAGTGGGCGGCGCCCAAGCCGCGGGCGCGTGACGGCTGGGTGCTGTCCAACGGAAACATCCTGATTGTCTGGAGCAAGGAGGTGCTCGAGTTCGACAGCAAAAAGAAGGTCTGCTGGCGCTACCGGCTAGAGGCGCCGAACAAAGAGCTCGGCACCGCACAGCGTCTGCCCAACGGCAATACGCTGATCACCGAGCTTGGGCCGAAGCCGCGTCTGCGGGAGATTGCGGCAAGCGGGGAGACGGCGGTCGAGTTTGCTTTGCAGCCCGAGACGGACAATGCGCACATGCAAACGCGGATGGCGCGCAAGCTACCAAACGGCGACTACCTCGTGCCGCATTTGTTGGCCCACTGCGTCAAGCAGTACACGGCTGATGGCAAGGTCGTTGCGACGATCCGAACGGACCTCGACGAACTCGGTGGCCGCAAGGCCGAGAACTGGCCGTTCACGGCAATTCGTCTGCCCGCGGGCGGCACGCTGGTTGGCTGTACGCACGGCAACAAAGTCTGTGAGTTCGATGCAGCCGGCGATGTTGTTTGGCAGGTTCACAACGAAGACGTTGGCGGCATCCTTGACGATGCATGCGGGGTGCAGCGTCTGCCCAACGGCAACACCGTGATCGCGAGCTACCACGCGAGGCCCGGAATCAAACTGCTCGAAGTCGATCGGAGTAAGAAGGTTGTCTGGCGCTACTCCGGCAAGCACCGCGTGCACCACTTCCAAGTGCTGACGACGAACGGCGAACCGTTGCCTGGCGTGCCGCTGCGCTAGGCGCATGAACGCCCCACAATTGGCGGCGCGATGAGGGGCTGGGAGTGCACTTTCGCGCGTTGGTGCAATATCGTGAGAGGCCATGAGCTGTCTCCGTGCCCCCTCGTTCGCGGTTCCATTGGCTGCCGCGACTCTTCTTTCCCTTGGACTGCCGGCGCAATGGGCGGGCGAATACCCGCTCGACCAGAGTGGCGGCACGACGGCGATCGACATCTCAGGCGGCGGCAACGACGGCACGCTGATCAGCTTTGGCAGCAGCCCATGGGTCACTGGCCAGTTCGGCAATGCGCTCGACTTTGCGCCGGGTGTGGATGACTACGTTGAGCTCTCCGCTGCGAACCCGCAGCTGCCGCTCTACGACGGCCGGGGCACTCCGTATTCGATTGCCTATTGGATCAAGGCTCCGAATGTGGGTGCTGTGCAGGGGCAGAACGTGTTCACCCAGGCGAGCGACAACACATTTGGCAACAGGGCGTTGTTCATGCTCCATGGCGGTGGCTCGACCGGTGACCGAGTGCGCCTTTTGATCCGGACGAGCGTGCCCAACAACGTGCTGATTGCGGAGTCGACTGCGGCGGTCTACGACGATACGTGGCACCACGTCGCGGTCACCGAAGCGTCCGGCGAGATCTCGTTCTACGTCGACGGTGTGCTTGACAGCACCCATAGCTACATCGCCGGTCGAGAGCCTGGAACACCTGGCTTCACCAGCTTCATTTTTGATCGGTACTCGGTCGGTGCCGTCGTGCGCCCGACCGGCATCATCGATGAGCTTGGCGGGCAGCTCGATGACATGCGGCTCTACAAGTACGAGCTGTCGGCGGCCGATGTCGCCCAGGTTGCGGCTGGTGTGCCGCTGCTGCCGACGCGGTCGAGCATCGCCGAATACGGCGTCGGGTGCGGCGCCGGTCCGTTCGACCTCGCGGTGAGCGGTAGCGCATCCCTGGGTGGCCCCGGCGTTCAGCTGCAGATGCAGAACGGCACGCCAAACACGATCGCGTTCCTGCTGTTCGGTGCAGGCCAAGTCGATCTGTTTGACCTCGGTCTGATCGGGTTCCCCAACTGCACTGCGTATCCGACCAACTTCGAGGCCAACGTAACCGGCGTGGTGGACGCGAGCGGTGCGTTTGGGCCGCTGTCGATTGGCATCCCCAACGACCCAAACTTGGCTTCGTCGCAGTTTGTCGTCCAGGGTGCGGCGCTCGAGATCGTCGGCTTCACCGCTGAGTTCACCGATGCTGGCATTCTGATGCTTGGCCTCTGAGTGGCGGTGATGCGCACGTTGGCGCACGCAGCGTGTCGGAAGCGTTGAGGCCTTGCACCATCACGGGTTGAATGGCAGCCCCATGCGATCCGCCTCCGTTCTCTTGTGCTTTGCGGCGGGCTGTTCCGTGCCGAGCGATCCTCCCGCACCGCCGGCCGCGCGCCCGAACGTGCTGTTCCTCGCGATCGATGACCTGCGGCCGGAACTCGGTTGCTACGGCGCCGCGCACGCGCGAACGCCAGCGATCGATGGGCTGGCAAAGTCGGGGGTGCTGTTTGAGCGCGCCTACTGCCAGTCTGCGGTCTGCAATCCGTCGCGCGCGAGCGTGCTGACGGGGCGCTACCCGGAGTCGGTTGGCGTGTTGGATCTCAACACGGATCTTCGCGAGGTCTCGCCCGAGGCGCTGACCCTGCCCCAGCATCTGCGCAAGGCTGGCTACTACACCGCGAGCGTCGGCAAGATCTTCCACAACATCTTCCCGGACGAGCCCTCCTGGGATGAGCGGCACTACGTTGACGGTTTCCCTTTCGACCCGGACGCGGTGTATGCGGGAGAGAAGGGGCTTGCGATCCAGCGTGAACGCATCGAGAAGTGGACGAAAGACGGCGCGCTGGAGCGCCGGCGCGATCGCTTCGGGCACATCTACGTGAAGGCGCAGGCGACAGAGGGGCCGGACGTTTCTGATGCGGCTTACTACGACGCGGCGCAGACGGACTGGGCGGTGGACCGGCTCACGGGGCTCGCGGCGAGCGAGCAGCCCTTCATGCTGGCGGTGGGGTTCTATCGACCACACCTGCCGTTCAACGCGCCGAAGAGCTATTGGGATATGTATGACCGCGCCTCGCTGCCGTTGCCCGATGCGGCGAGGACGCTCCCGGTTGCCGACGCGCCGCCGATGGCGATGAACAACATGCGCGAGCTGCGGGGCTACACGGACTTTCGCCAGCACGCGCCGCCTGGCGAATCCTCGTTCACCGAGGCGGAGCATCGGCGTCTGCTGCATGGCTACTTGGCGTCGGTGTCGTACGTCGACGCACAGGTTGGCCGCCTCTTGGAACGACTCGAAGAGCTTGGGCTAGCCGACAACACGGTGGTTGTCTTGTGGAGCGACCATGGCTGGAAGCTCGGCGAGTACGGCAGCTACGGCAAGATGACCAACTACGAAGTCGATACCCGCGTTCCGGTGATCATTCGTGCTCCTGGCGCGCAAAGCCGCGGCGCTCGGGTCCAAGGGTTGGTCGAGCTGGTGGACCTGTTTCCGACGCTGTGCGAACTGGCGGGTGTTGCCGTGCCGGAAAGCGTCGAAGGCCGCAGTGTCGTTGGTCTGCTGGATGGCGATGGCGCGGTCCGTGACCATGCGCACAGCATCTACCTGCGCAAGGGGATTTGGATCGGCCCCACGGGGAAGCCGGCGATCGGCCGCGCGGTGCGCACCGACCGGTATCGCCTCGTCGAGTGGCGTTCCGGCGAGGGCCTGGAGCAGGTTTGTGGCGTGGAGCTTTACGACCACGAAGCGGACCCTCACGAGTCGCGCAACTTGGCGGCTGTGCCTGACTACGCCGCCGTTGTCGAGCGGCTGCTTCCGCGAGTCGCGCCGGGCGCTGCCGGCAGGTAGCTGTTGAGAGGCTGAGCTGCTGCGCTGCGGTGGCGCTAGCGCTTTCGTGGACGAAGCCCGAAGGCGTGCGCAGGTTCACGAAGCGGGATCGTTTCGATAGCTGGCGCCACGCTTGCGGATCCTGCGGGAAACAGCTGTGCGCGGGATCCCGGCTGCAAGCGGAGCGTCGCCGTCCCGTCCTTGTGAATCGTTGCGCGCACGTCTGGGTCGGTTGCTGTGCGGACGATGGCGTTGCCGCAATCCACCTCGATCGTGCCGCCATTTTCTGCGAACACCTCGACCCACTGGGTGCTGCCGCGTGCGCGACGGGCGGAGACGAGAAAACCGCCCTCGGCGCGAAACCTCGCAAACTGCACGTCAGGCCAGGCCGTTGGCGCGGCCGGAAAAACGCGCAGCTTGCCGCCCCAGCTCTGGAGGACCATTTCCTGCATGGCCGTGGCTCCGTGCAAAGGCGTCTCCATGACCGGGTTGCCGGCTTCGGCATACAGGGTGTTGGGCCGCAGGTATCGCTTCAGCGCGTTTAGGTAGCCGTAGGCGCGGTCGCCGTCGCCAAGCATCGCCGCCATGCAGGCCGAGGCGGTTGACGAGTAGCCGGCGATCGTTCGGCCAAAGCTGCGCCAGTGCGTTAGCGATTTGTCGATGAGCTCGCGGCCCTTCGACGTTTCGGGCGTCAGCGTTCGCAGTGGGTAGACCGCCAGGAGGTGAGACCAGTGGCGGTGGCCCCCTTTCAACGGCACGCCGCGGCCGATCATGCGGCCGGTGTCGTCGACGTGAACGGGCGTAAGCTGCGTTGAAAGTGCGCGCCATGTAGGCAGCAACGGCTCTTCGAAGCTGCTGTCTTCGCGCTGCTTCTCTTTCGCTAGCGCGATCAATCGCTGCAGGCCCCACTGCAGCAGGTCCAGGTCGTAGCTACAGTCCGCAACCGTTCGGTACTCCGGACTGTGCGTTGGCGGGAGATGCAGCAGGCCGTCTGCTCCCTTGCGCAAGAAGTGGCGGAAGTAGTTCACCGCGCGAACGAGCAGCGGATACAGGACCTTGTCGCGCAGCTGCTTGTCCGCCCAATACAGGTGCTCAAGGTCGACGTTGTGCAGAGCCCAGAGCAGGTTGCCGGTCTCGTGCCCAATGCGCTTGTCGATCGGTGCCCTGCCGCCGGGCTGTCCGCTATGTGCAAGCAGGTCCCACCCCGAGCTGGATCGGCCGAGTCCGTACGAATCGTGGCGAAACTCGGCTGCGACGTTGCGGGCTAGGTTGTCGCGGTGGAGGTCCAGCCGATGGCTTAGCGCGCTCACCTGGCCACGACGGTTTGCTTGGTAGGCGCCGACATGGGAGGTCTGCGCGTTTAGGTTCCACCACGTCGCGCTCCAGGCTGTCGGCTGCAGCCATGGCCCCTGGTTGTCGATGATCCAGCCCTTGTCGCGGGTGGCGGCTGCGAGCTTGAACTGCTGGATCCAATAGAACGCGTCCCAATACGCGTCGCCGGTCGAGAGGTAGCTTTGCGGGTAGTACGCATGCCACCAGCTTTGGTGGGCACCCACCCATGCTTGCCTCGGCGTTTTCGCTGCTCGCGTTGCGGCCTTGGCCGCGAGGGTCGCGGCGGTTCGTGCTGGGTAGCTGTGCAGCGCCGATAGAAACAGCGTCTGCAGATCCACGCCCGAACTTCGCGATGACGAGCGCACGCAGGCAACGGCCGTTTGCCCGCCCGATGCGAGGTCTTGCACCACGACCTCGACGCTGTTGGGTTTGTTTGTGCGAACGGAAGCGGGGTTCTCGGGTTGGCGCGTCGACTTGCTGCGAACGGCGCGCGGGCTGCGCGCCGGCAGAGCGACGTAGTGCAGCGTGCTGTCCGCGAGGTCTCCGGTCGCCTGCGTCTCGATCATGGTCACGGGCTCGGCTGCGTGCACGAGGCACCGCCAGCGCAGTTCGCCGCCTGTCGCCGATCGCAGAACACCGGTTGCCTCAGCGTTCCATAGTTCTTGACGGGCGGTGCCCGAGGCGATCGGCGCCGAGGTTCGTAGCTCGAGGTAGCCAACAAAGTGGCGGCCGCGGTTCAGCACTTCGACGTGCTTTTCCGCGAGGTCGTCTTGGTCGACGGGGCGGTGATCGTGGGCCGCTGAGCATCCGGTGTCGAAGCGAACGACCTTCGCACCGGTTTGGTAGATCTGGGTTCCCTGTTCGCCATTGCCGAGGAACGGACCTTCCTCCCAGCGCCGCGGCATCCTGTCCCAGCGGAGGTCGAAGCGCGACAGGCTGCTGTGCCAGTCGACCTTATCTGCAGCGGCTAGGAGTGGTTGGTGCGCCGCTTCTTGGGCGAGCGTCTGGGCTGCAGCGGTCGAGATTGTGGCAAGGACTCTGGCGCAGATTCGGGCGACCGATCGGTAGGAGGCGTGCATCAATTCGTGTCTCGCGTCATTGCTCTCGACCCTATTGCATGCTGTGTTTGTTCGCAGGCCGCAGTTGCGTCTGCGCCAGCAAATCGTTCGAACGGCGCCTACGCCTTCCAGGGCTCACGCATAGTGACGAACTCTTCCGCTGCCGTCGGGTGGATGCCAATCGTCGCGTCAAAGGTCGCCTTGGTCGCGCCCGCCTTTAGTGCGATGGCGATGCCCTGGATGATCTCGCCCGCGTCGGGGCCCATCATGTGCACGCCGACGACGCGATCGCTCTTGTCGTCCACGATCAGTTTCATGAACGTCTTTTCATTGCGGCCACTGATTGTGTGCTTCATCGGGCGGAACGTCGACTTGTAGAGCGTGATGGCGCCGAACTTCTTGCGCGCTTGCTCTTCGGTAAAGCCGACGGTGCCAATATTGGGTTGGCAGAACACGGCCGACGGGATGAAGTCGTATTCGACCGGGCGATTTTTGGGGCCGTACTGTTTGCGCGCGAATGCCATGCCTTCGGCGAGCGCAACCGGCGTGAGCTCCATGCCGCCGATGACGTCGCCGACCGCAAAAATGGAAGGCACCGACGTGCGGAACTCTTCATCGACTTCGATGTAGCCGCGGTCGTTTTTTTCAACCGCGACGTTTTCTAGGCCCAGGTCGTTGGTGTGCGGCACGCGCCCGATGGCATAGAGCACCTGATCGACAGCGAGATCGGAGCCGTTGGTGAGCTTGCAGAGAAGTCCGTCGTCCGTCTTTTCGATGGCGTCGACGTTGGTCTCGAAGCGCAGGTCGATGCCGGACTTGGGCAGCTCCTGGGCCGCGAACTCGCGGACGTCCTGGTCGAATCCACGCAAGAACAAGGAACCGCGGTAGATCTGTGTGACCTCGGCGCCGAGCCCGTTGAAGATGCCGGCGAACTCGACGGCGATGTAGCCGCCGCCGACGATCAGGATCTTTTTGGGGAACTCCGGCAGGTCAAAGATCTCGTTCGAGGTGACGCCGTGCTCCGCTCCCGGTCGGGCATCGCGGCGGGGCCAGCCGCCGGTGGCGATCAGGATCTTTTCGGCCGTGTATTGCTTGCCGTCGACTGCGACGGTGTTGGGATTGACAATGCGCGCGCGACCCTTGAGCACGTCGGCGTTCACACCGGCCAGCATCTTGTCGTAGATCCCGTTGAGGCGTCGGATTTCGTCGGACTTGTTGTCGCGCAGGGTGCTCCAATCAAAGCTGGGGGCCTGTGCGGGCCAGCCGAACTCGCGACCGTCCTCGTAGGCGCGGCGAAACTCCGAGGCATAGACGTAGAGTTTCTTGGGCACGCAGCCAACGTTGACGCAGGTGCCGCCCATGTAGCGGTCTTCTGCAATGGCAACTTTGGCGCCGAATCCGGCAGCCATACGCGCTGCCCGGACTCCGCCGGAGCCTGCGCCAATTACGAAAAGGTCGTAGTCCATATCAAGGGGTAGGAGGTGTGCGTTGCTCGCTGGTGAAGGCAGCTCTAGGGCGTCGTACAGCGTTTGTAGCGGAGCGCGCAACGGAAGAATTCTGCGCGTGCCGGCGAGCGCTCCGGCGAACTCCTTAGCGAACGACGTGCCACTGGGTCTGTCGGCCGCCGAGATAGACCACGCGCTCGCCGTCAAACCAGGCGTCCTGCTCGAGGCCGATTTGGAGCGTTTGGCCGCCCCAGTGTGCCAACGGGACGCGAACGTTGCCTTCGATGGCGTAGCAGGTGTTCGCATGGAGGGGCCAGTCGCCGCGGATGGGCGTCGGTCCCTGGTTGTCCCACATGCCGATGGTGGGGCCCGGGGCGTGGCCGAAGAATCCAAGCGGGTGTGTGTAGACGCTGCCAACGATGCCCTCCGACCGGCTGCGTTCGATCGTCTTCGCGAGCACTTCGTTGCCGCTGCGGCCGAGCGCGAACGACGTTGTCAGGAGGTCCTGCCAGCGGTTGCCGATCGCGAGTGCCTTGATCATGTCCTCGGGAACCTCGCGCTCGCCCGTTCGGAGGACGTAGCCCATTTCCTGCATGTCGGTGTGCAGGCGCAAGTATCGAAACCCGACATCGCAGTGCAGCACGTCGCCGCGGCGGATCACCGCGTCGCTGTTGCCGAGGAAAGCCGGTGTGTCGTCAAAGTCCGGATCGCGCCGCTGCACGTCGCAGATCGGATGGAACCACACCGGCAGGCCCAGCTTGTCGAAGCGCGCGCGCAGCCACCAGCGAACGTCGTCCGTTGTGGTTACGCCCGGTGTGATGACGCGGTTGGAAAACGCTTCGGCGATGGCGCTGCGTGCGAGCCGGACGAGCTGCGGGTAGATCTCAAGTTCGGCCTTGCTTCGGGTCTCTAGCCAGCGAACGCAGAGCCTTTCTGCCGATGCGATGCGCGTCGCGTCGTTGCCTAGAGCCATTTTTAGGCGACGAATCAGGCCACTGCTCAGACCGTCGGCAATCGCCCAGTCGTTGCTCGTGTTGATTGCGATGCGTGCCGGAGCCCGCTCTTTGACGATCTCGCCAAGTCGTTGCCATTGCTCGTCGACCGAGCCAGTGCGGCCACCGTCCCAGGCGCTTTCATAGAAATCGCCGAGTGGGTAGCGGCTCACGGTCAGGCGGTCGACGCCGCCCTTTGCGCCGCGATCGTGAAAGACCAGGATGGTTGTCCGACGCGCGGCAAAGACCGGTTCGGGCACCAGCGTTTTGTAGACGGGGTCTTCGTTGTATTCACGGTTGGCGACGATCCACATCTCGACACCGCATGCCCGCATCAACTTTGGCAGAAGCGTGTCGAGCCGTTCGCGCAGCATGCGGTTTGTGGCCGCGCACTGTTCGCGGTGAGGCAGCATGGCGGGTGCGTGTGCCTCGTGAGATGGTCGGGGCGAGCTTTGGCTTGGTGCGAGAAGGGAGAACGTGCCGGTGAGGACGGCCGCGAGGAAGATCCGTGAGGCACCGGGCGTGGTCCACGTAGCGTTCATTTGGGAAAGGCTAGCACTCTGCGCCATTCGCCGTCTGCGATGTCTGCTGTAGGCTCGCTGCCTATGCGAGTCGCCCTTCTTGCCTGTATGGCTGTCTTGGCTGCGTCGGTGGCTGTCACCGGCTGCTCGACCCAGCGAGAGCCCGCGTCTCGTGAACTTGGCGGCGGCAAGCTTGGCGGAGGGGATATTGCCGATCGCGCGCCGACCGTCACGGGGTTGGCGAGCCCCGTTGCCTATCTGTCCGAGCTCGGTTCGGAGCTTCGCAAGGCCTGGCCAGACAACCGAACGATCCGGATTGTGTGTCATGGCCACAGCGTCCCGGCGGGCTACTTCAAGACGCCGGTAGTGGACACGTTTCATGCGTATCCGCACTTGCTGCATGCAGCCTTGAAGAAGCGTTTTCCGCACGCGGTCGTCAACGTGATCGTTACCGCAGTTGGTGGCGAGGCGTCGGATCAAGGCTGTCGCCGCTTTGATGCGGACGTGCTTGGCCTGCGGCCGGATCTCATCACGATTGACTACGGTCTCAACGATCGTCGCATTGGCTTGCAAGAGTCGCGGCGGTCGCTTTTGGCCATGCTGGCTGCCGCGAGGCGAGCACACGTGCCGGTCTTGCTGCTCACGCCGACGCTGGACAGTCGCAGCAAACCGTCCGATGCAGAGGACCCGCTCCGGCTCCAGGCGGAGCTTATACGTCAGGTTGCGGCGGCCAGTGGGGTCGGGCTGGTGGACTCCTACCAGGCGTTTCTCAGCGCCGTCGCGGGAGACGCCGGCGATCCGGAACCGCTTGCCGGCTTGCTGGCCCAGTCCAACCATCCGAACCACCGCGGCCACCAGATCGTAGTCGCTGAGCTGTTGCGGTGGTTTCCGAGCGTTGGCGAGCAGGAAATCACCGATGCCAACGCTGTGTTGGCGCCCAAATCGGGTCGATAGAGGGTCTTAGATGGGGCACCGGGGTTGCGTGGCCAATGTCCAGCTTGCCCAGCGCGTGACCGGGGCCTAGTTTGCGCGCCCCGCGAGAATCCGCCTATGCCAATGCAGCCCCAAGAGATCGAAGCCCTACTCCGAGAGTCCTTTCCGAACGCGGAGATCCGGGTCGAAGGCGACGATGGTGTTCACATGGCCGCTTTGGTCATCGACGAGAGCTTTGAAGGCATGAGCCGTGTGCAGCAACAGCGAGCCGTCTATGCCGCGCTCAAGGGCAAGATGGATGGCGCGGATGGCGAGCTGCATGCCCTTGGCTTGACCACGCGCGCCAAGCCAAAGCCCGAGTAGGGCGGCGGCGCATTCGCGATCGCACAATTTACTAGTCTTACCCATACAGGTGGAGTCGCGTGCTGCGTCTCCCAACAGCAGAGAGAACAGCTATGAGCAGCGTCGAAGAGAAGATTAAGGAAACCGTGACGAGCAACGATGTCGTGCTCTACATGAAGGGCTCGAAGCTGATGCCGCAGTGTGGCTTTTCCAGCCGCGTCGTCGGCATCCTCAGCGGGCTTGCGGTCGAGTTCGAGAGTGTCGACGTCCTCGCGGACGCGGACATCCGCCAGGGCATCAAGGTCTTCTCCGAGTGGCCAACGATTCCTCAGCTCTACGTGAAGGGCGAGTTTGTCGGTGGTTGCGACATCATCACGGAGATGACGTTGTCGGGTGAGCTGGATCAGCTCTTCGATAAGCACGGCGTGTCATTCGACAAGTCGGCCGCTGAGAAGATCCGCGAAACCAACAGCTAGTGCCTCAGGCTGGTGGCGAGCCGCCCAACGCTTGTCGGGCAGCTCGGGCCGGCGACGTGGCCTAGACGTCGCTGATCTTCCACTCGATGCCGTTGCTCACGATGAGCCCGGCGGCGTTGACCCCGGGCGCAACCGCAAACGCCTGCACGTAGACCTTTGCGTCGACGAGCGAGGCAACGTTGGGCACGGCCAGCGAGTATTGCATCGTGCTCGCGGTCAGGGGCGTTACGGGTAGGCCGATGACTTCGGACGATGTCCATAGGAAGCATCCTGGCATGCCGATGCCGCTCAGCGTCGCCGGCAGCGGAGCTGGGCCAACGTTTTGGTTCGACCAACCAACGATCGCGCCGCCGGCTGTTGTGGGCGCGTTCGAGATGGTCGCCGTTGCGGTTTGGCCAAGGACGGGCTTGCCGCCGGCGTCGGGCGTCAAGACCAGCGCGGGGGAGCCACAGCCGACGCCATACATGACGGGCGTTACGACAAACACCGTCGTCTCGTCGGAAGTGGCGTCATAGTCGGCGTAGAGGCAGCTAGAGCCGTTCTGGGCAATCAGCGTCACCGATGTCGTTGGGCCCGCCGCGTCGCGTCCGTTGCCGAACGTGATCTGTCCGGCAGCATAGAGTGCCTGGACGTCGCTCGTGCGATCGCCACTCCAGCGAATCTCGCCGCGCTCCATGTGCACGTTGCTCCCGGATGGCGCTACCGCGAGGGCGCTTGTTTGGCTGCTGTCGAGGCGAAGCATGCCGTCGAATAGCTGCACCGAGCCTGTTCCCGTTCCGGCGCTGCCGACGTGGAGCGTTCCGGTAACAGTCAGTTCTCCGCCGCTTTGGATGGCCACGGTGGCCGTGTTGGGGTGCGCGATCGTGAGTGTGCCAGCGTAAGCAGGCGAGTCGACCGTGAGCACGTCGTCGGTCGCCGTGTGCGTGACGATGTCGTTGTTGGCCGGCTCGCTGCCTTCGGCCCAGTCGCCGCGGAGGTACCACTTGCCATAGCCGGATGTGTTCTGGTAGCTCCGCGCTTCGGGTGCGGTGTCTTCAAAGACGAAGCCCGATACGAAGGCGTTGGTGTCGAAGTCCGTGATGCTGTCGTACTGTTCGCCCGCCAAGGTGACGTTGCGAAAGATCAATCCGGAGATGGGCGCATCGCTGTCGCCAAAGAAAACGTCGAGTTCGCCGTCGATGTTTCGCGCGGCGGCCCGCACGTTTTCAAAGCGAACGCCGCTGATCGGCTGCGGTGCGCCGGTAGCGCCAGTGCCCTCGTTGAGCCCCCAGCCAAACAGCGTGCGTGTTGGATACAGGTCTTCCACGTTGATGTTGCGGAAGACAACGCTGTCGCCATTTGCGCCGGGGTAGATGCTGTCCGGGTCAGGGTAGCCAATGATCGAGCGGCCGCTGCCGGCGCCGAAGAAGGTGCGTGCGTAGATCACGTCGATGTCTTCGACGTAGCACGGTTCCTTGCGGGCAGCGTCGTTGAACTTGATGAGCTGGCTGCAGCGCAGCGGCATACCGTTGACGTCGTGCCAGTAGACGCAGCGGCGGATGCCAAGGCCGGTGATGTAGGTGCCGTCGTCCTGGGTGCGAAGGAAGCAGTCCTCGAGGTAGCTGCTGCCGTTCGGCGTGATGCCGTCCGAGTTGGCGCGCCAGCCGATGACCTTGCTCCAGCGGATATAGTTGAAGTCTTCGGGACGGCCGTTGAACTCGCTTTTGAGAGTGCAGGCATGGAAGGCAGGGTCGGCCATCGTAACGCCTTCTACCCGGCAGCCCTTGGCGCCGGCGTTGACGCGGATCGGCGAGCTTTGCTCCTGATCCTCAAACGTCAGGATGCCCAGCTCTGTGGGGTGGTCGATGCGTTCGCCTGATAGCGTGCCGTGGCCGAAGATCCGGATGTTCGAGACGTTGTTCGGATCGTTCTCGTTGGTCAGGTTGCCGTGCACCATGGCGTCGCCTGGGATGTAGTAGCTGCGGTTGCCGCGCAGTCGAAACTCATCCCCAAACGCCCAGGTGCCGGCGTAGATCTGGTGCACGCCCGGCTTGAAGTAAAGCGTTGTCCAGCTGCCGTCGTCCGGGGGAATGGTGCCGGGGTCGACCGCTAGCACGCTGGGGTCATTGAGGTCTGGCTTGTCGAGAATGATCGGGTTTGCGAACACGGATACGCCATGCAGGGCATCTTCGTTGAGCAGCGCTCCGGATCCCGTGACGTAGCTGTCGTGCTGTTCGTCGATGTCGACAGCGAACAGTGCCGGTTGTTCAAGCGTCACATAGGCTTTGCCTGCTTCGACCTTCCAGGAGCGAACCTTGCGCCGCGGGTGTGGGACCGCACTGGTGATGCTGACGGGCGTGCCGGTTGCCGGGTCGAGCCGCGTGATCTCGACTTCGATCGGCACGTTGTTGGCCATCTCGAAGTTGCAGTAGCTGTGGCTCCAGCCGCCGATTTGAGCCGCGTAGTAGCCGAACTCCGGATCCGGGTTGTCGGTGCACTTGGTGAACCAGGCAAACGGCGACTGCCAGGTGCCGCCAACTTCGCGGACGCGAAAGCTGTAGTGGGGCGAGGCCGCTAGGCCAGGAACCGGCGGGTAGACGGAAAGGCCAACCGTCGATACCTGGTCGTTCGGTAGCGGGACTTCGTCGTGCGAGAGCGCGACAGGGCTCGCAGCGCTGTCGACCAACGTGGCACCGGCTAGCAGCTGCAGGCTGTTTGCGACAACTTTGGCGTCGCGCGTGGTCAGCGACGGAGCGACTGCGACGAACGTAAGCGTCTCGCCGCTGGTGGCGCCGGCGTGAGTGGCGGTTACCAGTGAGCCGTCAAAGTCGAGGGTGAGCTGGGCCGCGCCGCTTTGGCTAAGGGTGACCGTGTCGTTGAACGACAGCGTCACGGGAATCGCGTCGCCTGCCGAGTGAACCTGTGGGCTTTCGTTGCCCTTGATGCTCAGGACTTGTGGCGGCAGCGTTCCTTGAACGATCTGCAGGCCGTTTAGCGCGCCGGCTCTGTTGAGCGCTTCGAACGTTCCCGTGATGGCGCCGGAGGCGTCCGATGGGACATCGAGAACCGTGTAGTTTTCACCTTCCAAGAACAGGCTGGAGGTGCTGCCGGCCGTGCAGCCGACGACGCCGTTGAGCGTGATGACGCCTGCTTGGTTTGGCTGGTCGCCAGCGCTGTAGGCGTAGATGAGGTAGTTGCTGTTGGCTTGCAGGCCAGTGATCGCAATGTTCCCGACGTGCAGTCCAAAGCCGGTGACGAACTGATAGTCGCCAAGCAGCACATTTGCGTTGCCGTAGGCAAAGTCGCCCGAGCTTGTGACCGTTGCCGAAATGCCCGTGGCCGTAACCCCGTCCGAAGCGATCAGGTTGCTGGCGGAGCCGGTGAAGCCGTTCCAGAAGCTGTTGCCGGGATCGGCGAGTGCGCCTTGGCCCGCATAGGTTCCGGCGCCATTGCCGAGGTCGATGTTTACGACTTGCTGGCTGATGGCGGCGCTTGCGAAGAGGGTCGCCGCCGCGAGGAGGTGGGGGCGGCGAAGGATGTTGTCTAGCATCGTCATGGAGGTGGGATCGTGGTTGGACGGAAGTGGGGCAACCAGATGTCTCACCTACGTATCTTCGTGGCGATGGTGGCGGTGTTTCTAAGGTAGTTTGCCCTCGAAAAATGACGAAACGGCAAGCCGAATGCCGGTCATTTCGTTGGAGCGCCCGCAGACATATTGGTGAACGCCTCGCCGTCGAACCGACAGACGCCATCACCCGCGCTGCCGAACCAGATGTTGCCCGCCGCATCTTCGAGCAGGCTGTAAACGGTGCGCAGCGTAAGCCCGTTTTTGGTCGTGAACTGCTGGGTCGAAGTGCCGTCGAACCGAGTTGCGCCGCCCCCCTCGAAGTCTGGGAAGCCGCCAGGGTGGCCCATCCAAACGTTGCCTTTGCTGTCGACCAGTAGCGAGCCGACGAAGTCCTGCAGCAGACCGTTCTGCGTATCGAACGCCCTGAGCTCTTTGCCGTCGTAGCGAAAGGCTCCTCCCTGGCATCCGAACCAGAGTCGTTCTTTCTTGTCGATGGCCACCGCGCGCACGTTTTCAAACGTGCGGCCCACTGTCTTCGTGAGATCCGTAAACGTCTTGCCGTCGTAGGAACAGACACCACCGCGCGTGCCAAACCAGAGGCGCCCAGACCCATCCTGGGCAATGGCGTAGACGGAGTTGTGTGGCAGACCCTGCTTGGTCGTGAACGTGCGCAGGGATTCGCCATCGAAGCAGGTGGCGCCATGGTTGGACCCGAACCACACGTTGTGGTCTTTGTCTTCAAAGAGCCACAGCACGTCGTTGTCGGGCAAGCCACCAACGTCCTTGGGCAAGGAGGCAGGCTCTTTGGTGAAACGGCGGGTCTCCTCGCCGTCGAAGCGCGCGACCCCGCTTGCAATCGAGCCGAACCAGAGTGCGCCGGTGTGATCTGCCGATAGCGAGAAGATGCGTGTACGCGGCATCCGGATGTCTTCGCCGAAATTGGTGAAGGTTTTGCCGTCGTAGCGGATCGGTCCGCCAAAGGTTGCGAACCAGATGTTGCCGGTCTGGTCCTCGCGCATGTTGCGCACGATGACGCGCGGCATGTGCGTCGAAGTCTTGACGCCGGTCGCTGTGAAGTAGGGATCGCCCAGCAGTTCTTGGCTGCGGGCTAATCCGTTGGCCGCCAGCACCGCGCAGAGCACGGTGACTGCGCCGCAGGAGGACCATGGAGACGTGCGACGCGCTGCGTGGCTTGGCATATCCGAGAGACTCTACTCTCGGATATGCGAGGCGGTGTAAGCGTCGCGTACTAGAGGACGATCTGGCCGCGGATCTCGCCGGCGGGGTTCAGGCTCGTGTGCAGGTTGAAGTAGAGGCCTTCGCTTTGCAGGGCTTCGATGGCTGCCGCATCGACCGTGATGCTTCCGGCTGCGTTCAGCGCGCCGCCTTCGTTGGTCGTGATATCGTCAAGGAGTTCTTCTGAGGAGGTCGCAGGCAATATGTCTGCGGCGCAAGCCCGTCGCCGTCGAGGGCTCGTCGCTCCTGCAAGACCAGTACGGAGCGATCACGCGCTGTCTACGCCGTCCGCTGGGCGCGCGGAACGCCTTTCGCTAGAGATGTGCGGTCGCGGGTCGATGCAGTCGGTTCGGCTTCGACGCTAGTCGAGCTCGACGTCGATGCGTTTGGAGGTATTCCCGACGAGGCCGCCAGTGACCTGGATTCCGGCTGCTTGGAACAGAAAGGTGCCCATCACTCCCGTCGTGGGGATCGGGACCGAAAGCTGCGTTGGCAGCGGGCCGGCCGGCACCAGGACCGTGGTGGGTGCCGTGGGGTCGAAGAACAGGGTGCCGAACGGCGGCAGGTCGATGACGGCTTCGCTCTGCGCAAGCGCTAGCAGGGTAAGCATGCCCGCTGTGCCGTCGAGGTCGATGAGCAGCTGCCCGCCTGGCGTCGCGTTGCCGGTGATCGCCATTGTGATGTGAGAGAACTCGATGGCCCCTTGGTCGATCCGTGCGTTGCCGTCGAGGTTGCCATCGGCGCTGCGCGGGTAGCCGAGTATGTCTTGGTCGCCGGCGCCCAGCGGGTTGGGGTCGCCAGCCTCGACAGCAGGGGAGCTCGCGAGCAGTCGGAAATCATCGGCGCCTGGCGCGCGGAGCGCGGGATCGACAAATTGTGAGCTGGCGTCCTGACCGCTGCCGTTGCGGTATGTCGTCCAGTTCGAATACGCGGTCGTGCGCCAGACAAATGTCGCAGACTGCGACCCGGCCGCTGTGAACCAGAGGTTGTGGTCGAGTGTGTTGTTGGAGTTGCCAAGTTCGGAATAGAGCAGGACGTTTTGAGTGCCGGCGAAGAAGATGTTGTTTCGGATGTCGTTGCCGGACGCGTGCTGGATCCAAAGCTCGCCGACCCCGGTCTGCAACGTATCGTTGCCGTAGCAGGTGTTGTTTCGGAAGGAGCATCCGATGGTCCTGCCAACAGTGGCCGAGTAACCGCCAAAGACGATGCCGACCTTGTCGTTGGCGTAGACCAGATTGTCGCGCACGACGATGCCAGTGGCATTGATGCCCGCATTCTCGGCGCCGATTTCGATGCCGAGATCGCATTGTGTCACGCGATTGCCTTCGATCAGGATGTCTTGGGCGCCGTCTACGTAAATTCCTGCTCCGTAGCCGCCGCCGTAGTTTGCGCGTGCTCGCATTACGGTATTGCCGCGGCAAATCCCGTTGCGGGCTACGAAGGTCGGATTGATATCCGTCTCGCCCCCGATGAAATCGATGCCGATGTTGTTGACGTCGCGCACGGTGTTGTTGGTGACCTCAAAGCGCTCGACGTTGCCGTTGAGCGTCAGGGCTTCGCTCTGCGCGGGGTCGCAGTCGTAGATCTCGTTGCCGTCGATGATGATCTCTGAAATGGACGACGTCGTCGAAGTTCCGTAGACGGTGATACCCATCGCGTCCGCGCCGCGGATGTCGTGGATCTCGCAGTCGCGGATTTCGATGTGGGAACCAGAGCCCAGGATTCGCACGCCGGAGCCATCCGTGACGGCCAAGTTGTTGCGGATCTCGAAGCCGACGAGTCGCACGAAGCTCCTGTTGTCGATCAAGACCATGTTGTCGCCGGTGACGCTGGTTCCGTCCAAGATGGGGCGGTGGCCGTCGTCGGCACGCAGAGTGATCCAGCC
>JBGCDH010000143.1:0-28466 GCA_045105235.1 Planctomycetota bacterium | reverse complement strand
CGGCGATTCGTACCAACGGTCTCGCGCTTGTTGACTTTGACGCGGACGGCGACCTGGACCTCTACCTGGCCAATGACGTGCGGCTTGGCAATTCGGATCGCCTCTACGAGAACGACGGCGCCGGCAACTTCACGACGGTTGCTTCGTTCGGCAACGTGAACGACACGCTGGACGTGCGCGCGGCGGATTTTGACCAGGACGGGGACACCGACCTGCTGCTAGTCGATGCGCCGCCCGGGCAGCGCCGCCTTCGCTACCTCGAGAACACCGGCAACGGACTAGTCGCGTCTGCTGCGGTGCCGCCGTCAGCCACTCCGTTCGAGAGCCTGACTCTCGGCGACTGGAACGCAGACGGGCTGCTCGACTACGCGGTGCTCGCGGGCTGCACGGTTCGCGCATTCGTTGGCGACGCGCCGGGGAGCTTTCAGCCGGCTCTGCAGGCGGCGGTCCCGCTCAGCAACTGCGCGACCGTCGGGATGAGGCTGTTCGCTCTGGATCTCGAACAGGACGGCGACAGCGATCTCATCGTCAACAGCGCGTCGCCGGCGGCCACGCAGCAGTCGCCGGATTCGCTGCTGTTGCGGAATCTGGGCGATCGCTTCGAGGTCGCGGCCGGCGCGTCGCCGGCATCGATTCGGAACTCGATCGTGCGCACCGGCGACTTCAACAACGACGGCATCGAGGACATGGTCGTGTCGCCGACGTTCGGGGAGAGCGGCCAGCTCTGGCTTGGCACGGGGACGGATAGCTTTCTGGCTGGGCCGACGAGCACGTTCGGCAGTCCGGGGGCTATTCCGGGCGACATGCGCGTCGCCGACGTGACGGGCGACGGGCTGCCCGACGTGATCTGCGTCAACAACCCCGACTACTTTCAGACCAGCTTGCCTTCGCGGATCTATCGAAGCACCGGTTCTTCGCTGCAGACGGTAGGCGCCGTGCTGCCGTTTGCGCGGAAGCTTGCGGCGGCGGACTTTGATGGCGATGGCGACGTCGATCTGCTGCTCGATACCGCAACGATTCCCGACATGCTGCTCGCCAACACCGGCAGCGGCATCTTCACCGCCGTCGCCAACGCGATCCCGCCAACCTCCTTCTTTCCCAATACCTACCCGACGGATCTGTTCGCGGCGGACTTTGACGGAGACGGGGATCTCGACGTCGCTGGAATCGGCTCGCAGCTGCTCCAGAACAATGGCTCTGGGATCTTCTCGATGGTGTCGAGCGGGCCGATTTCGTATCCGCTGGTTGCAGACTTCGACGCCGACGGCGATCCGGACGTGTTCTTGCCGCTTCTGGGGGTGCTGCCCGGCAACCACACGATGCTGCGCAACGACGGCAACTGGTCGTTTGCGAGCGTGTCGATCCCGGCTACACAGCGCGTGCCGGCGATCCATCACGTTGCCGCGGACTTCGACAACGACGGCCTCATGGACCTTGTCGGCACGACCTTCCGCGGCAGCGCGTACGGCTACCCACCCTCGACCATTCTGCACAACCTGGGCGGAATGGCGTTCGCCGCAGTGCCGGACAGCGTGCTCGCGGAGCCGTCTGCAGTGGCGGATTCCGTGGCGCGGCTCGACATCGACGGGGACGACGACGTCGACGTGATCGTGCCCGATGGACGCGGTCTGCTGGTCTATCGCAACCTGCATCACCAGCTCGCGTGGCGGTCGCTGCCGCGCGTTGGCGGTCGGGTGGCCTTGGATATCTACGGGCGCGCCGGCGAGGCGTTCGTGCTCGGCATCGCGCCGCGGCTCGCGCCGGTCCCGATTCCGCTGCCCGGACTCGGCACCCTGCACCTGGATCCGGCCACGCTGCAGGCTTCCGCGGCGCGCAGCATCGGCCCCGAGGGACGCTTCGGCTACGTCGTTGACTTGCCCAACGCGCCGCAGCTCGTCGGCGTCGTGGTATTTGCCCAGGCGCTTTATCCGCAGCAGATCGGCAACCTGGAGACGATCGAGCTGCGCGCTCGCTGATGGGGCCACCCTGCAGGAGGGGCTACTTCGCGCGCGGGTCGTCGACCTGGCCAACGAACCAGAGCAGGCCCGTCTTGGCGTCGCGCAGGCCAAACACAAACGGACGATCAAACGTGATCTCCTGCACCTTCACGGGGCGCCTCGCGCCGGCGCGCTTCATGACGACTGCGGTCGCGGCGGCCGCTTCGCAGCCTTCTTCGTCGACCTGGATCCAGGTCTCGTGCAGCACGGCGCCGACGTGCGCGCGGCCGCTTGCGTCCATGTTGGTGAAGTCCGCGCTGGCGCCGAATGCGCGGCGCATGCCGAGGGCTTCGAGGGCCGGCTGAAGCGAATGGCGCGCCTTGATGCGGAAACTCGGCATGCGCACGTGCACGACGTCGTCGGCCAGCTTGTCGAGGTGGGTGCCGGCCAAGAGTGCGCTGCGGGCGTCCGCCAGCGTTTGGCCGGGCTCGGGCACAATCGCCTCGAAGCGCAGTGGGGCATCGCCAAACTGCATCTCGACGCAGCGCCAGGCGTCGGTCGCCGCATAGCGGTGGCGCTTGGTCTGGGACATCATCGGCACCTCGGTCTCGCTGCCGTCGGCAAGATGGAACGGCGCGGGCTTCGTCGCGCGCTTCTGGAATGCGTTGCGCCAGGCGGCCTTGAACCAGATCGCGTTGGTGAGCACCGTCGACGTCGACGCATCGATGTCGGTGCGCTGCAGAAGCTCTTGGACGCGGTCGTTGGTGACGTCGGCGATGTAGCGGTTGATCGCGACGCGCGCGGTCTCGGTGGCGCCGGCGAAGTCGACGGTGCGCGGCTCGACGTGCAGGGTCTTGCTGAGCAGGTCGGTGTAGGCCGGCACCAGCTCGAAGCCCTGCTGCAGCCAGACGTCATTGCGGACGCGCAGCGTTCCTTCGGCCTCGGGCATGAGCTCGACCAGCGCCTTCAGCAGCCGTTCGCCACGCAGGTCCTTGGGCAGCTGCAGGGCTGTGGCCAGCTCATCGGCCGTTTCGTTGCGAGCCCCGGGGAGCAGCATGAGCAGGGCCGAGGCGATGCTCGCCGGCGAGCAGGTAGGGTTGCCGCCCTTTTCGAGTTCGGCGTAGAGGCGTTCGCCAAACTGGTTGCACGCTCGGGAAAGGCGCTGCACGTCTTGTTCTTGGGTGGGGGATTGCGCGCGGAGCGGCTCGATCGGCAGCAGGGCCGGCAGCAGCGCCATGGCGAGGGTGGTCATCGGGTGGCTCATGCGGCGCGCGAACGCGACCCCGTGATGGCGGTTCCAAGGCCGTTGCGAATTATTTGCAGCGGCCCGAGCATCACCATCTGTCGCACGGGCAAGCGGCCGTGGCTACCGATGCCGCGGCGTCCGGTTGTCCCGTCCAGGGCCGCGATACGCCATCGACATGCTGGGTGATGCGGCTAGACGTTTGGGCGAGTCGGAGCGCCATGGCCGCCGTGGCGTTACGTGTTCCAGTAGAGTTGGGACAGTCGGCGCGCGACCTCCATTTCGCCGACCATGCTCGGATGCTCAAAGTGCATCGTCGCCGGTGGCGGCGTCGCCTCGTCGGGAGGGCGCTGCATCACGCTGAAACAATCGGAGTGGATTGCAACGCCCCACTGGGCAAGCTCTTGGGCGCGCAGGTGCAAGCCGTTTGCGCGGCAGGCCTGGGCGACGGTCTCGGCCGAAACCGTGGGGTCTCGCCAGTGCGGATTCTCGACGGTTTGGCTGCCGTCACTGCCCGAAGCGTAGGCCTGCATGTTGGAGTGGTGCAGAAACGCGCTCCCACCCGGTTTCAAGCAGCGGGCCAGCTCCGCTACGTAACCGCGCAGCACGTTGGCGTCGACATGCACGAGTGAGTCCCAGCTAAACGCAAAGTCAATGGACGCATCCTCTGCTGCCTGCAGCTCTGAGCCACTCGTGGTCGCAAAACGGGCGTGTTGCTCGCCTGCGAAACGATGCCGGCACGCATCGACACACGTCGGCGCTAGATCGATTCCGACGTAGCTCGAGCACATCGGCAGCAAGAACTGCGTCAAGCGGCCGCGGCCGGGTGCGATCTCAAGCAGAGAGTCGGTTGGAAAATAGTGCCCGATCCTCGGCAGGATCGAGTGTCGCCACATCGTTTGACTCGATCCCCAAGCCGTTGACCATTCGGAGCCATCGTGGCCCCAGTCCTTGTCCCAGGAGCGCAGGTTTTCGTCGATCGACGGCATGCGCAGACGTTACCGGTTTTTCGGCTACGCAGAACCCGCACTTCGCGTGGCAGCTCAGGGATGAGGAGGGGTGGCGGGTTGCTGTACGGGTGGTCTACGCTGCACAGGAATCAGCTGCACGTCCAAGCGAGCACTTTGCGCATACAGTGCCGCGCAGGATTGGACGAGCTCCCTTTCTAAAGCTGGCCATGTTCGCGTCTGTAGTTGCTTGGCATGGCGGGCAAGGATGTCGGGGCGTACCTGGTTGCCATCGAAAGGCTGGCCGTCGTAGCTCCAAGGCGATGTGGTCGTTGCTGGTTGCGCAGCGAAGAGGAGCGCACCGAGGAGCGGCGCTGTCTCGTCCTCGTGAACGGCCAGTGTGGGCAAGCCTCGATGCTGTCCTCTTCTACGAGTGGTGTCGGCCTGGGGGAAATCCACTTTACGACCTACGCGCGGTTGATGGTCGACCCCGCGAGCGATGCCAAGGCGCTGGTGGCATTGCTCGACGATGCGAAGCCCTTTTGTTCGCGAAGTTGCGGTCGCGAGACTCGGGCGCACAGCAAGTGAATGGCAGAAGGAGCGTGACGATTGTGCCGACGTTCATTCGGCACTGTTGAGCGCAGCTGTCAGCAAGCACCCTTCGAAGTTCGACGTCGAGGAAGGGCCCAACACGACTCAGGAACAGACAGCCGATCGTAGCCGTGAGATCCAGACGGCTGCAGCCGTTGCGCTCGCGGGTTGCGCCGTGCCGAGCGGCAAAGCCGTTGCACTGCTTGAGGCTGTCGTGCGCAGCGACAATGAGCAGGCGATCGCGCAAGCACTCGGCTCCTGGATGATTCATGGATCCGAGAGCGACGCGGTCGCCAAAGAGCTGAAGGAGCTTGTTGCCGACAAGCGCGAGGCCGTGTCGACGGCGGCATCGAATGCGCTCGTGCGCCTCGGGTCCAAGTAGGTGCGCCGGCGACCGTTCGTCAGACGCCGGATCCCCTCGACGAGTATGCTGCGTTACTCGGCCGAGATCCGCGGCAGGTAGCGGCGAAGCACGCCACGGACGGCCGCCAGACGCGCGGGCTTCTCGAGGAAGCCCGTCGTGCCAGCGCGCTTGGCCGCTTCACGATCGGCTTCCAGAGCGGCGGCGCTGAACGCGACGATTGGCGTGTTCCGGCATGGTCCGGGGTCCGAACGGATTCGGCGAGTCGCTTCGATGCCGTCCATGTGAGGCATCATCAGGTCCATTAGGATCAGGTCGAAGCGCTCGCGTTTCGCGAGTTCCTTCGCCTCGATGCCGTCACAAGCGACGGACACCCTGACGCCGATCTTCTCGAGCATGCGTCGCGCGATGACTTGGTTGGTTGGGTCGTCTTCGGCAACCAGAACGGACACTCCGGGGAACGAGTCCTCCTCGTGCTCAGTTGGTCTAGGCGGCTCCGCTGTGACGCCGTCGCACGTCAGTGCCGAGAGGGTTAGTCGGAACTGTGTGCCGGACTCGTCGGAGCGCACCATCTCGACATTGCCAGCCATTGCGCGCGCCAGTTGCCGTGAGATCGTCAAGCCGAGCCCGGTGCCTCCGAACTTGCGCGTGGTGGAAGAATCGGCCTGCACGAAAGGTTCGAACAAATGCGCTCGGCTTTCCTTCGGAATTCCGAGGCCGCTGTCGATGACGTCCACGCTTAGTAGGTCGCCGGTCTTCTTCGCTACGATTCTGATTCTGCCTTCGGACGTGAACTTGATCGCGTTGCCGATCAAGTTGGACAGGATCTGCCGAACGCGCTCGAAGTCGAGTAGCACCCACTCCAAGTCGTCAAAGTCCTGCTCGAGCTGCAGGGGGATGCCGCGGTCGGATGCGAGCGCTCGAAAGTGGGCGATGATCTGCGCAAGCGCCGCGGACAAGAGCATCGGCTTTCGCTCGATGATGATCTTGTCGACCTCAAGCTTCGAGAAGTCGAGGATGTCATTGACCAATGCGAGCAGAGACTGCGCGCATATGTCCATGGTGTCGAGTTGCTCGCACTGTTCGCCGTTGAGGTCGCCGTCACGGAGCAGGTCGATCATTGAGCCGAAACCGTTCAGTGGCGTCCGGATCTCATGGCTGATTACCGCAAGAAAGCGAGCTTTGGCCTCGGTCGCGGCATGTGCATTGCCGAGGGCTGTCTGCAGTTCTTCGCTGAGCTTGCGCGTATCGTGGAGCGCGGTGCGAGTTGCCTGCATGCTGAGCAAGAGGTCTGGTGTGGCATCGGCGGGAGGGAAGTCGCTGATGCGCAGACCCAGCTTCTTGAACTCATCGATGTCGCCGACGATTGGCGATCCGAAGAAGGCCGAGTGCGAACCGCCGCCGGTCGTGACCTTGGAGCCCTTCAGCTCGATGTCGCCGTAGTTGGCGCGCAGGTGTACGGTCGTTGATGGGTTGCAGGCTAGCGAACCGTACTGCTCTCGGCCCATTGGACGCACAATCGTGAATTGATCGTCGATCGAGTCGCCCGGCGCAATCCCTAGACAGCGGCGCAGCGCTGTTCCGACGGTCGTCAACTTGCCCTGCTGGTCGACGATGAAGCCGAACGGCATCGCGATTGCGAAGTCGTCCCGCTGCAAGTCGACAGGGTTCTGGTTCATGGGACTAGTTGGCGATGCGGATGTGGAAGCGGTCGTGGCCCGGCTCCGTTGAGTCGAGTTGTTCGATCTCGACCTCGATCTTGAACCTGCTGGCGAGGCCGCGGATCAGTCCGCGGACCATCGGTGCCAGGCCGGGGCGTCCAGAGCGGTAGTGCAGGATGCGGGAACCGTCGGCCTGTGGTTCGCGTTCGAAGCTTGGTGGCTGGAGCCTGGGCATCGTCCCGCCGATGCGCGCGTGCATGGAGTCGAGATTGTCGAGAAACTCATCGAGCGTGTCGCCCATCATCTTGAGCAGATCGCCGTAGCCTTCCTCAATGGTGTAGACCGTCCAGTATTCGCCGAAGGCCTCCAGGACGGTCGCGGCATCCATTTCCAGCTCTTCTGACGCGGCCCCCACGAGAGCGTAGGTGACAGAGTCGTCGTAGGCCTCCATCGCGACGAACGATGGATTGCCGAGGTTGGCGCGCACGCAGATGCGTTGCCAGACGTCATCGCCGAACTTCTCCTTGACGAGGCCTTCGACGGCACGGTTTACCAAGCCATACATCGTGAAATATATCGGAGTTTGGCGGGTGCTTCGTGGACGAAAAAGGAGGTTGATGCGTGGCGATCTGGCACCCGGGCCCAATTCCGATGAGGAGTGTTCACTAGGGTGTGTTGCGGTCGTGGCATCCGGCGGCGTCCTCGGCGCGCATCTCCAGCCACATGCGCTGCAGGCTGCGCACGTTGCCTGGCGTGTCTTCGAATGCGGTTCGGTTGTGCGCCACCCTTCGGTTGTTGATCCACACCATGTCACCGCGTTCTAGGCGGAATCGCACCACGTGATCTTTGTGTTTAAGCAGGCTGTCGAATCGGTCGAAGGCCTGTCGCTGACTTGCGTCGATCGGCACTCCCGCCCTTTTATGGCCTGCCTCGATCCAGTAGCGCATATAGCGAACCAGGACACCGCCTGGTCGGCTGCACGGTGCGATCACGGGAAATCGGTTGCGGAGTAGATTTGCGCGCGTTTTTTCGAGTCCCGGCGTGACGATGTCGCGAACCAGCGGCACCAGCAGCTCGGCAAGCAGCTCCGGACTCTCTTTCTGAAGTCGTTGGCAGGCAAGTATCGCGTTGCTGACCAAGCTGTCCCCGCCATGTTCGCTGGGTTGCTCGCAAAGCAAGCCTACGAAGTCTGGCACGACTCTTAGAGCGCTGCTGTCGGTATGAAAGCACGTTTCTGCGCCTGTCATGGAGACCGGAATGGCGGCCTTGGTGTGGTCCGCACCCCGGTCGGTCACCGGATACAGCAGCCCGTAGTTCAGCAGAGGTGCGCCTATAGCTGTTCCGATGCGAGCGTAGGCTCGCTGCATTTGATCCACGTCCAGCGCTAGATCCGCGAGACCTCGGATCCGCACGAACCCGTTGCCGAAGACCAGTTGATGACGCACCTCATCCGCGAATGCGGACAGCTGCGGCCACTGTTCGGGCTGCCAGGAGTCATCTGCCGCCACCCACTTTTCGGAGGGTTGCGTGCAATCCGACCGGAGACTGTCGCAGAGGCTGGAGGGAAGCTCTCGGTGCCAGGATTCGCGCTTTGCCATGTCCCGTGCGGACCAGAAGAGATCTGGCCAGCGCGAGCGTTGAGACGTAGCGATAGTGGGCATGGCGACTAGACGGTTAGCTTCACCGCAAGGTGCAGCGGTTTGTCGCGAAGTGGGCCGAACCAATCGGGCGCAACCCGTAGGTGCTCTTCTGTTGCGCGCAGTTCGGCGACCTCCGGCATCTTGTCAAAGCCGGCGTCGCGCATCGCTGCAAAGTAGTCCTCGACCGTTTTGTGTACGCTGCGCACCGGGACGGCGTGTCCATCGCGGCGCCAGATGCGCCCCTCGAACTGGTTGTCACGGCCGGAGAAATAGCCCTTGTCCTGCGCGTCGAAGTAGAAAGGCTCGACATTGTCGCCGAGGAACGCGAGCGAAGGGTGTGGTACCGCGAACACGAAGCGGCCGCCGGGGCGAAGAATGCGATGGACCTCGCGCATCGTATGCCGGGTAGCCTCGAGGTCGAGGTAGTTGAATAGGAACACGGCCACGCAAAGGTCGAAGGCGTCGTTGTCGATGGCCTTCAGGTCTGTTGCGCTGCCGGTCCGGTAGTCGATACCCAGCTGTTCGCTTGCCTCACGTTCGGTCGCGCCGCGGATCATCTCGGCGCTGATGTCGATCCCGACGATGTGTCTAGCTCCCTGGGATTTGAGGCCGCGGGCGAAATAGCCCTCGCCGCAGCCTAGATCGAGGACGGCTTTGTCCGCTACCGGTTCACACCATTCCCGCAAGAACGGCCGAGCCGTGAAGTCGGAGAGCAGGATCGGGGCCGTGCGCTGCCAATTGCTGCTGGCTTCGTCGTAGAGCTTCTCGGTGGATATGTTCATTGCTTAGGCCTCGTTCGTGCGTTCTTGCTCGAGCGCGCGCTGGTAGAGCTGATCCCAGAATTGCCGGCGCAGCACAAGAGCGGTTTGCATGCCGCTGAGCAGTCCGGCGAGTCCGCCTGCCTCCCGAGCGAGGTCGCGGGCGATGCCGAGGAGATCGTTCTGGTGCTTGTCGTCGACGAGGCAATGCAGTTCGAAGAAAACGAACTCGGAACGTTGCAGCGTGCCGATCTGTCGGATGCCGCGGACGAGTTGTTCGTAGATCGGCCGAACGATGTATTCGGTGCCGAGGCCGAGTGCGCCGACGGCTTGCGCTGGCGTTGCCGAGTTCAGGAAGGCGAGGAATCGCTCGCGCCACTCGGCAGCCGCTGTCGTCGGGGTGCTGATCTCTTCATTTCCAATGCCGATTGCGTGGCAAAAGCGGCGGAACAGCTGTGGGTGAGGCACGCCCTGCACGCTGCGCGGGTCGATGCCAGCTTGCTCTAGCTCGGCGCAGTCTTCGTCGCCATATACGCCTTGCTCTTCGTCGAGATTGTCCAGCAGCAGGTCGCGGTGTTGGCTGCTATCGAGCCGTGCGATCACGGCGCGCAGGTAGCGCGGGAACCACGCCGCATAGCCGCTGTATTCTACGGAGTAGAGGCGCAGCGCTGCCGTGTTGTCGAGGAAGTCACCGCTGGCGAATCTGCTCAGAAACGGGTGACGCACGGCTGGGTGATGCCGGGCCTCGGTGAGCAGAGCGTCGAGAGACGCCGTTAGCGGGCTCTCGTCGTTGAGGCCGGAGGGAGTCCTGATGGTCGTCATGGCTTCGACTGCGGGTTGGAAAGTGGGGGATTGCTCCATCAAGTTCTACGCCGGCTTCTTAACGCCCGGGCGTCGATGTCGCGTGGGTCTGTGTCTGCAAATCACTTCTCTGTAGATGGATAGGGCATTACGAACTTTCTCATCTATTTTCGTGCTGCGTCGTATTTGCTGAACAAGCCGCAGCCAGGCGGTCTCATGACGCACCATGCTCCGGGGGGCGGGTAGCTGGTATCAGTCCCGACTGTGATGGTCGCGGGTTTCCGGTGGCCGGAAGCGTCGGCCCCGACCCGATGGCGCTGCTAGAGCTTGCTGATGATGGTTCAGCACATTTTATCCCCGGCCTGTTCTTTCGGCAGCGGCTCATGTCCACGGAGGGATTCCGCCGACGTTGGACCGGTTGGTTGTTGGAGGGGTTGTCATTGGCGTCGGCATCGGGAATTGCACGCCTGCGAGAGTTACGGTTAGAAAATCGGTTCCATATGTTCGTCGGTAAGACGAATTCTCCGCATGTTGTCTATAGATGCGTGAACAGTATTGGTTACCCATATTTCGAATATGCTGCCGCCTAGGCGCCGAATCCTACGAGGTGACGGCAGCGCGCCCGCAGCTCCGCTGGGCAGCGCCGCTAGCTCCAGGCGTGATCAGAGGGATGGCCGCCAAAGATGGCCTGCGAAGCGTTCGTTTCTGAACTCGTGATGTCGTGGATCGCAAGTCGGATTGCGACCATGCCGAAGCCGCGACCCGCGAAAGGAGCCTCTCGATCAAGTCCGGCATCGACGTGCGCGAAGGCGTTCGAAGCAGCTCGATTGTTTCGGGCCACAGCGGATTACTCGGCGTGGGGGCCGGGATTGCGTTCTTTCGCCTCGCTCGACACGTTTTGGTTGAGTGGTCGAATCGACGTGGAAGGCGGACCAGCCCTTCGCGTGTGCCAGCGTGGTCGCTGCTTAGGCATCGTGGCTGCCGTCATTCACTCAAATCAAAGCGTACCGTCCGTCGCCGCATCTGCCGTCGCCGATATTCCCTGAGGCAAGGCTGGCTGTGCTGGCGCTTCGCGCCTGAGATGGTGATGATTTCCATGGCTGCTCCCCTGGATGGTGTGTCGTGGATGCTTGTGGTTGCGATTGGAGGGCAGCTCGTGACAATGATGCCGGCTGCAAGATTCTAAGTGTCTGTAAGAAAATGACTTCAGGAAGTATTCTAGAGTTCGTTCCCAACTTCTCCGAAGGCAAAGACCAGGCCGTGGTCGACGCCATTGTCGCGGCGATGACCGCGGTGCCCGGCGTTGCGTGCCTGGGTTCCGAGCTGGATCCGAGCCACAACCGGGCGGTGGTGACGCTGGCGGGCCCGCCGGCCGCTGTTGCGGATGCGGCCGTCATTGGCGCGCGCGAGGCGATGCAGCGCATCGATCTGCGCAAGCACCAGGGCGAGCACAAGCGCATGGGCGCGATGGATGTCTGTCCGTTTGTGCCGGTCGGGGATGCGACCATGGACGATGCGGTGGCGACCGCGCGTGCGGTCGCCGAGCGGATCGGCGACGAACTGTCCTTGCCCGTCTTCCTCTACGCGGAAGCCTGCCGGCGCGAAGATCGGCGCAAGCTCGGCAACGTGCGCAACAAGCAGTTTGAAGGGCTCAGGGATCTGGTGGGCACGGACCCGGACTTTGCCCCCGACCACGGCCCCGCGAAGCTGCACAACACGGCCGGTGCGGTTGGCGTTGGCGCGCGCAAGTTCTTGATCGCCTACAACATCAACCTGAAGACGGAAGACGTCGCGATCGCCAAGGACATCGCCAAAGCCGTGCGCGAGAAGGACGGCGGCTTTGCCAAGGTGCAGGGCATGGGCTTCTTCCTCGACGACAAGAAGCTGGCGCAGGTGTCGATGAACCTGCTCGACTTTGAGACGACATCGATCCGCACGGTCTTTGACCGGGTTGCGGAGCTTGCCGCCGCCAAGGGAGTCGAAGTCGCGGAAAGCGAGCTGATCGGTCTGGCGCCCGCCGCAGCCGTGGACGCCGAGCTGGCCGAGCACATCAAGCTGCCGTCGTTCGATCCTGCGGAGCAGATCGTCGAGGCGAAGCTCGCTTCGCTGGCGTAGTCGCGTACCGTTCGCGCGCCGGCGGCCCAGTCTGCGCAACCCGACGCCGCTCCGGCGACTACTTCACGATGAAGGAATCCCAACAAGACGGCGCGTTTCGTCCGCCTGGCTTCGTGCTGCTGCTGGTCGCGCTGTCGACGACGCTGCTGACGCTGATCGTGGCGCCGTTTGCCGCATCGTTTTTTGCGGCGGCGGTGCTGGCCGGGGTCATGCATCCGCTGCAGCTCGGCTTGGAGAAGCGGCTCGGAGGCCGCGCCGGGTTGGCTGCGCTGCTGCTGACTGTCGGGTTGACGGTTCTTGCCGTCGGACCTCTCGCCGGTCTGTGCATCTTCGTCGCGCAGCAGGGCACCGCGATCTATCAGAGCTGTGCGGCTGTCTATCGCAGCGAAGGCATCCAGGGATTGGTCGACCAGCTGCCGGAAGCGCTGCAGCAGCCCGCCAACTGGATCCGCGACCACTGGCCGGGCAGCGCAGAAGCGGCCGGCGGTGCTTCCGGCATCGTGAGCGGCGCCGCGGCGGATCCGGCCGCCGCCGACGCAGCGGCGGGCACCGCGGCGGCCGGAGCCTCGGCCGCCGGCGGCTTGCTGAGCGGCACCAACGTCGCCACCGCAACCGACGTTGTGACCGCTGTCGTGCACGGCTTGGGCTCGGTGCTGCTCGATCTCGCGATCCTCGTCGTGACGCTGTTCTTTCTGCTGCAGCAGGGCCGCCACTTGGTCGACTGGTGCGTGCGCGTGCTGCCGCTGTCCGATGGCGAAGCGCGGCGACTGGTCGGCGAGTTCCGTGATGTCACGCGCGCGGTGTTTGTCGCCACGATTGCGACCGCGTTTCTGCAAACCCTGATCGCTCTGATCGGCTACCTGATCGCCGGCATCTCGTATCTGCCGATCGTTCTGCTGCTGACGTTCGTCTGCGCGGTCATCCCTGTTGTCGGAGCCGCAATGGTCGTGCTCGCGGCGGGGGCGGTCCTGTGGCTAGACGGCAGTGCCGGCTACGGCATCTTCCTGATCATCTGGGGACTGCTCCCTGTCGGCCTCTCCGACAACATCGCCAAGCCGTGGCTCGCGCAGGGCAAGCTGCGCCTGCCCGGGCCGGTCGTGCTGTTCGCCATGCTCGGCGGGGTCGTCGTTTTTGGTGCGTTCGGCATCGTCGCGGGGCCGCTGATCATTGCGTTCTTCCTGGCGTCGTTGCGGCTGCTGCAAAAAGAAGGCGTCGTGCCGAGCGCCGCGACGGAGTAGCGTTCGTCTTCATGAGCGAGCCGACGGCGACCCAGGAAGCGACGAAACTGGTCGAGCTTCGCGGGCTCGGCAAGCGCTTTGGCCGCTACGATGCCGTGCGCGACCTTTCGCTCGACGTGATGCGCGGCGAGGTGCTCGCCCTGCTCGGTCCGAATGGCGCCGGCAAGACGACCACGATCCGCATGCTGATGGGGATGCTGTCGCCGACCGAGGGGACCGCCACGGTCGCCGGCATGGACTGTTTTGTCGAGCGCGCACGGGTGATGGCGCACATCGGCTACCTGCCGGACGAACCGATGTTCCATGAGCATCTGCGCGGCGGCGA
This sequence comes from Planctomycetota bacterium, assembly GCA_045105235.1. Classification (GTDB taxonomy): domain Bacteria; phylum Planctomycetota; class UBA1135; order UBA1135; family UBA2386. The sequence continues at coordinate 14,849 of JBGCDH010000143.1, read as the reverse complement.
GATCGTCCGCTTTTGCGGGACGATGCGCGGCATGCCGGATACGAAGGTCGTGGCCCGAACGAAAGAGCTCGCCGAGCGGCTCGACTTCGCCGACGCGCTCGATGAATACGCGGTCAACTACTCGATGGGCATGAAGAAGAAGCTCGCGCTCGCCTGCGCCATGCTGCATCGCCCGTCGGTGTTGGTGCTCGATGAGCCGAGCAACGGCCTCGATCCGGTCGTCACGCGCACGCTGTTGGCGATCGTGCGCGAGCTCGCGGCCGACGGCACCGCGATCTTCTACAGCACCCACCTGCTGGAGCAGGCCGAGCGCCTTTGCGATCGCGTTGCGATCCTGCACCAAGGCCAGCTGGCGGCGCTCGGCACGCCCGAAGAACTGCTCGCGGGCTTTGCCGGCAGCGGCACGCTGGAGGACGTGTTCTTCCAGATCACGAGTGCGGATCGTGTCGACGGTGCTGGCGAGGCGGGGGAGTGACCGGAAACTCCCAGCCGCCGCGGTCGTCCGCCCGGCGATCTGGGCCGCACCGCTATCGGCCGCCGGGAACGTTCGGCGTGCTGCGGCTGATGGCCGCAACGTCGCTGCGGCGCCTGCTGCGCGCGGCGAGCGTCAATCGCAGCCGGCGCGACGGCAGCGATACGGACGGCCGTCGGCGTGATGCGGCAGGAGGGGCGCGGAGTCGCAAGCGCCAACCAACCGCGCGCAAAAGCAGCGACGGCCTCGGCCTGTTGATGTTGATGGCGCTGCCGATTTTTCTGGTGCAGGCGGCCTTCGTGAGCTCGCAGGCGGTGCACAAGCTCGAGGTCGGCGCTCTCAAGGTCGCTCCCGGCGCCGAGCTGGTGATCGACAGCGATCTCTATTGGGACATGCTCAGCAGCCGTCCGAAGGCAGAGTCCGAGGTCGCCACAGTGCTGGAGCGCAACCAGATCGGCGAAGACCATCGGCCGTCGCGTTCGCAGATTTCGGCCAAGTGGCGCGAGCGCGGTCTGTTCGGCTTTGTCAGCGAGGATACCCTCAAAGCGCGGTCGCTGCTGGTCGACGCGATCGACTGGCCCAACGATAGGAGCCGCCGCATCTTCACCATGTGCGCGGCCGTGCTGCTGGCGGTGCTGCTTGTCACCCTGCTGTTCCTGGCCTTTGGTGGCGCCAACGCGACGCTTGCGAGCGGCAGCTGGATCGAGCGCTGGCTGATGACGTTTCCGGTGCCGACCCGCGCGCTGGTGACGGCTCGCGCTCTCGAATACTCCATCGTGCAGTTCTTGCCGTGGCTGACGATGATGCCGCTGCTGTGGATGGTGCTGCGCGCGCTCGACCAGCCGTATGCCCTGCCGCTGGCGGTTCTGACCACGTTGTGCGCGACGTTTCTGGTCGGCAGCTTTCGTCTGCTGGGCGAAACGTGGCTGCGGACGCGCTACTCGCTCGGGGCGCTCAAAAACGTCCAGGGCGCGTGCACGATCGGTGGCCTGATCGGCATGGCGACCGTCTTTGGGGTCGCGCTTGGCAAGTCGGTGCCCGACTTCTTCGTCGACTCGTGCCGAGCCCTGCCCGACGTGGTGACCCTGCTGCCGGGAGCCTGGGCGCTGGCGATACCGACGATTGGCTGGATCGCGCTGCCGATGGGATTGGCGGTTGGCCTTGGCATGTTCGCATTCACCGTCTTTGGCACGTCGCGGCTGCTGCAGCGCGGCTCGATGCAGAGCCAGGGCGTCGACCCCGGGCGGCGCGGTGGATCGTCGGATTGGCTGCGTCACGCCAAGCGGCTTGGAGTGGTTGGCAAGGACCTGCTGCTGCTGCGTCGCGACCGCAACTTCATGGTGCAGGCGCTGCTGGTGCCGATCTTCATCGTCGGTCTGCAGCTGCTGCTGAACCCGCGCTTGGCGGAGGGCTCGGGGCTGACGGCAGTCGCCTATTTTGCCGGCGGCTACGGCGCGCTGAACGGTTGCCTGCAGGTGCTCAGCGGCGAAGGACGGGCGCTGTGGATGCTCTACTCGCTGCCGGTTTCCATCGCCGAAGTGCTGCGCCGCAAGACCCGCATGTGGGGAGGCGTCGCGGTTGCGTTTTCGCTGCTGGCGCTCGCGCTGTGCTCGCTGCGCGTCAAGGTCCTGGATCCCGCGGAGCTGGCGTTCGACGCGGTCTGCGTGTCGTTCGGCGCCTGGTGCGCGGCCCACCTTGCGTCGGGGATTGGCGTGCTCGGCGCCAACACGACGGGCGCGGAGGTGTCCCGTCAGCCCAAGGTGCGCCACGTCTACCTGTTCTTGTTTTTGATGGCGAGCTACGTGCCGCCGCTGCTGACGCGCGAGCCCGCCACGCGCCTGGTCAGCATGCTGGTCTTTGGCACGCTGTCGTATGCGCTGTGGCAGCGGGCGCTGGTGCGCACCAAGTGGCTGCTCGATCCGGTCGACGACGCGCGTCCGCAGATCACGCTGCTGGACGGCAGTCTTGCAATCGTGGTGTTCTTGCTGCTGCAAACGCTGGCTCTTGCTGTTCTCAACGGCCGCAGCCGCGACGGCTTGGACACGTTTGCGCTGACCGCAGCCTTTGTCGCGTCCGGCGGCGTGGCGCTGCTCGGTACGATGGTTGTGCAGAACGTGCGCGGCGTCGATGTCGCAGCCGGCTTCGGCCTCAAGCTGCGCGGAGCCACCGCGATGCGTGTGCTGGGCGCGTGCGGTCTCGGCCTGCTGGCCGGTGCGGTGCTGGGCGTTGCCGGTCTGCTATACCTAGGCCTGCTGCGCGACGCCGGCTGGAAGGACATGCCGGTCATCCCAGATGAAAGCATGACGGGTATGCTTGTGCTCTCGGTCGTCGTGGCGCCGCTTGTCGAGGAGCTGCTGTTCCGAGGCCTGCTGCTGACCGGCCTGATGCACACCGTCCGGCCAACGTACGCCGTCATCTGGAGCGCGCTGCTGTTTGCGGTGGTCCATCCAGAGGTGTCCTGGCCGCCGGTCTTCCTGCTCGGCATCATCTGCGCGATGCTGGTTCAGCGAACGCGGCTGGTGCCGGCGGCGATGTGCGCGCACGCGGCCTACAACTTCGTCGTCGTCTACTTGCAGTAGCGAGTGCGGGGTTGCTAGGCATCCTGCAGGCGCTTGACGATCCGCGCGGTCGCCGTTCGCAGCTGGTCGTAGACGACGCGCTGCCCTTCTTTGAACAGCGAGCCGTTGTGCAGCAGGTTGCGGAAGTGCTCGCTGGGTTCGAGGGCGCGAAAGACCTTGTGGTAGCCGTGGGCGAACGCGCCTTCGATCTTTGCGGCAAACGATGGGCCGAATCGTTCGATGTGCGGAAACATGCGATCGAGCACGAACGTGCGGTTGACCTGGTCCCACTCGGTGGCGGCGGCATAGGCGCGCTCGTAGAGCATGATCAGATTGCGCAATAGATCCTTGTCCTGGATCAGGCGCGACGCTCCGGTTTGCCGTAGCTCCAGATAGGTCGCCATCGAAGGCGAGAACGACATGTAGCCAAGGGCCGCGTCCATGCCGTGATCGATGGTCTTTTCGTCGAGCTCGCTGCCCTTCTCAAGCAGGTCGCGGATGCTGGCGATGCCCATTTCGAGCGCCTTGCCGCGCTGTTCGAGCTCGAGTTGATCGAGCTCAAGCTCCATCGCAAACCCCTTCAACAGCCGTGATTCTTCGGCGCGTTCGTGTCTGGCCTGACGCCAGTCCTGCAGCCAGAACGAGATCGTGATGCCGAGGACCACGACGGACAGCTCTAGAAGCAGCTGTGGGAAACTACGTCGCAGAGGGCGCGGCATGCGCACATGGCAAGCGATCCGCCGATTGGAAGCAAGGCTGCGCGGGCGGAGTCCCAAATGGCGGCCTGCCTCAGGCCGCGCTACATGCCGAGCTTCTTCGACTCGTCGGCCGTGCGCAGCTGCACGTCGAGGATCACCTTTTCGGCGGCGTCGGGGAGGCCGCGCAGCGCCGTGACCTTGACCGTGTCGCCGGACACGCGGCTGGCAAGCACCCGCGGCAGCTCGCTCCAGGAGCGGACCGGCTGGCCGTCAACGGCGACGATGACGTCGCCGTACTTGCTGATGCGGCCGTTGCGCTGCACCTCAAACGGCTTGAGGCCCGCTTCGTGCGCGCCGAAGCCTTCGACGACGTCGGTAAAGATCGCGCCCGAGGCATAGCCGGTTGACGGGTCCAGCGTCAGCCGCTCGTAGTTGGTGCGCACGCCGAGCAGGGCGCGCGTTGGCTTGTTGGCGAGCAGGCGGGGCACGATCTTGTTGACCAGGTCCACTGGCACCGCAAAGCCAAGGCCGGCGTTGGTGCCGCTCGGCGAGTAGATCGCCGTCGTCACACCGATCAGCCGGCCGGCGCTGTCGAGCAGCGGTCCGCCGGAGTTGCCGGGGTTGATCGCCGCATCGACCTGGATCAGGCCATACATCGCGCGGCCTTCTTCGGACTTCAGGTGGCGGTTGAGCGCGCTGACGATGCCGGTTGTCATCGTCTGGCTAAAGCCGAATGGATTGCCGATCGCGATCGTCGATTGCCCGACGCGCAGCGATTCCGACGAGCCAAGGGCGATGGGCTTGAGTTCGTGGGTGCGGCCACGCAGGCGCAGCACCGCGAGGTCGTGTTCGGGCGACGAGTTGAGCACGTCCGCCGCGTAGTTGAAGCCGTCGACCGTGACCTGCACTTCGCGCACGCCCCGCACCACGTGGTCGTTGGTGACGACGATGCCGCTTTCGTCCCAGACAAAGCCGCTGCCCGAACCGGTCTTCTCGCTGACGCGCCCATAGCCAGCGTTGACCAGCGTCGACGTATTGATGTGGGCGACCGACGGCGAGACGCGCTCAAAGATGTTGACGAACGTCTCTTCGAGTGGGGCGAGTGCGCCGCGCGGCGTCACCGCCCGCGGCTGCGCGTTCGGGGCCGTGCGGAAGACGCCGACGCGGTCGAGCACCAGGTAGGCCGCGAGCGCAAAGGCAGCGCCGGCAAATACCAGAGGTAGTGGACTCGAACGGCGCGGAGCGAAGGGTGGTTGCAGGCTGCTCATCGTGTTGTGGAACAGGGCAGCAACCGGCCGCCTACGAGCGGCCGGTCAGGTATTCGGGAATGCCCGTCTTTTTCGGGCCCGTCACAGACATACCTACTTGGGCTCGGGCTGCGGCCACAGCTCCCGCCAATCGCCGCTGGCGCGCGAGGCGACGCCGCCCTGCTTGCGCAGGATGGCCATGGCATCGGGGTGCACCTGCACCTGCTCCATCGCCGTTTGCGCCAGCGCCTGGCCGCAGAGATCGACCAGACCTTCGGCATGCATGTGGTGGTATTCGTAGATGTGCTTGGGTGTACCCGACTTGCTGAACTTGACAACGGCGCGGGCAATCTGCGGCACCCCGATCAGCGAGCCGATGTTGTCGAGCAGGCCGATCTCGCCGTCGTGCACGGAGACGACCGGCACGCGCCGTCCGGCCAGGTCGATGGCGTCGAGCGCGGTCAGCGACGTGCCGCCGTCGGCGGGGCGCAGGTGCAGGCGGCCGTTGATGCCGAGCGTTTCCTTGAGGTGCGCGAAGTCGTCCTTGCGGCCGAGTTCGCCGCACAGCAGGTCGGGCGACGAGACGACGGTGACGTTGGCGTAGACGCCGCGGTCGAGCAGCAGCTTGCTGGCGTCGAGCGCTTCGGGGACGAGCGCGCCCATGACGAACATCTCGACGACGTTTTCGCCCGGCGCGTAGCCCTTGTAGCCGCGCCAGTCGACCAGGCGGTAGCCGCCCTTGAGGCTGTGCTCACGGATCACTGCGAGGATATCTGCCTCGGGCCTTGTCGGCACCTCGGCTTCGTGCAGGCCGCCGTCTTCGGCGGTCAGGCCGAGCAGCGCGCCGTCGGGCATGTCCGTCTTGAACTGCAGCTGCTTTTTGAGCCAGGTCAGCAGGTCCTTCTGGTTGAGTGCGCGCGTGACGGCCCGCACGAGCACGCCCTTGCGGCCGGTATTGTCGTGCGCGAAGTGGCGGCGGATCGCATCGCACAGGATCCACTCCATCTCGATCGCAAAGGCCGGCTCCCACGTGATCAGGTTCGGGATCTGGATATCGCTCTTCCAGCTGTGCTGCGCGCCTTCGGGCGACAGCGTGATGCCGGACGGCGTGCCAACCAGGATGAACGAGCTGTCCCAGTAGAGGTTGTAGTAGAGCTGGTCGAGCGCGCGTTTGATGAAGAAGTCGTAGACCGTCATCATCGGCAAGAACGGGATGCCGGTCATGTCGGCCATCTTGCCGAAGCTGCCGACGGCGCTCATGCAGTTGGCCTCGGCGATCTCAAACCGGATGTGGCGCGTCCAGGCTTCGTCGGTCGGCGCGAGCTCTGGGCGCAGGCGCTCGTGCAGGTCGAGCTTGTCCTCCCAGTTTTCGTCGTGCTTGGGGCCGAAGATCTTCTCGTCCATCGCCGGGTTGATGTTGGTCGAGGTGCCGACGTCGGGCGCCATCGTCATCATCAGGTCGGCGAGTGGGCCCCACTTCTGCTCGTCCTTGCTCAGCTCCTTGCCGGCCTTCTTCTCGTGGCCGCCGGCGCGCAGCTCGTCGTAGACGCCGATGCGAACGAGCTTGGCGGCGAGCTGGCCCCACATCCACTGCGTGTGCGTGGTGGGCGCGAGCTTGAGGTTGATGTCGAGGGCGTCGGGCAGGCCACCCTGCTCGTCGATCTGCTTCTGCACGCGCTCTTGGTTGGCGGTGGCCTGGGCTTCGAGCGACTCGATGCCGCGGCGCAGCTCGGCGCCGCGTTCGCGCGCAAACTTGCCGGCCTCGTCGTCCGCTGCGAGGCGCACAAACGGCCGCTCCATCGTCAGGCCCTGCGCCTTCAGGATCTCGGCGACTTCCTTTTCCTCGGGCATCGCCGAGTGGTTGCCGTTTGCTGCGACGCAATCGAGCCCGCGCCCCTTGATGGTGTGCGGGATGATCAGCGTCGGCCGCAGCAGGTCCTTCTTGCTCTGCTCAAACGCCTCGGCGCAGGCCTCGTGGTCGTGGCCGCCGACGTCGAAGTAGAGGCGCACGACGTCGTCGTCCGACAGCGATTCGACCAGCGCTTTGCAGCCCTTTTCGGTCGCGATCGCAGCCTCGCGCATCAGCTTGGCGTCGCGCTTCCAGATCAGCGCCTGGTAGTGGTAGTCGGTCAGGCCCTCTTCAAAGACCTTGCGCAGCGCGTCGCCGCCCTTCTTCGCGAACAGTCCCTGGCGGAACTTGCCGTGGCGCAGCTGGATGACTTCCCAGCCGTTGGCGATCGCCGTGTCCTCGATGCGGTCGGCGTCCGTGCCGCGCAGGCCGCGGTTGTTGGGGATGCGCGTGCCGTCGAGGTTCTGGCGGTTGTAATCAATGATCCAGGTGACGTTGCCGAGCTCGCGTTCGGCGACTTCGGGCAGCACCTCGAGCAGGGAGCCCTCGCGGAACTCGCTGTCGCCCATCATGCACCAGAAGTGCGGCTCCTCGATGTCCCAGCCGTGCTGGTTGGCGTAGCGGTAGGCCAGTGCCTGGTAGACGGCGACGACCGGCGGGATGCCGACCGAGCCCGATGGCAGGAAGTGCCAGCTGTCGGGGTCCGCTTCGGCGTGGTAGCTCTGGAAGACCGGCTTGCCGTCGTGCGAGAAGCTGCGCAGGCGGTGCATGACCGCTTCGGCATCCTGGTCGTCGTCGCCAAACCACGTGCCGTCCTGGTGCCGAAACAGCCCCATTGCGTGGTGGAGCGAGTGGTCGATCGGCGAGCTGTGCGGCTTGCAGCAGATCCAGTCGCCCGGCTCGCGCACCGCGAGGTGCAGCGTTGCCATAAAGTCCAGGCTGGACGCACACGCCGCCGGGTGGCCGCCGACTTTCGGGTCGGTTTTGTCGGCGTCCTCGCGGTGGTTGGCGACGTGGATCATCGCCATGATGTGCGCAAAGGCGCGCTGGCTGACCTGTTCGATCAGAGCGAAGTCGGCTTTCTTCGTAGCGGACGTCATCGTTCGGAATGGGGGTGGCCAGAAGGGGTTCCGGCGGACCGAGTTGTTGGGACGCGCTATTCGCGCGGCTGGCGATGGGATGCCTGGTGCCATGGCGCGCGCTGCGGCGTGCCTGCGGCGTCGAGATTAGGACGCGCTGCGGCCGGAAGCCACAGGTCGATGCGTTGCGATCGGGCCTAGGCGGCGGTTCTGCTCCCCGGTGCCGGCACGCGTTCACGAAGCACGTGGGGCGCTGGCGGAAGTTGATGCTTGGCCGTGTCTTGCGTTGCGCCCCGGCGTTGGCAGGCGCTGCCGTCGGGCCGCGGTCGGCGGCGGTGACCGAGGAAAAACGTGGCGATAGAGGAGTCAGGAACCGTACGAAACGTCAGGCCCTGCTGATGACGGTCGTTTGCCGTGGCTGCGACGATCGCGGCTTCTTGATCCGCAGAGAAAGATGTGAGCATCCAAATCATCGGAGTTGGCCGTCTGTGGCCCGGCGTTTTCGTTTTGCTGCTCGCGCTCCTGCTGCCGGCGCCGGTTGCCGGCCAATCTTCTGCCGGCCAGTCATCGGCAGCGGCTCAGCGACGGGCAGAGCAAGACGCGCAGCCAGCGCAGACGCTCTACGGCCGGATCATCGACATGTTCGGCGTTGGCGTGGTTGCGGCGCACGTCCGCATCTCGCCGCTCGACTGCCCGCACATCATCCTGGCCGAGACGCGGACCGATGGCGATGGCGTGTTCCGCATCGCGAACGTGGCGTGGTGCCGTCGCTGGCACATCCACGTTTCGTCCAAGGGGCTCGCAAATCAGCGGTCGGAGGTGGCCGCGGCTGCGCTGCCGATACTGGTGCGCATGGTGGAGGCGATTCGGGTGCGCGGCGTCTTGCATGATGGCAGCGGCCTGCCGCTTGCCGGGGTGCCGGTCCGCGGGATGGTCTACCAGTCGAGTGGCGACGGAAACGGGGTTGTTGCGTGGGTTGACGAAAACACGCAAACGCGCGGCGACGGCACGTTTGAACTGCAAGCGCTGCCGCGTGGTGAGCTGCGGGTGGTTGCAGTTGCCGGCCTCGATGGCCTCGCCGTGCACGAGGAGACGGCGCGCGGCGATGTTCGCTGCACGCTCGCGCCCGATGCTGTCGTTCGCGGGCATGCGGCGCGCGGCGGCTCTTCGCTGCGCATCTCGGTCGACGGTCTGGCGCCGGCGGAGTATCGCACGCTTCGCTTGCGCATCGCGCAGGCCACGGCGACCGTGGTGTCACCAGGCGACGGCGCCGAAAACCGGCTGGTTTCGGCCACCAACGGGCGGTTTCCCGACCTGCCGCGCTTTTGGCACGCGGCCGAGTTTGACGCCAAGGGCCACGCTCTGCTGACGGGGTTGCCGCGGGAATCCTTCAACGTCCGCGTGGTGGCTCCCGGCATGGCGTTCGAGCCACCCGAGTTCCGCACGGCTGCGAGTCTCGACGACCAAGAGGTCCGCTTCGTTCGCGCGCAGGACATCGGCATGCGGCCTGAGGTGACGCTGGTGGTGCGGTGTGTGGACGGCTCACCGTGCGCACAGCAGGAGCTGCGGGTCCTGCCGGAGACGGGCGCGCGTGCGGCCCCGCTTGTGGCCCGCACGAACAAGTTGGGGCGGGTTTCGTTTCGCAGCCCGGTCGCCAGCGGTCAAACCGTGCGTATCGCCATGGTTGGCGACGACTACGCGCTCGCCAAGAGACCTGTGCGGCGGCGATTCGTGCTGAGCTACGACTACGGGAATCAGAGTGTGTCGGGACTCGGCGATAGCGGCGTCGTCGTGCGGCTGCGCGGCACATTGCCGATCGAACTGACTCCCCAGCGCACCTTGCGTGTGCATGGCAGGCTCCTGGATCGCGATAGGGAGCCTGTTGGCGGAGTCTTGCTGGAGCTGCGGAAGGTTGATGCCAGCAATGGGCAGCTCCGCGCCTGCTACGGGTTTGCGGTTTCGCAGCCGGACGGACGCTACCACTTTGGCGGGGTCGTTGGCGGGGGCCGCGGCGTTGTCGCCGTTGCCGAACCGTATGGTTCTGGGGTGAGTGAAACCGTTGAGCTGCAAGACGGTTTGGTGGCCGTCGAAGCTTTGATTCTGGAGCGGGCGAGGCGCGTGCTTGGCGTGGTTCGTGACGCGGCCGGCAAGCCGGTTGCCGGAGTGCGGGTGCGCTATGATTCGCTTGCGGGAGGTGCAGACGAAGTCTGGACCGACTCGGCGGGCCGCTATTGCTTTGTCGGTTGCTCGCCGGGTCGCGCCCACGTCACGGCGGCTTGGCAAGGCGGGCGCGTTGGGCGCGGCGACCAGGATGTCGTAGTCGTCGAGGAGTTCGGCGATACCACGGTCGATCTCGACGCTCCACAAAAGTAGGCGTGAAACGCAGCGGCCGTGCGCGGCGCTGTGGGGCGCATCCGCCGGCCAGGCCTCTTGCGCTGTTTGACGACTTGGACCACCTTCCCTACGTGCCGCAATTTGTGCCATGCTCCCTCGCCATCGCGCTCGCGCTCGCCGTTTCGTGCGGCGAGCAGGGCGCGGCAGCCAAAGCTCCGGTGCCATCGCAGGATCCGGGAAAGCGAACGGCGGCGGAGCAGGCGCCTCAGGAGCGAGCGGGTCGCCGTGACTCCTGGAGTCAGCTGCGCTGGCGCCGGGCCAGCGCCGGCGCCGCGTCGCGATTGGACCGTTCTTGGCGGCGCGAAGCCGCGCGCGATTGCTGGTTTGAGCAGCTGCCCTTCCCGCATCTCGGTGCCGACGCGGCAGACGACGGATCCAGTCGCTATTGGGCGTTGCGTATGGATGTCGCGGACGCGGATTCGGTCGGCGGCGCGACGTTCCGAGGAGGCCGGCGAGTGGGCGAACTCGGGCTTCGCTCGCTGCATGAGACCGAGGCGGATCGCTCGGTGCAGCTCGCAGAAGGACTCGACGCTCTCGCCCGGGTGGCTCCGGAAGCGACCACCGTCTGGGTGGCTCCTGCAAGCACCGGCTTCGCCTGGGTCGGCAGCGAGTTCCGCCGCGGCCTGCGGCCGGTGATGCAGGTCGGCGTGCAGGCATGGGAGGCGCAGGAGCTCCGCACGGATCTGTCGCTCGGCCTCGGTCTCGAGCTGCTTGGCGGCAGCGACGCTAGGTCGCTACGGGCGATGTTCGAGTACTACGAAGGGCCGTGGGACAACGGCTACCAGACCGGCGAAGACATGCGCTACTTCGGCATGTCGTTTCGCTGGTCGTTTTGAGGCTTGCTACGGAAACACGTGGCGATGCCTGTCGAAACGGCGAATGCGCACGCCGACAACCTCAAGCCCTTCCTCGCGCAGGCGCTCGGCCTGTTCCGCCGCCGCGGCTTCATCCTGTGACAGGCGGCCGCCCGCCGCGACGACCCGCCACCAGGGCACGTCGCTGCCCTCGGGCACGCCAGCCATTGCGTAGCCAACGTGGCGCGCCACCGACTTGCTGCCGAGCTGCGCGCCGAGATCGCCATAGGTCGTTACGCTGCCGGACGGCACGGTGCGAACCAGCGCGTGCACCTGTTCGTGAAAGCCGGGGCCCACGATGCGGTGCGGGCCGTGTCGGGATGCGTCGTAGGGCATGCCTGGTGCAGCGGGGGATGTGTGTCGCGCGGAAGCAGGCGGCTCAGCGGTATCAGGCGGCCATCACGTCATGCGGGCATCAGGTCATGCGGGCATCAGTTCATGCGGGCAACGTAGGCCTCGATGCGCTCGAGGAAGTCCTGCGCCAGCGACTCGCCTTCGAGCGTGCAAACCTGCTCGCCGTCTTCGTAGACCGGCGCGCGCGGCGCCTCGCCCGTGCCCGGCAGCGAGATGCCGATGTGTGCCGCTTTGGACTCGCCGGGGCCATTGACGACGCAGCCCATGACCGCAACCTGCAGGCTGGCTGCCTGTGGCTTGTCCTTCTTCCATTCGGGCATGCGGTTGGCGAGGAACGACTCGACTTTCTGGCTTAGCACCTGGAAGTAGCTCGACGTCGTGCGGCCGCAGCCGGGGCACGCCGTGACCTGCGGCAAGAACGGCCGGATGTCCATCGACTGCAGGATCTGCTGGGCGATGCGCACTTCCTGTGTGCGCGAGCTGCCGGGCTCTGGCGTCAGCGACACGCGGATGGTGTCGCCGATGCCTTCTTGGAGCAGGATGGCGATGCCGGCCGTCGATGAGACGATGCCCTTGGCGCCCATGCCGGCTTCGGTCAGGCCGAGGTGCAGCGCGTAGTCGCAGCGGTCGGCGAGAGCGCGGTAGACGCGCACCAGCTCCTGCACGCGGCTGATCTTGCAGCTGAGCAGGATCTGGTTGCGGCGCAGCCCCAGCTCTTCGGCGGCTTCGGCGCTGCGCAGCGCGCTCTGCACCATCGCCTCCAAAAACACGGTCTGCGCGTCCTGCGGCACCGACGCCTTGGCGTTGATGTCCATCAGGTTGTTGAGCAGCTCCTGGTCGAGCGAACCGGCATTGACGCCAATGCGAACGGGCTTTTGGAAGTCGACGGCGCACTGCAGCATCGTCGCAAAGTTCTTGTCGTGGTTTGCGCCCTTGCCGACATTGCCCGGGTTGATCCGATACTTGGCGAGGATCTCGGCGCAGCGTGGATACTCGCGCAGCAGCACGTGGCCGTTGTAGTGGAAGTCGCCCACCAGCGGCACGTCGACGCCGAGGTCGTGCAGCCGCGTTTGGATCTCGGGCACGGCGGCCGCGGACTCCTTGTTGTTGACCGTGATGCGCACGACCTCGCTACCGGCGTGAAATAGCTCGGCGACCTGCGTCGCGGTGCTTTCCGGATCGGCGGTATCGGTGTTGGTCATCGACTGGACGACGACCGGGTGGTCGCCGCCGACCATCACGTTGCCGACCGGAACCGGAACCGTCTTGTGGCGCTTGGGCACGAACATGGGGCGAGCAGGATAGCGCCGGGAGCGCTCCGCGTCGCGCTGCGGTTCGCGGATGTCGCCGGGAGAATGCCCGCTAGAGGATTCGTTCGTGCACGGCAGGCGTCCAGGCAAGCTTTGCAGCGAAAATGAGTCCCTGGGCGAACAGATCGATCCCAAGTAGGTCTGGCTGCGCCGGGATTGCAGACGTCGAGACCGCCGTGCCCGTCGTCGCTGGCAAGGCCAGCGCGGCGAGCGATACACTCGCCAGCAGGTCGATTTGCAGGGTTCCGGCGATGCCCGGTTGTCCGATCGCCATGGCTGGTATCAGGCTTGCGGCGGTGAGCAGTGCTGTGGCCATGCTGCCGTCGCGCCGCGTGGACGCAGTAGGAATACGACGTTGACGTCTCATGGCGGGCGCATGAGCAACGGTTGTGCCCAACGTTTCGGTTCTTCTTGGCTAGGCGGCTTCGGGCGACGCCTACGGTGCAGAATGGCCCGAGACTGGCGCGCAGTCGTGTCGTCTGCGAAACGACGCGCGTATCGTGCGGGTATGCTTCGTCGCGCCTATGCTCCGACTCTCGTGGCTCTTACGGTCACCTGTTTGGCTTCGCTGATGGCCCGGGAGGCCCGTGCTGCGCGCTGTGTTGCCCTGAGCCGATCGCGACCGCAAGACTCGGTGGACGGCTCCGTCGTCGAACGTGAACACGAGCACGTCCACGTCCGTCTGCATCGCGGCGCGCTACCTGACGAGAAGGCGTCACGCTTTGCCGACGCCTGCTTGCTGGAGGTGCAGTCGGCGCTGGCGCAGATCGAACGGCTCGGCCAGCTGCCGCGCCGCCGCCTCACGCTCGACGTCTACTACGACGCGGGCGCCTTTGAGCAGGCACGGACACAGGCCGGGCTGTCGATCGCCGTCGGCGAGTTTGCGGTTGGCAGCGGCGACCGCGCCTGCGTGCGTGGCATCGTCGATTTTTCCGAAGATGTGCGTGACCGCGTTGGCGTAGCGGCTGCGACGCGCGATGCGATGGTGCGCCAGCTGGCCTGGCTGTGCGCGAGTCAGAGCAGCGTGGGCTGCCGCGACGGTTTCTTGTGCCAGGTGTTTGCCAGCACGGTGCTCGACTCGCTGCGCAACCCCAAGTTTGCCTATGGTCGCGACCCGCAGTTTGATGCGCGGCGCGCTGACTTCCTCCGACCTATTGGAGCGGCGCCTTCCGTTTCGCTGCTGGAGTGGATGCAGTGGGATGGCCAGGCCAACACCGTTGGGATCTGGCACGGCAGCTGGCAGATGGCGGGTTGGTGTGGCCAACTCATGACCAACAAGTCCAAGACGTGGCCGAAGAAGGCGCTGAAGAAGAGGGCTCGTGGCACGGCCGCGGGATCGGATCCGAAAATGCGGAAGTCGGTGATCCAGTCTGTTCTTGGCAAGAACTGGCGCAAAGTGGAAGACCGTTTGAGCAAGGCGATGCGGGCCGCGAAGCCGCGCTGGCTAGCGCTGGCGCCGGTCGTCGAGCGGCGCGAGGATTCGATCCTGATCGCGGGCACCGACGAACTCGCCGCCAATTTCGTCCGCCACGAGATGCCGCCGAAAGGGGCCTACGCCATCGAAGCACGCATCCAGCTGCTCGAAGTTGGCGATGAGCACTGGCGCTTTACGTTTCATAAGGGCGAGCGCACGGTCGCGCTTTCGTTTGAAGGGGATCGCTTCACGGTGAATACGCAAAGCGATGGCAACGCGTGGCTGGGGCGCGATGCCGGCCGCATGGTGGGGCCGCGCTACCGCCCGATCGAGATCCGCATCGAAGTGCGCGACGGGATCACGCTGTTTGCGAATGGTGCGCAAGTCCTGCAAACCAAGCTCGCGGACTTTGACCTGCACGGCGAGCTGGCGCTTTCGGTCAACGACAGCGTCGTGCGCGTTGCCGGGCTGAAGGTCGTGCCGCTGTCCAAGTAGCTGCGCTCTGCCTGGTTGGGCTACGGTTGCCGGCCAAGCAGCTGCAGCTGTTCTTTGTTGAGCTCTAGCGCGGGGGCCGCGCCCTCCGGCCCAAACGTGATCTCGAGCCAGCGCAGCTCGCGGCC
>JBGCDH010000142.1:0-17052 GCA_045105235.1 Planctomycetota bacterium | reverse complement strand
AGGCTCCTCGGCAGACAGGCTCCCCGGCAGACAGGCTCCCCGGCAGACAGGCTCCCCGGCAGACAGGCTGGAACATGCATTCGTCACAGCGCCTTGCGACGAACGCCCTCGCATCCCGGATCATACCCCATCTACCAGATGCACTACACTAGCTCGTAGCGTCCGGCGCGGACACCTGCCCCGCCGTCGGCAGCTCGATGGTCGTGGTAAAGCCCTTGCCCGGCTCCGAGTCGACCCGCATCGAGCCGCCGTGGTTCTGCACGATCGAGTAGCTGATAAACATGCCCAGCCCACTCGCGTCGGGACGGTCCTTCTTCGTAAAGAACGGGTCGAAGATGCGCACGAGATTCTCCGGCTCGGCGCCAGGGCCGTCGTCCTGAACGACGACAACCACCCGCTCGCCGGCGGCCTGTTGCTCGCCGCCGCCGCCGCCGCTCTCAACCTCGCCGCGGACGCAACGACAGCAAACGTCGATGCGCCCGCTGCGGCCCTCGAGCGCATCGAGCGAATTGAGCAGCAGGTTGAGCATGACCTGCTGGATTTCGTGGGCATCGCCGTGCACAGCCGGCAGGCCGTCCGGCGCATCAAGCGTGAACGCGACGTTGCCCTGCACGGCGCGGTGCTCCACCAGCGCGTAGGCGCCGCGCACCGCGGCGCGCACGTCGAAGCTCTGCGGCTCCGCATCCTTCGGCGAGAACTCCAGCATGCGCCGGGTCGTGCGCGCAACGCGCTGTAGACCATCCTGAACGAGCTCGAGATAGACGCGCTGACGGTCTTCGAGTTGGTCGGATCGAAGCAGACGCTGCACGGCGTTCTGCATGCCTCCGATCGGGTTGTTGATCTCATGAGCAACACCGGCAGCGAGCGTGCCAATGGTCGCCAAGCGCGAACTCAGCACCAGCGCGCGCTCCTTCTGTTCGGTCGCGGCCACGGCTTGCTGCACCGCTTGCTCGAGCGTCTGCGTATGGTTTTCGACGCGCGCCGTCATCTGGTTGAAGCTGCGCACCAGCGGGGCCAGCTCCGGCACGCCGCGCTCCGCAAGCCGCACGTCGTAGTTGCCGTCGGCGACGGCCTGCGCCGCCGCCCCCACCTGCTGCATCGGCCGGCCAACGGTCCGTCGGATCAACCAAAACAGCACAAAGGCCGACACCAGCGTCGCCGCGAGCACCGCCGACAGCGCCGTCCACAGCGGCAGCGTCGTCGGCAGCTCCGGTCGGAACTTCGGCACGAACCAGAGATAGCCGACCACACGCCCCTGGAAGCGCAGCGCCCGGCAGTAGCCGCCTTCGACGCGGAACGTGCCGTCGACCGACTGGGCGCGCTCAATGCCGGCAAAGATCTTCTGCAGGTCAAAGCGCTCGGGATCCCGGTGCACGGCGCCGAGCGTGTTGAGGTAGAAGCCGTCGAACGGCGGCCGCCCGCTGGTCACCAGCACGTCGTCATACAGCTCGCGGAGCGAGCGATTGCGCAGCAGCCGACGGCACACGGCGACCTTGCTGAGCGGATCGCTGTTGGCCCCGGTCAACGAGGCCGGCGTATAGACGCGCTCGATCTCGGTGAACGACTGCTTCACCGAGGACATCAGCAGCTCGCGCTCGCCTTCGAACCAGCGCTGCTGCGCCTGGTGCACCACGATCTGCACGGCGCCGACCGTCAGGACGTTGAGCAGCAGGACGAACAGCAGGATGCGCCAGGCGAGCGACAAGCAGCTACCTCCGGCTCATCTGCTGCATCATCTTGAGGAGCGGCATGAACAGCGCAAACACGATGAAGCCAACGATCACGGCCATGACCACCAACAGGATCGGCTCGATCAACTTGAACGTGGTCTCCACGGTGCGATCGACTTCCTTCTCGTAGCGATCGGCAACCTTGGTCAGCATGCCGTCGAGTTCGCCGGTCTGCTCGCCGACGTCGACCATGTTGACGACAATGTCGTCAAACATGCCGCTCTCGCCCATCGGCACGGCAAAGCCAGCACCTTCGCGGATCGAGCCCTGCACATCCTGGACGGCGTCCTTCATGTGCTCGTTTTTGGTCGACGCGTTGAGGATGTCGAGCGCTTCGAGGTGCGGCACGCCCGACTGAATCAGCGTACCGAACGTGCGCGCAAAACGCGCAACCAGCCCCTTGTGCAGCAGCGCACCAAACAGCGGCACCTTGAGGGCGGCGCGGTGCATGACGCGCCGATAGCCCATGACCTTGAGCATCAGCACGCGGTGCAGCACGTAGATCAACACCATCGTGAGCAGGTAGGCCCACCACCACGCGGCCATGTGGTCGCCGATGTTCATGACGACCTGCGTCGCCCAGGGCATGTTCTCGTCCCCGAGCGTCGCGAAGACCTTGCGGAACTTCGGGATCACAAAGGCGAACACCAGCATCAGCACCAGGATCGCGACCACCATGATCGCAACCGGGTAGGCCAGAGCCCCCTTGACGCGCGATTTGATTTCCTCGCTCGTCACCAAGAAGGAGCTGAGCCGGTGCAGGATCTCTTCCTGCACACCGCCCGCCTCGCCCGCGCGCACCATGTTGGTGTAGAGCGGATCAAACACGCCTTCGTGCTTGGTCATGGCTTCGCTCAGCGCCGTGCCGCCTTCCACATCCTCGACAAGCTGCGCCGCCGTGCGCTTCATGCCGCCCTGCGGCATCTGGCCTTCCAGAATGCGCAGGCTCTTGGTGATCGGGATGCCCGCGTTGAGCAGCACCGCAAGCTGGCTCGTAAACTCGGAGAGCACGCGCGCCGTGACGCGCTTGCCGCCGAGCATGGAAACGCCGCCGCTTCCGCCGCCGCCGCCGGAGCGAGCGGCGACCGCTTCGGACGAGGCCTGGGCTTTCGGGGCAGAGATCCGGCGCTGCAGTTTCTTCGGCATCGACGCTGTTCGAGAGGACCTGTTGGACAGGGGCCGGACCGGGGGAGCGATCGGGCATCAGAGGGGCGACCCCATCGTTGCGCATGCTGCAGGCCAGGGCAACGGGCACCTAGACGCGATCGAGCAGCCAGCGCATCGGCTCGACCCCGGTCGCAGCGCGCAGCGCTACCCATGCCAAGGCCAGAATCGCGGCCGAGAGCAGTAGCCAAGCCCATAGCGGCGTGCGCAACGAGCGCGGTCGCGGCCACAGCCGCCTGGCGTCCGGCCGTTCTTTTTGCGGCAGTTCGACGTCGCGGCTGTCGCCGAGATCCGTGCTCAGCACATCGACGACGACCGCCGTGGCGTTGTCGGGGGCGCCGGCATCGAGAGCGGCCTGGACCAAGCGCTCGGCAAGGACCTGACACGGCTGCAGCGATGTCACGATGGCCGCGAACGCGTCTTCGGCAACGACGTTCCAGACGCCGTCCGAGACCAGCACGTAGCGGTCGCCGCTCGCAAAGGTCACACGCTCGGCGTCGCATTCCGTCGACGCCTGCCCGCCGCCGACGCAGCGCGTCAGCAGGCTCTCGCCCTGCTTGGCCACGTGGTCTTCGGTCAACGACAGCCACTCGCGCTCGCGAACTCGATACAGCCGCGTATCGCCAACATGGCCGATGCAGCCGACCCCGCCGGCCGTCAGCCAGAGCGCAGTGAGCGTCGTGCCCATATCGCGCAGCACCGGCACAGCCGTCGCCGCCTCAAAAACTTTGGCACTGGCAGCACGAAAGGCAAGCTGCATGCGCTGCACCGGCGCCGCGGTCGCGCCATCGACCAAGACGGAGCCGAGCGCGCGCAGAGCCGTGCGGCTCGCCTCCGCGCCGCCGGCCACGCCGCCCATGCCGTCGGCGATCGCGATCACCAGGCCGGGCTCCGCGTCCGCCGCCGGCAGCGCCAGCAGGTAGTCGTCTTCGTTGGCCCGACGCACAAGCCCGGTATGGCTGCTGACGCCGACCTCAATGCCCGCCGGCAACTTCACCGTGCGCTCCGCTCCGTGAACGTGGCCGACGCCACGCCACCGCGCAGCGTCGCGACCTTGACCTGAAAACGGCCGACGTCCGCCGGCAAAACGGGCACGGCGGCAGAGTAGTGAAAGATATTGCCCTCGATCGTGCGCGACATCAGCAGACGCCGTTCAAAGTCGCGAACGGCTTCCGCGCGGTTCTCGAATGCGCCGCCGTGCAGCTGCACCACGCTGAGGCTCTCGCGCGATTGGACGGTGACGCGCAGGCCGCCCCCGTCCCGAACCAGCGCCAGCGATGCGGGCCCGCTTTCGTAGATGCGACGACGCAGCACCTCGCTCTTGAGGTCGCGCGCCAGGGTCAGCAAGAGGCGCCGCTGCGCGTTCTCGCGCACCGACTCGATGACGGTCGCGCGATCGTCGCCAACCCAAAACGGCGGCACGAGGATCGACTGCAGCAGCCCAAGCCAGTCGGTGCGCTCGGGCAACGTCAGGTCGACCGGGCCCGGGACGAGCAGCATGTTGTGCAGCTCGCGCCCCGTCTGCAGCTCGCGCAGCGACACCCGCAGCGTCGCGCGCGACTCAAACGTGCGGTCGGGAATGAACGCGCCGACGCCGAGCAGGATCCACGTCGTGAACGTCACCGGCCAGCGGCTGTTGGTGCCCTGTTCGTCGATCGGACCATCCTGCAGCTCTTCGATCAGCAGCAGCAAATCGAACCCCTGGTCGCGCGCCGACTGCAAATACGCGGCCAGCGAGCCATCGTTGGTGCGCTGGCGCAGCTGCCGACGCAGCTCCGCACGCCCGTTGCCATCGTCATCCGCCACGAGATGCTGGCAAACGCGTGCCTTGCGCAGCACCTCGACGATGTCGGCGAATGGAATTGCTTCGGCTTGGGCATCCGGCGCAACCGGCTGGCCCTGGTCGTCAAGCTCGACGAACGTGCCGTCCGTAAACCCGGCACCCGAAAAGTAGGCGCCGCCGCTGACGAGTATGGCCAGGTCCAAAGGCGGCAGCTCGGCGATGCCGCGCAGATCGTCTTCGGTCGAGGCACAGCCCGATCCAAACCAAAGCAGCAGCCAAACACAGGCCGCAACGGGCGTTCTTGTGCTCATCGTCCCTCCCACAGGCGCGCCAAGGCAATCGCGCTACCGGCAACCCGAAAGCCAACCCGAGCCAATCGCGGATCACGGCCCGAGCCGACCAAATCGCGACCGTCTCGGCGCAGCTGCGCCGTCCGCAGCACACCTGGCACCGACGGCGGCAAGTACTCGCTTCCGGCGAGGTTGAGCGGACGCCCTGAGGCGTCGATCGCGCCCCCGCTGTCTCCGAAGGCAAGGCCGCGGATGACGCCGAGCCGAGCCTGCAGGCCAAGCGGGTCGGGCGCCGGGTCGGCCGTGCCGGCCCCCATGTCCAGCACGCGGCGAAGATGGGTGCTGTGATCCCCCGTCCACTCGCGGAGCAGCATCTCGGCACCGGGAATATGCGGCAGGTCGAGCACCCATTCGCTCACGCCAAAGTCGAGCCCTTCGAAGCGCACGCCGGCATAGCCCGAAGGCAGCACGTCGCCGAGCAGGACGCTTTGTGCGCTTCTCCATGGTGGCAGCGGCGCAGTGCCCGCAACAAAGGCCGCTGCCTGCACCCGCCCGCCGTGCGTGGCGGCGCCATGGCAACTCGTCGGCTCCAGGCCGGCATACGCGGCCAGCTCCAGTTCGCAGCCGATCGGCAGCCGAAACAGCTGAGGATCAGCCCCCATTGCGAGCCCGAGCACGCGGGTCAGCGTCCAGGCCTGGAAGAAGTCGACGCCCGTCAACACGGCTCCATCGGGAGCCTGCGGCGAGGCCTCGCCAGGGCGCAGCTGCAGCGGCGCCGACGGCAGCAGGGCGTCACCTTCGAAGCGCGCCAGTCCGCGCGCATCGAGCACGTGCAGGCACTGGCGTCGCGCCCGCTCATCCATTCGGGCCGCATAGCGCCGCAGAGCACGCGCTTGCCCCCAGGTAAACTCGCGCGACTGCAGCAGCAGATCCGACATGTTGCGCACAGCCACCGGGTGCTGCGGCCGGAAGGTAAAGCGCGGCGGAGCATCCTTCGGGATCGGCTCCTCGAAGGCGTCATCGGGCGCCAACACCGGCACCAGGACCAGGTCGGCAAAGGCAGTCGCAATGTCGGGGTCGAGGCCGGCAAGATCTTCGACGCGCAGCGGCGCAAGCGTCGACCGCGTCGTGCGCAGACGCAGCGTGACGTCGCGGCGACCAGCGGGCGAATCGACGTAGGCATCAATCGAACGCTCGAGCCCTTCGGCAAACCGGCTGCGCGGCTCGGCCGTCAGGCGCGCGGCGGCACACCAATCGGCATAGGACAGCAGGAATACGAGTTCCGAACGAATGCTGTCCGGCACGGCAAGAACCTGCTGCGCCTGGATCTCCTGACTTGGAATACCCAGCCGCAGCGTCGCCAGCGGCTGATCCGCCAACGGCAGCGGCATGCGGATGCGCACGCGGGCGCGTTGCCCAAACTCCACCAGCACCTGCTCGCCAACCAGCTCCGGCGCCACGTCGCTCCACCAAAAATCGGCGACCGGCTGCAGCGTGCCACCTTCGTCATCGCCCCCTCCGGGGATCTGGCCGACGATCTCGCCCGCCGCCGGCAAACGAGCGCTGGTGTCGCCACCATCCACCAGCGCCACCGGACGGCCGAGAACATCGCGCAGCTCGACGCGGATCAGGTTTCGCCCCGGCACCGGTGCGACCGCCGGCAGCAGCGGCCCGTCCTCAGCGCGAATCGGCAGCGCCGTCGGCGTTTGCGCACCAACCCAAGCCTTGCCGGTGACGTAGGGCCGCAGAGCCGGATCGAGCCGCCAGCCCGGCCCCGGCCGAAGCAGGCCATCCCGGAACGCGAACAAGCCCGCATCGACAAGCGCCGGCAGAAAGCGAGCACTCGACGCCGGCCGTCGCACTTCGATCGTCGACGGCAGGACGCGCATCCGGAAGGCGCGCTCGATGGGCTGCACTTCGCGGCCGTCGGGGTCGGTGAGCACCACCGTCAGGTCGTGGGTGCCGGGCGGCAGAGGTGGAATGTGGATGGCGCCGCCGCCGACATCCTGCTCGTCGACACGCAGAGCGCGGCCGGCCGGACGGTTGCGCGCCGTATCGACACGTGCCGCGACGCGGTAGCGGCTCGAAACCCCGACGTCGGCAACGCACCCAAGTGGACCGACGATCAGTTCGCCGCGCGACCAAAGCCCGGGCCCCGACTGCTCGCTGGGCGCGCGCGGCACCAAGGTCACAACCGGGCTGCGGTCGGCCACGCCAACCACAAACTGCCGCTCGGCAACGTTACCGAAAACGTCTTCGATCGCCAGCGACAGCACCAGGTTGGCGCCGCCCGCCTGGGATGCTGGCTGGGCTGCCCCATCGGCACGCCCAGCGGCCGCCGGTTCCCCGGCAGACCGCGTCTCGGACGACCGCGCGTCATCGCCGACGACCTGGTAGTAGGGCAGCTCCACCGCGTGCGACACCGAGGTTGCGCCGTCTTCAAGATCGAGCGGGATCGGCGCCACGACGTCAACCGCCACGCCGCCCTGCCCTTCGGCAACGCGCCCGATCCGCAGCACGCAGCCCGCTTCGCCGTTGGACAGCTGCACGCGCATGCGGAGACGATTGCCGACACGCGACAGCTGACGTTCGCCGGCCGGTCCGACCACCGCGGTGACATGCGGCACCGAGACGTCAATCGCGGCAAAGTCGATCGCGTCCGAAGCCACTTCGTTGCCGGCTCGATCGCGCGCGAGCACGCGCAGCCAGCCACCGTGCGGCGCCCGCTCGATGCCGAGCGACGTGAAGGCCGCGCCCAGCGCAAACGAACGTGTCGACGTCGGCAGCGGCATGCGAAACCGCTCGCTGGCGGTGGCGGGTTCGCTGCCGCTGCCGCTGCCGGCTTTCCCTCGCCCGGCGCCCTCGGAACGAGCCCCGGCGCTGCGGTAGATGCCTCCGACAATTTCGGCACTGCCAAAGCCCAGGTCGTCATCAAGCGCGATCGCCAGGGCCGAGTCGGCGCGCACCCGCTCGCCACCGTCGCGAAGCCGGGCACGAACCGTCGGCGGCTGCTCGTCCACGCGCAGCCGGCTGGCCCCGAGCACCGCGGCGCCCGGCACCACGAAGGCAAGGTCGACCGGGCCCTCGCGGCTGGTTTCGACCAGAGCGGCGACGACTTCACGCCAACCTTCCTGCGCGTTCGACAGCACCAGCGTACCGATCGCGTCGTCGACCACCGGCCGCAGATCAATGCGCGCCAGCACCACGCCGTCGCGGCCGATCTCGGCGCGCAGGCGCTTCGACGCGAAACCACCGTAGTAGCAGAGCACCGTTTCCAGGCTGCCGGCGCGCAGGTCGACCGCCGGTTCGTCGGCGCCGAGCGCGCCATCGATCAGCTGCAGTGCGGCACCAGGCTGCGGCCGCAAGAACACGGGCGCCGGCTCTTCGCCGGTGGCGAGCGTGATCACAACGGCGAGCCCGACCAGCACGGCCACGCTGCGCAGAATGGTCGGCAGCCAGCCCGTGCGCATCGCCAGCAGGCGTTGGTGCACTTCGCGCATCGACGCGGGTCGCTGCTCGCGGTCCAAGCGCATGCAGCGCTGCACCAGACGGCGCAGCGCCACCGGCACGCCCGTGCCGCGCGGCCAGGCGTCGAGTTCCCCCTCGCGCACGGCAGCCACGACCCGCTCGGTCTCGGATTCTGCGATCGGCGGCAGGCCGGTCAGCAGCAAGCGCGCCACCGCGCCAAACGAGTAGACGTCGGCACGCACGTCGACCGCTTCGCCGCGCAGCAGCTCCGGCGCCGAAAACATCGGATTGGCAAAACCCCACAGCTCCGAACTCTCGAGCCGGCTGCTGGCAAGGCCGACACCGCGCGCGATGCCAAAGTCGAGCACCTTGACCATCAGATGCCCGCTGCGCGCCGCCACCATGACGTTGCGCGGCGATAGATCGCAGTGCACCAATTCGGCGTCGTGCACGGCCACCAGCGCATCGGCAATCTGGATCAGGATCTCGAGCGCGTTCGACGGCGCCACGGAGCCCTGCAGCAGGACCTCGTCGAGCGTTTGGCCGTCAACAAGCTCCATCGCCAGGTAGGCAACGCCCTGGTCCCCTTCGCCGACATCGAGCAGCCGCGCGCAGTTTTCGTGCACGACGGCAGCCGCACGGCGCGCTTCTGGCAGCAGCGAACGTCGATACTCCGGCCGATCGGCGTAGCGCGAATGCAGCAGCTTGACCGCCACCGGGGCCAGCGAGCCGGTGTGCTGGGCGCGGAACACCGTGCCGAGGCCGCCGCGGCCGAGCACCGACTGCAGCCGGTATTTGCCGTCGACGACGGTGCCGATCAGCGGGTTGCCAGCGTCGAGCTCGCCGCGCCGCACGGGGTAGTGCACGGCGTCGGTCGGGACCAGCGGCGCACTGCAGTTGCCGCAGCGCTGGGCCGGGGTGTTGGTTACCCCCTCGCACGACAGGCAGATCTTCACTCGTTGGAATGCGGCGCAGGCCCATGCCGCGGCGCGACGTCATCATACGCACAACCGGGTGCGCCCGTCATCACCGTGACGCTACGAACGGCCGCGCAGCAGCGTGCGCCAGCACTCCAGCACCGCGCGGTCGCGCAAGAAGCGCCGGCCGAGGTCGGGGAAGCGGCGGGTCCAGGCGCTGGCATCGACGCTTCCGTCGGGGCGCCGCTCGGCAAGGCCAAAGCACACCGTCCCGACCGGCTTTTCGTCGGTGCCGCCACCCGGCCCGGCAATGCCGCTGGTCGACAGCGCCACGTCGGCGCCGAGCGCTGCGAGCGCGCCGCGGGCCATCGCCTCGGCCACGGGTTCGCTGACCGCGCCGTGCTCGACGAGCGCCGCCTCGGAGACGCCGAGCAGCTGCTGCTTGGCGTCGTTGGCGTAGGTGACCAGCCCCCCCTGCAGAACGCGCGACGCGCCGGCAACATCCGTCAGCGCCGCTGCGCACAGGCCGCCGGTGCACGACTCGGCAAAGGCCACCGTGCGCCCTTGCTCGACCAGCGCGGCGAGCACCAGTTCGACCAGAGTGCGGTCCGCGGATTCCGCCAGCAGCCACTGCGACAGCAGCGGCCGCAGCTCGGCGGTGGTCGCCTCGCAGGCCGCCTCGGCCTGCTCCGCGGACTCGGCCGTCGCGATGACGCGCACCGTCATCAACCCGGCCGACGCCGTCACGCCGACCGCCGGGTTGCGCCCCGGCCGCATGAACGAAGCGATGCGTTCGCCGAGCTCGGCCTCGGACGGGCCGAGCACGTAGAGCAAGCGACTGCGGCTCGGGGTCAGGCCCCGGCCGCCTGCGCCATCTCCTGGGCCATCTCCCGGGCCGTCTCCCGGGCCATCTCCCGCGCCCGCCCGCAGCGGCGCCAGCACGTGCTGTTCGAGCATGATCGCCATCTCGCGCGGCACACCCGGCAAGGCGACCAAGCTGGCGGAGCCAACCGCAACCCGAAAGCCGGGGGCGGTGCCAACCGGGTTGGCGAGCAGCTGCGCCGACTCCGGCAGCTCCGCCTGGCGGCGGTTGCTGTCCGGCAGCTGGCGGCCAAAGCGTTCGAAGCGCTCTAGGATGCTGCGCCAGCTCGGCTCGTCAAAGCGCAGCGGCTCGCCGAGCAGCTCGGCGACGACATCGCGCGTGCGATCGTCGAGCGTCGGCCCAAGGCCACCGGTCGCGATCACCAGGTCGGCCCGCGCGCACGCGTCGGCCAGCGCCTCGCGCAGCTGCTCCGGATCGTCGCCGACAACCGTGAAGCGGTTGACGACGCAGCCGAGGCGTTCGAGTTCGACGGCAATCTGCTTGCTGTTGGTGTCGAGCAGGCCGCCGTGCAGCAGTTCGTCGCCGATCGCGACGACCTCACCGATCACGCCAAGCCTCCGGCCGCATCTGGCGGCGAGCCGGGCGGAGCATCCGGCGGCGAATCCCCCGGGTCCTCCGACTTGCGCTCGTTCTTGCGGCCGGCGCGCGTCAGGATCAGCCCCACGCCGTAGAGCACAATCATCGGCATCGCCATCAGCACCATCGAAACGGGCTCCGGCGGGCTAAACAGCGCCGAGGCCACAAACATCACCAGCACGGTGATGCGCCAGTGCTTGATGAACGACTCGTGCTTGACCAGCCCGACCTTTTGCAGCGCGAGCATCACGATCGGCACCTGGAACAGCACACCCATCGCCGCCGTCGTCATGAACACGAGGTTCAAGAACGGCCCGATCGCGAAGATCGCCCCCACCATCGAGGGGTCCATCATGCTGACCAAAAACGCGATCGTGTACGGCAGCGCGACGAAGTAGCCAAACGACACGCCGCCCGCGATCAGCAGCATCATGAACGGGAAGTAGCGATAGAAAACCGCCCGCTCGTGCTTGTAGAGACCGGCCCCGACAAACGCCCAGATCTGCCAGATGACGACAGGGCTCGCCAGGATCAGCGAGAAGATCAACGACGCCCAGAAGAACGACATGATGTCCTCGAGCACGTTCGTCGAGAACATCGTGTAGGGCAGGCGGAAGCCGGTCTGGGCCTCGATCAGGCCCGTCCAACGATAGGTGCCTTCAAAGACCGTATCCCGGATCTCGACTGCCTTGGTCAGGAAGCCCTCGCCGATCGGATCGAGCACGCCTGCTTCCGACTCGCCCTTGAGCTTGGCGATCCAGTTGTCGAAGCCAAACTTCCACTGCACGCGGTAGGGCCGGACGATGATGCCCTGCACGATCTGCTTGAACGGCAGCACCGCGATGACGGCGACCAGGATCGCCAGCAGCGCCTTGATCACCCGCGAACGCAGTTCGTCGAGGTGGTCACCAAACGACATGCGCTCGAGCCCCTCGGGCTGTTCGAGCTCACGTCCTAGCTGTGGATCGTCCAACTGCACCATGCGCAACCGCGAAGTCTAGGCCCAAGCGCCATCGGTAGCGCCGGCAAATGCGCAGGCGCTCACGGATAGCTAGGCGTCGCCAGCGACAACGCGTCACGCGCCGCCAGAGTTTCGGCGCGCGGCGGCCCGCAGTCCGGGCCGATGCTTCGACAGCTCGGCCGGTCCCTGCGAGCGGATCTGCTCCTAGAGCTTGATCAGGTCCGCGATGCGCGGCAGGTAGGTGAACTCGACGCGAAGCTCGTTCGCCATCTTGAACTCCGGGCTCTCCTCGATGTCGGCAAAGCCGTCGCGCTCTTCGTTGACCGGACGGTTGCCGAGCACCACGGTGTCGACGCCGGGGCCCATGCGGGCGACGACGCGGTTGCCGAGGCGGCGCAGCAGGTTCGAAACCTGCTCCTTGCCGTAAGGAGCGCCAAAGCGACCCATGAGGAAGATCGTGCGCGTGACGCGCGGCGTGTAGAGATCGTTGTAGAGCAGGTCGCCTTCGGCGGCGTAGTCGCCGACTGGATCGACGAAGTTGTAGAGACGCACTTCGGCGCGCTCGTCTTCTACGCGGGTCACTTCGCAGTAGCCCTTGACCGAGGTCGCGTTCGGGGCCTTGACGCGGAACACCGTGCCGCGCTGCAGCAGGTCCTTGCGGCCGAGGTTGATGAACGCGGTCGGCAGACCGTTTTTGGCGACCAGCATGCGGCCGTCGGCGACGTCCGGCGGCAGCAGCAGCTTTTGGCGCTCGGTGAGCGCCGACAGCTGCGTCTTGAGCAGTGCGATCTGGCCCTTGAGGTCCTTCTCGCGGGCGGTTGCGGCCTCTTGAGCCGTCGTCATGTCTTCCTTCGCCGAGCGAACGTTTTGCTGCAGGCTGCCGATCGTGGCGTCCTTGCTGTTCTTGGCCGACTCGAAGTCCGAGCCGAGCTGCTCGAGGTTGTTGGCGTTTTCCGTCGAGTTGTCCGCCGCTTCCTGGCCGGTCTTGGTCAGCGCCGAATCGGCCTGCTGCTTGTCGGACAGTGCCTTGTCGCGCGCAATCTCAGCATCCTGGGCGCGCTGCTTCTCGGCGTTGACCTTGGTGATCATCGAGCCGAGCAGGTTCTCAAGCGAGTTGGCGGTTGCGACGCCGGCATCGCTGGCGGCCTTGTCCATCAGCTCCTTGATCGACTTCGGGGCCATGATGCCGTCGTAGGTCATCGTGGCGCCGTTGTAGAACTCAGGGTTGACGCCCTCACGACCTTCGTAGGTGCCGGGCTTGCTGATGACCTTGCCGATGTCGCCAATGTAGTGCGAGATCAGCGTGTCCTTGCTCTTGAGCTCCTGGAGGTCGGCCTCGGCCTGCTTGCGGGCCTTGAGCATCTCGGTGTTGTCCTGCTGCTGCACAAAGCCGTAGCCAAGCGCCCCCAGGAACATCACCAGGAGGATGAGGAAGAACATGATCGGGACGTGCGCGGCACCGCTCTGGGGATTCTGCATTGGAACGAGCTCCAAGGGGTCTGTGCGTTGTCGATCGCTACCGGGAAATCCGCCGGCCGGAAGGCGAGCGGAGGCAACAGCAGGGAGAGCTGTGCAGGTGGCGACGGGGAGAGACAACGGCTGGGTGTACGGCTGGGAGTGTGAGGCCAACCCGGGCGAACGGGTTGCAGCCTGCGAAGGACGGACGTCGACACGGGCCAGCGAGGGTTCGCCAGTCCGTGCAGACGCCGGATATTAGGAAGCCTCGTGCTCTGGTCAAGCCGGCGCTGGGCTGCTGCGCAATCCGAGGGCGGCCCCCGGCTGACGGCGAGGCGCCCTGGACAGATGCATGCTTGCCCGGCCGCAGCCGCTACTCCACGATCTATCCACGTGTCCCAACACCAGGAAAACGACAGCGGCACGCGGCCGTTTGCGCCGCTAGATCCCCTTGTGATCGGCCTCGTCGGGGGCGTCGCAGCCGGCAAGTCCACCGTCGCCAAGCTGTTCTGCGAGCACGGGATTCGTCATATCGACGCCGACCAGCATGCCCGGGCGGCGTCCGCCGACCCCGAGGCGCTGGCCGAGGTCCGGGCGCGGCTGGGGGCAAAATACGTCACCGCGGATGGCCAACTCGACCGCCCAGAGCTGGCCAAGCTCGTCTTCGCCGAGCCGGAGCAAAAGCGCGTGCTCGAAGAAATCCTGCACCCGCGCGTTCGCCAGCGCATCGACGCCGCGCTCCAGGAGGCGCATGCAGCGGGCCAAAGCTCGCTGCTCGATGTGCCGCTGCTGTTCGAAGCCGGGCTCTGGGAGCGCTGCAACACGATCGTTTTTGTCGCCGCCGCCGACGAGGCCCGCCAGCAGCGCGCCCGCAGCCGCGGCTGGGCCGACGACGAACTCGCCAAGCGCGAACGCAACCAGCTGCCGCTCGCCGAGAAGCAGAGCCGCTCGGACCACACCATCGCCAACGACGGCACGCTTGCGGAGACCGCGGCCTCGGTCGCCGAGCTGCTGCGCACGCTGGAGATGTCGTCGTGAGCGAAGACGATATCCGCCCAGCGGACGGCCCAGCGGACGGCGCAGCGCCCGGCCCCACCCACCAGATCCCGGACCTGCTCGGCGCCGGCCACGCGTCGCTGCAGGCGCACGCGATGCGCACCGGCCTGGACTTGCCGCCCGGCCTGCCGAGCGATGAAATCGCCGCGGCGCTGGTGACCCACCTGCTCGCCGCAGGCGACGCCGTCGAAACCGACGGCGTGCTCGCCATCCTGCCGGAGGGCTTTGGCTTTGTGCGGCAGCTCGACAGCAACCTGCGCGCATCGGCCGTCGATGCCTTTGTCAGCCCGAGCCAGGTGCGCGCACTCAACCTGCGCGACGGCCATCGCGTGCAGGGCCCCGTGCGCGCGCCGCGCGGCACCGAACGCTTTTTCGCGCTCACCCGCATCGAACGCGTGCAGGACGAGCTGCCAAAGGCGCTGCACGCTGCGACGCCGTTCGGCTCGCGCACCCCCATCGTGCCGCACGAGCGCCTGCCGCTGCCGGACGGCAAATCATCGCCGTCGACACCCATCGAGCAGGCGCTGCGTCTCGCACCGATCTGCCGCGGCCACCGCATGCTGCTGCACGCGCCGGCACCGTGGCCCGCCGCGCCGTGGCTTTCGGACTGCGCCGACGCGATCCGACGTGGCGACCCCGGCGCGCAGATCACCGCCTGCCTGCTGGAACAGCCGCCTGAGCAGCTAGCCGCGGCAAAGCTGCGGGCGCGCGGCGGCGGCAAATCGGGCGGCGAAACAGCCGGCTGGCAGTGCCTCGGCAGCCACTTCGGCGACGAGCCCGAACGCACAACGGCGATCGCCAACATGGCGCTGCACCGCGCGATGCGGCACGTCGAGACCCATAGCGGCCACGCCGTGCTGCTGCTCGATTCGCTGACCACCTGGACGATTGCACTCGGCCGCACCCGCGCGCCGTCCGGCGCCTGGATCCAGCCCGGGCTCGACGCCCGCACGGTTCTGCCGGGCAAGCAGCTGCTCGCGAGCGCCTGCGCGTTTGCCGAAGGGGGCTCGTTGACGGTGATCGCGCGCGTTGTGACCGACGCCGAAGACAGCCGCTCCGAGCCGCGCAGCCTGATCGGCGCCATCGCCCATGAGTTCCGCCACCACAGCAACGCCGACATCGTGCTCGACCCAGCCTTGCTGGCAGCGGGCGCTTCGTCGCCGCTCGATCCATCGGCAACGCGCACGCGCCGCGAATGCCTGATCGAAACCGACGAACAGCGCGCGGTGCGCGAGGCGCTGCTAGCGGAGGCCCGCGAGCGTCACGACAAGTAGCGGCGCACGTCCTCGGCCGACGCGCGGTGGCCGCACAAGCCGGCCCACGTGCCGCGCATCTTGGCCAGCGCCGCGGCCGGCCCCGTGACCAGCGCGATCGGCCACAGCAGCACGTCGAAGCACAGCCAGCCGAGCCAGCCGGCGGCGCTGCCGTGGCTCTTCAGGTAGCGCACCGCGTTGCAGGCCATCAAGAACTTGCGCAGCGGCGATCGGCCGCCGCCGGACGACTGGCCGGCGAAGTGTTCGATGCGCACCCACGGTAGCCAGACAACCTTGTGGCCGGCTTGGCGCAGCCGGTGGCAGAGGGCGACGTCTTCCCAATACATAAAGTAGTCGTCGTCAAACATGCCGACCTCGGCGACGGCGTCGAGCCGCAGGAGCACGCAGGCGCCCGGCACAAAACCGACCGACTCCGGGCCGTGCTCGCGCGGCCGGGGCGGCTTGTTGTGGCGGATCAAGCGCAGCGCGTTGGCGGCAAAGCCGACCTCGCCGCCTTCGGCCCAAACGCTGCCGTCCGGCTGCAGCACGGTCGGCCCCACCACCGCGACCTGCGGATCGTTTTCCATGACCTCGACCAGCGGCCGCACAAACGCGTCGGACAGCCGCAGGTCGTTGTTGAGCACGAGCGCGTAGCGGGCCCCGCGTTCGTGCGCGAGCCGCAGGCCGTGGTTCATGCCGCCGGTAAAGCCCGAATTGTTGTCCAGCGGCACCAGCTCGACGCGCTTGGCCTCGTCGGCCGGCAGCTCGTCGAGGCCGCGGCGCAGCTCTTCGAGATCGTCTTCGCCTGAGGCGTTGTCGAGCAGCAGCACGCGCAGGTCGACGTCGGCGCAGACCTGCAGCAGATCGCGCAGGCAGCAGAGCGTCATGGTCGCGCCGCGGTAGTTGAGCAGCAGCGCCGTGACCTGCGGTCCAGGTAGACGGCCACGCGGGCGCTCGCCGGTCGGGCCCGGATCGCCGCCGCCGTCAACCACACAGCCTCCGCACCACGCGCCAATACAGGCCAAAGAAGCCGTCCATGCGGCGGCGCAGCCAGGCGCCAAAGCCCTTGTCGGCGAGCCCTGGATTGAGCGTCATCGGCGTCGCAACCAGCAGTTCGCGGTCGGGCACGGTGCGGCCGCGCTGCGCTGGGCCGCGGGCGCGGATCGCCTTGGGCAGCAGGCACAGCAGCTCCCATTTGCCCTTGAGCCACGAGCCGAGATGGCCGCGACGCACGCCGAAGGCCGCATAGACCACGCCGTAGACGAGCTGCGCCGGAACCGTGAGGATCAGCGTGCGCCAGCGCATGCACGTGAACAGCACGTACCAGCGGTTCTTGCTGTGCAGGTAGGTACGCTTGCCGGGATACTTCGCCTCGCCGCGCACGCTGAGCCCGACCGTGCCGGCCTTGTGCGTGCAGAGCGCGTCGGGCGCGAGGCCGATGGTGTAGCCGCGCATGCGCAGCTTGTAGGAGAACTCGTTGTCCTCGTAGAGGATGAACAGGTTCTCGTCGAAGCCG
>JBGCDH010000141.1:0-27536 GCA_045105235.1 Planctomycetota bacterium | reverse complement strand
GGAACACGAAGATGTAAGCCTGCAGAAGCGTGATGAACGCTTCGATGATGTAGATGAAGACCGCCATGCCGAAGCACGGCAAAGCCGTCAGGTAGCTCGTCGCGGCGCCGTCCTGCAGACGCGCAAACAGGAAGATCAGGCCGATTGCCGAAGCGATCACCAGGTGGCCGGCGAGCATGTTGGCGAACAGACGAATCGTCAAAGCGAACGGCTTGACGATCAGGCTGATCAGCCCGATCGGGATCATGATCGGCAGCAGCAGCACCGGCAGACCGTGCGGGATCAGCCCCTTGAAGAAGCCAAAGGCACCATTCTTCTTCATGCCGCAGCCGAGCATCAGGCCCAGCGTGATGATCGCCAAGGCACCGGTCACATAGGGCGTGCCCGTTGCCGTGTAGATCGCGCCGGGGAAGCTATGGCTCCAGCTCGGGATCAGGCCGATCACGTTCATGAACGCGATGAAGAAGAACATGAACAAGAACAGCGGGGCAAACTTCTTGCCCTCTTCCTTGCCCATGACGGAGTAGACCATCTCGTCGCGCACCCAGAGGCAGAAGCCCCTCATGACACGCGTCAGCCAGCCCACTCGGCCCTTCTTGAAGCTGCCTACAACCGGCAGGAAGACGATCAGCATGAGGCCCAGACAGACCCACTGCCACGGCTGCACATTGTAAATCGTGAACAGGCCGGGGTGCGCGTGGCCGTCCTCGTCGTGCGACAACAGCGCGATGGGATACGTCACGCTGTGGTCGAACTGCCACTGGAAGATCTCCGAGTTGGACATCTCCATCGTCAGGCTCGGGCCATGGTGGCCGTCGCCATGCTCTCCGGTATGCCCTTCAGAAGCGGCCGCCGGCTCTTGGCCGCCGCCGCTCTCGGTGCTTCCGCCGTGCTCCTGCGCAGGCAGCGCGACGGCTGCCAGCAGGCACAACCAAACCGTGATCAGGATTTTCCGGGCGATCATGGGGTGTCGTTGAGGAGTGTTGGAAGAAGCGGAGTGCAGCAGCACGAAGTGGATCGAGTGTTCGCCAGCATCGTCTACGTGTGAGTCGAAGGGTCTATGGCAGGTTGCACGGGATGTGCGGCCGAAGATCGCATCGAGCGAGAGAGAGCAAGAGCCGTCACGAGCTGGCAAAGCAATGCTCCGCCGGCGAACGTCACCGCAAAGGTTGTGATCTGCGAGAATTTCGCGACACCTTCACCGCCACCCGGCAATGCGAACTTTCGCAGCGCAAAGAAGCCGATGACGAGCACGAACATCTTCACGCCGAAAGCCGCCGCCAGCAGCCCCTGCAGGCGTGCGGCGACCAGCGTGCCGACCCGCGCGGGATCCCCGGCTGCGACCGGGCTCTGCACGGAAAGGAATCGTCCATGCAGCCAAACGGTGAAGAACGCGGCGAACACCGTCGCGGCAAGGCCGACGACGAAGTACGGCAGATGGTCGGCCGGCAGCGTCACGGTGCCGTCCGCTCCCTTGAGCCGGAACACGACGAAGCCGACGATCACTCCCAGCGCTACAATCACCGACACCGCCTGGACCAGCGCGCGCAGCAAAGCCGCACGCGAGATCGTCGACCCCGCAATATGCGGTGTCTGCTGACGCGGCGCGTGGCCGGTGCTCGAGGAAGTGCTAGGCAAGCGAACTAGCTTGGTTCGGACGGAGGTGGGTCGTGAGAGGTCGAATCGTTGGGCCGCGCCTCAGGCTTTGAGACGGCAGCACCGCTGCGCTCCTTACCAGGTCTCGTCGAGCCACGGAACGGCAACATCTCCGGAGCAACCGCTCCAATCAGATGCAGCAATCCTCCGACGAGCCCGAGGCTGACCATCAGCAGGAGGAGCCAAGGCTTGGTTCCAAACTTCTGGTCGAGCCACAGTCCGCCGAAGGTGAACAGAGCAACACTGACGGCCATCGTGGCGGCGGCGCCGAAGGCTTGTTGGCCTTGCGACATGCCGGAAACGGGTGGCTTGGGGGTTGATCTGCTCATCTCCGTCGCGCCAACGATGGCGAAGAGCGCGAGCATGCTAGCGACGGTCGCGGCCGAGGGCAAACCGTGCGGAGCCAATTTCTCCAGCACGTTGGGATTTGGAGCGCTGGGAGGACTCCGCCGTGGGCCGGGCCGCGGACCCGGGCGGCATCCTTGCCGGCAGCCGCTAGGAGCTCCCGCGGGGCGGATACGCTCGTACCGGCGAGGATCCGCACCGCCTGCAGACAGAATCTCGCTGCCGTCGCACCCGGAGGCAGTCCGTCTCTCCGCCCGGGGGCGCCGGACCTGGCGCCTTCGCGCCCGCAGAATGCCCCCAATGTCAGACGCACCACTATCAGATGCACGACCATCAGATGCACGACACGAGCCGGCAGATTCCTCGAGCGGCTCTCGAGCGCCCCGAAATCGTCCGCAGGCACAGCGGCCCCGCCAGCTGCCGGGAGTTCCGTTCCGCAGCCTGCCCTACGATTTGCGGGCAAGAGGACGGCGGCGGCGGCGGCACGCAAGAAACAGATCGATCTTGAACCGATTCGACACAGCGCGACGACTACGGAAAGCGACGTGACGACGACGCCCACCTACCCACAAGAACTGCTCGCGCAAACAGCGTGGCTGCAGCGGTTGACCCGCGAGCTCGTGCGCAACGCGCACACCGCTGCCGACCTAGCGCAGGACACGCTGGCCGCCGCCCTTGAGCAACCGCGGCCGAATCGAGCCAACCTGCGCACCTGGCTCGAACGCATTGCCCGCAACATCGCCGCCGGCCGGGCCCGTTCGCATTTTCGCCGGCTGCGACGAGAACGAGAGTTTGCCGCTTCGAGCGAAACCGGCGAGGAGTCGTCGGCCATCGACATGCTCGCTCGGTTCGAGATGCACCGCTCCGTCGTCTCGGCCGTGCGCAACTTGCGCGAACCCCTTCGCACCACGTTGCTTCTACGATTCTGGGAAGACCTGCCGCCGCGCGAGATCAGCCAGCGCATGGGCACCCCGGTCGAGACGGTGCGCACACGCATCAAGCGCGGCCTGCACGAACTGCGGGGCAGCCTCGATGACCGACACGGACAACGTGACGCGTGGTCCATCCCCCTGCTTGCCCTCGCCAAGGAACGCGGCGCGACCCTGGCTCCCGCAAGCTTCCGCACCGCCACCATCGGCATCCTCATGCAGACCAAGACTCTGGCCATCGCCGCCATCGCAATCGTGGGCGCCCTCGCCGTCTTCGCATGGCAAAAAAGCAGCGCATCCTTTGCCAACAGCACCTCGCCCCCACAGATCGCAGCCACGCAGGCCGAAGCACGCGCGACAGAGGTGGAAGCGAAGCAAGCACTGGGCAGCCGGTCGCCGCCGCCGCCGACGCCGCAGCCCGCAGCAACCGCGGAACGGACGCTGGCTACCGGCGCGACGAGCGCCCCAAAAGCCTGGCTGACCGGAACGGTCCGCGATGCGTTCGGCGCGACGATAGCCGACGTCGAGGTCGCGCTGCTGACGGGTTCTCAGGCGGACACCTATGGTCACCACGTCCGGCCGAGGCCGACCGGACGGGCGCTGCAGGTTCTTCGCACACGCTGGGCGCTGTGGAAAATCAGCGACAACGGATGGATGCACAACGAGGCGATCCTCGGCGAGCTGTTTGGAACCGCTCTCGTCGCCCGCACGGACGCAGCCGGCTCGTTTCAGTTTCGGCGCGATGCGGTGCTGCGCGACATGGTCCTCGCGATCTGGTCGCCAGAGGTCGGTCTGCGCTTTCAAACCGTTGTGGATCCGCAGTCGCCGCAGCATATCGCCTGCGAAGCCTGGCCGCGCATTCGTGGCCAAGTCGGATCGTCATCGGGAGTGCTCCAAGAGCCCGTCGCGATCACCGTCGACTACGGCGTGCGAGGCGGTCGCGTGCTGCAGTTTCGCACCGAAGCCACGGGCAACTACGTGACACCGCCCATGCCGCCAGGAGAGCATACCCTTGGCTTCCGCCTCGTCGGACACCACGGCAAGAACCAGCAGCTCGACCTCCGCGACGATGTCGTACTCGCGACCGAGCTCGATGGCCTGCAGCCGCTGCGATTGCGCCTGGTAGACGCAGCGGGGCTGCTCCTTGATCGACAGCGGTTCGCCCATCGCGGCTGGGATGCAGCCGAACTCCGGTTCTTGCTGCTGCGCAAAGACGCGCAGACCGAACCGGAACTCTCGGCGATGCTGCGCACCCAGCCCAAGCTGCAATACTCACCAACGGACGGCACGCTGACAGGAACCGTCGAGGACCCGCAAGCCCTCGTGCTATCCGTATGGCGCGATCGCGAATGGGTTGCGGCAACGCGCCTCGCAGACCACCGCGTTCGCCAAGCTGCGCTCGACGTGCCAAACCCCAAGCCGTCGGCAACCCTCGAAGTAGACATCGCAACCGACGCGACCACCCCTCCTACCGAAATCCAGCTCCAGCTCGGCACCCGGGTCGGGCTCGGCGGCTACAGCTTCAAGCCGGCTGCCGAAGCGAACGGTCCACAACAGCGCTTTCAGCTGAAGGTCCCCGGCTTTCTCCGCGGCCAAAGCGCTCGCCTCGTGGTCACGGCACGTGGTTTCGCCACGCAATTCGTCGAGGTCGCGGTGCCGCAGGACGGCGACCCCAAGCCCCTGCGGCTCACGCTGGCCGCTGCCAACCTCACGCTGACCGGATCCATTGTCGACCAGGACGGACGACCGATCGTGGGCGCACGCGTCAAGATCGCAACCGTCGACGGCCGCGCCTTCCGCAGCCTCCCCGACACGATTCGCCAAACCGACGAACGCGGCGTGTTCGAGTTTGCAGACCTGGCTGCGGGCGAGGTGCGACTCTTCGCTTCTGGCCGAGAGTTCGCGAGCACTTCGACCGTCGCCGTTGCGGGCGCGACGGAGGCGGTTGCCATCCACGTCGAACCCGGCACCGAGCGCACCCTCGATCTAGGCGCGGCCGGCGACCAGAGCCTGGCGCTCCGCGTGCTCGACATTCATGGAGCACCGCTGATGGACGACCGCTTGTTTGGCGCCATGCACGGCCGCACGACGCGGATGCGGCTTACGGCGCAAGCACATAAGGTCGAGGGCTGGCACGTTCGAGCTTCGCAGCCGGCGGTGACGATCGATCTCCGATAGCCGCTTGAGGGGCGGATCGTGCGTGCGTCGGAATGCGCGACACATCGAACGGATCGCAGCATCGCGAACCGAAGGCGGCACGTTTGGCCGGCTACCCGCAAAAAACGGCTGAACCTTGGCGTTCTCTGCTTCGCTACGCCGAGAAACAAGCGGGCCTCATCGAACGGTCATGGCGTCGCGGCCAGCCAGCTCTGGCCGGGCCAAACGAATGAGAACCCAAACGCGAAGAAACGACCTTACGGCTACGGCCGCAAAGGCGTCTTGAAGTGACCGCGAAGGCGGCAACACAGGCGCCCGGCAATCGATGCGAGACCATCGATTCGCGACCATCGATTCACGACAATCGGCACGCAGCAGAACGTGGGCAAAAAACCTGACAGCTGGCTTCACGCATGCTCCGCCACTGTATGCCTTGCCCTGCTTGCAGCCCCCTGCCCATCGCAAGCAACGCAGCCCGCACCTCGGTTGGTCACCGTCACATCAGCCGCCGCCAACGAACGGGTCTTCTGCATGCTGCCGTAAGAACACGGCGTCACCCCCACGCGCAACGGCAGCCTGTTTGTGCTTGTCCATCGCCGCACCTACGCAGACGAAGCGCGGCAAGGACACGGCAGCACGGCGCTCGAGATGTGGCGGAGCGACAACGGCCTCGACTGGCGGATGGCCGCCGCGCCACGGACGAAAGGCAACTGCTGGGGCTCGATCACGGTCGACGGCGACCAGCTCGCCGTCGCCTGGAGCGCCAACCACGGGGACGCATGGCGCGACACATTCTTCCAACGATACGACCCGGTCCGCGAGGCCTGGGTCGGTGAGCCTACCTGCCTCGCGCGCGGCACCGGGGCCAACGACCACTACACACCCGGCAGTCTGGTTCGCACGAAAACTGGGGCACTTGTCGCGGCGATTGGCAGCCACCGACGGCCGCCAGGACCGGTCTGGAAGCACGCCTGGAGCCTGGGCATGCGATGGCTGCCGCCAGGCGACAAGCAGTGGCAGGAGCTGCAGCAGGTCAACGTCACCAACTACGGCCAGGGCGGCAACTCGCTGGTGCACGGCGACCAAGTATTCATGACCTTCTTTAGCGGGCCGGACCGCTCCGTGCACAGCATGCGAACGTTCCACGCAGCCACCGGGCAGTTTGAGCAGGCCGCCAACCAGCCCGCCTCTGCCAAAGCCAAAGACGGAGCCATCGTCTGCGGCGTCGCGGTCTGCTGCACGGACGCGACCGGTGGCCGCACCCTGATCCATCTGCTCGGCTCGACACAGCCAGGCCAGGGGCGGCTGTGCATTTCCTACTCGCGCGAAGGGATTGCGCCGACCACGACGTTCCTCGCTGCCGACCCGCCGCTGCGCTCGGGCGCGACAGTCCCAACGAACTACACCTTGGCGCGCGGCACGGGCAACCAGGTCTTCGCCTACTTCAGCAAGGAGGCCGAAAAGCACGCCAATTTGTGGCAGTGTGTGATCGTGCAGGGCAAACCTCTGTTTGAGCCCAAACGCGTGGTGGCAGGCGTCGCAGACCAATTCAAACGGCTCAACGGCATGCGCACGATGCAGGCGATCACCGGCCTGCACGTGGTCAGCAGCGGCCCCACAGCCAAGCACAAGCACGGCGCAATCGGCGTCTACGGCAGCGCCCTGGCGCGCACGGCCTGGATCAAGCAAAGCCGCTGAGTCGCGGCAGCGCAAAGCGGCCCGCGGTGCCTGTGGTCGAATCGGCAGGTCCTGCGTATCCTGACGAACGTGCGTGGGCATCTGCGTCGACCGGCACAACGGCCGGACGCAGCCGCCCGCGCGAATCGCCGCCGCCGCACACGCCGGCTGCCCCGCCGTCCCCGCTCACGCCAGCGCATGCACCCAGCCGCTCACCTTTTGGTATTTGCCCCCTTCGCCGCAGGCCTGCTCGCGCAGGCGGCTCCGGCTCCACCTGCGGCTGCGCCGGCCCCCTCCGCGACGGCGCCAGCCGGTGTCTCTCCCGATCGACTGACGGAGCTGCTGGCCGGAGCGGACCCGGCCGACCTTGCCGAGCTGCGCGCCATGCAAACGCACGTGCGCGACCTCGTGCAGCGAACGCTGCCGGCGACCGTCTCGCTCCCGGGCGCGAGCGGCGTGCTCGTCGAGCGTGACGGCGCGACCTTTGTGCTGTGCGCCGCCCACGTCACCGAAGAGGCCGATCGAAGCATCGCCATCCGCACAACGGACGGCAAACGCCTGCGCGGCACGTCGCTTGGCGCCGACCACCGCAGCGATGTCAGCCTGGTCCGCGTCGAGACGTCGGGCGACCACCCCGTCGTCGCCATCGGTCGCTCGGCCAAACTCACGCGCGGCGAATGGGTGATCATGCTCGGGCATCCGAGCGGACGAAAGCCGGGCAGAACGGCCCCGGTGCGACTCGGCCGCGTGTTGCGCGTTCCCGAGAGCGGCTACGTCGTCACCGACTGCACGATGCAGGCTGGCGATTCGGGCGGCCCGCTGTTTGACATGCAGGGTCGCGTGGTCGGCATCAATAGCCGGATCAACCGCAACCTCGCCGTCAACATGCACGCACCGATCGACGCGCTGACCGACCAATGGCAGGAGTTGCTCGACGGCAAGGTCACCCGCCAAACATCACGGCGCAATCGCAGCCGCCGCGGCCTCGGCGCCACGCTGAGCTTTGCCGATGGCGCGCCCCAGTTCGAAGACGTGAAGGTGGACAGCGAAGCCCACAAGGCAGGCCTTCGGTCGGGCGACCGGCTGTTTGAAGTGGATGGCTACGACATCGACGACCGTCGTTCCTTGGCGCGCACGCTGCGTCGCTACAGCGTCGGCGACGAAGTTCCGGTAGTCGTCTACCGCGACGGCCGCGGCATCGAACTGACGCTGAAAATCCGCCAAGGAGAAGGTCGATGAACCTGCGCCAGATCGCATTCTCCATGCTGCTCGCGCTGCCGGCAGCGCTGCCTCGCGATCTCGTCGCGCAGAGCATGGTCAGCCTGAGCCAGGGCGACGCGGTTCGGCGCGCCTGGTCCGCCGTCGTTGCGCCGCTGCAGCGCACCGTCGTCACCGTCGATGTGGATGAATCGTCGCGGGCTCTCGGCACCGCCGTCGCCAACAACCTCGTCGTCACCAAATACAGCGAGCTCCAGCTCGAAGACCGCGAGGCAGACGACCCGGCGACGCTGCGCTGCCTCGTCGGCGAAAAACCGCATGGCTGCCAGCTGATTGGCTTCGACCGACCGAGCGACCTCGCGCTGCTGCGCCTCGTGGACGCTGTGCTCGAACCCGCCCAGTGGCGTGACCAAGCGCCATCCGTCGGCTCGTTCCTGGCGACCCCCGACGGCACGGATATCCCGTGCGGAATCGGCGTGCTGTCGGCCGCCGCCTACACGCACACGCGCGCCCGTGCGTTTTTGGGCATCCGCTTCGCCGGCAGCGGCCGCGGCCAAGCCGAGAT
The DNA here is from genome assembly GCA_045105235.1 of Planctomycetota bacterium. Taxonomy (GTDB): domain Bacteria; phylum Planctomycetota; class UBA1135; order UBA1135; family UBA2386. The sequence continues at coordinate 18,989 of JBGCDH010000141.1, read as the reverse complement.
CGACGAAGCGCTCGAAAACGGCGCGGCGCGCGCTGCCGGCCTGCGCGACGGCGACGTTGTGATCTCATTTGACAAGACCGAGATCAAAGCCGCGCAAGATCTCCGCGAACAAATCGGCAAGAAGCAGCCCGGCGATCGCGTGCCTGTGCAGGTGCGGCGCGGCGACAAAACCCGCAAGTTCGAGGTGGTGCTCGGCACCGACAACAACCCGCGCCGCTCCAACCAAGAAGGAATCTGGGGTGAGCTCAGCCGCGTCCGCAGCGGCTTCCAGAAGGTCCTGCAGCACGACACCACGCTCGAGCCCGAGGATATGGGCGGCCCAGTCATCGACCTCGACGGCCGCGTTCTCGGCGTCAACATCGCACGCGCTGGCCGCGTCGAAACGCTGGCACTGCCGGCGAAAACCGTGCGCGCGGTCGTCAAGAAGCTGCTCCAACGCGAGCGCTAGCGGCGGCGCCCGCGTCTCCGCAACCGGTTCGAGCACGGGCACAGGTTTCCGGGCCCGATGTCCGAATCCGGCCAGCATTCGATGCCTTGAGATGCAAACATTGCGGGCCATGAAGATTCAGGGCGTCGTGACAACCGGCATCTACTGCCGGGCGGACTGTCGAGCGCGGCCGCATCGCGACAACGTCCGCAGCATGCCGAACAGTCTTGCCGCGCTCGCGAAGGGCTTTCGACCGTGCCTGCTGTGCCGCCCCGATCGGCTGCCGGATCTCGGCGCAACCGCACGCACGCCGGCGGTGGCCAAGGCGCTGCGCCTGGTCGTCTCCGGCTTTCTCGACGACGCCAGCACAGCCGATCTCGCCACGTGCGTCGGCTACAGCACGCGCCAGCTCGACCGACTGTTCGAGGCCGAGATCGGCGCGTCGCCGGACTTCGTCGCACGGGCCAGCCGCGCCCATATGGCGCGGCGGCTGCTCGACGAGTCTGACCTGAGCATCACCGACATCGCCTTTGCTGCGGGCTTTGCCAGCATCCGGCAGATGAACCGCGTGATGCGCGACCTGTTCGCCTTTTCGCCGTCCGAGCTGCGCCGCAAGCGCCGCCGCGGTGACGTGCTGGCGCCGCTCGACGGCGGCCTGCGGCTGCGCGTCCCCCACGGCGGCGCCATCGACCCCACCCGCATGCTCGAGTACCTGGCCAGCCGCGCCATTCCCGGTATCGAAGAGGTCGTCGACAGCACCTACCGCCGCACCATCAAGACCTGCGGCCATCCCGGCGTCGCCGAAGTGCGCGACGCCGGCGACGGCCAGCACCTCGAAGTGACCCTGCACCTCGCGACGTTTGGCTCCATCCTGGACCAGGTGCAGCGCGCACGCGCGATGTTCGGACTGTCGCGCGGCGATACCGGCGCCGAACGCGCGCTGCGTCGCGATGCAGCGATCGGCGCGATCGTCCGCGCCCACCCGGGGCTGCGCATGCCGGGTGCGTGGGATCGCTTCGAAACCAGCGTGCGCGTGCTGATCGGCCAGCAGGTCAGCGTCGCCGGCGCATCGACCGTGGCCGGGCGACTCGTCGAACGCATCGGCACGCGCATCGACCTGCCCCTCTCGGGAACGCTGCATTCGCTGTTTCCGTCGCCCCAAGATCTCGCCGCAGCAAGTCCCGACGTGCTCGACATGCCGCGCGCCCGAGCCCAAGCGATCCTCGCGTTTGCACAGGCCGTCGCCACCGGCGAACTCGACCTGGTTGCCGCCGAAAGTCTCGACGAACTCGTCGCCCGGCTCACCGAGCGGCCGGGCATCGGCCCCTGGAGCGCCCACCTGATCGCAGCCCGCGTCTTTGACCAGCCGGACGCATTTCCGGCGAGCGACCTCGGCCTTCGCAAGGGAGCGGCCAGCGACGGCGAGATACCATCCGCCCGCGAGCTGGAGCGCATGTCCGCGGCCTGGCGCCCCTACCGCACCACGGCATGCGCCTATCTTTGGCTTGCCGCCGCCGCGGCCGCGGCCGCCGCATCGCCCAAGCCCAGCCCAAACCGCCGAACATGACCCTGTCACGCAAGAGTTTCTCAACGCCTCTCGGGGTCATGCACGCCTTCGCCAGCGCAGCCGGCGTGCGCGCGATCCTCTTTGAGGAGTCGGATCCGGGGCGCAATGGCGTCCGCGGCGACGTGCTCGACGAGCCCGATCACGACATGCTGTGCACGTGCGCGATCCAGCTCCGCGAATACTTCGCCGGTGAGCGCCAGGTCTTTGCGCTGCCGCTCGACCCAGTCGGCACGGCGTTTCAGCAGGATGCGTGGCGGGCACTGCGCGGCATCCCGTTTGGCGAGACGCGCAGCTACGGCGAACAAGCGGCGGCGATCGGCAAGCCGTCGGCGGTGCGCGCGATCGGCGCCGCCAACGGACGCAATCCGCTGACCATCGTCGTGCCGTGCCACCGCGTGATCGGCTCGAGCGGCCAGCTCACTGGTTTCGCAAGCGGCCTCGACAACAAGCGCGCGCTGCTGGAGCTCGAGGGGGTGCTGCCGCGCGCCGGCGAACTGCCGTTTGCGGATGGCTAGTGTCGTGCATCTGCTATCGGGCGCATTCTGCGGGCGCGAAGACGCCCGTCACGGCGTTGCTGCTGCTCGGCAGGAAGTAGGGAACATGCATTCGTCGCAGCTACCAGATGCACTTCACGTGCGCTCGGCGCGCGCAGCCGCGAGCGCGAGAGCGAGAATTCGAGATCGCGAAACTCGACGTGCATGTCCTGGCCACCGTGGAGCTGCAGCCCAAAGTGGCCTTCGCGGCGCCCCGGATCGTCGCGCAAGCTGGCGGTGTGCACGTCGTTGACAAAGACATCGACGTCCCCCGCGACGGCAGAAACCCGCAGCCGCGTCCACTCTCCCGGCCGGTAGACGTCGGCCATGCGCGCGTGATCCGGCTTGATGATCCAGCCACGGCCACCGGTTTCGTATAGGCCACCGGTGTCGAGAGTCTGGTCCACTTCCGCCTGCAAGCCAGCGACGGCGGCAGCACCGCCGACTTCTTCGAGCCGGAAGTAGAAGCCGCTGTCGCCCGCGAGCACGCGAAAGCTCAGCCGCGCTTCAAAGTCGCCGTAGGTCGCATCGCTGATCAGCAGCCCATGGCGCTTCTCCGACTGGGAACTGGTGCCGACCAGCACGTCGCCGCGCCACGCCCATTCGCCACCCGGCGCCGTGTGCCAGCCCGCGAACGAGCCGGAGCGAAACGCCGGTTCGAAGCCGCCGCGGCCCGCGGCGCAGGCGCCGAACGTCAGGAGCGAGGGCAGCAACAGCGAGAGCGGGACGGCAGGGCGCATCGGTCAAGTAGACGCGGCAGCCACAACCTTGCCAACGCGCAGCGCGGCAATCCGGGAGCCACATCGACACCGCAGAAAAATACGCGTGAATCCAGCGCAAATGCGCGCGCCCGCAGCCACTGCCTATACCGGCGCGGATGATCCGTCGCCGGCACTAGGAGAAACTGCCATGCAAAGTCCAATGTCCGCGTCGTTCCCCAACCTTTTCGCGTTGCCTCGCCCCACCACCGAACGACTCTTCGCCGCTGCCGCCGCCACGCTCGCGCTGCTCGCCAGCACCGCCGCTCCGGCCCGATCGCAAACCCCGATCGTTTCGCCGAGCGACCGCGAAACGCTTGAGGGCAGCTCGTTCACGCACTACCCGATCGGCCGCAAGAACGCCCGCGTGCAGACCCTGCACGACCAGGTCGCTGGCGGCACCCTGATCGTCGGCCACGCCTACCGCCGCGACGCCATCGGCGTACGCGGAGTGGTCCAGGGCCTGCAGTGCGAGATGCAGGTGACGCTGTCGATGGCGCCGCACGCCGCGGCGTCCGCATCGTCGACGTTTGCCAACAACACCGGCAGCAGCGCCCAGGTCGTGCTGCCTCGTCAAGTCGTGACGTTTCCGGCGACCGACCGGCCGAGCATCGACCCGGCCGCGGCTTTCGAGCTGTTTGTGCCCTATGCGACGCCGTTTGTGGTGCCGGCCGGCGGCGGCACGCTGTGCGTCGACGTCGAAGTATTTTCCAACCAGACCCCCAACGGTCCGGACACCAACTTCAGCGTCTACCTCGACGCGCATGCCCAGTTCGCCGACGGCCGCGCCGTGCAGCCAGGCTTTCGAACCGGCACCGGCTGCCCGGCGCCAGGCAACAGCGCCGACTGCTATGCCAACATCGACTTTTGGCGCATGGCCAACGGCACCAGCGAGTTTGAAGTATCGATCCGCAACGGCGTAGCGGACGACGGCTCCGGCTCGACGCGCGCATGGATGACGCTCGGCAACAGCCAGAGCTTTGGGCTGTGGCCGAGCCGCTCGGACTGCACGTTTGCATCGTCTGCCGAGACCTGGTTTGCGCTGCCCGGCACGATGACCAGCAACGGGCGCTACGACGGCGTGCTCGCCAACCTGCCGCTGCTGCCACCCGGCTTCCGCCTGTGGTGCCAGGCCGGTTCGATCGACCTCAGCAACGGCGCCATGATGTCGTTTGGCGACGCATCCACCTTGGTCACGCCGCCCGCTGGCAGCGTGCCCATGGGCGCCGCGCGCATCGCCAACGGCAGCAGCCAAGCCGCGACCAGCGGCACCGTCAGCTATTCGGTGCCGGTGATGGCGTTCTACTAGACGTCGCGGCTGGCAAGCGTCAGAGCGGAGGCGGCTAGATATTCGTGGGCCTGCGATCGGTTCGCCGGCATTCCGTTCGCAAGCCTGCGGCACTCGGGAATCGGAGAACTCGATCCCCACGTGCGCATGGCGCGGTCGGGGTCAAAGTCGGCGATTCGGAAGCGCTTCTGCAGATCTTGGTAGCTGTAGTAGCGCACCGGACCGCTGCCGAAGAGCACGTTGACCGAGCCGTCCGCGTGCGTGCGGATGCCGTCCTCGTTGTCGTTGGCCAACGTAGTGCGTGCTCTTGGAGTCGACGCGATCGAGGTCCGGCCATGGCTCTTCGCCGCGCCCGACAAGCTCGCGTGCGTCGCGGTAGTCCGGATCTTTGTCGCGCGCGCCCGGCGAAAAAAAGAAGTCGAAGTTCTCTTCGTTCTCTTCCACGTGCGGGAAGAGCTTCGCGGTCCACGAGATGCCGGGCGGGAACGGCCGCAGGTGTGCTTGCGTCGCATGCGATCTCCGCCACTGGCGGCTCGGTTGGGCCGCACAGGGGCGCATGCGGATGGTCCGCGGCCGACGCAGCGTCACATGGCGTTGCCAGGAGAAACGGGCCACTTCACGCTGGCCCTCCCGGTTGTCGTCAACCGGCGCGCGTCAGTTCGCCAGCTTTTGGCACTCGGGGATCGGCGAGTTTTCGCCCCACGTCTGGATCGGATCGTCGGGGTTGAAGTCGCCGATGCCGAAGCGCCCCTGCAGGTCTTGGAAGCTGTAGGTGCGCACGTTGCCGTCGGCAAACAGCACGTTGACGGTGCCGTCGGCGTGCGTGGAGACACCTTCGTTGTCGTTGGCCATCAGCGCCGCCGTTGCGCGGGTTGCGGACCGCAGATGCTCACGGGCGCGGCCGACATAGTGCGTGCTCAGCGTGCTGGTCGAGCCAAGGTCTGGCCACGGATCTTCGCCGAGCTCCATCTGCTCGCGCGCATCGCGGTAGTCCGGATCGTTGTCGCGGGCGCCCGGCGTGAAGAAGAAGTCCAGGTTCTCTTCCTTGTGGGGGAAGATATTCGACGTCCACAGCGACATCACAAACTTGTGCCCGTCGGCGCGCGGCAGGGCCTTCTTGTGCTTCTGCTTGTAGAGCATCAGCCACGTGTTTTGCTTACGAAGCTGCTGGCTGTCCGCTTCGACGTAGGCAACGCCCTGCACGCCCATCAGTTCGGGCACGAGCACGGCCGCCAGCACCCCGATGATGCTGATGACGATGAGGAGTTCGATCAGGGTGAAGCCGGACTGGGATCGGCGCATGAGCTGGGTTCTCGCGGTTTGGGGGTCCAAGGGTCCCCCAAGTCTACCGCATCGATCGGCTCGCGACATGCCCTGCGGAGTATCCGTCGCGGGACGGGCCCCAGGCAGCGCTCCCAACGGGCGCCCGATCTCTGATTCGGCCCTGCGCGGTCGACTCTGCTGGCCCTGCGAAGTCGCCGCGGCCGGTCGCGCGGCCGGTCGGGCCCTAAGGCATATCGGCCGCTACTTGCTGCCGCTGCCGGTCGACGCGTTGGTCTTCGGCATTTCGACAACCGGCAGCTCGATCACCTTGCTGGCCTTCTTGGCCGGCGGCGCGCTGTTCACGGGCACCGATGCCGGCTGCTTTGCGGGCGGTGTTGCGGTCTTGCTCACGTTGGCCGCCGGAGGACTGCTCGGCTGAGTAGCGGGCTGGCTTGCTGGCTGGCTTACTGGCTGGCTGTTCGGCGGGCTCGCCTGCTGGCCTGCAGCAGGCTGCTGCGTGGTCGCACCGTTCTTGCTCGCGGGCTCCAGCATCGTCTCCCCCGCCGGCGCGGCAAGGTTGTTGAGCTGGTGCTGCTTCTCGTAGTTTTGCGCAAAGAAGCGGTCGCCGGAGTATTCGCCCCACCACTCGCGCCAGCGCAGCACGGCGACCTGCATGTCGCGCGGCTCGCGCGCCAGGTGGTCGTAGCCAAAGTCGTGCCCCGTGGCGGACTTGAGCGCTTCGTGGCACATGTAGCGCACTTCCTTGCGCTCGCTGTCGAGCCCCTCGATCAGCGTTGGAGACTGCTCCAGGTCACCCATGACCACAAGCGTGCGGGCCGCTTCCATGCGCACGCTCGTTTCCTTGTCGCGGGTCAGCGGGCGCAGGTCTTCGACGGTGCGACGATCGCGCAGCCGGCCGAGCACCCAACAGCACGAGCTGCGCACCTTCGGGCTTTCGTGGCGAAGTCCCTCCAGCAGTGCCGGAATCGTCTGTTCGCCCGTTTGGGCAAGCCAGAGAAGGTTTTGCACCAGCTCTTCACGATGCTGGAACGGCACCTGATCGATGCGCTGTTGGATCTCTCCGCTCATCAGCCCATTTGGCTGCTGATACGGCACGACCTGTTCTTTTGGGGTCGTGGCGCAAGAAGCCAAGGCGAATAGCAGGTAAGCAGCTGTGGCCGCGGTCCTCATGATTTCCTCATCGAAGTCTGGGGGTGCCGGAGTCGTTCCGCCCCGGTGCCCCTTCATCGGGTCGCTGGCACCGACGACTTGAGGAAGCCTGCAACAATCCGTCGCAGCACTGCGACTCTTGCGGACTTTCCAGACGCCTGGCGACTAGATCTGTCGGGCGTGCGCAATCTCACCGGGTGGATTCCCGCCCGGAGCCACGCCAGGCGCGGGCCCCTCTGCGCAGCCAAACCTGTCGCTCAAACAGCTGGACGGGTAGGCTCACGTGGCTCGGTGCGGCATCGACCTGCCGCCCCAACCAGAAACCTTCCCGGATCGCGACGGTCCGGGCGTCCTCACCTCGAATCCATGAAGAAGGCAGATCTCATTGCCGCCGTGCAAAAGCAGCTCGGCGTCGAGTGCTCGAAGTCCTACGCCGAACGCACGCTGCACGCCGTCATTGGCGCGATCGAACAAGGCCTGCGCGACGACGGCGAAGTGCAGCTCGTCGGGTTTGGCACGTTCCACGTCAAGCAGCGCAAAGCGCGCACCGTGCAGCATCCGCAGACGCGCGAACCGCTACCGGTCGCGCCAACCCGCACCGTCGGTTTCCGTCCGGGAACGGCGCTCAGGCGCACGGTTTGTTCGGACTCGGCACCGCCCAAGACGGCGCCCGGCTCGGCCCCCGCGGCGCGCTCCAATTCGGCCTGACGCGGCGTCCCCAGGACGCGGGTGGCAAAGGACACGGGTGGCACAGGACACGGGTGGCACAGGACGCGGGTGGCCGTCTCAAGCAGAGCCGTCGATCCATGCACCGCCGAGCACTTTGGTGCCGCGATAGAAGACGGCGGCCTGGCCCGGCGTGATGGCGTCCACCGGAACGTCGAACGTCACCTTCGCCGTCATTGTGCGCCTGCCCGACGCCGACGCCGAAATGGTCGGCGAGGCCAGCGTCGACTCGGAAGGTGTCGACTCGGAAGGTGTCGACTTCGAAAGGTTCGACTCCGAAAGCGTCGACTCGGCGAGCGTCGACTCGGCGACCAGCGGCTCAATCGTCGCCGGCACCGCGCGATGCCGCGCGCGCACCTTGACCTCGGCGCGCAGCGGTTGCCCCGCTGTCGGCTCATCGCACAGCCAGTTGCAGCCCGAAACAAACATGACGCGGCGCTGCAGGCCATCGCGAGGCACCAGCGTCACGTCGCCGCTGGCGGGGTCGATCGCCGCGACGTAGTGCGGAATCCCCAGTGCCGGCAGTCCCTTGCGCTGGCCGACCGTGAAGCCGTCGACGCCGTCGTGCACGCCGAGCAGGCTGCCCGCCGCATCGACAAACCGCCCCGGCCGACCAGTGCCGCCGCGCGCCCGGACCACGTCCCGGTAGCTGCCGCTGGTCACGAAGCAGATCTCCATCGACTCCGGCTTCTCGGCCGTGACCAGCCCCGCCTCGGTCGCGACCGCGCGCACCTCGGCCTTGGTCATGCCGCCCAGCGGAAACATCGTCCGCGCCAGCGCCTCACGCTCGACACCAAACAGGTAGTAGGTCTGGTCCTTGTTGTCGTCGACGGCCGTGTGCAGCTCGCCGTCCTGGACTTGGGCGTAGTGGCCGGTGGCAACTTTTTCGGCGCCAACATCGTCGGCGAGCGACAAAAGGTGGCCAAACTTCAGGTCCTGGTTGCACAGAACACAGGGGTTCGGCGTGCGGCCGGCGCGGTATTCTGCCGCGAAGTGGTCCATCAGCCGGGCGAACTCCTGTTGGTAGTCCACCGCGTAGAACGGAATGTCCAGACGATCCGCCACCACCGAAGCGTCGCGCGCGTCGCTCGCCGAGCAGCACGATTTTTCCTCGGCCGACTTGCCCGCCACGCCGTTGCGCATGAACACGCCGACCACGTCGTGGCCCTGCTGCTTGAGCATCAGAGCCACCACGCTGCTGTCGACACCACCTGACATTGCCACAAGAACTCGCACGTGGGAGACAGGATGCGGGTCTTTGGCTGCAACGCAAGCCACCTCGTCCCTATACTCGCTGCCCAATTCCGGAGCCTGCTGCGGACCCTGCCCAGCAGGTCTCCGACGGTCGGCCGTCGCCGCGTCCGGCGCCGGCAGCCGGTTCCTACTGACGATCCATGTCCAACCCCGCAAGCCATCCCTTGAGCCCCGCCGCTGTGGACCCCCTTTTGCTGCCGCCATCCGCCCCCGCGACGCCGATGCCAACGGTGATGCCGATGCCGTCCCTGGACGCGTGCCAGGGCATCCTGCTGCCAGTGTCGTTTGGCGGTCACGTCGGACTGTCTGCCGAAGGACTGTCTGCCGAAGCCCAGGACCCGACCTCGCGCACCAACCAGCCTGCCGCCGGCGGTGCCCCGACGGGCGGAGCCGGTGCGGCAGGCGGCGGCCAGGTCCAAGTGCCGGGCGACGCCAACGGGGGCGGCGGCGGCGGCGCTGCGCCAGCGAGTCCCTGCGGCGACAGCTCGATGCTCTACATGCTGCCGCTGTTTGCGGTGCTGATGTGGTTCATGGTGCTGCGCCCGGAGCAAAAGCGCCGCAAGGAGCAGCAGTCGCTGTTGGCCTCGATCAAGACCGGCGACGACGTCGTGATGCTGAGCGGCATGCACGGCGAGGTGCAGTCGCTTACCGAGACCACCGTGACCCTGCGCGTCGACACCATCCTGATGACGTTCGATCGCACCGCCGTGGCGCGGATCGAGCGCGATGAGACGGTCCAGCCAGAAACCAAGTGACGGCCGCGACTCGGGCTCGGCCACCGGAGCTGTCTCCGGGCGAATCTCAGGGCAGTGTGGCGAAGAGCTGGCGTGCCGCGAGCTGCGGCGGCGCGGCTACTGCGTCGTCGCGCGCAATGTGCGCACGCGCTTCGGCGAGATCGACATTCTTGCGCGCCGCCGGCGCTGCTGGATTGCCGTCGAGGTCAAGGCGCGCCGCGACCACCCCGCGCCCGAGCAGTGCCTGCGCCCCGCGCAGCTGCAGCGACTGGCGCGGAGTCTGCGTGCCCTGGCACCGGACCTTCGCCCGCGTCCCACACGGCTCCGCATCGACGTCGTCACCGTGCGTTGGAGATCGAGCCCAAGCCGGGATGACCCGCATGCCGATCTCGATCTATTCGAAGGCTATTTCGAGGTCTCGCTCGCGGCGGACACGGTTTGATTGCGCGTCCGCTTTCGACAGCGAACGCGTTCGGCCGCGCCGCACGCGTAGAGAAAAACCCTGAGACAGCCTCCACACACTCACGAGACTTCGGCCGCCTCGGCAGCCAATCCGTCCGTATGTTCGCGGCTTCCCGCGTAAAACGGAAAGACCGATTCACCGCCTACATTCGTAGAGCCGCCGCGCCCGGCGCTCCACCGAAACCGTCCACATGGTCACGCTCACCGAACAGATGATCCCGCGGCGCAAGTTGCTGCTGCTGGTCAGCGAAGCGCTGGTGTTCGTGCTCGTGATCCTGCTGGGCACCAGCTTGCCGCCGCTGCAGAGCCGTGCCTTTGAACTGTTCGTGTGGTCGGACGAGCTCCTGCGCGGTCTCGCAACCAGCCTGACCATCGCGGTAATCTGCCAGGCGTCGCTGTCCTACAACGACCTCTACGACTGGCGCGTCGCGCAGAATCGCGGCGAGCTCGCCAACCGACTTGTGCACAGCTACGGCTACGCGCTCGTCATGCTGGGCTTTTTGGCCCTGGTCGCCGGCTCGCTGTTCTATCTGCCCGGCCTGCAGAACATCAACGGCGAGACCTGGAAGCTGATCCTGCTGGTCGGCGTCGGCTTCGTGATGATCTTTGTGCTGCGGCGCGCGCTGCACTGGTTCTTCTACAAGTGGCGGTTCGGCGAGCGCATCCTGGTGCTCGGCTCGACGCCCGAAGCGCTGCGCGTTGCTCGACTCGTCAAACAGAACCCGATGAACGGCTTCGAGATCGTCGGGCTGGTCGAAGAGCACGGCCAGCCGCCGCTCGAACGCCGCGAAGACGATCCGCCGCTGCTCGGCGACATCGAGTGCCTGCGCACCAAGTGCCGGGACGAAGGCATCAGCCGCGTGATTGTATCGCTCAAGGAGCGGCGCGGCCGGTTCCCCGTCGACCAGCTCCTGCGCGTGCGCATGGACGGCGTCATCGTCGAAGAGCGCGAGACGATGTACGAGCGCATGACCGGCAAGCTGGCCGTCGAGAGCATGCGGCCGAGCTACCTGATCTACGGGCGCGGCTTCACCAAGGATCCGCTGACCATGTCGCTCAAGCGCGTGCTCGACATCCTGGCTTCGATCGTCGGCCTGATCGTCTCGTTTCCGGTGGCGCTGCTGGCCGCCCTGCTCGTCAAGACGACCAGCAAGGGACCGATCTTCTTCACCCAAGAGCGCGTCGGCGAAGACGGCGAGCTGTTCAAGCTGATCAAGTTCCGCACCATGCGGGCCGACGCCGAGGCCAAATCGGGCCCCGTCTGGGCAAAGAAGAACGACGACCGGATCACCAAGGTCGGCAAGTTCTTGCGGCTGACGCGCATCGACGAAATCCCGCAGTGCCTCAACATTCTGGCGGGCCAGATGTCGTTCGTCGGGCCTCGCCCCGAGCGGCCACACTTTGTCGAGCAGCTCAAGCAGGACATCCCCTTCTATCCGCTGCGGCACACGGTCAAGCCCGGCCTGACCGGCTGGGCTCAGGTATGCCATCCGTATGGCGCCTCCATCGAGGACGCACAGGAAAAGCTGCGCTACGACCTGTTCTACATCAAGAACCTCGGCCTGCTGTTCGACCTGAACATCATGCTGCGCACCGTCGCCGTGATCTTGCGCGGCAAAGGCGCACGTTAGGTCATTCGACGGTAGCTCACTCGACGGTAGCTCACTCGCTGGCAGCCCATTCGCTGGCGCATCGGCCGGCGAGCCAGGCGGCCCGCTTCGTCGTCCCCAGCCCGAGCCAAGCGACGGCCAGCGGCTTTGCACGGCCGCCGCGGCATTCTGGCGAAGCAACGGCTGTCGAAACCGACTAAGAACACTCATCCCTTTGACCACCCAGACGGCACCACTCCGATGACGAAGATCCTTGTCGCCGACGACCTCGGCAAAGAAGGCATGGCCATGCTCCGCTCCGCTGGCGATGTAACGCTGCAGACCGGCATGGACGAAGCCGCGCTCCGCGAAGCGCTGCCCGGCTACGAAATCCTGGTCGTGCGCTCGGCGACGACGGTCACCAAGAAGAGCCTCGAGCTCGCCGACAGCCTGGCGCTGGTCGGTCGGGCGGGCATCGGCATCGACAACATCGATGTCGCCGCCTGCACCGACAAGGGCATCGCCGTGATGAACACCCCAGAGGCCAACTGCGTCACCACCGGCGAACACGCGCTGGCGCTGATGATGAGCCTGGCGCGCAAGATCCCGGCCGCCGACGCGTCGGTTCGCGCCGGCAAGTGGGACAAGTCCAAGTTCACCGGGGTGGAGCTACAGGACAAGCAGCTCGGCGTCGTCGGCCTCGGGCGCATCGGCCGGATCGTCGCCGACAAGGCGCGCGGACTCGGCATGACGATCGCCGCCTACGACCCCTTCGTCGTGCAGGCCAACGCGCCCGAGGGCGTGCGCATGCTCGACCTCGACGAGCTGCTGCAAACCAGCGACTTCGTCACGGTGCACGTGCCGCTGATGGACGAAACCCGGCACCTGCTCAACCGCGAACGGCTGCTGTCGATGAAGCCGGGCAGCCGCCTGGTGCATGCCGCGCGCGGCGGCATCGTCTGCGAACAGGGCCTGATCGAAGCGCTGCAAAACGGCACGCTCGCCGGTGCTGCTCTCGACGTCTTCGAATCGGAGCCGCTGCCCGACGACAGCCCCTTGCGCTCCCTCGACAACGTCGTGCTGACGCCCCACTTGGGCGCAAGCACGGTCGAAGCGAAGCGCAACGTATCGCGCGACATGGCGCGCCAGATCGAGCTTGCCGTCAAGAAGGGGGTCGTGCTCAATGGCGTCAACGTGGCGCGCGTCTCGCCCGCCGACGCCGCCCAGATCGGCCCCTACCTGGACCTGGCGCGCAACCTCGCGTCGTTTCTCGCGCAGACCTTCGAAGGCCCGCTGGGGTCGCTGCGCCTGACGGTGCAGGGCGGCGTGCCGGCTTCGGCACACCGGGCCCTGACTGTCGCGATGATCGCCGGCGCACTCAAGCCATCGGTGCAGGGCCCGGTGACTCCGGTCAACGCCGAGCGCATCGCCGAAGAGCGCAACCTGCGCGTGCACTGCGAAGCCTCGACCATGAAGCGCGATTTCATGTCGCTGCTGCGCGTCGAAGCACTGATTGGCGACGAACGCCACTCGGCCAGCGGCACGGTGCTCGGCCACAAGCACGGCCGCATGGTTGAGCTCGACGACTACGTGCTCGACGCCATCCCCGAAGGTCCGATGCTGGTCACGTTCCACCGCGACGAGCCGGGCGTGGTCGGTCGCCTCGGCACGCTGGTCGGTGACGCCGGCTGCAACATCTCGCGCATGCAGATCGGTCAGGGCCAAGGCGGCGGCGCCGCACTCGGCATCCTCAACCTGGACGCGGTCCCCGCCGGCGAACCGGCCGAGATGTTCGTGCGGTCGGTCCGCGACCTGCCCGCCGTCGAACGCGCTTTGCTGGTGCGCTGAGGCCACGCCATGACCGTTTCCGCTGACTCCGCCAGAACGCCACGCGAGCCGTTCGCTTCGATCTACTTTGACTGCGACTCGACGCTCGCAACGATCGAAGGCGTCGACGAGCTGCTGCGCTATGCCGACCCCGCTCTGCGCGCCGACGTGCTCAAACTGACGGCGCAGGCGATGGACGGCACCGTGCCCCTGGCGGAGGTCTATGCGACCCGCCTCAAAAAGCTCGGCCCGCGCCGCGAGCAGCTCGACGCGGTCGGCCAGCACTACATCGAACACCAGGTGACGGACGCCGCCGCTACGATCCGAGCGCTGCAGGCGCTCGGCAAGCACGTCGGCATCGTCTCCGGCGGCCTGCTAGCGCCGGTACAGCACCTGGCGGCGCACCTCGGCGTGCCGGCAGACTGCGTGCACGCGGTGCCGCTGCTGTTCGACACCGAGGGCAACTACCTCGACTTCGACCGCAGCAGCCCGCTGTGGCAGAACGGCGGCAAGATCGACGTCGTCCAGGCTGCGCCGGCGGCCCACCACCCGATGGCGTTTGTTGGCGACGGGGTCACCGACCTCGAGACCAAGGCAAGCGTGGCACGGTTTGTTGGCTTTGGCGGCGTCGAAGAGCGCCAGGCCGTGCGCGACGGTGCGGACTTCTACACCAGCAAGCCAAGCCTCGCCGCCATCCTGCCGTTCGTCTTGACGACGGCTGAGCGGGCGCAGCTCGCCGCGCTCGGCGGAGATCGCGATGGCGATGGCGATGGCGACGGCGAAAGCTTCACTTCGTTGCTTTCGCGTGCCGAAGCATGATGCTTTGCATATGGCCGACGACCACCCCGTCCTGTTTATCCCCGGACCGACCGAAGTCGACGAGGAGCTGCGCCAGATCATGGCGATGCCGCTGCTCGGCCACCGCGACCCCAAGTTTGTCGCGACCGTGCAGGACGTCTGCGCGCGCCTGAAGCCGCTGTTCCAGACCAAGCAGCACACGGCGTTTGAGACCTGCCCTGGCACCGCCGTGATGGAGGCTTCGATGCGCAACCTGGTCGCCCGCGGAGGGCGCACGCTGCACCTCGTCGGCGGCGCCTTCGGCAAGCGCTGGCACAAGATCGCCAAAGCCTGCGGCCGCGACCCGGAGGCGATCACGATGCCGCTGGGCCAGCCGCACGCGCCGGCCGAGCTCGCCAAGCGCCTGGAGCAGGGGCCGGCACCCGCAGCCGTGTGCATCACCCACAACGAGACCTCAACCGGCGTCATCCAGCCGCTGCGGGAGCTGGCGGCGGTCGTGCATCAGCACTGCCCGGACGCACTCGTGCTCGTCGATGTCGTCACCAGCGTCGGCGGCGCCGAGCTGCGCTTTGACGATTGGGGGCTCGACTTCGCCTTTGCCGGCACCCAAAAGTGCCTGGCGCTACCGCCCGGACTCGGGGTCTACGCCTGCAGCGAACGCGCCCTCGAGCGCGCCGCCAGCGTCGAAGAGCGCGGCTTCCTGCTCGATTTGGTCAAGGCCATCCCCGACACCTGTGCCGGCAAGACCCTCGCGACGCCGTGCGTGCCGCTCGTCTACGCGCTGCAGCGGCAGCTGGAGCGCATCGTAAACGAAGGCCTCGAGCAGCGCTGGCAGCGCCATCTGGAGCTGCAGGCCACGACGCTTGCCTGGGCCGAAGAGCGCGGCTTCGGCCCGTTTGTCGCGGATGCCGCAGCTCGTTCGCCGACCGTCAGCTGCATCGATGCTGGCGAACGGGCGCTCGAAGACGGCACCGTCGAAGCCATGGCCAAGCGCGCCGCGGCCGCCGGCTTCAAGATGGACAAGGGCTATGGCGACCTCAAGGGCAAGGCCTTCCGCATCGGCCACATGGGCGACCACAGCAAGGCCCGCCTGCAGCAGCTGCTGGCTTCGATCTGAGCCTCCCGGCCGCCCGCCCAGGCAGCTGATTGGAAGTCTTCGACCGACTCGACCTAAGGGGTTTGCCTCATGGCAAACCAACTCAAGACCATCCTGCTGCTCGGCACCCTGTCGGTGCTGCGCATGAGCCGCGCCCGCGTCTTGGCCGAGCACGAAGCCCCGGCCCTGTTCTGCATGGTGGAGCAACTCGCGCGGCGCGCCGAGCTGCCGATGCAGACCGTCGCCATCGTTGCTGACCAGACGCCCAACGCGTTCGCCACCGGCCGCAGCCCGGCGCGAGCCATCGTCGCCGTGACCGAAGGGCTGCTGCACGTGAGCACGCCACGTGAACTCCAAGGCGTGCTCGCACACGAACTCGCGCACGTCAAAAAATCGCGACACCCTAGTCGCCTGTCGATCGTCAACCCGATGGCCGGACTGAGCAGCAGCGCCACCGATGTTGGCCACTTGGCGAACCTGTTTTCGACCCACCCGCCCATTCGAGAGCGCATCCGTCGACTCCGCGCCATGGCGGCACCCGGCGGCCGCTTCGCACGCCATGCGTGCGCATAGGCACGCCGCGCCACACCGCTAGCCGACACTCTGCTCGCCCACCACCCTGCTAGGCGACGACGCCGCTACCCCACCACGCAGACCACCACGCCGGCGACGGCGAGCAGCGTGCCAAAGATGCCGAGCGGCCCGACCCGGGCGCGGTAGAGGTAGATCGAAACCGGCAGCAAGAACACCGGCGTCGTCGCCATCAGCGCCGCCGCAACGCCGGCGTGTTCGGCCCGGGCTCGAGCCACCATCGACAGCCAGACGCCGAGCACCGGCCCGCAAATGGCGCCCACCCACGCCATCGCGTGTGCGCGCCGGTTGCGCACGACCTTGGCCATCGCCAGCGGCTGCCCCTGCAGCGTGACCACCAGCTGCATGCCGATCGTGGCCGCCACCATGCGCACAATCGTCGCCAGCAGAGGATCGATTTCGGGAGCGAAATCCGGCCCGCCCGACGGATCCGGCACCGCAGCCATCGCATCGCCCGACACCAAGAATCCGAACGCCTGGCCCAGCGCCCCGCCCAACGCGCCGAGAATGCCGAGCGTCCACTGGCGCCTGCTCAGGTCGCTCCGCCAACCGCCAGCGCCGCTCGCCCCGTCGCTTCGCCGCCGCAGCAGCACGAGCACGACGCCGACGATGGTCATCGTGATGCCGAGCAGTTCTGACGACGTCGAACGATTGCCGCGCAACAGCTCAAAGCCGACCGCGCAGCCCGGCCACAGCGACATCACCACCGACGACACGCGCGGCCCGATCGTCGCCAGCGCGTAGAAGAAGCAGAAGTCGCCGAGCACCAGGCCGACCACGCCCGAGATCGCGAGCCACAGCTGGCGTTCGCCCGAAGCGTCCGCCGGCCACGCCGAGCCGAGCAGCAGCCAGGCGAGCAGGCACAGCAGCGGCAGCGCGGCATACAGCCGAAACTGGTTGAGCGGCTGGGCACCGACCGCTCGCCCGGCGTAGGCAAACGCCAAACTGCTGCCAAGCCAGCAGAGCGCCGTGCCGAGCGCTGCGATCTCGCCGAGGTAGGACATGCAAACCGCCCCGCAGTGTGTCAGGCTTGCGCTCGCAACACAACGTGGCAGCAACCGACGAATATCTAGACTGGCTTCGCAACCAGCGCAGCAAAAGCCCAGCCACGCTGCGCGCGTACGGCGCCGACCTGCGCGGCTTTGCCAGCTGGCTCGCCGAAGCAGGCTGCGACGTGGTCGACGTGCGTCGCACGGTGCTGCGCCGCTACCTCGTAGAACTCGAAGAGCAAGGTCTCGCCGCCACCAGCGTGCAGCGCAAGCTCGCTAGTCTGCGCGGCCTATTTGGCTGGCTGCAGCGCGAAGGACGCATCGAAAAAGACCCCGCCAAGCTGCTCAAAGGCCCCAAGGCGCCGCGCCGCGTGCCGACGTTTTTGACGCCGCCAGAGGTCGATCTTTTGCTCGGCCAGCCGTTCGACGATTCGCCGCAGGGTCTGCGCGACCGCGCAATCCTCGAGACGCTCTACTCGACGGGCTGCCGGGTCAGCGAATGCGCCGGCATCGAAACATCGTTCCTGGATCTCGACGCCGGCATCGCGCGCGTGCTCGGCAAGGGCGACAAAGAGCGGCTCGCCATGCTCGGCGGACCGGCGCAGACCGCGATCGCAGCGTGGCTGCCGGCACGCCGCCGACTGCTGCTCGACAACCGCCAGCCGGACACCGGTCGGCTGTGGCTCAACCGCCAGGGCAAACCGCTGAGCGCCCGCTGGATCTTCGAGACGGTCGTCGCCCGCGCGCGCACGGCCGGACTACAGTCACGCCTGACACCGCACGGCCTGCGCCATTCGTTTGCGACCCACATGCTCGACCGCGGCTGCGATCTGCGCACCGTGCAGGAGCTGCTCGGGCATGCTCGGCTGGTCACGACCGAGATCTACACGCACGTGTCGATTGGACGATTGCGCGACGTCTACGACCAGGCGCATCCGCTCGGTCGCGACCATGACTCAGGCGACGACTAGTGTAGTGCATCCGATATAGGGGGCATTCTGCGGGCACGAAGACGCCCGTCGCGGCGTTGCTGCTCCTCGGCAGGACGGCTCCCCGGCAGACAGTCTGGAACATGCATTCGTCACAGCGCCTTGCGACGAACGCCCTCGCATCCCGGATCATACCCCATCTACCAGATGCACTACACTAGCGCACGGTGACCAGAAGCGCATGGCTCGCCGACAGCCCGGCCGAAGCGCAGAGCTGCGGCGTGATCCAAGCCGACTGCAGCGCGAATGTCTGCCCGCTCATTGCGAGATCCAGTGGCGCGGCAACGACGGTTCGGCCGGCACTGTCAGCGAGCATCGCATCGGCCACCCAAAAGCCTGACGGCAGCAGGATCTCAAGGTCCAAGAAGGCCACACCGGCGGTGACGCTGTCGGCGATCGCCAGCACGCCAACGGCACCCGTCGGGGCGCGCGAAGCGACGATCGCAAAGTCGGCCAAGCCCGCGGTTGGGATCCGGCTGCCGTTGAGCCACGCATCCGGCACGCAAGCCGGCGAAGCGGATCCAACGCAGGCCGTGCCCGGAGGCAGCATGGCATCGTCGATGGCTGCCAACACTCGCTGCAGGTAAGGCCACGTTTGCTGATTGGAGTCGCGCACCGAAAACACTCCGCTGCCGTCATGCGCTGGATCCACCCAACCGGCAAATCCAAACGCACCGACGCCGGCGGCGAGCAGCGTCTCGCCTGCGGCGCCCTGGCGCTCGATCCAGATGCCGAGACCGTAGGGCGCCTGGCGCGGGTGCGGGGTCGACGCCACCGGCACGCCGGAGGTTTGGTCCGACAGCATTTCCTCCACGCTCGCCGCACTCAGCACCTGCACGCCAAGCCAAGAACCGCCCGCGCGCAGCATGCTGCAGAACCGACCGTAGTCGCGGGCGGTGCTGCGTGCGCCACCCGCGACGCGAGGATT
>JBGCDH010000140.1:0-3042 GCA_045105235.1 Planctomycetota bacterium | reverse complement strand
CCTGGTCGCTCTTGCCGAGCAGGGTGCAGGCGCTGGCATAGCTGGCGGCCAGCGACTCGTCGTGGGGCTCGAGCGCGGCGCACATGCGATAGAGCGCCAGCGAATGCTCGCGCCGGTCGCGATCCGCCCAGCAGATGTCGGCGATGATCTTGACCGGCAGTGCCTGCGTTGGCAGCTGGCGCGCGGCCCGGCGCGCGAGCTGTTCGGCGCGCGCCTGCGTGGGGGCCGCGTGCCGTAGGTGGTCGGCCAGCATCAGCGATTGATGCGGTGACTTGCCGCTGCTGTGTCGCTCGAGCAGCTCCACGAACGGCTGCCAGCGATCCTGGCTGCGCAGCTCGACGGCGTAGTGGTACTGCCAGTACGAGTCCTTGCTGTGCTGTTCGTAGCGCTCGCGATAGAGCCGCAGGCGCTCGCGGCGATCTTCGCGTTCGTAGGCGATCCGCGTCGCGGCTTCCCATCGGGACGTGCTTGGCTCGCCCGCGAGCAGCGTTGCGCCAATCTGCTCGGCGCGGCCCAGGTCGCGCTGGTCGTATGCCTGGCGGAGTTCCTGCAGCAGCATCATCGGCTCGTGCTCGGGCAGCAGCTCGGTCGGCACCTGGTCGGCCAGCGACTCGGGCAGCAGCAGCGCACAGTCACCGCCGCGCGTGCGCATGTGCTCCTGCAGCCACTGCGCGTCGATTTCCTGCAGCGAAGGGGAGTTCGGGTCGCGCACGATGAGCGTGCCAAGGCCGCGGTCGTAGCCGCAGACCGCTTGTCGGTGGCCCATCTGTTCGCCGCGTGTGCTGAGGGCAAACGGTAGGCCAAGATCGAGGAGCTGATGGGCTACCTCGAGGTCGAACTGGAAGAACCAGATGTGCAGCCCGCGCGTCCGGGCCCATTCCATTTCGGCGTGCGACGGCGTGCCGTCGTAGGTGATCTGGCTGGCGATCTCGCGCTGCTCGACGTCGACGCCGGCGTGGCGCAGCAGCGACGCCATCGTCGCCGGCGAGCAGGTGACATGGTCTTGGCGAACGAAGGGAACGGGCAGCGTGTGGCGGCCGCCGCCCTTGCCGTCATCGCCGCCGCCTTTCGGGTGCTGCGCGAGAAACGACTGCAGGCGGTCGTGCCACTTTTGCATGCGTGGGCCCGCTTGCTGCAGCCACGACAGCGCCGCTTGGCCATTGCCCAAGCGGCGATGGACACGCGCTAGCTGCATGTTCGCCGAAATTTGCTGGTGCCGATCGAGCGGCATGGACGAGATGATGCGCTCGAGGTGTTCGCGGCCTTCTTCGAGCTCGCCGGCCTCGATGCGCGCATCGGCGTGCAGCAGCTCGAGGGACGGGCATTGGATCACACGGCAGGTTTCGGCGAGCGTGGCGAGCGCGTCGCCGCTGCGGTTGTTCTGCAGCAAGAACCAACACTCCTGTTCGCGCAGGAAGGCGTTGTCGGGGGCCTGCTCCCGCGCCTGCAGGCAGGTCGCGAGTGCCGCGTCGGTTTCGTCCTGCTGCCACTGCGTCCAGGCGCGCTCGCGCTGCAGGTCGGGGTCCGTGCCGCCGCCGCGCTGCTCGGCTTCGTCAAGCGTTGCGTGGGCGCGTTCAAACTCGCGCGCGTAGCTAAGCACGCGGGCCCGGGCGAGCTCAAACCAGCGGGCGTCGAGTTCGCTTTCCGGTTTCGGCAGGTCGTGGGCGAGCAGGCGTTCGTAGCACTCGAGGATGCGGCCTTTGCGCAGCGCGTCAAACAACGTGCGCGTTGTCGCCCAGAGCCGATCGGGATGCGCCATGCGGATGCGCCGTCCAAGCCACTGGCGACGGGTCTCGAAACCCAGCCACCAGCTCAGGTCGTGCGCGAGCTTCAAGAACGTGGCGTCGCCGCGGGCAAAGCCCCATTCATAGTGTTGCTGCAGCTCGTGCCATGCGTCGACGCGGCGTCCCGCATCGAAGAGTGCGCGGATCGGCGCAGCAGCTTCTTCCCAGTTGCTCTCCATCAGTCGGTGACCGTATGGGGGGCGTCGCAGGAGGCAAGCGCGGGATCAAACGCGCAGGCTGTATTCGAATTGGTTGATGCGCAGCACGGCGTCATAGAAGTCGTCTTCTACGAAGTGTGGTTCGACTTCGAACTCGCCGTCTTTGCCGGCCTTGCCGGTGCGGACCAGGATCGTGCCAAGCTCCGCGCGCTGCGCCGACAGCACGTCGGCGGTGGTGTGTCCGACCATCCAGCTGCGCTGCAGATTGAGGTCAAACTCCTGCTGGGCCATTTTGAAGATGCCCGGCCCTGGCTTGCGGAAGACGCTTTCCTTCTTGAAGCGGCCCTTGCCCTTGGGGTGATACGGGCAAGAGTATATCTTCGCGATCGGGATCTGCTGCTCGTGCATGCGCTGCAGGAACTTCTCGCAGAACTTGGTGAACTCGCGTTCGCGGTAGCGGCCGAAGGCAATGTCCGTGCGGCTGGTGGCGACGAAGAGGCGAAAGCGCTGGGGGTCAATGCGGCTCAGCGCGTCGATGGACCGCTCGTAGAATGGGACGTCGCCGCTGTCGTCGAGCCGTGCCTGCTCGGCGAGCACGCCGTCGAGTTCGAAGAAGAGGCCCTGCTTGTCGGGGATCTTGGCCATGGTCTGGTTGCTGCGGGTGGGGGTGTGTGGTTGTGCCGGCGGCGGCGGGCGCCGCTGCGGGCGCAGCGCCTGGGTTGAATCGGCGCGGCGGCCTGCCCATGGCATCGGCGCCTCCGGGGCCTCGCTTGAGCGATCGGCAAAAACGCCCTGGTTTGGGCGCCGGGTCCACGGCGGGGCGGTTCGGTCCGGCCGAACGCACCGGCTGCCGTTCGGTTCGCCCCCCTGGAAAAGCGACAGAAAGGCTGGCCGAGCGAGTTTGCGTTGGACGTAACGTCTGCCAGCAGGCGCTTTGCACCCACCTGGCTCGCCAAAAGGTCAGCTCACCCGTAAGCTGGTCTTCTCACTTGGCATCGAGTCAGGCCCCCCCCCGGCGCCCTATCCACTCTTGGTCGATCGCTCCGAAAACGAATTGATGCTTCGCGTCCAGGCCGGCGACCTGGATGCCTTCGAACGCC
>JBGCDH010000139.1:0-31950 GCA_045105235.1 Planctomycetota bacterium | reverse complement strand
CCGATCCTGACGGATTCCGGTGGCTACCAGGTCTTTAGCTTGAGCGACAAGATGCGCATCAACGACGAAGGCGTGACCTTCCAGTCGACGATCGACGGCAGCAAGCACCACTGCACCCCCGAATCCGTGCTGACGTTCCAGCGCCAGCTCGGCCCGGATATCGCGATGGTGCTCGACCATTGCCCGCCGGGCGACGCGGAGCCGCAGCTGCAGCGCACGGCCCACGAACGCACGCTGCGCTGGGCTCGGCGAGCCCGCGATCTCCACGACTCGTGGGGCGGGGCAGCGCGCGGCCAAGCGGTCTTTGCGATCTGCCAGGGCGGCACCGACGTCGAGCTTCGTCAGGAGAGTGCCGAAGCTCTGGCGGCGATGGAGTTCGATGGCTACGCCATCGGCGGGCTCAGCGTCGGCGAAACCAAAAAGCAAATGGCAACGGCTCTCGATGCCTGCGTCGACGACCTGCCGGAAAACAAGCTGCGCTACATGATGGGCGTCGGCATGCCAGAAGATCTGCGCGCGGCCACGGCCCGCGGCGTCGATCTGTTTGACTGCGTCATCCCGACCCGACACGGGCGCAGCCACACCGCGTTTGCGCCGGGAGACCGCCCGATCAAGATGCGCAACGCCCAGCATGCCGATGATCCCGGCCCGCTGGTCGAAGGCTGCGCGTGCTACACCTGCCGCAACTACAGCCGTGCCTATCTTCGCCACCTCGCAGTGGCCGACGAAATGCTCGGCGGCATCCTGCTCTCCATCCACAACATCCACTTCCTGCAGGACCTGATGCGCGAGATCCGCGAGTCGGTGCCGATTGCCGGATCGGACAAGACACCATGAATACGGGCTCCTTGTTGTTCGCGGCGATGGCCGCGCTGTTTGCATCCACCGCGGCGCCCGACGTTGCCCGGGCCCAGACCGATCGATCGACGAAGTCGGCCGCACCGGCAGCCGGCTCGCTTCGCACGGACTCGTTCCGGATCGGCAGCTGGAACCTTGAGTTTCTGGGCGCAGATCCGAAGTACCGCCGCGACACACCACCGCGAACCGACGCCGATCGCCGCGCCATTGGCCGCCGCATCGTCGAACTCGGCGTGTGCGTACTCGGTGTGCAGGAGATTTGTGGCGAAGCCGTGATGGCCGAAGTCGCCAAAGCTGCCGGCCCCACGTGGCACTACGTGCTCGGCACAACCGGCCGCTGGGACGACGGCAAGACCCAGCAGGGCGTGGGCTTCTTCTACGACCGAGCGCAGGTCGAGCTGCTGCACGCCGAAGAGCTGCTGCAGTTTCCGCGCAAGCGCGACGACGTCTCGGTCTTCCACCGCAAGCCCGTGACGGCCTGCTTCCGGCATCGCCAGAGCGGCTGCGACTTTCGCACGGTGTTCGTGCACCTGAAAGCGGGCCGCAAGGCCCGCGACCTCAACAAGCGACGACTCGAAGCGCTGACGCTGCGCGAGTGGTTTGACACGCTGCTCGCGGACCCGGATGAAGACCACGACATCGTTTTGCTCGGCGACTTCAATTCGACGTATGGCGACGAGCCGGAGCGCATCCTCGAGCAGGGCAATGCCATGCGCTACCTCGATCAGCAGACCAAGAGCGCAACGATCATCCACTTCGAAACGCCGATCGACCAGGTCGTCAAGACACGCGCTTTTGGCGAACTGCAGCTCGACGGCATGATGGTGCACGGCGTCGCTGGCGACGCGGCGCGCCAGGCCTTCCGCAAGACCTATAGCGATCACTTCCCGATCACGGCCACGATCCGCGCGCGCGACGGCGACGATGATGCCGGCGCGCGCTTTCGCCGCGGACCGCTGGAGCAGCATCTGCCGACACACCGGCGCGGTCTTGCCGCGATCCCGCAGGCGGCCCCCCCCGCCAGCCGCACCACCGCACCGGCGCGAGCCAGTTTGCCTGCGGCGGCTACCGCGCCCGCGTTGGCTACTGCGCCCGCGTCGGCTACTGGCGACTGGCCTCCAGCGGTCGACAGCCAGGTTGAAGTGATGGTCCACGACGTCATCTACCGCGGCGCGCTGCTCGTCCCGGTGCCGCGCGAAAACGGCTGGATCGTCATCCAGCACGGCGGACGCCCGCATGGTTGGCCGATGAACCGCGTGCAGAGCCTTCGCCCGGCTCGGTAGCCTCCTTGCCATGCGCGCAGCACGGCCGCGCGCACCGCACGCGGCGTGACGCGGTAGACGCCGCACCGCGTCGTTGTTTTCGCTTAGTAGAAAAATCAATCGCGGCACCTGGTTTCTGAACGCCCGCTGCCATCGCCCGCTCGGGCGCGCAAGCGGCGAAACCCGCAGTTCCGTCGAGCCGCACAGCGTTTTCGGGGAGTAGGCTTTGATGACGACCGACGCTTGGCGACCGCCCAGCACGTGTCTGCACCGTCGTCGACCTCCGCTGAATCGCAATGCAAACTCGACTCGCTTCCATCCTGAGCGCCGCTCTTCTTCCTGTCGCTCTTACGACGTTCGCCGTCAACTCCACGGCGCAAACCGTGCGCGACTACCGCGCCGTTGACGACGCGCCACAGGACTGGCTGCTGTCCAACAGCCCCGTTCCCTTCCTGGCGATTCCGGGTTTCGCCTGGGACTTCACCCGCTCGGGCGGCGGTCAGTTCGTGCAGTTTCCGAACGGCACGGCACGCCTGACGGGCCGGATCTACCGCGAGAGCAACCTCTACCAGGCGTTCTTGGTCGACATCAACCTGAGCGGCCGCGTGCTGCCGGTGGACCCCAACTACCCACCAGCCAACACGCCGAACCAAGGCCTGTTTGCGAGCGCCTACGTCCCGGTTGGCCCGATCAACACGGCGGACTTCGTCTACTACACGACGGCGACCGGTACGCTGACCGGCGTGCGCAACCTGACCGGCTCGAAGATCGAGCTGACCTCAACCAGCCCCGTGCAGCTCGGGGACGGCGCCAACAACCGCAACTCGCACTACGGCATCTACGGTGAGTTTGCCGCCAACGTGCTGTCGCAGGCGCCGTTCAACACCATCAATCCAAACGGCAACGTTCGTCTGAACGCCGACATCGTCGCGCCGTTCAGCGAGTCGACGACGCACCCGCAGATCTACACGCCGATTACCTCGCTGCCGAGCACGCGCGCCCTCCGCCTTCCTGGGGTTGCCGACGACTATGTCTTCGTGCCAACCGCCGACTTCCTCGAGTCGCAGAGCGGCACGGCCACGGTGACCGGTCGCCTGGCGCGGCTGGACGACCTCGATGACGCTTGGCTCGTCAGCCTGAACTTTGGTGGCCGCGTCGATCCGAGCGAGCCGAACTACCCGCCGACGGTCGCTGGCGTGCAAAGCCCTGTCCAGCAGCTGCTGCCGAGTTCCTACGCTACGGCCGGCGGTCAGATCGATCCGGGCCACTGGCACTACTACACGACTGCCGTTGGCACGCTGACCGGCGAAGGCCTCAACGAAGGCGGCGTCATCAACCTCAGTGAGGCCGCTGCTGTGCAGGTCGGCGCCGGCGCCAACCAGCTCAACACCTACTTCGGCTTCTACGGCGCCTTTGCCGCAAGCGTCCAGGCGCAGCCTGCTGCCCGCACCCTGAGCCTGACCGGCAACGCCGAACTCCACGCCCTGACCGCTTCGTTCCCGGTCCTGCCCTTCCCAAGCCTGGTCGCTGCCGCAACCACGCCGCAGCTGCCGGTGCTGGGCGAAGCCGGCCTGATCGTCGAAGGCGACAACCTCGCCTGGGTGTCGCTGATGGGCATCAACGGCGACCTGCTGGCACGCGGCACGGCTGACGATTTCCTCAACGGCTGGTTCCGCATCATCGACAACACCCACGTCGAGATCCACCCACGCCCCGGCACGCTGCCCGGCGCCGCCAACATCGCCGGCTACAACCCGGCCGTGCTGACCAACCAGATTCCGGTCGACCTCGTCGCCCCGAGCCAGCCGGTCCTGATGGCCGAACGCAACGTCGGCGCCCAAGGCACGATCCATCTCCGCATGCACTCCGGCCCGGTCGCCGGCCCCGCTATGGCGCTGATGACCCTCAGCCAAGTCGTCGGTGCAAGCTCGTCCCCCGGCCTCGTCGACCTCGAGATCGGCGCCAACTTCAGCGACATCCTGGTCGACCCGGTGGTCTACAGCCACGACGCGCAGACCGGCCTGGCGTCGATGAACTACGGCCCGATCAGCTCGGTCCTGCTCGGCCAGACCTACTACTTCGAAGGCATCTTGCTCGACGTCGCCGCCCAGACGACGCCACTGCCGACGACGAACTTCCGCACGATCACGCTGCAGTAGTCGCCGGCCGCCGGCCCAACGCGGGCGGCCCCACTCAGAACCTGAGCATCGTCCACAGCACAAAGCAGATCACCAGCACGACGGCCACGATCGCCACCCCTGGCGATCGCTGGCCGTCTTGCTTTGTACCGCTGGGTCCATCCAGATCGTTCGGCCCAAGCCCGTCGGGAATATCGATGCTCTGGTAATCGATCTCTTCGGAAGATTGCCAGCCGGTGAAGTCGTCGCTGCCGCAGCTGCGGCAGACGCTTTTGCCGACGACGACCTCAGCACCGCAGTGCGGGCACGGAAACGTCTCGCGAGCTCGACCCTTCACTGCACCGCCTCCAAACGCAGGTAGTCGAGCCCGACCATGTGGTTTGGCTTCGCCTTCGGGTTGCGCCCGACGAGCACCAGTCGCAGCGCGTCGCCAGGTTCGAACTCGAACTCGCCGACGACCAGCGGGCCGCTCGGGGAGACGTCTTTCGTGTAGCCATCGAACGGCTCGCCGAGCTTTTGATCGCCGCGGTAGAGCTGCACGATGCCAAAGTCGTTGGCCTTGGTCATCGCAACGGTCAATCGATAGCGGCCGGCCTTTGCTACCGGCAGCTCCAGCACAAGCTCATCGCCCGGTTTGCCATCACGCCACCAGCGGTGCGCATCGCGCGAAAAGTCGCCGTCGAAGAACGCTAGGTTCTGCACTTCGTTGCGACCCCCGGTGCAGCGCAGAACCGGCAACAGCTCGCCCTCGATCGCGTCCTTGGCCACAAACATCTCCGGCTGCGGCAAGCGCGCGAGCCGCCGCTCGGCCAGAGGCGGAAGCGCCGGCAAACCGCTCGCTGCACCGGCCGCGCCGTACCAGTAGGCCACGGTCTCGTAATCGATCGTCGTGTCTTTGACCCAGTGCCAACGCTCGAACTCGAACCGAAGCGAACGCTGAAACGGAATGCTGTCGAGCAGGTGCAGTCGATGCAGCTGCGTGAAGCCGTAGTTCATAGGGCCTTCGCACGATACCTGGCCGTGATGCGGCGCTTGGAACGGCGTCGGATCGCACCACGCGTAGCCAAAGTAGTCCTCGGTGCCCGTGCCAAACCATGACGGGAACGACTCCCCGTCGACCCAGATCTTCTCATCGCCTTCGCCCCACCAGATCCTGGTCGGATTGCGCACCAGCAGCGAGCAGCCCACGAAGCGGCCGCTGCCACCCTTCGCATCGAGCACGACATGATCGGAGAACGGCCGCGTTGGCTGGTCTCTGACGATGTGGTAGCTGGCGCGAAACAACAGCGGTTCGGCGATGTCGAGGACTTCGTGTTCGACCTGCAAGAAGGACGGCGCCCGCTCGCCAAGTTCGGCGGCCCCCTCGAGCGTGATGCTGCCACCGTCCGGCATCGGCATGGCGAACCAGCTATCGATCATGCCTTCACGCACGGACAGGCAGCGATTGGCAACCGGCGCCCAGTCCGGGCCGGCTCCTGCGAACGAACGCAGCGGCAGCCGCAAGGTTTCTTCGTCGCCGCAGCGCACGACCAGCACGACGTTTTCGAGATGCTGCCACATGCCACCGCTGCCGGCCGCCAGCTGTGGCAGAGCGATCCGCATGCGCTGGACGCAGCGATCGTTCGGAATGGTGACGCTTTGCCCGATCCGACCCAAGCCTGCTCGGCCCGAAGCAGAATCCCGCGCTGGTGTCGCCACGGTGCGCTGCATCTCTTTGCAGGCAGTGGCCACCGCGCCACGGACCCCGGCCGCTGCCAACGACTGCGCCGAGAACGGCACGACCTTTCGTTCGCTCGGCAGCTCGACGACGTCGCATAGGTAGTAAAGGCTGCCGTCCGTCGCCGAAACCGTCAGCTGCTTGGCGAATGGGATCGGCAAATAGACGTTGCCGCCGCGAGCACACATGGCGGCAAGCGGAGCCGGCACGCCCTCGATTTCGCCGCGGCACAGTGCGCCGAAGTCGATGCTCCAAACGCGTTCGCCGTCGACATCAAAGTGAAGCATGCCGCTCGGATTGGCCGACCACAGCCTCGCCAAATATCCGGGCCCGGCGCAGTCGACCAAGACGTGCTCCTTCTGCCCGTCACGTTCGTCGACGCGCAGGTAGTGGCCGCGATCGTCGTTGGCGTACCAGGCCTCTGGCACCTTTGCATCGCGGATGCAGCTGCGGTCGTAGCTCGAAAACTGCACGCAGCGTTCGCGGGGCGGCGCGGGCCTGTAGAGGACGTTGCGATCGCACATCCGTTCGAGCAACGATACGAGTGTGATGGGCTCTTCGGCACTCCTGGCCGCGGGCGCCACAGCGGACTGGCCGAGCGATAGTTCGACCAGCAGCAGCCAACAGCAGCGAGGTCCAAGCCAACGTGCAGAGCGTGCAATCATGCGAACAACATATCGTGTGAGGCCGCATGGCACGAACGGCACGACACGGAGGCCAGAGCTGCGCATTGCGCTGCACGCGGGAATCGCGACGATGCAGCGGTGCGTTCGCCCACCCCGATGCTCTCCGCCATCCTGCCGCCATCCGCCGTTCTGACGCGCATGCTCGCGGTGCCCATTCTGGCCGCAGCCAGCCTGGTCGCACAGGAGCCGACGGAAGCGATCCCCCAGCCGCCAAGGATGGTCGATCGGCCGGTGCCGTATGATCCATTCGACGGCATGGACTTTAGTGGCCGCATCCCGCGGCCGGACCTGCCCGAAGATCTCGGCCGCCCCGAGCGCTGGCGCTACACGCCGCCGGCGCGCATCAAGCCGGGCAGCGTCTTCGATCGCTTTTTGGTCAGCTCATTCATCAGTCCGATCATCTTCCGTGAAGAGGACATCGGCTTTGGTGGCGGCTTCGCGCTAACCGACATCGACTTTCTCGGCGACAACTTCCGCCAGTTCGCCAACATCGTTGCGACCTACTCCGAAGAAGGTCAGCAAACATTCCGGATCAACTGGTCGAAGTGGCTCAACCACCGCTCCATGGCCAATGGCGGCATCATCCGTGAAGAGCGCGGTCGTCTTTACGGACGCGGCGGTTTCTCTAAGACGCTGACGCGCCGCTTCTTTGGCCTTGGCAGCCGCACGTCAGAGCTGGATGAGACGAGCTATACACAAGAACTCAGCGACGTCGGCTTTGGCATCCGCATGCCGCTGCCCGATGCCGGCAGCGACTGGCTCGCACGCTTTGACGTCAACCTGCAGCACAACGGCTTGTCCGGCGGCCGGGTGTCCACGGTGCCCTCGACCAACGACGTGTTTGGCGATGCGTTTGCCGACGGCGACGGCATCGACCAAGCATGGGTGACAGGCCGCATCGGCTACGACACCCGCGACAGCCTGTCGCAAGCCTACGAAGGCGGGCGCATCGGGGCGTCGATCGCGACGGCCTACCAAACCGCAGGCGAATGGGGCGCGATCGTCAGCGTCGATGGCCAGCACGTGTTTGCCACGCCGCCGCTCTTTCACGACGGCGCGCGCGGCCGCGAAGAGAATCCGCCGACCGACGTGCTCGCCTTCGGCTTCTTTGCCCAAGACACCGTCGGTGACCTGCCGTTCTACAGCCTGCCGACGCTCGGCGGCGAACGCACGCTGCGCGGCTACATCCAAAACCGTTTCACCGACCGCGCCGCCGCCCACTTTTCGGCGGAGTACCGTGTCAACCTGTTTGTGCGCGGCTATGCGTTCACCGACACGATCCGGATCGAGCGCGTCGGGCTTGCGGTGTTCTATGACCTCGGCACGGTCGCCAGCGACTTCGACCGCCTCGACGATGCGCGCCTGCTCAGCAGCTACGGCGTCGGCATGCGCTTTGGCTTTTCACGCGAAGCCGTTTTCCGGGTCGACCTCGGCTTTGGCGACGAGGGCAGCAATTTGACCATCGCGTTCGGCAACTCGTTCTAGTCGAGCGTCGTGCAGCTGGTGGACGGGTGTCTAGAAGACGGGCATCTAGAAGACGGGGCCGGATCCGGGAAGCGAGGGCGTTCGTCGCAAGGCGCTGCGACGAACGCATGTTCGCTACTTCCTGTCGAGGGGCCTTTCTGCCGAGAAGCAGCAATGCCGTGGCGGGCGGCTTCGCGCCCGCAGAATGCCCCCCATATCCGATGCACGACACTGGGCGGTGCGATCGCGAATCGCGCGCTGGCATGGCCCATGCGCGTCGAAGAACCCTCGGCGGATCTGGGCACGCCACGTGACAGCAGCCGATGCGCCGGCCACAATATGGGCGACCGTTGCCTCCCACCTCTGCGCCCGCGCAAACCTCCGCAGCATCCCCCGCTGCCGCTGCACGCTTCATGGTGAACCGAATCTTCGCGTTTGTCTCTAGAGTCTCGCTCGTCCTGACAACGTTCGTCGTCTTTGGCGCAACGGCTCGTCAAGCCAAGGCTCAAGAGCCGGCAGTCAAGCTGGCTGCAGTCAAGCTGGCGGCAGTCAAGCAGCCCATTCGCTACGGCCGGGACATTCGGCCCCTGCTGTCCGACCGGTGTTTTCTGTGTCATGGCCCCGATCAGCGCGAGCGCTCCGCCGAACTGCGACTCGATGAGCGGCGGTTTGCGATTGCCGATCGCGGCGATGGCGAAGCGGCCATCGTGCCTGGCAACCCGGCCGCCAGCCTGCTGCTCGACCGCGTGCGCAGCAGCGATCCCGACGAGCGCATGCCGCCGCCGGCTAGCCACAAGGCGGCCCTGCTGCCCGACGAAGTAGCGCGCCTCGAACAGTGGATTGCCGAAGGGGCCATCTATGAAGAGCACTGGTCGTTTGTGCCACCGCAGCAAGCACCGCTGCCCGCAGCCCCTGATGATACAAAGAGCGCTGCGAAGCAGAGTGCTGCGAAGACCCCCGAGGCAAAGCATCCAGTCGACGCGTTCCTCGACCATGCCATGGCGGAGCGCGGCGTGCAGCCCACGGCTGCGGCCGATCCCGCGGCCCTCGTGCGTCGCTTGTATCTGGTCCTGACCGGCCTGCCGCCAACGCCGGCCGAGCGCGACGCGTTTCTGGCCGAACGCGATGAAGGCGCCTACGAGCGCCTGGTCGACAAGCTGCTGGCCACCGAGCCGTATGCAACGCGGCATGCCGAACACCTTGCGTCGCTTTGGCTCGACGCCGCTCGCTTTGCCGACACCAGTGGCATCCACATGGATGCCGGCCGCCAAGCCCACCTGTGGCGCGACTGGCTGATCGAGGCGCTGCGCCGCGACAAGCCGTTTGACGAGTTCATCGTCGAGCAGCTGGCCGGCGACTTGATTCCCGACGCCACGCCGGAGCAGCTCGTCGCCACCGGCTTTCTGCGCAACCAGATCACGACCGACGAAGGCGGCGCCATCAACGCGGAGTATCTCGTGGAGTACGCCGCGGAGCGCACCGAGACCGTCGGCAGCGTATTCCTGGGCCTTACGGTCGGCTGCGCGCGCTGCCACGACCACAAGTACGATCCCATCACGCAGGAGGACTACTACCGCCTGTTCTCGTTCTTCAACAACAACGAAGAACCCGGGCTCTATCGCCAGTCGCCGAACGCGTTCCGCGCGCTGGAACCCAACCTGTCGGTGCCGACGCGCGAGCAGACGGCCAAGCGCGCCGATCTCGACGACCAGATCGCAGCCGCCAAGCAGCAGCTGCAGCAGATCCCGCCGGGCGAAGACGCGAGCTTCCGCAGCTTTGTCGACCGCGTCGGCGGCGAACTCGGCCTGCACTGGACGCGGCCGCGCGTTGCCAGCGCACAGTCAGCGGGCGGTGCGGTGCTGACGACTCTGCGCGACGGCTCCGTGCTCGGCAGCGGCGACAACCCGGACAAGGACGTGCAAACCTACGTGCTTGAGACGGGTGCGACCCAGCAGCGCTGGCTGTGCCTCGAAGCGCTAACGGATCCTTCGCTGCCGAAGGGCGGCGTGTCGCGCGCCAGCCACGCCAACGCCGTGCTGCAGCACTTTGAGCTCGCGGTGCGGCCCAGGGGCGCCCGCGACGACGCGTGGCAGGACCTCGGCATCAGCTACGCGCTCGCCGACGTCGAGCAGCAGAACGGCGACTTCGGCGTCGGCAACGCCCTGACCAACAACGGCCACGGCTGGGCGGTTGCCGGCCACAAGGTCGAGGGACCGCGCGTTGCGTGGTTCCTGACCGACCGTGCGTTTGGTTTCGAAGAGGGCACCGAGCTGCGCGTTCGCCTGCACTACGATTCCAAGTATGTGAAGCACGTGCTGGGCCGCGTTCGGTTTGCGACAAGCCGCGGCCACGATGCGGGGCTCGCATCCGCGCCGCTGCAAACGTCCGGCTACTTCACGGTAGGTGCGTTCACGGCAAAGGGATCGCCCGCTCTCTACGACACGGCCTTCGGCCCCGAAACGGCGACGAGCATCGACTTGATGGCGCCATTTGGTGGCCGCAGCTGGAAATACCGAGACACCTTTGACCGACGCGGCACCAACAAGCTGGCCAATGGCGTCAACGTCATGTTCGTTGGGCAGCGCGTGTTCGCGGCCTCGCCACGCACGGTGGATCTATCGCTCGGCAGCGACGATGGCTTCGTGCTCTACCTCGACGGCAAGAAGATCGCCGAGCGCCGCGTCAACCGCGGCGTCCAGCTCAACCAGGACCGCGTCCAGGTCAAACTGACCGCAGGCGAACACCTGCTCGTGATGCGCATCGTCAATACCGGCGGCGCCGGCGGCTTCGCGCTGCAGCACGTGCCGCACGAGGGCGAACTCCAGGACGATCTGTTTTTGGCGATGCTGCCAGACGTGCTCGGCAGCCCCGACCGTCTCGATCGCCTGCAGCACGCGTGGCGACTCAATCGCTCGCCGATCTACCGGCAGCGTTCGGAACAGCTGGCCGCTCTTGAGCAGCGGCGCACGGATCTCGATGCCAGCACCCCCATGGCGATGGTCATGCGCGAGCGCAAGCAGATGCGGCCGACCTACGTGCTGGCACGCGGCGAGTACGACAAGGCCGACAAGGACCGGCCGGTGCAGCGCGAACTGCCGAGCCTGTTTGGTCCGATGCCCGCCGAGCTGCCCCGCAACCGCCTCGGCCTCGCCAAGTGGCTGGTGTCCTCGCAGAACCCGCTCGTGCGTCGCGTGGCCGTCAACCGGCTGTGGGAGTTCGTCTTTGGCACCGGACTCGTGCGCACCAGCGAGGACTTTGGCCGCCAAGGCGAATGGCCGAGCCATCCCGAGCTGCTCGATTGGCTCGCCTGTGAGTTTGCCGAGCGCAAGCACAGCGTGCGCAGCATGCTCAAGCTGATGGTCACCAGCGCAGCATTCCAGCGCCAGGGTCGCGTCGGACCTGCTGCCGCAACCCTCGACGCCGAAGACCGGCTGCTGAGCTGGTATCCACGCCGCCGACTCACCGCCGAAGCGATCCGTGACCAGGCGCTCTACGTCGGCGGCATGCTGGTCGAGAGAGCCGGCGGGCCAAGCGTCAAGCCCTATCAGCCGACGGGGCTTTGGAGCGAAGTCGCGATGCCGCAGTCAAACACGCGACGGTTTGTTCGTGGCGACGGCGATTCGCTATGGCGGCGCAGCCTGTATACGTATTGGAAGCGCGCCTGCCCGCCGCCAAGCCTGCTGACCTTCGACGCTCCCACGCGCGAGTTTTGCACGATCCGACGCGGCGTCACCAATACGCCGCTGCAGGCGCTGGTGCTGTGGAACGACGAGCAGTTTGTCGAAGCGGCCCGCGGTTTGGCGACACGCACGATGCTCGAGGCTCCCGACGACCGCGTGCGCATCGCAGCCATGTATCGACGTGCCACCGGCCGAGAGCTCAACAGCGAGCAGGCCGAACGCTCCCTGAAGCTGCTGCGCGCGCAGCAGCGCCGCTACCGAGAGGAACCGAAGGCGGCGGACGCTCTTCTGCAGGTCGGCGAGCAGGCGCCCAACGACAAGCTCTCGCCTCCCGACCTCGCCGCATTCACGCTGCTGGCGAGCGCGTTCCTGGACCTCGACGCCACCCTCTACATCGATTGATCATGGATCCCAACGCTTCAAAGTTGCTGCAGGACGCACTCGCCCACCAAGCCTCGCGACGGCGGTTTTTGGGCCAGGGTGCCAACCTTGGTTTGGGACTCGGCGTGCTCGGCTCTGCCGGGCTGTCGTCGTCCGCGCTGGCTGGCTCGGGTTTGCCAGGATCGGGTTTGGCATCCGCCAGCGGTTCCAGCGGTCCTGGCGATCCCAGCGGTCCGCACTACGCGCCCAAGGCGCGTCGCGTCATCTACCTGCACATGGAAGGCGGGCCGAGTCAGCTCGACCTGTTTGACCATAAGCCCGATCTGCAGCGCTTCTACAATACCGACCTGCCCGACTCGGTGCGCAATGGCCAGCGCCTGACCGGCATGACGTCGGGCCAGACGCGGTTCCCGGTGGCGCCATCGATGTTCCGCTTCGACAAGCACGACAACGGGGGCGACGGCGTGCACATCAGTGAGCTGATGCCGCACCTCGGCAAGGTGGCCGACGAGCTGTGCGTGATCCGTTCGATGCACACCGACGCGATCAACCACGAACCGGCGATCACGTTTGTGCAGACCGGCAACCAGCAGCCGGGCCGGCCGAGCATTGGCGCCTGGGCGAGCTACGCGCTCGGTTCCGGCAACCGCGACCTGCCGACGTTCGCGGTCTTGATCACGCAGGGGTTTGGCAACATGCAGGCCTTGGCCGCGCGCTTCTGGGGCAACGGCTTTTTGCCAAGCGAACACCAGGGCTGCAAGCTGCGCAGCAGCGGCGACCCGGTGCTGTTCTTGAGCGATCCGCCCGGCGTCACTCGCCAAGATCGCCGCCGCATGCTCGATCTCGTGCAGTCGTTTGCGCGCGACGAGCGACGACATTCGGGCGACCCCGAAGTCGAAGCGCGCATGGCCCAGCAGGAAATGGCGTTCCGCATGCAGGAGTCGGTGCCCGACTTGGTCGAATTGGCCAACGAGCCGAAGTCGACGTGGGACCTCTACGGCGACGAGGCCAAGAAGCCGGGTACGTTCGCCCAGTCCTGCCTGATGGCGCGCCGCCTCAACGAGCGTGGCGTCCGCTTTGTGCAGCTCTACATGCGCGGCTGGGACGCGCATGGCAACCTGCCGCGGGAGATTCGCGCGCAGAGCAAGGCCGTGGACCGACCGATTGCGGCCCTGCTCACCGACCTGCGCCGCCGCGGTCTGCTCGACGATACGCTGGTCGTTTGGGGCGGCGAGTTTGGCCGCACGGTCTATAGCCAGGGCGGCCTCAGCAAGAGCAACTACGGCCGCGACCACCACCCGCGCTGCTTCACGATGTGGATGGCCGGCGCCGGCGTCAACCGCGGCCACGTTCACGGTGAGACCTGCGACTTTGGCTACAACGTCGTGCGCGACCCGGTTTCCGTGCACGATCTGCACGCGACCATGCTGCACCTGCTGGGTTTCGACCACGAACGTCTGATCTACCGACACTTGGGGCGCGACTACCGCCTGACCGACGTTTTCGGTCGTATCGTTCCGGACCTGATCGCGTAGGAAATCGCCATGCTGCTCGCCTCCGACGTCTCGCCCTACCTGCAGGTCTTCGGGCGCTTCCATATCGTTCTGCTGCACTTGCCGATTGGCCTGCTGCCAGGGATCTTCCTGCTCGAAATGGGCTCGATGATGTTCAAGAGGCCCATCCCCAAGGGCGCCATCACGGTGCTTAGCGTCATGGCGGCCTTTGCCGCCGGCGCAGCGTTTGCCGCCGGCTGGGTGCTCGCCAACGAAAAGAACCCGTCTGAGCTGCTCAGCAACCACAAGAACGCCGCCATCGCCATGACGGCCTGCTGCGCGCTGCTGCCGCTGCTCGCGATCCTCAAGAATCGGCTGCCGTTCCGAATCGCGCTCGCAGCGACGGTCGCCTTGTCGGTTGTTGCCGGACACCTTGGCGGCTCGCTGACCCACCGAGAGGACTTCTTGTTCAAGCCGCTGCAGAAGAAGGAGGGCGGGCAAACGGTCGACGCTGGCGATTCTGGCAACCGTGGCAACTCTGGCGAACCTGGCGGCCGCTATGCAACCCAGATTGCCCCGATCCTCGAGCGCGGCTGCACGTCGTGCCACAACCCGGAAGACGAGGAGGGCGACCTCGACATGAGCACGCTGGAGGCTCTGCGAGCGGGCTGGGACGAAAACGAAAAGATCATCGTGCCCGGCGACGTCGCCAACAGCCCGTTTGTCGAGGTGCTGACGCTGCCGTCTGACGACGACCTGCACATGCCGCCCGAGGACGAAACGCAGCTGACCAAGCAAGAGATCGCAACCCTGACCCAGTGGGTTGCCGACGGCTGCCCGAAGTAGCCGGAGGCCCGCCTCGGCCTGATCGGTCCGGCTGGCCGTTTGCCCAAGCGCCTACAGCAGTCGAAAATCTCGCTCGCTGGTGCGCTTCTGCTGGATGCGCAGGATTTCCAACGTCGTCGTCGGCCGCATCGCGTCGTCGACATAGACCCGCCGAAACGGCATCACGATGCCGCGTAGTTCGCGCCAATCCTCGAGCAAGACGCGGCGCTCCTGTCCAGACGCAGCAAATCGGTGGACCAATTCGCGCGGCAAGCCGGTCGTCGGATCGTAGAGCAGCTGGAACCGGTCCCCTGGCTTGGACGTTGGCGGCGGCCCAAACACCTCGTCGCCGATCGGCGGGCGGCGGTCGATGCGCAGTCGAACGAGTTTCTCACTGCGCCGCGAGACGACCTCACGCGCCAGGATCGTGTAGCGCTTGCCGTCGCCGTAGCACCACGGCATGCGGATATGCATGCCGAACAGCTCGAGATCGGCGCGCGCATCGGGCAGGAGGTTGTCGTAGGGAATGCCGCTGCGCTGCGCGCCCACAAGTTCGCCCAGGCGGCCGAAGCGGCGCCCATCGACATACTCGAGCCGGTCGCGATCCGCAAAACGCACGTCGGCGATATGGGTCAGCTCGCGCATGCCAATGGTCTCGCCATGGGTGCCATGCACGGTCATCCGCCACCAGACCACCACGCCGCCGAGTCGCTGCATCGCCCCAGGCGTCGCCGTCGCCCGAAAAACTTCGTGCATCGGCGAGTCGAGATCCATGCCGGACGCGATCCGGCGCGCCGCCGGCGGTGCCGGTGTCGCAAGCAGGCTCGCCGCCGAGTCGATGACCGGACGCTTGACGCCGGACTTGGTTTCGACCAGCGGGGTCGGCACCGGCGTGTCGCCGGCAAGAACCGGCCAGCCGTTGTTGAGGAACTTGACCGGCGACAGCGACTCCTTGCCCGCGCCTGTCGCTGAGGCTTTGGCTGGCTTCGACGATCCCGGGCTCTGCGTCGCTGTCTTGGCCGCTCTCTGCGCTGCCTCCGCGCGGCCGGCAGCTTCTACGCTTGTCGCCGCTGCTGGCCAGCCGTTGCGCTGGATGCGAGGGGCGGCGCCCGGCGCCTGGTCGACGGCGCCATCTCGACGCACGGCGCGTGCGCCAATGCGTGAGGCCGCTGCGTCCCCCACTCGGTCCACGCACGCAGTGCTTGCCACACAGGCGTGTGCCGGCAGACGGTCTCCCACCGCTGCAGCCAGCCACGCGAACACGACGACCTGGAGCCCGTTCACCCCCATGCCATCGGCATTCGACGGCACGGAGGTTGAGGCGCGATCGCCGCAGCGCGACACTTCTGTGGTGCGCTCTGCTCTACCCAAAACAATCCACCCTTCGGCCTCGGCAGCGCCGATCGCCTTTCAGGTCGGCATCCTTCAGGTCGGCATCCTTCTGGCCGGCATCCTTTTGGCCGGGTGCGCCGCGGCCGACGTCGACCCAGCACCGGCGCGCACCGCGCCCCGCGTAGCGGTTGCTGTGGAGCTCCCCGAGGGCAGCGTGATCGTGCCCACGATTGCGCGCGGTTTGCCCGATGAGCCGCAGTTCCGGGCGGTCGACACCTGGTGGCATGAGGCCTTGGCGCAGACCGCCCGGTGGCAGGTGCCCGCGCCGGGCGCCAACACCCCGGCAGCGAACACCCGCCGCATCGAACTGACCGTCGACCCGAGAGCGCGGGCGTTGACCGCCACGCTGTCGGATCCAGAGGCGAACAGTGACGGCCCCATCGTGCTGGCTGCCGGCACCTTTGCGGACGACTCCAAGACGCCGAGCCTCACCCAAGCCATCGACCGATTGGCTTGGTCCGTGAGGTTGGCGCTCGGCGAACGTATGGCCGGCCCCGCACCGCTCGCGACGACCGCGATCACGTCGCGCGACGCCCGCGTTGTCGATGCGGTCGCCGACGCCGATCGCCTGCTGCGCACCGGGGGCTTTACCAGCGCGCTGCGCACGCTGCGCGTCGCCCGGAGGCGCGACGGCGGCTCCCCGTTTGTGCTCGCACCGCTGGCCGCGCTCGAGCTGCTCGTGGCACAGGACGCAGAAGGCGCGGAGCGAACCTGTCGAGAAGCCCTAAAATACGAACAGCGCATGTCGCCGAACGTGCAGCACCGCCTCCTGCGAACGCTGCTGCAGGCGCGCACGGCCCGCGAACCCGACCGCGGCAAGGGACTCGATCGCGAACTCAAGACCCTGGCCCGGGTTGGCCAGCGCGAGCGCCCGTACGACGATGAGCCGCTGTGGACCGAGGCGCTGGCGCACAACTTTGCGGGCGAGTTTGCGTCTGCCAGCGAAGACCTGGAGCTGCTCCGCCGGCGCTACCGCGAGCGCCCTTTCTTGACGTACCACCTCGGCTGGGCCAACCTCGGCCTCGGCAACGCTGGCGCCGCGGCGACCTACTTTGACGAAGCGGCCTTGCGCCTGCCAAGCGCTTGGGTGCTGCTGCCCCGCGCCATTGCCTTGTTTGAAGCCGAGCGCCACGACGACCTCACCGACATGCTCGAACGCGCGTTCGAGCAGCTGGCGCGCGACAGCACAGCCGACGACATGCTCGGCCACCAGCTGCTGCGCATGCAGGCAGCGCACGCTCTCTTGCTCGGCGACCGCGATGCCGCGAGGCGCTTGATGCTGCGCGATATGACGTGGCTGCTGCAGCATCCGCTGATGTTGGAGACCCGCGCCGGCGAGCTGGCCGAAACGGGCGCTGTGCTGGTTCGCCTAGGCTCCAGCGACCGACTGCCGCCGCTGCTCGCTGCGGTCCAAAAAGCGCATCCCGGCAGTCCGGTGGCCGATGCGGCGGCGTTTGTTGCCGGCCTGCACACCGTGCGCACGTCGGGTCTCGAAGCGGACGCCACCATCGACATGCTTGAGCGTGATGGCGACACCCCGTGGGGCCAACGCCTGCGCGCGTTTGTGCACGAACGCCGCGGCGAAGTCGGCGACATGCAGACGGCGCTCGGCCGCGCGGCGAGGCTGTCCTCATCGCCGATGACCACCGCACTGCTCGCGCACAGCCTCGTGGCGGTTGGCAAGGAGCGCGACGCGGAACGCCTTCGGGAGACGCTGCGGCGCGAGCTGCTCGACGTGCACCTGCGTCGTCCCTGCCGCCATCCGGTGTTCGGTCCCGAGCTCGCGTTTGCGTTTTCGTATCGCTAGCGCTCGAACCCCGGGGGTTTCTAACCAAGCAGCAGCAAGCGGCAGCTGCCGGCTTCGCGCATGCCAGCTCGCTCATAGGCACGTCGCGCCCCCACGTTGTCGGCGGCTACGTGCAGCGATACGAGCTCGGCACGGCGCGCAATGGCGGTCGCCACAAGCTGCGCGGCGAGCCCTTGGCCTCGAAACTCCGGAAACGTAAAGACGCCTTCGAGCACGGTGCCGCCCGGCCCCGAGCTGCCGATGTCGAGCTTGCTCGTCAGTGCGCCCACCGGACCGAGCGCTAGCGTTGAGCCTTCGCGGATGCGATCGTCGATGGTGTCATAGAGCCAACGCCGGTCGACACGCTGCGGTGGGATGTTGAGATCGCTGTGGTTGAGCGCAAGGGTCGCTCGTGCCAGCCGCTCTCGGTCTTTCGGAACCGGCTTCCGAACGCCATCGTCGACCAGCTCGCTGCGGATGCTGGCGGCATCGCCGACGTAGTAGATTTGGTCGCGATGCGCGAGCGTCGCGCTCGGCGCCGCCGGTCGGGCGCGGCTTCCGACGTCGCGGCTCCCGTCATCCCGACCCCCGACGTCACCATCCGGCGACGCACGGCTCGCCGAGCGGAACCCTACCGACCGGGCAGGCCTGTCGCGAGCCGCTGGCGTCGCTCGCTCCAACAGAGCATCGACGACTGCGGCGCAGCCGAGCGCAATGCGCCACGGCCAGCGGCAGGCGCGAACATGATCGGCCACCTCTGCCGCACGGTCGTGGAAGCCGCTGGATCCGACCAGCACGAGGTTGCCGCGTGGACCGAACCAGGCAACGCCAAAGGTTCGATCCGACACCGAGAACAACAGGCCATCGTGCTGGCCGGCGTCGAGCGCGTTCTGCACGTAGATTCCGTGCGGGCCACTAGCCCTAGCTAGGGCCAAGGCCGCTGGGTCACGGTCCGTCAACGAGCGCACGTGCAGGGTGGAAGCAGGCATCCGGGCTCAAGAATCCGATGCCAACGGCCGATCCACAATTGGCAACTGCCGCAAATGAGAACCTTGGACACGTACGACTACCTATCCGACCCCCGCGACCTGACGATGGCAGAGCGCCACCGGGCGAAAAATCACTACGATCGCGACCAGACGGCCTGGCTGGCGAAGCTGCGACAGCTCGCCGAGGCACCGCTGCCGGACGATGATTTCCCGGCCTTCCTGCTGGCGACGCAGCCTTTTGCGGAGCTTGCGAAGCGGCTCGGTCGCCACGAGAGCCGTCAAAGCCTGCCCGTGGCAACTGCCGACGAACTCGATTGGTTTCTGCGGGCGTTTGCCGACTACCTGCGCACCCAAGACGGCGAAGATGTCTTCTCCGACTTGCGCCAGCGCATGACCGGCTAGACGAACGGACGCCCTCAGCGGACCGTGCGCAGCGTTGCTGGGCTGTCGATGGGCGCCAAGCAGACGCCTCGTTCGCAGACAAACGCGCGCGGTGCTCCGCCGTCGCCGGCCTGCTTGCCGCGGAAGACAGACGACATCTTTTCGAGCGCCTGCCGGTTGCCGGAATGGAGGGATGCCACGACGCCTGGCTGCGGAAAGCGTCGCCAGGCTGCGCGCAGCAGCGCCTGGGTGCGCGCATCCTCGGGGTCGCCCACAACCACGATTTCCTTGGGCTTGCCGAGATGGAACTGCATCGCGAGCACGAGCGACGAGCACGCTCCGGGAGTGTCGCGCAACAGCGTGTGGTGCGCGCGCAGCGACCGCACGCCGCGCTCGTACATGGCCGCATCGCCAAGCAGCAAGCCGCAGCGCAGCATGGCGCGGGTCGCCAGGGCAGCCCCCGGCGGCGTCGCCGCTTCGTAGCCACTGCGCTTGCGGGCGAGCAACTTTTCGTGGTCATCGGCGGTGCTCCAAAAGCCGCCATCCGGTGCCGAAAAGCGTTCGTCGACGGTGCGCAGTAGCCGCTGCGCTGCTTCTAGCCAGCGCGGATTCGAATCGATCTCGAACACCGACAGCAAGCCATCGGCCAGCCCAGCGTAGTCGTCGAGCGTGCCGGGGTGGCGGCGCCGTTCGCCTCCTTGGAAGCTGCGCCAAACGCGGCCGTCGGCGATCAGCTGGGCAACGAGGAAGTCCGCGGCACGAACCGCTGCCTCGCGGTAGCTCGGTGTGCCCAGGATTCGGTAGCCGTCCGCGAACGCGGTCAAGACCAGCCCATTCCACGCCGCCAACACCTTGTCGTCCGTGCCCGGATGCACGCGTTCGTCACGGTGCAGGCGCAGACGATTGGCTAGGTCACGCAGCGTGCTTTCGTCCACCTCCGGTTTGGGCAAGGCGCGAAAGAGCACGTTGGTGCCGTCCCAGTTGCCCTCGCGGCTCACGCCAAAGGTGCGGCAGAACGCGGCGCTGTCGGCTCCCAAGACCGCATCGATCTCGGCCTTGCTCCAAACAAAGAACTTGCCTTCGACGCCTTCGCTCTGCGCATCTTGGCTGGCGTAAAAGCCTCCGCCCGGCGCGCGCATCTCGCGCAGCATGTAGTCGAGAGTGCTCCGCGCGGTCGCGGCAAACGGCTCCCGCTCGCTGCGCAAGAAGGCCTCAAGGTAGCACGAGGACAGCAGCGCATTGCTGTAGAGCATCTTCTCGAAGTGCGGCACGTGCCAGCGACGGTCGGTGCTGTATCGGTGGAAGCCGCCGCCGAGATGATCCTGGATGCCGCCGCGGCGCATCGCCTCAAGCGTGGCAAACGCCATCTGGTGCGCGCGGTCGGCATCGCCGTCCATCCGCAGCAGCGCCTGGATCTCGGTCGCATGCGGAAACTTCGGTGCGAAGCCCGGCGGATTCGCAAAGCCTGGGTGTTCTTCGTCATAGCGTTCGACCGCCTGCGCGAGGACCTTGGCCAGCAGCTCCACGGTCGGCTCGCCGGGCTCGTATTCGGGTGCCAGCGACGTCTTGAGGTAGTCTCCGAGCTTGTCGGCCCCATCGAGCAGCTGCTTGCGGTCGTCTCGCCAGGTGTTGCGCAGCAGCTCGCAGACGCGCTGAAAACCCGGCCGACCGTTGGCGTCCGTCGGTGGAAAATAGGTGCCGCCGTAGAAGGGCTTGCCGGTCGACGTCAGCCACGCTGAAAGCGGCCAGCCGCCCCGTTCTCCCATAGCGCGCAGCGCTTCCATGTAGACCTCATCGACGTCGGGGCGCTCTTCTCGATCGACCTTGATGCAGACGAAGTTTTCGTTGAGGAACTTGGCGACCTTGGGGTCTTCAAAGCTCTCTTCCGCCATGACGTGGCACCAGTGGCACGCCGAGTAGCCAATGCTGAGAAAGATCGGACGATCGAGCTTCTTGGCCTGCGCAAACGCCTCGTCGCCCCACGGATACCAGTCGACCGGATTGTGGCGGTGCTGTTTGAGGTAGAGCGACGACTCGTCGGCGAGGCGATTCACGAACGGCTCTCCCGGATCGCGCTTTTGCGCCTGATCCTTCTGCTGCGTCGCCTGTCCCTGCTGCTTCTCCTGCGCGGCGAGCAGTGCTCCAGCTCCAGCCGTTGCGGACAACAACACGGCGAGACCGGTCCGGATCGCCTGCCGCAGCGCTCGCTGGCCCGATCCCACCGTGGCAACGCTCGCTCGCGCGCCGCCGC
This sequence comes from Planctomycetota bacterium, assembly GCA_045105235.1. Classification (GTDB taxonomy): domain Bacteria; phylum Planctomycetota; class UBA1135; order UBA1135; family UBA2386. The sequence goes on along the minus strand of JBGCDH010000139.1, from coordinate 10,647 downwards.
CGACGCCGCCATTCCCGCAACTTCTGTTCATATCCAGATCCTCGCAGGAGTGAGGACTTCTGGCGACCCCATCGCTCGTTTCCCACCAATCCGCTAGCCTCTACAGATGGCCGCCTCGCGACAGCGACGAATCTCCACCCGACGTTTGGCTCTGCCTGGCTGGGCTGGCAAATACTGGGCTGGCAAATACTGGGCTGGCAGCCACTGGGCATGGACGGCGCTGCTGGTCTCTCTCGGCGGATGCGGCGGCGGCGGCGGCGAGGAGCCTCCCGTGCTCGGGGTCGCTGGCCAAATCGGGGCAAGCGCAACCAGCATTCCTGCTGGCAGCAGTCGCACCGAACTGACGGTGGCGCTTATCACTCGATCCCGTCCCGACGCCGTCCTGCTGGAAGCACGCGTCGAACTGCCGCCCCAGCTCACGTTGACGACCGGCCCCGAGCAGCTCGTCGCGCTGACACCGCTACAAACGCTCCGCGGCAACTTTGCCGATGGCGCCTTCCGCATTCTCTGTGGGGACACCGTCAACCCGTCGACGCAGGCGCAGCCGTTGCCGACGACCGAGCTGTTTCGCATCGGCCTGACCGCGACGTCGCCGCGCACGCCCGGAACCTACACGGTCCGTCTGTCCGATTTGCGCATGGCCAGCGCCGCGGGCGAAGACGCGAAGGTTGCGCAGGCTACCCTCGACATCGAAATCGAGATCCTCTAGGGGTCGCCGCGGTCGCCGCCGGTCTCGGCGGCGTGGGCACGACCGTGCACGGAGCCTGGTGGCTACTTGACCGCAGGCGCGGGGGCCTTTCCCGCCCCAGTCTTTTCGGGCGCGCCCTCCTTTGCCGCCGCCCGACGTTCGCGCCGCACGGCTTCTTCGAGCCCCGACAGGCTGGCACCCTGCACCTGCTTGACCTTTTCCTGCAGCGCGCCAAACCAGTTGGACCAGCGCGCCATCATCGACGGCAGCTGGCCATCTTCCGTCCAGACCACCTGCGTCTCCCGTTCGCCCTTGCGGGTCCACTGGATCGTGCCGGTAAAGCGGCCGCCGGCCTGCTGACCGTCCTGGCCGTAGCGGAAACCAATCACGTAGTCGACGGCGCCTTCTTCGGCGGTCTCCGCCACGCGCACGAGGTCGATCTGGGCCTCACCAATCGGACCGGTCCAGATGCCGCGCTGACCGCCCTTGCCGGCTTCGCCTTCAAAGCGCACTTCGGTTGGATTGCCGAGCGCGAACTCGAGCGACGACCACTTTTGCCAGGACCTCAAATCCCCGACACGCTGGGCGAGCGGCGCCATCGCCTCGGGAATGTTGCGGAAGGTCGCAACCTGCCAGGAATCGGCGAGCAGATAGCCCACGCCGAAGAAGACCAAGATCATGGCCGCGAGCGTCACCGCGACCGTGCGCAGTACAAACTTGGGAGTCGACATCGAGGCCGTCAGCGTAGCAGCCACGGCGGACCACCCATACGCCAATTGCCCCATCGCGGCCCGCCTAGCAGGCCTGCCTAGCGACCGAGCAGCAGCGGCGTAAAGTAGCGGTAGTAGACCTCGAGGCTGAGCACACACATGGCGGTCGTGTAGCTGCGGTCCTGACGGGTGTCACCGGCCTCTTCGGCGTAGACGTCAATCGGCGGAAACGAGCCATCCTCTGCCTGGGCCGCCGGCAGCACGGTGCTCAGGCGCGCGTTCCAGCGCTCCCAGGCCTCGCCGCCCTTGAGGAAGCAACAGAGCGAGCCGTAGTACCAGAAGTAGACGTTGCCCTGGCCTTCGAGCACAAACGCATTGTCCCCGTAGCGACGGTAGCGGCGCGGCCGGCGTTCGACCGTGTAATCGACGGCCGCTTCGATGCGGCTGTCGTCCTTGCCCATGCCGAGCAGCATCAGACAGAACGCAGCGGCCGGCGTGCTTGCCGGCAGCGTCGGCCAGCCCGAGCGCAGGCGCCGCGGCTTGTGGTTGTAGCGAAACCAGCCGTTGGGTCGATCGTACGACAGCTCGAGATACTGCCGCGCGAGCGGCAGCGAATCCTTGGGCAGCTCGACGCCGGACAAACGAGCCGACTCCAGCGCCATGATCATCCACGACGACACCGAGACCCGGGCGTAGCTGTCTTCGCGGTCGAGGCCAGGCGAGAAGTAGCCCCAGCCGCCGCGGTTGCGCGCGTCGCGCCGCGGACCTTGGTTGGCCAGAATCCAGGCCAGCGCGTCCTCGAGCGGCCGCACCAGCGCCTTGTCCTTGGTCAAGCCATAGCACTCGGCGAGCGCATACGTGGTGATGCCGTGGCCATAGCACGAACTGCGGCCGAACGCGCCGGTGCGCTCCTCCTGCAGGGCCAGCAGATGCTGGACCGCGCGCCGGACGTTGCTCGAATACTGCGTCTTGGAAGTTGGGGTGTGGCCCGCCCCCAAAAACGCCAGGGTGCACAGCGCCGTCTTGCCCACGTAGACGAAGCCATACTTGCCATCGAAATCGCCGCGGTTGCCCCACGAGCCATCGCGATTTTGCACGCTGGCCAGATAGCGCAAGCCGCTGCGCACTGCGCGTTCGGTTTGCTCGGTGCCGCCGAAACGTTCGAGCGCCTTGGCCTTGGCGGGACCGAAGCGATTGCTGTAGGGCGTCGCCGCGAGCGTTGGCTGGCTCGGCTGCGGCATCGCGCTGCGCCGACGTGGCGCACCGAGGACGCGGGTGCCGGGCGCTTCGACCGCAAAGCGCTCGGCGAAGGCACCGGCGCCGCGACGCCGCTCGCTGCCGCGACGCGGCGCGAACGATGCCGATCGACTCGGCGAATCCGGCAAGCCTTCGGCGATGCGCTGCAGACGGCTGCCAGAGGATGCACGGTTCCTGCCGTCGGCTGCTGCCGGCTTGCCGCTGTCAGCGACCACGTCGCCTGCCTCCTTGCCAATATCTTGGAGCCCGCGCAGCTGCACGCCCACCGGGCCACCGCGGCGTCCCGATGCAGTCGCCATGGGCAACCCCGATGCTCCCGCCCTGCTGCCGGTATCGATGCTCGGCCGGCTGCGCGCCGCGAGCGCCGAGCCGGGAAGCGTGAGCGGCTCGACGCGGGCCTTGCCGGGCGCCGAGCTCGACGCTTGGCGAGCGGGCGCGGCAGCAGCCGGCGCAGCCGGCGCACTTGGATCCGTCGAGGCAGCTGCTGTCAGAGAGCGCGATGTCGGCGATGGCTCGGTCTGGCCCGGGGCACGGGACGCACCGGTTCCGGCCAACGCGTTCGGCAGCGTTGCCGGCCCGGCCAAGACGACGCTCGGAGCAGGCGAGCGGCTGCGCCCGGCAGTTGGTTTGGCAAGGGCGGCGGCACGCACGGGGCGGCCCGCGGCGATCGGCCCGCGACGTGCGGAGCGGGCCAAACTGCCGGACGGCGTCGGCAGCGGCCGTTCGGCCGAACGCCTCGCGCCGCCGACCGCTGCCGCGACGCGGCGCGAAGGATTGCCGGGCTGGGTGGCTGCATTCGCCGACGGTGAGGGCGCAAGCTGCGCGCTCGCCAGGTCGAGGGAAGGTTCGATCTTGCTCTCGGCCGCGTCTGAGGCCGCGGCATCGGCGGACTCCGCGGCGCTGGCAACCACGGCCGCCGCCGCCTGATCCTGCAGCAACGGGGCAGCCGGTCCATCCGAACGACTCTCCGCGGCCCCCGGCACCGGCAGCGCCTGGGCCACGCTCGACGAGCCGGCAGCAATGGGCCGCGCCGAGGCAGGCAGCGAACCGCTGCCGGGCGTCGCGACCTGAACCGTACGTGCATCGAGCGCCGCGCGGTTGCTCGACGACCTCGCCGCCGTGTCTTGCGCGCCATGGCGGGCCGCTTCGACTTGCGCGATCTCCGCGGCCGCCAGTGCCTGCATCGCATCGCGCCCGGCTTCGGGCACGATTTCTTGCGCGGCGTCGGCCAGCTCGGCGCTGCGTGTCGCCGCGCGCTCCGCAGCCGCTTCGGGTTGCACCTGGTAGCTGCCGCTTTCGATCTCGAGACTCTGGCTCGCCTGGCGTTCTGCCATCGCCGTGGTTGTATCCGGAGTCTCCACGTCAAAGCTGCGTTCGCGCTGAGGCCGCTCAATGCGCGCGGCGACATCGCCACCGCGCATGGCCGCGGCGCTCTGTGCCGCTGCCGATGCGCCGGTGCTCGCGATGATGCTGACCTGCATCCCAGAGTCCTCGTCGTCCCTGCCGGGCAGCAGCGAGCCGGCGATCTCGACGCCCATGAGCCACAAGAACAGCAGGACGTGCAGCAGCAGCGAGAACAGCAGGCACTGCGCCACCAAGTCGAGCGCCGACCACCGTTGCCCAAAGTAGAGCAGCAGCAACAGCAGCAGCGCGCAGATGGCAAACGACAGCAGCAGCCACTCAAGCCAGCTCTGGCCAGGCCACCATGGAACGAGTTCTTGCGCCTCGCTGACATAGACCAAGGCTGCTGCCAGATCTTCGTCGCCTGCGCGTTGCGCACCCTCTCCATCTGCGGACGCGGAGTCGCCAGCGGCAATCGCTTCGGAGTTCGCTTCGGAGTTCACTGCGGAGTTCACTGCGGAGCTCACTGCGGAATCACCTGCGGCCTCACCGCGCCCCGCCGGCTGCACAAAGGCGATCCTGCGCCCATCTGCCAGCGGCAGCGGACTGCGCAGCCGCTTGGTGCTCCAGGCTCCTGACAGCACGACCGGCACGTCGACGAGGTCGCCGAGCCGGCTCGAGCGACAGACGGCCAGCGGCTTGCCGCGCTGCTTGCGCACAAACCACAGCGAACGGCCGTCGTTCGCCCAGACCGGGTCGCGGTCCACGCTGCGCTTGCGCGGCGACTTTTGCTGATCGGCAAACAGCGCTTCCGGGTCGAGCACGTCGCCGAGACGCCAGCGCCACAGCACGCCGTCCTGGCCGCGATCGATGGCGCGGTCGATGCGCACAAACACCAGGGACTCGCCGCTCGGGTCGGGCGCTGGATCGCTCTCGTCCAAGAACGTATTGCATGCGACCAGCGGCTCCACGCGGCCGAAGCCGCGGGCATTCGACTGCGCCACAAACAGGTCGTAGCCACCGACGCTCTCGGCGCGATCGGAGGCGAAGTAGACACGGCCGTCCGGACCGACCGCCGGCGCCAGCTCGTTGTCGTCGCTGTTGAGGCCGTAGGCGGGCTCGGGCGGCACATCGGGCTGTTCCGGATCCCACGTGACCAGGTCACTGGTGCCGTCTTCGCCCAAGACGCCGTAGATCCAGCGCCCGTCGGCAAGCCGTGCGGCGCGTCCCGTGAGCTTGCCGGGCAACTCAAACTCAGCTTCCGGGGTCCGCCACTGCAGCATGCCGGCACCGGCGACGTCGCCGCCGGCAACCTGCTCGATGCCGTCACTGTAGAAAAGCGGACGACCGGTCTTGAGGCCTGCCCACATGGCCAGCGACAGGCACAGCACCGTCCATGCTGCCCACATCAAGCCACGTCGTGTTTTGGGTCCGAGCGCCATTGCTATTCGTCGTTCGCGGTTGGGGAGCCGTTCGGCGGCTGCGGAAAGCCGTCGTCGCAGCAAAGCGAGAAAAACTCGAAATCAGCCGTTGCGCGCCGGCAGAGCGGCGAAATCGACCTTCTTGATCTTGGCGAGGCGGCACGTGTCGAGCACCTGCAGCCCAATGCCAAACTGCGCCGCCTTGTCCCCGCGCACCAAGACAGCCTGCTCCTTATTGCGGCGCACGGCGGCCGACAGCTTCTGGCGCAGCGCCTCGAGCGTCACCTCGCGACCGCCCATCGTCAGCGTTCCGTCCTGCGACACGTTGACGATCAGCTGCCGCTCGGCCTTGCCGGCTTCGCCGGACTTTGCCTCGGGCAGACGCAGGTCGAGCTCGACTTCCTCGTTGGCAAACGTCGTCGCTGCCAGAAAGAAGATGAGCAGCAAGAACACCACGTCGACCAGCGGCATCAGGTTGATGCCGCCATCGCCTTCGCCTTCGCCGCCGCCTTCCTCAAGCCGCATGGGTCTCGCCTCCGTCGTCGTCTTCGGACGCATCCGGATCTTCTGGGGATACCGGATCGTCGAACTCGCCGGCTAGATCCTCGATCGCCGCCGCCGGCGCGTCCGGAACCTGCGCCGTAATCGGCAGCGCGGCAAGCGCCTCGATGGTCGGCGTTACAACCGCGGCAATGGCCGCCACCAAGCGGCGCGCGCGCGCCTGCAGGTGCGCCGCAATCAGCGTTGCCGGGATGGCGACGAACAGGCCAAAGATGGTCGTGTAGAGCGCGACCTTGATGCCTGCGGCGAGCGCTTCGCTGCTCTCCGACTTGCCAAGACCCGTTTGCTCCACGGCCGAGAAGGCATCGGCGATGCCGAGCACCGTGCCCAACAGGCCGAGCAGCGGCGCGACGGTCGCAATCAGCCAGATGCCGCGCGCGTTGCCGCGCAGAACCCGACCTTCTTCGTGCAGGCGGTCCTCCATCGCGCGTTCGACGTCGGCCAGCAAGCAGCCCCGCCGACGCAGCCCGGCAGCGAGCACGCGCGCACCGGGTGCCTTGGCCGCGTAGATGCCGTCGGCAACCAGATCGGCGTGGCCCTCCTGGACCTGCACGGCGGCATCGACCACCACCTTGGGGAGCACGCGGCCCCGCCGCAGGCTCAGGTAGCGTTCGAGCGCCAGCCCGACCACGATCACCGAGCACAGCAGGATCGGCCACATGAGCAGGCCGCCGGCGCTGAAGAACTCGCCAACCGTCTCGACGACGCTGGGCGAACGAAAGAGCTCCTGAGGCAGAGCGAAGAATGTGGCTGTCATCGGTTCTCGCGTTCCTTGAGCGCGGCCGCAGCGGCCTTGGCTTCGTCGGTGTCCTGGTGCTTGTCGAGCAGCTCGCGGTAGAAGCGTTCGGCCTTGGCCGGCTGGCGCAGGCGATCGTAGGCCTGTCCAGCGCCGAGCAAGCCGCGGCGCACCCACTCGGCATCGCCGTAGAGGATCGGCAGCTTGACGAAGGCATCGGCCGCTCCGTTCCAGTCCTGGCGCAGGCCGCGGCTCTCGCCGATTCGGAACTGCGCCTCGGCCGCCAACGGGCCGTTGCTCAGCTCGGTAACCTTCGCGAAGCTCTGCTCGGCCTGATCAAACTGCCGGCGCAGCACGCGCGCACGGCCAAGCCAAAGATAGGCACGGGCGCCATCGGCGCGACGCGCGGCGGCGGCCCCATCGCCGCCTTCTTGGCTTTCACCTTCGCCGCCGTTCGCGCCGAAGTCGCCGCGCACGAACTCTTCGAGCGGCGGGATCGCATCGCCCGGCTGTTCGAGCTGCAGCGCACACTCGCCGACCACGAGCCGCGCCCGCTGGGCTCGCTCGTGCTCGGGCAGTTCGCGCAGAAGTCGCTGGCCGCGTTGGACCGCTCCCTTGGCGTCGCCGAGCCGTCGGCACGACTCCGCGCCCAAGAACAGCGCCTCGCCAACAAGCTCGTGCCCCGGCTCGCTGGCGATGAGGCCGAAGTGGTCGCGTGCCGCTGCCAGCAGCTTGCGATCGATGTTCGCGCGGCCCTCTGCGCCTACAGCTGCGCCGCCCTCGCCGCCGCCGCCCGCTTCGAGTTCGGCAAAGCCGAGCCGGTAGAGCGCCTGGTTGCGGTAGCTGCCCTGCACGGCTTCGAGCATGCCGCGAGCCTCGGCGAGCTTGTCGCCGGCAAGCATCGCGGTGCCGACAAACAGCTTGGCCTCCGACTGTAGCTCTACCGATTCGCTCGTTGCCGCAACCCTGCGGAAGTTGGCCAAGGCGGCCGCTTCGTCGCCATCGCGCCGGCAGGCCCAGGCCAGTTCGTAGAGCACGCGATCCAGCGGCTCGTAGCCCCCGGCTGCGCCCTCACCGGACGCCGCGGCCAGCGCGGCGAGCTCCTTGCGGGCTTGTTCGTTTTGGCCATCGCGGGCCAGCGCCACGCCCAGCGCGTAGCGCAGCGTCGGCACCTTGTCATTCTGCGGAAAGCGCTGCAAAAACGACCGCGCCACGCGGATGGCATCGGGCCACGCTTCGCGGCGATGCTGCACGGCGGACTCGAGTTCGAGCAGGCCGGCGAGTTCGCCCTCGGCTTCTGGATGCTTGCCCGCAGCCGCCAGCCGTTCGAGGCAGGCATCGTCGTCGCCAAGCTCAAACGCACACCAGGCGCGGCCCGCCATGGCGCGGGCCCCGACGGCGTCACGCCGCGCCACGATCTCGGCGAAGAGCTTGTCCGCCTGGTCAAAGTCCCCCTGCTGGTAGGCGAGATCCGCCTGCTCGGCGACGTCTTCGCCGGCGCTGCCGCCGTCGTCCTTCTGGCGCGCGATTGCCGCCGCGCGCGCCAGCCGCCGCTGCGCCGCGCCAAGGTCCCCGCGCTTTTGCAGCACGCGGGCGGCAATGCGCTCGGTGCGATCCAAGAAGCGCCCGTCGCGGTAGCGCGCCCGGTAGCGATCGGCTGCCTGCAGTGCGTCCTCGCCGCGCTGCTCTTCGAACAGCGCCAGCGTTTGCATCGCCAGCGCCTCTTCGACGTTCTCTTCGGCCGCCGCCTTGTCCGCAGCAATCGCGCCGAAGCGCCGGGCTGCCGCCGCCTTGTCGCCGCGCAGGTAGCGGCACCAGGCGAGCTTCCAGCTGGCCAGTTCACGGTGTGGAGCTAGCTGCTGGAGCTGCTCGTAGACGGGTTCGCAGGCTTCGTACTGGGCCAATGCGAAGTGGTTCTCGGCGAGCGCGAGCTGCGCCAGCACGCGGGTGCGGTGCGCCGGCTCGATGGCGAGCACAGCGGTGGCGGCCTGCAGGGATTCCTGGTGTTGGCCGAGTTCGTGCAGGGCGTGGCACGCGCCATAGCGAGCATCGCCGAACAGCTCGTCGCCAGCCTCCTTGGGCACGTTGCCGTAGGCTGTGAGCGCCTGCTGCCACTGCTGCTGGGTCGCAAAGGCCTCGCCCAGCGCAAACCAAAGCCGCGGTTTGTCCGCAGCTGCAGCTTCTTGGATCGCCTGCTGCAGCGAGTCGACGGCGGCCTTGCCGGCACCGCTTGCCAGCGCGCAGAGTCCCTCGAGTTCGCGCGCCTGTTGCTGCAGCGGATTGCCCGGATCGAGCAGCGGCTGCAGCGTCGCCAGCGCGCGCTCGTATTCCTTGTCCTGGTAGTAGCACCGGCCGCACTCGAGACGCGCTGTGCCGACGAAGGGCGAGTCGGCGTGGCGCTGGATGACGCGGTTGAAGGCCTGGATCGCCGCACCGCGGTCGTCGCGGCCAAGCCCAACCCAGCCAAGTCCAAACGCGGCATCGTCGGCATACGAACCGCCATACTGCGCGACCGCGACAAACGCCTTCTCGGCGGAATCGTATTGCTCGAGCCGGAGCCACGCATCGCCGATCAGGTAGCTGCATTCGCCGCGCGCCTCGGCGTCCGGCGCAACCGCGAGGGCTTCGCCAAAGGCATCGACCGCCGCTTCATACTGCTGCCGACGCAGCGCCGCGAAGCCCTGCTGGTAGCGCGCCGGGAACAGGAAGTTCTGCTGTTTGCCGACCGCTCGCTCGGCCGCGCGCGAGAATGCGACACCGGCCTCTTCGTCGCGACCGAGTTCGCGCAGCATTTCGCCTTCGGCGTAGCTTTGGGCGGCGCTCAGGTAGTGCGTCTTGTCGATCGCCTGGCCGAGCGCCTGGTAGCTCTCGAGCGCGTCGGCGTGCTTGCCCTCGCCTTGGAGCAGTCCCCCGAGGCGATACAACGACTCGGCGCGTAGGGAAAAGGTCGGTCCTCCCTTGGCGACCGCCTGCCGCAACGCCGGGATCGCCTCGTCGATCTTGCCGAGTTCCGTCAGGGACTGTGCCAGGCGATAGTGAGCTTCGGCGGCAAAACTGCCCGCGGTCGACTGCTTCACAAAGCGGCGCAGGTAGTCCACGGCTTCGTCGTGCAGACCACGCTTTTGGAGACCAATCGCAATGCGGTAGGTCTCGGGCAGGCGTTCGTTCTGCGCCGAGGCGAGCGGTGCGACGAGGCACACCAGCAACAGCGTGAGGGCGATGCGGATCATGGAGGCGACGGTTTCGAAAGGCGGACGAAGGATTCGCAAACAGCAGAGCACCTCGCCCCGCGAGGTCCAAGCGTGGGACCGCGCGAAGCAGCCCCCGGAAAGCGAGGGCGAGGGCGAGAGCGAGAGCGGGCAGGGAGACTAGTCGGAGTGCCCCACACCATGGAACGCTTGCCATGAACGTTTGTGCGGCAGGACCCCGCAGTAGCTACGGGCTCCGAACAGGGCATGATACGGGCGGTTCCCTACCAACGTTTGCCGATGTCTAGATGCTCATTTCGCTTCCTGTTCGCCGCACTACTGATGGGGACGGCGGCATCGTGCTCTGCCCGGGGCGAAGCCCAGCGCCCGGGCTCTCCCGGCCAGCGCCCCGGACCGCCGGACGTCGAGGCCCGGCGCCCAGCCGACCGGTCGCAGACCGCGGCAGAGTTCCGCGGTGTTTGGGTGGCGACGGGCGACAACATTGATTTCCCATCGCGCCCAGGGCTGCCGAGTACGATCCTGCGCCAGGAACTCGACGCCATCGTTGCACGCTCGGTTCAGCTCGGCCTGAACGCTCTGGTGTTTCAGGTCCGCCCCGCCGCCGACGCCCTCTACGACTCACCGCTGGAGCCATGGTCCGAGTGGCTGACCGGCACGCAAGGCAAGGCACCCGACGGCAACTTTGATCCGCTGGCCTACGTGATCGAGCGCAGCCACCGCGCCG
>JBGCDH010000138.1:0-37043 GCA_045105235.1 Planctomycetota bacterium | reverse complement strand
CCGCGGACGCAGAGGTCGAAGACGACCCGAGCAACTCGTGGCTCGAGCTGATCCTGCTGTGCATCGGCGGCGGCTTGTTTGCCCTCGCGATGCCGTGCACCTACCCGATGATCCCGATCACCTTCAGCTTCTTCATGAAGCAGGCGGAAAAGCGCGGCGGCAACGTGCTGCCGCTGTCGATCGTCTACGGGCTTGGCATCATCGCGATGTTCGTGTTTGTCGGGGTCGCGCTGAGCCAGGTGATCATCCCGTTCGTCAACCACTGGGCGACGAACGCGGTCATCGGCGTGTTCTTCTTCTTCTTCGCGTTCGTTCTGTTTGGCTGGGTCAACCTCAACCCGCCGCAGTGGATGAACAAGATCGCGATGAAGTCGCAGCAGTCCGCGGGCGGTCAGGGCGGCGGCATGGCTTCTGCGCTGGCCGGCGTGTTCTTCATGGGCGCGACGCTGGTGATCACGTCATTCACCTGCACGGCACCGATCGTTGGTTCGCTGATCGCTCGGGTTGCCGAACTCGGCACGGCGCGCGTCGCGATCGGCATGGCGATCTTTGGCGCGACGATGGCGATTCCGTTCATGGTGCTGTCGCTGATGCCCGGCAAGGTCAAAGCGATGCCCAAGTCGGGCGCGTGGATGGACACGCTGAAGATCTCGCTCGGCTTCGTCGAGCTGGCGGCCGCGTTCAAGTTTGTGTCGATGGTCGACTTCGCGTTTGGCTGGCAGATCATGCCGCGCGAGCTGTTCTTGATGCTGTGGGCGGCGATCTTTGCCCTCTGGGCACTGTTCCTGTTTGGCATCCTGCGCAAGGCCGGCACGCCTCCCGAAGGGGCGACCAACGGCCGCATGGCGATGGGCATGCTGGTGACGCTGCTGGCGGCCTACTTCATGTTTGGCGCGATGGGCAACCGCCTCGACCCGCTGATGACGTCGTTTGCGCCGAGCTACTCCAACGCGATCGTGCACGCGGGTGCTGGCGGCGCCGGCGAATCCAAGAAGCACGTGATCGTCTACGACGACCCGGATGCGGCCATGGAGCGCGCGCGAGAAGAGGACAAGCTGCTGCTCTACAACTTCACCGGCTTCAATTGAGGCTCGTGCCGAATCATGGAAGACAATGTCTTCCCGAGCGAGGCGGTCGCCTCGTTCATGAAAAAGCACTTTGTCGAAGCGCGCTTGCACACCGACACGCAAAACACCCTGACCGAAGAGCAGTTCGCCAAGAACCGCGAGGTTCAGGCGCGTGTGGCGGAGAGCATGTCCAACCCGCTCTTCTTCGTCTATGACCCGAAGACCGGCAAGGAAGTCGCGGAGTTCAACTTGAGCGGCGGCTTTGGCACGTGGGAGGCCAAGTGGCTCAAGTTCCTCAAGGCGACGGTCGCCGACGCCAAGCGATAGCGACCGCGCTGCCGCGGTAGGAAATGCCTGGATCCGCGCCGCCTATCCAGCGGGGTTTTGCCGCGCGCGTTTGTCGCTCGGCGGCGCGGATCGGCAAGGGGCGGGTGGTGCGCCCCATCAGGCGTGGTCGCCAGGCGGGTCCCGAAGCAGGGCGCCCGAAGCGACCACGCCAAGTCACCGCACGTCACCGCACGACGCGGTTGACCTCGACGGCCCACGTCATAGCTTTTTCCCACACGCGCTTGCCGTCCTTGTCGTACTCGGCGATTCGCGTGTTCTCCGCTACGAGCGTGTGGCCGTTGGGGATGCGGTCGGCATCGCTGGGCGACTCCAGATCCTTGAGCTCCCAGACCGTCTTGCCATTGCGATCGATCTCGCGCACGACGCCCAGATTGCGCAGCGTCACCAGCGTGTTGCCGTTGGGCAGGCGGTCGGCGTCGTGCACGTTGGGCAGGTTCTTGGCCTCCCAGACGATCTTCTTCGCTGGGGTTACTTCGATGACTCGGTCGGCGATGACGTCGGCAATCAGAGTGTTGCCGTTGTCCAGTCGCTCGGCGTCGAACGGGCGGATGCCATCGTCGTAGAGCCATACGATTTCCATGTCCGCGTCGACTTCGATGACGCGGCTCGCGAACGTGCTGGCGATCAGCGTGTTGCCGTTCTTGAGACGCTGGGCGCTGTAGGGGTTCTTCAGATCGTCGTATTCCCAAACGGTGTCGCCGTTGGCGTCGACCTCGCGGACGCGGCTGAGTGAGAACTCGGTCACAAGCCAGTTGCCGTTGTCGAGCGCCTGCACGTCCCAGGCCCCGAAGGCGGATTCGAGTTCGCGAACGCGACGGCCCTGCGTGTCGATTTCGACCACGACGTTGTCGGAGTAGTCGGCGACGAGGTAGGTGACCTTGGCCGGCTTCATGGGCGCGGTCTGCTCGGCGTCTGGCTTCTGCTCCTTGCTTTGCGGGTCTTGCGTCTTCGGATCTGGCGCCTTCGGGTCTTGCTGGGCGTCCGGCTGGTCGACGGGAGCAACCCCGTTCGCGGCCCGGTCCTGACGCAGCAGCGTGATGCCGCCTACGACGCTGGCGCCGACCAGCAGGCACGCCGCGACCAGCAATCGACGCTTGGTCGTGATGGGCGCCGTCTGGTTGGCTGCAGCGGTAGCGCCAATGGCGGGCGCAGCCGCAACGATGCGGTCCGCGAGCGATGCGGTCGGGCCGATGCCGCCTAGCTCATTGAGGATGGCTTCCATCTGTTGCTCCTGTGCGCGTTCGCGCACGTGTTCTCCGTTTGGGTCTAGCGTGTCGGTCATGCTCCCCTCCGAGCGAGGCAGGTGCGCAGCAGGTGGCGCGCGCGCTGCAGCAGGGTCTTGAGGCCGTTGGGTTTTAGATTCAGCGCGACGGCTACTTCTGCAGCCGGTCGTCTGGTGTTGTTGTCGATGCCGTAGCACTGCTGGATGGCGGTGCGCGCGCGGCCCTCAAGCTGGCCGACGCAGCTGCGCACTCGCTCGACGATCTCGGCGCCGCCGTCCTGTTCGCACTCCGTGCTCCAGAGTTCATCGACCTCGTCGGCGAGCGCCGGCGCGTTCTTGCGGTCGCGCACGTGGTGCAAAAACTTGAAGCGCGCCGTGCGCTGCAAGAACACGCGGGCGGCAACCGGTTCGAGACGCTCGACGCCGCGCCGCAGTGCCGTGACAAACGCGTCCTGCGCCAGGTCGTCGGCGTCGGCGGCGCTGGCGCCATGCATGCGCAGGTAGCGCCAGATCGCCGTCAGGTGATCTTGGACGAAGGCGTCCGTCGATCCCGAGGCGGGCCGGGGCTGCGACGCGGAGAGTGGATCGCCTCTCCCCGTGGTTGCGGCGGATTGCGCTGTCGGTGGGTCGTTGGAGAACACGGCTTGCACGACGGACAGTGCCACGCACTGGCCCATGCTATTCAGAAAAGTGCGCAAGCCCTCGCTTGGCCAGGCGGTCCAGGCCGTTTTCGGTGGCAGCTGGCGTCTCAAGCGCCCCGCAAGCGGCCGTGGCTAGGGGCCTTGGCGGCGTTCGGGATGTTCCCGATGCAGCTGTCGCCGCGAGCGCTCCGATCGACAGACCTATGATGGCGCAGTCTATTTCTGCGAGGTTGACGATGGCTGCAGCCGCCTTGCTCACGGGTGCGGTCGGCGCGGCCTATGCAATTGCCCGGTGGTCGGGCGCGTCGACAGCCGTGGACCTGCTGCTGCTCGCTCTGCTCGTAGTGGCCGGCGTGGCCGCGTTTGCGTGCTGCCGGCACCGCCTGTTTTCGCAGCCCATGGAGTGCTTGCTCGAGGGGGTGGCGGAGGCTTCCGCCGGCAGGCCAGGCTTGGCGCTGGAGCGCAGTCTGGCCCGGAACGACGAAATCGGTATCGCTGCCGGCCGCTTCGAGAGCTTCGCTGCACGCGTTCAGGTGGTCCTGGAGGAGCTCACCTCGCTTTCCGAGGAAGCTCGCGGTTCGGCCCAGGCAGCCGAGCGCGACGCCAGCGATCTTGCTGCCGTTGCCCAGCAGGGAGCTGCGACCGTGCAGGGTGTGGTGGGTCGCCTCGCCGAGATCGAGCAGTCCTCCGGCGCAACCACCGAAGCCTGTCGAGACGCCTTGGCGGGAGCCTCGCGCGCGCAGGAGGCGGCGTCGCGCGGCAACGTCGAAGTCGATCGCCTGACCGCCGCGATGGATGAGATTGCCGAATCGAGCCGCGCGATCACTGAGGTTGTCGAGGTCATTCGCGATGTCTCGCTGCAGACGAACATGCTCGCGCTCAATGCCGCGGTCGAGGCGGCGCGCGCCGGGGATGCTGGCAAGGGCTTCGCAGTCGTCGCGGGTGAAGTTCATAGCCTTGCGCAGCGCAGCGCCGATGCCGCCACCAAGACGGCCGAACTGATCGAAGAAGGGGCTCGGCGAGCCGAGCGCGGCGGGGCCATCGCCGAAGCGGTTGCACTCGTCTTAGGGCAGCTGCAAACCGAGGCATTGCATGTAGATAAGCTCGTGCATCGAGCTACGGAGCAGGTCTCCGACCAGGGCGTTTGCGCTGGCGATGTGCTGCGCGGGGTCTCGGATCTCGACCACTCGATACGACGTTACGCCTGCATTGCCAGTGACTTGGCCGAAGCGGCGCGCCAGAGCTCCGGTCGCACTGAGCGGCTGCAGGCCTTGGGGCGCGCCTTAGCGATTGATGCATGATTGCGACGTTACCACCGAGATTTCAGCGATCGGGCCGCGCCTGGAAATGCGTAGTGTGATTCGGGAAGTTCGCTTCCCTCGTCACTTTGTCTGCCTTCCCCGCCACATCCTCGCCGACGGCGGCCGCTCCCGGAACCTGGCTCTCAGGGGCCCCATGCTCACCGCAGTCGCGGCGGGTTGGTCGCGCATGGGCCGGCTTCGCACTGCTGGCCTTCGGCTTGCTCGCCTGGTTCGTCGTGCCGCACGGCATTGGCGTTTCGTGGCGAGAGTGCGATACCCAGGCAATCGCGCGCAATTTCCTCGTCGACGGGTTTGATCCGCTGCGCCCGCGCATCGACTGGCGAGGCGATACCGACGGCGCCGTCGAGTGCGAGTTTCCGCTCTACCAGCTGATGGTTGCCAGCGTGCTCTCGTTTGTGGGGCAGGCTGGCGGCGGCGGCGTCGAATGGCCCGGCCGCCTGATTTCGCTGCTGGCGATGCTCTGGGCCGGCTGGTCCGTGCATCGTCTGCTCGAGCTGCGCGCGGGGCCCGGCGGCGCCATCGCGGGGCTGCTGACGTTTCTGGGCGCCGGCGCGACCGTCATGACGGCGTCGCGCATCATGCCCGACGCGCTGAGTCTCTCGCTCGGTGTGGCCAGCCTCGGAGCCTTCGCGCGCTTCCTCGCCAGCGGCAGTTCGCTAACGCTCATGCTCAGCATGACGGCGCTCGCGTTTGCCGGCCTGCAGAAGCCGCTTTCGCTTCAGGTCGGCTGGATGATGTTTGGCTGGACGCTGCTGCTGGCGCCGCGGCGTCTGCGGGAGCCACGCCTTTGGCTCGGGTGGTCCCTGGTGGTCGGGATCGTGCTGGCGTGGATGCTGCACGGCAAGTCGCTCTACGAAGAGACGGGTCTTACGTTTGGGGTGCTGGCTGGCGGCGACACCAAGTTCCCCAATCTCGACAACCTGCTCTCGCCGTCCGTGCACGCACATCTGGCCTGGACGACCGTGCAGTTTGGCCTCTCGGGACTCGGTATTTTGGCCGGTGCGTTTTTGCTGCTGCGCCGTCGGCTCGATGCGGGCGACGCGGTCGTGCTGGCGTCGGTCGCCGCCGGTCTCTACGTGTCCCTTCGCTACAGCTACCACGAAGGCATGGGGCCGCACTACCACGGCTACGCCGCATTCGCCGGGGCCTGGTGCGTGGCGCGCGTCTGGCCGCCGCGCGCGTCGGTGCCGCTATGGGGCGCGCTGGTCGCCGTTGCTGTCGCGCAATTTGGCTGGCGGCTGCACGAGGAGCGCGTCGAGCGCAGCCAGGCCGTCACCAGCAACCTGATGGACATCGCGGCTTCGATCCGCGCTTTGACGGATCCGACCGAGTCGATCATCATCCGCGGCGCCAAGCAGTTCTGGGATGAGACCTGGGAGCGTCGCAACAACTACGAAGAGCCGGCCCTGTTCTACCAAACGGGCCTGCAGGGCTGGGTTCTACCGGTCGATGGCTTTGGTGTTGCCGAGCTCAAGGACCTCAAGCGCCGCGGCGCCCGTCTGGTCTACGACTGTATCGCCGGCGAAGACGGCCCATCGCAGGCTTGGCTGGCGGCCAATTCTGTTGTTCTTTTGGACGAAGGTGGCGTTCGTTTGCACCGACTGCGCGGCGGCGAATAGGTCGATTCCGTAGGAATGGCAGCCCTTGCAGCCCGGTCGTGTCGTAGCCATTGCATACCCGCACGAGCCTCGTTCGCGGGGAAACCCGCGGGCCTCTGTTCCGCTTGGGCAAAGATGAAGCGCTCCGGTCAAGCCGGAACTCGCGTGCGAACTGGACTCTGACGGCCATTTGGGCCGATAACACTCGAAGTGACCGAGCATCGCGACGTCGTCATTTTCTGCGGCCAGGACTGGTGGTACCACAACCGCGCGCACAGCGACTTCCAGCTGATGACGCGTGCGGGCAAGCACCGTCGTGTCTTGCTGGTCAACAGCATCGGCATGCGCATGCCGATGCCGGGGCGCTCGCCGCTGCCGTTCCGTCGGATCTACCGCAAGCTCAAGAGCATGATGCGGCACGTGCGCAAGCCGCTGCCGGATGCGCCGGAGTTTACGGTCATGACGCCGGTGCTGCTGCCGCTCTACGGCAGCGAAAAAGCCCGCGCCTTCAACGCCCGCAACATCCGCCGTCAGGTCGAGCGCGTCATGCGAAAGCAGGGCATCGTCGATCCGCATATCGTGGTGACGGTGCCGACGGCGTGGGATGTCGCCAAAGACATGAAGCGCACGACGCTGACCTACAACCGCAGCGACAACCACGCGGCGTTTGTCGAGGCCGATCAGGGCATGATCCGAGGGCTCGAAGACCAGCTGATGACGCACTCGGACGCGGTGCTCTACTCGAGCCGTTCGTTTCTCGAGTCCGAGCGTGACCGCTGCAAAGCACCGGCCGTGTTCCTCGATCACGGCGTTGACTCTGAGCACTTCGCCGAGCGACCGCGCACCGGCGCGCTGTCCGGCTACGACGTCAAGCGGCCCGTCATTGGCTTCTTCGGCGGGCTCGACGACTACATCATCGACTTTGACCTGCTCGAGCGCATCGCGGTCGAGCGGCCGGACTATTCGTTGGTGCTGATCGGCGACGCGACGCTGCCGATGGAGCGGCTGACGCGACACCCCAACGTGCGTCACCTCGGCTTCCGTCCCTACTCCGAGATTCCCAATCTGGGCGCGGACTTCGACGTGTCGATCATGCCGTGGCTGGACAACGAGTGGATCCGCTGCTGCAACCCGATCAAGCTCAAGGAATACCTGTCGCTTGGCCAGGAGATCGTGACCACGTGGTTCCCAGAGGCGGAGCACTACACGGACTTCCTGCACATCGGGCGAACGGGGGACGAGTTCTTGCAGCGCATCGATGAGGTTGTGCAGGGGGCCAAATCACCTGGTGACCGCGCTGCGCTGCTCGGCAAGGCGACGTGGGATGATCGCACCATCGAGCTGCTCGACTGCCTTGATGGATTGGCCGGGTCTTCGCTCAGGGTAATCCCTGAGCCGGTTGAGCCATTGCGGGTCGAAGAGCCCGTTCGGACTACGTAGACCGGCCCGATTGTCGATGCGGGCGCCGCGTGCTTTCGTTTTGGAATCGCTCCACCGCTACGCAATCGGATCCTTGGGGACTTTGAGTCGATCCTCGAGGGCGTCGACGTCAATCGCCTCGAACACCACAGCCATGTGGTATTCGGGCTGACCCAGGATCTGCGCCTCAGCTACCTCAATCCGGCCTGGTTCGCCTTTGCCGAGTCAAACGGTGGCGGGGGCCTCGAGAATTGGGGCATTGGCGCACCGGTGCTCGATGCGATCAGTCAGCCGCAGCGCAGCTACTTTGCAACTTCGTGGCGCCGTGTCCTTGCGACGGGGTATTCGTGGCGGCACAGCTACGAATGCTCAAGCTCCCGCCTGTTTCGCGAGTATCGCATGCAGGTGCTGCCGCTTGGTGACCAGCAGGGGCTGCTGGTTGCCAACAACCTGGTTGTGTCCGGCGAGCGATTCGAGTGCGACAGCTACTGCCTGCGCGACCCCGCCGACTACCAGCGCGACGATGGTTCGGTCCTGCAGTGTTTTCACTGTCGCCGGGTCGAGCGCGCCGACGGTTCCGGCGCCTGGGACTTTGTTGTCGAGTTCATCGATTCGTTGCCGGACAACGTGACCGGCGGGCTGTGTGTGCCGTGTTTGCGTGCGCACTATCCCGATGCTCAGTTTGAGCCGGATGCCTCGTCGGGGAACGCGTAGCGTGCCTTTCGTCGCAGCGCCTTGCGACAACGCCCTCGCAGGTCGGATCGTGCCCCGTCTGCCAGATGCACGACACGAGACTTCCTGGCGTCGCTCTTGGCGGGCCGGCGCACATTTCGCTGCTCACTTAGGCAGTCGTTCCTTGGGAATCAGACCCGTCTTGAGGTAGACCGACGGAGCGTCCGATGATGTGGGCGCGACGGCGCCGTTCGGCGGTGTGCGGAGCGGTCCCGATGCGACCGCGTGGGTTCTCAGGCAGGAATCGGCTCGATGTGCGGGATCGTTGGCATTCGCAGATTCGACGGACAGCCCGTCGACGAACAGCTGCTGCGCACGATGTGCAAGCAGATCCACCACCGCGGCCCCGATGGCGACGGCTTGGCTGTGTATGCAGGTGGTTCGGTTGGCTTTGGCCACACGCGCCTGTCGATCATCGACCTTGCGGGTTCGCCCCAGCCGATGACCTCGACCGCCGGCCCGTTCCATCTGACGTACAACGGCGAGATCTTCAACTACCAGGAGCGCCGCGCGGAGCTGGCGCGTCGCGGCGTGCAGCTGCGCACGCAGGGCGACACGGAGGTTGTGCTCGAGTCGCTGCGCATGGATGGCCTGCGCGGCCTGGAGCCGCTCAACGGTCAGTTCGCGTTTGGCTACTTCGACGAAGCGAGCGGTGAGCTGCTGGTCGCGCGCGACCGCGTCGGCATCCTGCCGCTCTACTACTACGAGGGCGATGGCTTCTTTGCCTTTGCCAGCGAGGTCAAGGCGCTGCTGCCGGCTCTGCCGTCCGCCGAGCTCGACGACGATGCGGTCGAGGACTACCTGACGTATCGCTCGGTGCCGCCGCCGAACACGCTGTTCCGCGGCGTCAAAAAGCTGACGGCCGGCACCGCGCTGCGCATTGGCGCCAACGGCGTCGTGCGTCACGAAGCCTACTGGCAGCTGCCCACGGCCTTGCCGGACGAGATGCTGAACGGCGACGACGCGCTACAGGCCGTCGACGAAGCACTGCGTGCCGCCGTGCAGCTCCGTCTCGTTGCGGATGTCCCGGTCGGCGCCTACCTGAGCGGTGGGCTCGACAGCAGCTTGACTGTCGCGCTCATGAAGAAGCTGCGCGATGGCGGCGACGTGCAGACGTTTGCGGCGGGCTTTGCCGATCCGCGCTACGACGAGCTGCCGTATGCGCGGCAGGTCAGCGAGGCGGTCGGCACAACCCACCACGAGATCCAGACCACCGCGCAAGACTTCCAGGAGCTTTGGAACAAGCTCTCCTGGCATCGCGATGGGCCCATCAGTGAGCCGGCGGACGTGGCGATCTTTCGCATCGCGAAGTTCGCGCGCCAAACGGTCAAGGTCTTGCTGAGCGGCGAGGGCAGCGACGAGCTGTTTGGCGGCTATCCCAAGTACGCCTACGATCCAAAGATCGCGCGGCTCGCAGCGGTGCCGACGATGCTGATGCGCACCGGCGAGCGCCTGCTTCCCGGGTCCAAGTTTCGCGCCCGCCAGGCGGCGCGCGCGCTCACGGGGCGATCCGTCGGCGAGCGGCTGCAGACCTGGTTTGCGCCGTTTACGTGGTATGAGCGCAAGCGGTTGCGCAGCGGCTACGGCGGCATCCGCACGCTCGGTCAATACGAGCGCTGCCAGGGCGATCACTTGCGCCGCATGCTCTACGTCGACTGCCACACGTGGCTGTCCGACAACCTGCTCGAACGCGGTGACCGCATGTCGATGGCGGCCAGCATCGAAAACCGGCCGCCGTTCCTCGACCACAACCTGGTCGAGCTGGCGTTCCGCATCGACAGTTCCATGAAGGTGCGCGGCAAGAGCGGCAAGTGGATTATCAAAGAGATCGGTCGCAAGCACCTGCCGGAGAACATCGTCGACCGCAAGAAGGTCGGCTTCCGCGTGCCGCTTGACGAGTGGTTCCGCGGCGGCCTGAAGGACTACGTGCACGACCTGCTGCTCGGCAGCGACTCGTTTGTCTCCAGCTACCTAGACCGAAAGGTCATCGACGGCCTGCTGCAGGACCACATGCGCCGTCGCCGCAACGAAGAGCAGCGCCTCTGGGCGCTGATGGGACTTGAGGTTTGGCATCGCACGTTCTTGCGCGACGCGGCGGGGGTCGGTGTGTCGTAGGTCGGGTGCCGCTTTTGAGTCCTGCAATTCGTTAGGCAGACCGGGGAGTTGACCCTGCCCCCGCACAGCGATCGCCCAGGCGGCGCTCCGTAGCGGAAGAGCGCTGGCGCAAGCAAAGCAAGCTCTCGAAGCGCGCCGTCAATCGCCAATCGCAACGCGCTCCGCGAATACGCGAACGTTCTCGGGCACGTCCTTGAGCCGTTGGGGCTCCGTCGGAATGGCCTTTCGTTCGTAGGCGTCACCAGTCATGTCGGTGTCGTAGGCGTAGAGGCCGAGTTCCTTGGCGGAATCGTACGCAGCGCTCGACACGGTGCCGCCACCTGCAGTGTGCGGCTGCGGTCGGCGTCTACTTGTCGGCGTCGATTCTGTCGGTGGCAAGATGATCGCGCACGCGCTTGAGGTTTGCCGCGATGCTCGCGTTGCGCGCGGCCGTTGCCTGCGTGATGTCGCGTAGGCCAAGTAGGGCGAGGTGCGCGATGCCGCGCGCGACCCGGGCGTCGTCTGGTGTGCCTCTCGGCGCTTTGCCGCCAAGCGCTTGGATGCGCTGATGCACGCGGTCTTCGAAGCCTTCGTCGGTCTCTCTTTCCGGTCGGGGTGCTAGCAGATCGCTGATCTGCTCCTGCACGAGTCGACGAAACGCGACTGGCTGATAGCCGCCGGGTGTTTTCTGGAAGACGTCGCGCAGGCGCGGCCGGTGGCGATCCAGCATGTGGCCGATCTCGCCGCGCAGCAGCTTTGCGGTGTCGGTCTCTCTGCGATCTGCCTTCAGAGCGAGCAGGGTCAGCTTGCAGCTGTCGAGGAATGCGTCGCCCACGTGCCGTTGGTTGGTGACCTTTGCGTTTGGCTTCCTCGGCACCTTGAGTGCGCGAGACAGGATCGCCAGCGCGCAGCGCTCCAGGTTTGTCGCTTCGAAAGTCTGGAACGCGCCATCGGCGCCGGCCGTGAGCTGCTTGGCGCGGTGAAGCAGGACGCGAGCGCTTGCGAGCGACATCTGCGGCTGCTCGATCGCCGTGGTGTAGCCGTGTAGCGCCACCAGGATGGTCAGCGCATCGATGGAGCTGCCAAGCTCGCTGGGATGAACGCTGCAGGTTGGCCGTCCGGCAGCCTGCGCAAATAGCTGGCGCGCTTGGGTTGTCGGTTCGATCAGGCGAAGCCACGCGCTCTTCGTTAGCTGCGAAGAGTCGTCGTAGAACCAGCTGATCTTCGGAATCGAAGACTGCCGCTTCAGCATGCGGCGCTGATCCTTGTCGCTCACCTCGTTGAGAAGCGAAGCCGCGAGGCGATAGAGCGGAGCGGCGTCATCGCGAGATCTCGCAGCTCGCTTTGCCGCATGGGTCGGTTGCTGTGCCGGTGCGCTGGCTGCGGCGGCCAGGATCGTGGCGACGGCGGCCGCGATCGACGGGCACCACGGTTGCCGCCGAACCGCCGTTCTCCTTTCCGGACTGTGGCCCATGCGCACATGGTAGCCGATGCTGTGATTGGTAGAGTGGGACGACGCGCGAAGAGGGATTTCCCACGCCATGGCCATGCACAGGATTCTGCTTACCTATCTGTTTGTCGCTGCAGCGGGGGCCCTCGCCGCCCAAGCGCGACCCGATTCCTTTGTTGTCGTTGCGGAGCACTCCTCGGGACCTCGGACGCGGCTGGTAGAGGTCGAACGGGTCAGTGGCGCCGTTCGACCGATCGTGCCCTTGCCCGCGAGCACGTGGCCTGCACGGGCTCCGGTGGCGCTAGCGGTCGATCGAGCCAGTCGCGACGTGGTGCTGGCGAGCTTTGATCCCGCGCTCGCCCAGTCACAGGTTTGGCGGCTGCGGCTCAACGGCGTTCAGGTGGCGGCAGAACGGCTGCTCGGTTCGCTGTCTGGCCAGATCGTGGCGGTGGTCGTGCAGGCCAACGGGGATGTCTTCGCGGCGGTCGGCGGTTCGGCGGCGGCAGGCGGCGGCGTCTACCGGTTTGTGCGCAGTGGCGGTGCGCCGATCTACGAATGGGCCGCGGATGACATCACGTCGCTCTCCGAAAACGTGGTGCTGCCAACCAAGTATCTGGTGCTGCAGACGCCGAATGGCGCGGCCCAGCAGATGACGCAGTTTTTGGCTACGTCGGCCGGCGCGCCGCTCGGTTCGCTGCAGCTGGCTCCGCCTAGCGGTGGGGCGGGCGCGTTTTTTACGGCGTCGCACGAACACCTCAATGGCCAGTTTGGGCATCCGCGCGAGTTGCTCCTGGCGGATTCTCTCGGTGGGCTGTGGCTGGGCAATCTAGTGTCTGGGCTCACGCCCAAGGCGATCACGCCGCCGATTGCTGCGGGCGGCGCGCGCCGCATGAAGGCGCGCCCGGGGCCGTTGCGCGACGTTTGGATTCTTGGTGGTGCGGCCGATCCAACCCTCAAGATGGTGCTCGAGGCGGGACCACAGGCGCAGTTGCCGGTCACGGTCTTGGCTGGCCCCTTGGCTGGTGATCCGGTGGATTTCGGCTACACGGGTGCATCGGAGGCGAGCACCTATGCGTTTGGCGATCCTTGCGCCGCTGCTGCGATCGGCGCGGCCGTCGGCTCCATTGGCACCGCCGGCGGTGTGCCGCAGCTTGGCAATGCGCAGTTCGAGGTGACGCTTACCGGCGGCGAAACAAATTCGTTGGCGTTGCTCGCCCTCGGCGGTTTGCCGGAGTTGCTGGGCCTGCCGGTGCCGCCGCTGAACTGCGCGGCGCTGGTCGCGCCACAGGTGACGGTGCTGCGGACTACCGACGCGCAGGGTAGCGCGTCGCTGCCGCTGTCGATTCCGGCGCAGCCGCTGCTTGCCGGCGCGATCTTCTCGGCGCAGTGGTGGCAGTTTGCGGCGCCGTTTGCGCCGTATGCGAGCGATGCGCTCGCCCTGCACGTTTGGTAGTCGATGCCGCTTGCGCTCAGCGTGCTCGCCGCCAGTTGAACACCGCCCGCTTACCGCTGTCGGTGCCGTCGTCGGCAATTGCCTGCAGGCTGTCGCCGTCGCGTTCGTAGCGAATGCGGCGCGGGAAGTCGTGCTGCGGATTGGCAAACGTAATCGAGCGCCCCCCGGAGCTGGTTGCGGTATGGCCCGTCATCGCAAACTCCGTCGCTTCGCCGCCGCGCGGCCTCGCGACCAACGCGAGTTTGTCGCCGCGCTGTTCGATGCTAAGAAGCTCAAAGAAGATCAGGTCTGTGCCGCGCATGGTGCGGCCTTGGCCATACATCGTGCCGGCATGCGGTTCGGACCAAACCTCGACGCTGGTGCTCTTGCTCGTGCCGCTTGCGTCGAGCCAGCAGCCGACCAGGAACGTTGCCGGTGCAAAGGCTTCGTGCATGGCGGCGGCGAGGGGCTCTGCTGGCGGCGGCATGCTGCCGCAGCCAGCGAGAGCGCTGCTCAGCACCAGCACCAGCGCTGCGCCGCGCCGTGACGATCGTGTCCTGTTCATGGTGCGAGGCTCAGGTTGTCGACTCTGCTAGCGAGCTCCGTGAGGCGGGCGCGGCACTCGGCGACGGCGCCGTCGGCGCGCCACCTGCGAAAGCGGTGCACTTTGACAAATGGGAACGCAGCTTGTGTTCCCGTTAGGTCTCGCAGGCGCTGGAGCATGAGGTCGGCGAGGGCGTTGTCGTCGGGCAGATCCGGGTTGCCGGGCGAGCATTCGATGCGCACGAGGCACCGGTCCGCCATGGCGCGCTGAGGAAAAACTGCCGAGCAGAAGATCGCTTCGACGAGCTCTGGGTCGGCTTCCGGGCCGCTGTCCCGATTGTGTGTTCGCAGCCCGAAGCCGTGCAGCTCGGGGGCGTGCTTTTGCAGTCCGCCCAAAAACACGAACGCGCGCTCTTCGCTCGTCGCCTGCTGCGCTGCGTTGGCGAGCTGCGGGTCCCAGCTGCCGAGCAAGAGCCCCGCGTCGACGGCCGATGTCGCAAATACGAGTTCGCGGCTTTGCAGGCGGGCTTCGACTTCGCCGCCAAGCACGACCTCGAAGCCGTCGCCCGTATCGCGCGGCTCGATCGATTGCACCGCGCGGCCGAGGCGCAGTGCGCCGTCGAGCTCGCGGCGATAGGCCTGTACGAGTTCTTCGCAGCCCGTTGGGAACGAATGCGGTACCGGCTCGAGTTTCGCCTTTTGCCGTGCTTCGGGGGCCAATGGGGCGGCTGCGGCATCGCAGAGCCAGCCGAAGCGCGCTTCTTCGTGCGCCGCAACGATTCGTGGCTGGCTTGTCAGCTGGGCGAAGTGCGGCGCGAGGTCGTCGGTGGCAAAGGCAAAGGGCCCGACCTCACAGCTAAAGCCGTTGGTGCGCTGCGTGCGGCAGTTGTCACCGGGCCACGCGTTGCGTTCGACGACCAATATGGATGCGGGGCCGCCATCCATACGGCGCAGTCGGGTTGCTTCGGCGAGGCCGCGAAGGCCGCCGCCAATGAGGATCACATCGAGTGCTGACACGTTGGCTAAGATCGCCGCGCGTGCTGCGTGGCGCCAGTTCTGCCAACGCAATCGGCAGCGCGAAGCGGCGGCGAACACGTTCGGGGGTGGGTCGTAGAATCGCGCCGTCGCGCGTATGCTCCGGCGCAGTGGCCGCATGACCGAACAACAACTTCGAACGACCTGCAACCGAGATTGTCCCGACGCCTGCGGCATCCTCGCCACCGTTCGCGATGGTGTTGTGACCAAGCTCGAAGGCGACCCGAAGCACCCGATTACGCGCGGGTTCTTGTGCTTTCGCACGAGTCGGTTCACCGAGCTGCAGTATTCCGATCAGCGCGTAACCGAACCGCTGATTCGTCGGGACGGTCAGCTCGTTCCGGCCAGCTGGGACGAAGCACTCGACCTGATTGCTTCGCGGATGCAGACGCTGCGAGCCGAGTCGGGGCCGGCGTCGATCTTTCACTATCGCTCTGGCGGGTCGCTCGGGATCCTCAAGCACCTCACGGATCGCTTCTTCGACTTGTTCGGCCCGTGCACGACCAAGATCGGGGATATCTGTTCGGGGGCCGGCGAGGCGGCGCAGCTCGAGGACTTTGGCACGAGCGACAGCAACGACCTGTTTGACCTGCGCAAAAGCCGCAACATCGTGCTGTGGGGTAAAAATCCCAAGGTCAGCAACGTTCACCTTGTCCCGGTCTTGCAGGAAGCCAAAGCGCGCGGTGCGCGCATCTGGATGATCGACCCGCTCGAGCACAAGTCGACCGGCCTGGCGGAGCAGTCGCTGCGGCCGCGGCCCGGTGGGGACTTGGACCTGGCCATGGGCGTCGCGCGCGCGCTATTCGACAGCGGCCGTATGGACCCGGACGCCGCGGAGTTTTGCGACAATCTCGACGGCTACCGCGCGCTTGCCCATCGACATGAGGTCGCAGAGTGGGCGACGCTCGCTGGGCTAGAGACTGCCGAAGTGCTGTCGTTGGCCGATGCGTTCGCCGACGGCCCGACCGCGATTCAGGTCGGCTGGGGCATGCAGCGCCGCCAGCGCGGTGGCGCGACGGTCCGGGCGCTGGACGCGCTTTGCGCGGTGTCTGGCAACCTGTTTGTTGGTGGCGGTGGCGTGTCGTTTTACTTCGGCCGTCGCAAGCCGTTTGCGCCGTTTGGCGAAGTCGTGACCCCTCCTCGCGTCATCCGCGAGCCGATGTTTGCGCAAGACCTGGCGGCGGCTCAGGACCCGCCCGTGCGCATGCTCTGGGTGACGGCCGGCAACCCGGTTGCGATGCTGCCGGATTCGCGCGCCGTTGCGGCTGCGATCGAGAAGACGGAGTTTGTCGTTGTTGCAGACTGTCTGATGACCGAGACCGCCCAGCGTGCCGATGTCGTGCTGCCGGTGCCAACGCTGCTCGAAGACAGTGACTTGCTCGGCTCGTACGGACACCACTGGATTGCGGAATCCCAGCCGGTTGTTCGCGCCCCCGATGGCGTCCGTCACGAGGTGACGATCTTTCAGGATTTGGCGAAGCGGCTTGGCATCGAGCGCTACCCGCAGGACCCGGTCGACTTGCTCAAACGCAGTGCTCTGGTGCGTGTTTCTGGGCAGGGTGCGAGCCTCGAATCGCTGCGTGCCGATGGCGCCGTTCGCAGTCCCGTTGCCACGCCGATGTTGTTTCAAAACCAGCGGGTCCTCACCGAAAACGGCCGCGTGCAGCTGCTCGACAAGTTCGCGCCGTCGGTCGAGGTTGCGGCGCCGGCGGCATTCGCGGGGGCTAGCGAGCCGCTTTGGCTCTTTTCGAACTCGACGGAAAAGAGCCAGGGGTCGCAGTGGGCGGGCAAGGGGCTTGGCGAACACACCTGGATCGTCGTGCACCCAGAGGCTGCCGCTGGCTGTGCTGAGGGAAGTCTGGTGCGCGTTGCGAGTCCCACCGGTGAGCTGGTTGCCGAACTGCGCTTCGACGACCGTCAGCGCCGCGACGTGGCCATCATGCCGAAGGGCGGTTGGTTCGGCCGCGGACACAGCGCCAATACGCTGATCCAAGCGAAGCCCACGGATATTGGGCTTGGGGCAGCCTACCTCGACTGCCTCGTGCGCATTGGCCCGAGCTAGCAGCGGACGAGCGCCCGCTCTTCGCCGGCCCCGCCGGGGGCCTGACTCGGCATCGTCCCACGCCGTCTAGGCGCGGAACGTCTCGCGGTGGATGACCAGGTGCGGGTCGCGTCGGTCGCGGCGCTGCGTGCGGCGCGCGAATGGGGTTGCGACGTTTTCGACGACCTCGAAGGTGCTCGAGTCCTGGTCCATTCGGATCGATCCAACCAGTCGACTGTCGACGTCGCCGCGGCGACAAACGTGCGCCAGGATGCGTCGCGCCGTGGCGCCGTCGCGGGTGCCCCAGTTGATGCGGAACCGCGCGAAGCCCGGCTCTGGTGCGTCATCGCGTCGCTCTGGGCGATCGCTGCGATCATGCCAAGAAGGCCGCGAGCGCGGCATCGCGCGACGGTCGTCGCTGAGCACGCGATCAGACGCATCGTTGCGTCGCGGTGCGTCGCTGCGCTGGAAGCCGTCGCCGCCGTCGTTGCGGTTGCTGTCGCGTCCGTAGTTGCCGCGACCGAAATCGCCGCCGCCCCTCGGTGCATCAAAGCGGTTTGACTCGGAGCGCGGTGAGTCGAAGCGCTGCGAATCGTTGCGCTGCGAGCCGTAGCGCGGACTTGCCGTCGGACCGGCGTCGTTGTTGGCCGTTGGGCGGCGCACGTCGAACGGTGGGCGCGTCTGCGGCATGGTGCCGCGCAGCAGCGTGGCGACCACTTCGGTCGGGTCGCGATCCTGCAGCAGGTTGGCTGCGGACTTGTGTTCTTCGGGCGTTGCGACGCGGTCGCTGTCGAGCTTGGCAATGGCAACGGCCTCGGCGCGCTGCAGCTGCTTTTGCCGGATGATCTCGGGCGTCGGTGCCCAGGCCCAGCGCGGCTCGATCTTGCACATATGGAACAGGCGGCTTGCCCGTCCTGCGCGCGGCTTCGGCACGAGCAGCACGCTCTTGCCCTTGCGGCCAGCGCGGCCGGTGCGGCCACTGCGGTGCACGTAGGTCGCGGAGTCGATCGGCAGCTCGACGTGCACGACCATCGTGACGTCGGGCACGTCGATGCCGCGGGCCGCGACGTCGGTTGCGACCAGGGTACGGATCGTACCGCGGCGGAACGCGTCCAGCGTGCGGGTGCGCTGGCGCTGGGCCAGGTCGCCATTGATGGCCGCGGCGCCGAAGCCATCGGCCATGAGCTTGTCGGCGATGCGGCTGGTGTCTTCGCGCGTGCGCACGAAGACGAGCGTGCGTTCGTCGCCAGCAACCAGCAGCAGGTTGACCAGGGCTTGGTAGTGCTCCTTGATGCCGATGCGACAGGCGATGTGCTCGATGTCCGCGTGGGCTTCGCCCGAGTCTGTGCCTTCGACCACCAGCGGATTGCGCTGGAAGCGGTCGGCAAGTTCGAGCACCTGACGCGGGAACGTGGCCGAAACCAGGTGCGTGCGGCGCTCTTCGGGCAGCTGTTCGAGGATGCCATCGAGCTCGTCCTTGAAGCCGAGATCGAGCATCTGGTCGGCTTCGTCCAGCACCAGCTGGCTGACGGACGAAAGGTCGAGTCCGCCGCGGCGGATGTGGTCGAGCAGGCGACCCGGGGTGCCAACCAGCACGGCCGGGCGGGCGTTGAGCCTCATGCGTTCGCGGTCCAGGTTGGTGCCGCCGGTGACGACTTCGCAGCGGATGTCGCGCAGGTCGTGGAACAGCCACGACAGCTCTTCTTTCACCTGCATCGCCAGTTCGCGCGTGGGCGTCACGACCAGCGTGACCGGGCCCTGGCGATCACGGCCTTGCGGCGCGTTCTCGAGACGCTCGAGGAGGGCGAAGCCCAGTGCCACGGTCTTGCCGGAGCCGGTGCGTGACGAAATGCGCAGGTCGCGCGCGCCGTCGTCGGCGTCTAGAACCGATTGCTGGACCCCTGTCAGCTTCTTGAAGCCTCGGCGGGTCAGAGCGGAGTGCAGGGACTTCGGGCCGCCTAGCGGTTCAGGCTCTGGTGCTGGCTCTGCTTGCGACTCAGACTCTTCGGATTCGGCGCTCTCACCGGTTTCGCCATTGTCATCGGTGGCGCCATTGTCATCGGTGGCGCCATTGTCATCGGTTGCGCCATTCTCATCCGCTGCGGAGGTCTCTTCCGCGGCGCCGCTCTCTGCGGCGCTCTCCTCTAAATCCTTATTCTCGAGAGCATTGTGGCTCTCCTCATCATTGTTGGCCTGCTCCGAGGCCGTGCCCTTCTGGGGCGCTTCTACGGTCGAATGCTCGGGCGCATCATGCTGCTCCGAAGCGTCAGCCTGTGAGTCGGCCGAAACGGGTGTCTCCATGGGCGCATCCCCTTCTCTCGAAGGATCTTGCAGCAGTTCCGGGGCAGTCGCCTCGGACCCCGCGTCGATCTCGGGATGCGTCTCTTGCTCAAATGCCATACGCGAGTGTCTCAGTGGAGAGCTCTCCACACAAGGGGTGTTGTATTTTCGCGGTATCGCGTCGGCTCTTAAAGGCCTTGCGATCGTGTCTTCTGGCATTCGCTCTCGGCGTGGATTCTTTCGGGTTGGCACGCGGTTGCCGGCCCGAAGGGTATGCGGCCGTTTGGTTCGCAATCCTTGGCGCTTTCACAGCCTTTCGCTTCTCGCGTTTGGACCGCCTCGCGATACTGCCCGGCCGGGCTGCATTCGGCGCCCGCTGTTGAGATGGCCTCCCCACAGCCACGGCGCATTACCGGCACCCACGTCTATAGCTACGTGAAGTGCCGCCACCTGGCCTCGCTGGACCTGCATCTGTCGCGGGCCGAGCGGCGCCCGGCGCATGCATGGGAAGAGTTCGCGGCCAAGCGCGGGCGCGACTTCGAAGACGAATACGTCGCCACGCTCGATGCGGTGCAGCCCGAGTATCCAGAGCGCGACTTTGAGGCCGGCGCGGCGGCTACTGGGTTGATGCTGCGCGAGGGGGTCTCGCTGGTCCACCAGGCTGTCCTGCAGCGTGAGGACCGCCTCGGCCTGCCGGACCTGCTGCGCCGGGTGGATGGCGAGAGCGCACTCGGCAAGCACCACTACGAAGTGCTCGACGTCAAGACGTCCGGGCGCACGCGCGGCGATCAGGTGCTGCAGGTGGTCTTTTACACGCGCTTGCTGGCGGAGCTGCAGGAGCGCATGCCCGAGCACGGTGCGATCATTCTCAAGGATGGCCGGGAAGAGCGCTTCTTGATTGCCGACTACCTGGCGGCGCACGACGAAGTTGTGACCGCGCTCCGGCGCCTGCGCGACGGCGAAGAGTCGTCACGGCCGTTCTTTCAGCTCGGCTGCCGGTCGTGCTACCACGACCATCGCTGCATGCCGGAGATGACCCGCGCCAAAGACCTGTCGCTGGTGCAGGGGATGAGCCACGGTGCGCTGCGCATTCTGGAAGCCTCGGGCTGCGAGTCGATCGAAGACCTGGCGACGTTTCACCCGAGCGATGCGCGGGCGCGCGGCAACCTCGATGCAACCTTGCTGCGGCGGCTGCGTCGCGCGGCGCATGCGTCGCTGCTCGGCAAAGCCGTTGTCGAACAGCGACCGCGCGCGGAAAAGCTCGAGCGCGCTGCGATCGTGCATGCGCTTCTCGATCCGTTTGCGGACCGGGTGCTGGCGTTTGGCGTCATGCACCCGGCGGCCCGCGACGGCAACTTTCGGCACGTGCTGCCGCGCAGTCGTGACGAAGAGTGGGGCTGCTTTCGCGAACTGCTGCAGGAGTTGCCGCAGCGAGCGCCGCTGCTGCACTTTGGTGTCGGGCTGCGGCGTTGGCACGAGGAGCATGCGTTTGCGCGCGATGCGGATCCGACGCTTGAGGCGCGCTTGATCGACCTGCAAAAGCGCCTTCGCACGGCGGCAATCTATCCAGCTCCGGTTGTGCTGCTCGAAGACTTCGTGCGGAGTGCGCTCGGGCGCGATCCGCATCGCCATGGACATTCCGGCGCCGCCGCGATGTGGACACTGCAGGAAGAAGGCGACAAGCGGCTGATCGACAAGCTGCACGGTGACTTGCTGGATCTCGCAGAGCTGAAAGAACAGGTTCTCGACGCTTCCGCGGCGCCGCCGCCGAGTGCCGGCCGGCAGGCGCAGGCCTGATGATGCTGCATCAGGCTGTGGACGCGGCGGCTCAGGATGCGCCGCCGCCGCCATTCGATCTAGCCCTCGTTGAGACCGTGCTGCTTGCCATGGGCAGCCTGCTGCTGCTCGTCATCGGTCACCAGCTGCGCAACGTTCCGGCCAAACTGCGCGTCTTGATGATGACAGCGTTCGTCGACATGGCGGGGCTGTTCGTGGTCATCCCCCTCGTGCCGTTCTACGTATTGCGGTTTCACGAGAGCGGCGAGACGCTGTTTGGCCTGCCGCTGGAACAGGGGCTTTTGACGGGACTGGTGGTGTCTGCATACACCGTCGCTCAGCTCGTGAGTGCGCCATTTTGGGGGCGCTGTTCCGATCGTTTCGGCCGGCGCCCGGTGCTGCTTGCAGCTCTCGCGGCTTCTACCCTCGCCTATCTGCTGCTGGCGTTTTCCGACTCGCTGTGGCTTTTGCTGCTGTCGCGCATTGTGCAGGGTATGGGCGGTGGTCTGGTGGGCGTGATCCAAGCATACGTCGCCGATGCCGTCGATCCGGCGCAGCGCGCGCGTGCCCTCGGATGGTTGTCGGCCTCGACCAATCTTGGCGTCGCGCTCGGTCCCTGGATTGGCTCGCGTGCCGTGGATCTCGGGCGCGTCGACCTGTTGCCGGGTGAAGCCGTCTTCGCGCTCGGCAGCACGGCTCCCGGCGTCGTCGCAGCTTCGCTCTGCGCCCTCAACGCGCTATTCGCCTGGTGCTACCTGAAAGAAGCCACGGAGCTGCAGCCCAAAGGGCGCACCCGGCCGACGATTCGCGCCGCCGCGCGCCAGCTGCTGTCGCACCCGCGGCAAGCGACCACCCGCATCGTGTTGATCTATGCGATTGCGATCGGTTCTGCCCACGGCATCAATCCGATGCTCGCTCCCTACCTCAATGACAGGTTCCACGTTCGCGAAGAGCACATCGGCTACCTGTTTATGTATATCGGGTCGCTTTCGGTGTTTGTCCGGGTGCTGCTGCTGGGGCGCGTGGTCGACCGCTTTGGCGAGGTGCGCACCTCGCGGTTCGGCATCGTATCCTTGGCCATTGGGCTGGGCACGCTGCCGTTTGCGAGCTCTCTCGGCGGGCTTGCGCTTGCGGTGGCGTTCTTGCCGCTGGGCATGGCTCTGACGTTTCCGTGTTTGACGGCGCTGTTGTCTCGGCTCGTGCCGCAAGAAGATCGGGGCCTCTACATGGGCATGCAGCAGACCTTTGCCGGTTTGGCCAGGGTTGCCGCACCGCTGATCTACGGCAACGCCTATGACCTGGTGGCGCGCGGAGCTCCCTTTTGGGCGGCAAGCTCGTTTGTGGCGGCCACTCTGCTGCTCGGCATTGGGCTGCAGCGGGCGACGGCTGCTGCCGAGGCGAACGCTGGTGAAGCGGCGAAGCGCTGATTCGTGGGCGCACGCGCTATGGTGCAGTTCGCATGACTGAATCCTCCGAAGACGAACGCGCCTTCTTTGCTCGCGCCGACGCGTTTCTACAGATGGCCAACGAGCAGTGCAGCGCTGCCGAGCGCCCGCACGTGAGTGCCTCCTTTCTCTTTGCGCTGACGCGCTTTCACGCCTTTGAGGCCGCGCGCACCTGCAAAACTAGCGAGGAGCTAACGGGCGAACGCGATAGTGCCGTGCAGTGGTTTCTCGGTCGCTACCAAGCGATGCTCGAGCAGAACCTGGATGACTACATCCAGAACTTCGCCACCTACATGCAGGATCAGGCGGGCGAGGGCGGCAGCGGGTCGTAACGTGACGCGATGCGCGTCATCGCCATGGTCTTCGCGGCAGCAGCCGCCACTGTTCTCGCCGCCATCGCTCCGAGTCAGGAAGCCCAGCCGGACTCGGCGAAGCTCACGCTGCCGGCCTACGTCGGCTACGCCCATCCGGACCCGCTTGGGATCCAGCGCAATCGCAAGGATGGCTCGGTGCCGCGCTGCAGCGGCGAACTCCGCTTCTACATCGAGATCGCGACGCCCGGCAAACTCGCCGTTCATCTTGAGCGCCTGCCCGGAGCCAGTGCATGCGAGTTCAAGGTGCAAAGCGGGCCCTACCCGGGCGATCGCCGCGGCAGCATCACGCTCGAGATGCACGCCAGTGAGACCACGCGGCATATCGGCACGGTTGGCATCGTCGAGCCGGGTAAGCAGCTGTTCATCGTCTCCGCGACCGACGGTTCGCCGTTGACCAAGCTGAAGGCGCTGCAGCTCGTCGGCCCTGCCGCTGTTGGTGCCAAGGCTTCCACGGTAGAGCGCCGCAATGCATCGTCTGTTCACCTTTGGTATGACGTTCCGGCAGACCATGAAGACGCGATCGAGTATTTCTACTGCGAGTTGACGCCCGTGACGGATCCGCTGTGGACCTACTACATGGCGACTGGATGGCACCGTGGCTACTTCGGTATGCAGGTCAATAGCGAGACCGAACGCCGCATCATCTTTAGCGTGTGGGACTCCGGCAGCGAGGCCGTCGATCGCAAGAAGGTCGAGAGAGACGATCTGGTGCAGCTGGTTCGCAAGGGGAAGGACGTGCATGCCGGCGGGTTTGGCAACGAAGGCACGGGCGGCCACAGCCATCTCGTGCACGACTGGCGGCTTGGCGACACCGTGCGGTTCTTGGTTCGTGCGGAGCCTTCGGGCAAGCACACGACCTACACCGGTTGGTTCCAACACGTGCACGCGGACAAGTCCGAGCAGCCCGACGCATGGCGATTGGTTGCGAGCTTTCGCGCACCGAAGGACGGGCGCTACCTGCATGGCCTCTATTCGTTCAGTGAGAACTTTGGTGGAGCAAATGGGGATCGCCGGCGCGAGTGCCGCTACGGCAACGTCTGGCTGCGCACGAAAGGAGGCAGGTGGCTGCCGTCGAATGGCGCGCGCTTCACCCATGATGGGCACGGCAACCAGCACCGCCTCGACCGCGCCGGGGGCACCAGCGACGGTCGGTTTGTTTTGCGCCACGGGGACTTCGCAGTCGAGCCCATGCGGCGCAATACGCGCCTCCAGGGGCGCTCCGTCGGGAAGCACCCGATCCGGCTGCCGCGGTAGCAGGCGGCTGAGTCACCGGTCGGTGCAGGCGCCGCGGATACTAGTGATCGCGGCGTTCTAGGCGGGCTCGCAGATGGTTCATGCGTGCCGCCGACGCGCCGCGCTTCTTGCCGCCAAACAGGATGGACTGCTCCAGCGGGGCCCGGACGTCGCTCGTGCCGCTTGGTGCGCCACCCGTCAGCGAAGACGCCGCATCCGGATCGATGACCCGGACCCCGACGATGTCGGAGACGGCGCTGCCGCCATTGGGCAGCACGAAGAAGTACTGCAGGTAGAACGAGACGTCGTGCAGGGCCGGATTGTTCGCAATCGAGAAGCCCTCCCCGAGGCTGTTTCGGATCTCGCCGAATTGGAAGTTGGTTGCTGCACTCAGCTGTCCATTGAGCAGCGTCACACCTGAGACGACGGCCGTTGGCGGGTGGCCGTTGGCGTCGGCTGCGGCGAACAGCGTGTGGAACGAGCCGGCCCCGGTCAGGCTGGTTTCGATCGGGACGCCGCTGCCGCCAAACTGGGTGCCGATATGTGCCACCGGGTTGATGATGGTTCGACCGCAGCTAAAGGCGGGGTCGGTGGAGAAAGGGGCCCCATGGCGTGCCGCTGAGTAGATGTAGCGACCGCTGGTGGTGTCGCCGTCCTCGGAAAGCATGAGTGCGAGTCGGCGCCCAGGACGGAGAAACTCAGAGGACGTGATGCTGGTTGCGCCCGTGGCCGCGACAGCGCCGCTCGTCAGCACCGTGCCGTCGTCATCCTGCAGTTCCCACGACAGGGTGCTGGGATCCGCATAGCCAGTTTGGAACGTATACGTGCTGCCGACCGGATGGGTTGGGACCGTCGGGAAGATGCGGTGCCGCGGGGTACTCGACTGGAAGCCGGCGGCACTCGTGCCGACCTGCATCGAGAACGGGTCGACCGTGTTCGCTACGGCAATCTGGTTGTTCGACCAGCCCATCAGCCATGTCGTATGCGCTGATTCCGGCCCGGCGAGCGACGGCGTGTTGGCAGGCGATAGATGCTGCGTGAAGGCAGATGCCGGGGGCAGAAGGTCGGGGAGAGATCGGCCGATCAGGCTGGTGCTGCGGACGGATCGATCCGCGTAGTCGAACACCCACAGAGTCTGTTCCGACTCGAGGAAGTAGATGTCGACCGGGTCGATTCCGCCGAGCGATTGCGTTTCCTGCAGCGCGATCTGTCGGATGCCGCTGCCGTCGATTGTCGCTTCAAGCACGACGGCAACCCCCTGCCGCGAAAGCGGGCTGGTCGTGACGTAGTCCACGCCGCCGAGCACGATTTGCACGCTCGTGCCACCTGCACCGGTGCTGCTCGACAACACGTGGCAGCCACCGAGCCGGTCAAACGGCAGTGCCAAGCTTTGCAGGACGTTGCCGGCGCTGTCTTCCCAGGTCATGGTCGGAGTTGCCGTAGTGAGGAGGGTCGGCCGCACGAGCAGGTGCTCGTAGTTCGCGCCGACCTCGATGCGGTGGTCGAATGCGTTGTTGGCGCGGAGCCAGTCCGGGTCGATCTGAGCAACGGCGGCGGAGCTGATCGCAACGAGAGAGAGGATGGTTCGAGAAATGGTCATCGTGCTTGCTTTGGGTTGGGTTGGGTTGAGTTGGGTGGTATCCGGCTCGCGGCTCGCGCGTGCCCGGCGGGGCTTCGGCGGCACGAACTTTGGTGGGTTGGTGTCGGGGGATGAATCTCCCAGAGGCTTGTCAGTGGTCGTGGCTGCCGACGAGGTGCCGCCGATCGGCAAGCCGGATGTCGGCAAGCCTGGTGTCACTGCCTTCCTTCGCTACGAACGTGAAGAGGTAGGAGCGAAAGCCGTAGTGGCTGCAGATGTAGAACTGTGGGAAGCGACGCATCGCTTCCTGAAGCAGCCGCACTTCGCCGCGAGCGTTGCCCACTTCTTTGGCGAATGCTGGCGATAGCTCAAAGGCGGCGTAGTGGCCGCTCTGCATGGCCTCGACCTGATCGAGCTTGCGCGAGATCAGTTGCTCCGTCGTCAGCTTGTTGAGGAGCGGGTCGCCGTCGCGAAAGCGCTCTTGTGCCGGGTAGCCATCGATCTCCTCCATCGCTTGGGTCACAAATGCGTCGGCTTCGTCGTTGGCCAGTCTTTGCATGACTGCGCCGCGCCCCTGTAGCCAAGCCATGAGTCGTTCGCACGATGCATTGTCTTCTTCGCCGTCGGAGTTCGGGCCGAGCGAGCGTCGCTGCGAAGCAAGCATGGCGCCTGCATCGAATGTCGCGCGCTGGGGGATGCCGTGGCCGCCGGACAGAAGCTCCGTGGCAGCTGGCGCCTCCGGCACGGGCTCCGCTTGGCCGGCGCCGCTGAGCGTCACGACTGCCGCGATCGCGGCGGTCGTGACGGCGGCGAGGAGCAGGGCTTTGCTGCGGCCGCTCATTGGGCTGCCTTTGCGCATGGCGCGCACGTCACGGTTCCCGTTACCAAGTCATAGTCGTTCCACCACGAGCTGCCTTGGTACTGGATGATGAAGTCGTCGTCGTCGTCGCAGGCTGCACCTTCGGAGTCCTTGATCGTGGCGGTGAGTCCTGGCATCAGGCCGCCGAGCCGCTTTGTGTCGTTCTGGCCCCAAAACTCAACCGACGGCGCGTCCTTGTAGGCCGCGAGCATCGTCATGGTCATGGTCAACGCGACGTTGCAGTTGGTGCCGGTTTCGCACGCGGGTTCAACACAGTCGCCGGCTTCCGGCGTTGTCTCGAACGAGGTGACCTTGAACACAACGTTGCGCGGTAGCGGGAGCGTGACGCTGCCGCCCATCTCGATGCCGCCGCCCTTCTCTTTGCCCTTGAGGCTGCCAGAGATCTTGCCGCTGAGTTTCAGCTGAGAGTCGGTGTCGTCCATGATCCAGAACTTGGGGCCGTTGTTCGGAGTGATCTCCGTCCAGCCGTTGCCCGCCGAAGCGCTGCCGCACATGTCGCCAGGTCCAAACGTGATGTCAAACGTTGCCGTGCAGCCGGTGCATTCGTCCTCGGGCGTTTCGGTTCCTGTGCCGCCGCCATTGCCGCCGCCATTGCCATTGCCGCCACCGCCCCCCTGCATGGGCACGGCCGCAAGCATCGGCACGGCGAGCAGGGCGAGCAGGGTGAAGGACTTGGTGCGGGGTTGCCGCGGATGCCGTGAGCTGTTGTTTCGCATCGTCATTGTGTTGTTTCCTTGTCGAGGTCCGGATGTCTGGGGGGAGATTGGAAAGCGCGGCTGCCGTCTTGGCTTTGCTGTGCGCTTCCCGGGTTGAGGTCCCAGCGCGGGTTTGCGGATCACGAAGAATCTCAGGAAACGGCGGCCAGAACGGGAGTGGCGTCGTGTTCGGCTCCGGCGAGACTCGCTGACGGCGTCCCTTTCAAGCGCTACACTCGTCAGCTCCATGCTGCACTCTGCGAAGCCCGCTGCCTTGCTTGTCGCCGTCGTGCCGATGGTGGCAGCCTTGGCTCAAGAGCCGATTCACTGGGCCTATCGATCGCCGCCGCCGGTCGAGGTGCCCGCGGTCGTCGACAGCGCGTGGTGCCGTTCGCCGGTCGACGCGTTTGTTCGCGCGCGAATGCAGCGTGCCAATCGGGTGCCGGCGGCCGAGGCCGATCGGCGTACGCTGGCGAGGCGGTTGGCGTTTGATCTCACTGGGCTTCCGCCAAAACCGCAGCTTGTCCAAGCGTTCGCCAGTGGCGACGCCACCGCCTATGAGGCCCTGGTGGATGACTTGCTGGCGTCGCGGCACTTCGCGGAGCGCATGGCGATGCACTGGCTGGATCTCGTGCGCTACGCGGATTCGACCGGCATCCACGCGGATAGCCCGTGGGACGTACACCCCTATCGCGATTGGGTGCTTGCTGCGTTCGATCGCAACATGCCATTCGACCAGTTCACGCGTGAGCAGATTGCGGGCGATCTCATCCCTCATGCGACGACCGACCAGAAGGTCGCAGCCGCATACAATCGGCTCAACATGGTGACGCGCGAGGGCGGCTCGCAGGCAAAGGAGTTCCTTGCTCGCTACATGGCGGATCGCGTGCGCAACGTGTCGACCGTTTGGCTCGCGTCGACCGTCGGCTGCGCGGAATGCCATGATCACAAATTCGATCCGATTCCGGCGCGGGACTTCTACCGCCTCGGTGCGTTCTTCGCCGATATCCAACAGGTCGGCGTCTATTCCAACGGCGCACCCAAGAACCGCTACTTCGGCCCCTACCTGCAGGTTCCGACAGATGCGCAGAAGGCCGATCTAACGGCGCTCGACGAGCAGATTGCGGAGGCGATGCAGCTGCGCGATGTCGATCGCGACGAGCTTGCGGCGGCACAGAGCGCTTGGGAGGATGAGGTGCGCGACAATCCCCCCACGGCGCCCAAGCTCTCGGTTTGGCACGCTGCCGGGCCATTCACCGGCGGCGACCTTGGGCGCGTGCACCGCACGGCGTTTGGACCCGAGAGCGGGCTGGATCTGGCCCGGGAGCCCGCCGAAGGGATCTCGTGGGTCAAGCATCCTGAGTGGCGGGATAACAAGGTCCATGCGTTGAAGGGGGCGCGATCGGCTCACTACTTGTTTCGCACGATCGAGGTGGGGCGTGCGCAGCGGATGACGCTGTGGTTTGGTAGCGATGACGCCATCCGCGTATGGGTGGATGGCGAGCTGCGGCTGGATCGATTGGTCAGTCGTGGCGTAGCGCCAGATCAGGAGCGGCTCGAGGTCGACCTTGACGCAGGGCGGCACGAGCTCCTGGTCAAAGTAAGTAACGGCGCGGGCGGCTATGCCTTCTACTTTCGCGGTGAGTCTCGCGAAATCCCGGAAGGCGTGCGGCAGGTGCTGGGCGTGCCGCGCGCCAAGCGTGATCGAGCGGAGTTGGAGCGTGTGGCTGCGTATTTCCGATCCGTTACGCCGCTGCTTGTAGAGCAGCGTGCTGCCGTGACGAAGCTCCAGAAACAGCGTGAAGCGCTGGTAGATGCAGTGCCGGTTTGCATCGCGACGGTCGCGGCTCCGCCGATGACCACGCGAGTGCTTCGCCGCGGGGACTGGATGGACGATTCGGGCGAGGTCGTCGCGCCCGGAGTGCCCTCGGCATTTGGTTCGTTCTCGTCGCGCGGGGATCGGGCCACGCGACTCGATCTTGCCGAATGG
Organism: Planctomycetota bacterium; assembly: GCA_045105235.1. Taxonomy (GTDB): domain Bacteria; phylum Planctomycetota; class UBA1135; order UBA1135; family UBA2386. The sequence goes on along the minus strand of JBGCDH010000138.1, from coordinate 7,847 downwards.
TTGGTGGATGGAGACAATCCGCTGGTTGCACGCGTCTTTGTGAATCGCTTGTGGTACCTGTTCTTCGGGCGAGGGATCGCCCCGTCGCTGGGCGACTTTGGCACGCAGGGCGAACCGCCGACGCATCCGCAGCTGCTGGATTGGCTGGCGCAGCGCTTTGTTGCGTCGGGATGGGATGTCAAGGCCATGGTGCGGCTGCTTGTTCTGAGCTCCACCTATCGCCAGTCGTCGATGTGTAGCATCGAGACTGCGCGCGAGGACCCCTACAACTCGTGGTTCACGCGACAGGCTCGGTTCCGGCTCGATGCGGAATTCGTGCGCGACAACGCGCTGTCGGTCAGCGGGCTCCTGGTTGCCGAGTTTGGCGGGCGCAGCGTCCGCCCGTACCAGCCGGCGGGCTTCTACCAACATCTCAACTTTCCAAAGCGTCGCTACCAGCAGGATGCGGGGCGTGCGCTTTGGCGTAGGAGTGTCTACACGCATTGGCAGCGTCAGTATCTACATCCTGCGCTGGCCGCGTTTGATGCACCGTCTCGCGAAGCATGCACGGTGCAGCGGCCTCGTTCGAATACGCCGCTGCAAGCGCTCGTCCTGCTCAACGATCCGATCATGGTCGAAGCCGCGCGCGCGCTGGCGAGCCGCGCCCTGCGCGCGGTTGGCGGTGATGACGTCGCGCGGTTGCGTTGGGCGTTTCGGGAAGTGCTACAGCGGCAGCCGACAGCTGACGAAGTCGTGGTGCTTCGCCGACAGCTGGCGCAGCTCCAGCAGCAGTATGCCGGGGACCTCGAGGCCGCCGCTGCGCTCGTTGCGATCGGAGAGAGCGGGTTCCCGGATGGCCTCGGGATCGCTGACCTTGCGGCCTGGACCGGCATCGCACGTGTGATGCTCAGCCTTCATGAGACCCTGACTCGCTACTAACAGAGGCGGCTTACCATGCGACCATTCGACCAGCTTACGCGGCGTACGTTTTTCGGCGGCGGCGTCGCGGGCATCGGTGCTATTGCGGCGAGGCAGCTGCTCGGCCAGAAGTCTCGGCCCAGCGGCAGCAAACCAGGGCGCTACGCGGGCGCGGTCTCGCCGCTGCACCATGCGCCGCGTGCGAAGCGCGTCATCCATCTATATATGGCTGGCGGTCCGTCGCACCTGGAGACGTTCGACTATAAGCCAAAGTTGGCTGAGTTGGACGGTCAGCCAATGCCGGAGTCCTTTACGTCTGGTCAGCCCATTGCACAGCTCCAGGGGCGCCGGCTTGTCTGCATGGCGCCGCAGTTTTCGTTTGGGCGCTTCGGCAAGAGTGGTCAGTTGATCTGCAAGCGCTTCCCGCACTTGGCTGCGGTTGCGGATGACCTTGCAGTCATCCGCTCGATGAAGACCGATCAGATCAACCACGACCCGGCGCATACGCTGTTCAATACCGGCAGCACGCTTCCCGGGCGGCCGTCGATGGGGTCGTGGATCACGTATGGACTGGGCAGCGAGTGTGACGATCTGCCGGGCTTCGTCGTGTTGACGTCGGTCGGCAAGGGCGGGCAAGCCCAGCCTATCGCGGCTCGTCAGTGGAGCGCGGGCATGCTGCCGTCACGATTCCAAGGCGTCGAGTTTCGCAGTAAGGGTGATCCGGTGCTCTACGTGCAGAGTCCCGCCGGGGTGACGCGTTCTCAGCAGCGTGCGGCCGTCGATACGATTGCCAAGCTCAACCGCTTGCACGAGCAGGTGACGTTGGATCCAGAGATCGCGACCCGCATCGCGCAGTTCGAGATGGCCTTTAAGATGCAGGTGTCTGTGCCCGAGCTGACGGACTTGTCGAGTGAATCGCGGGAGGTCTTGGACCTCTACGGGGTCGAAGGCCAAGACGGCTCGTTCGCGTCTAACTGCCTGCAGGCGCGGCGGCTCGCCGAACGGGGGGTTCGCTTTGTGCAGGTCTACCACCGCGCTTGGGACCACCACAGCGGAGTGAAGCGCGCGATGGAGATCACTGCGGACGAAGTCGATCGCGCCAGTGCTGCGCTGATACAGGACCTCAAGCGGCGGGGTATGCTTGAGGACACGCTGGTGTTGTGGGGTGGTGAGTTTGGCCGCACGCCGATGGCGCAGGGAAGCGGCCGTGACCACCACATCCGAGGCTTCTCCTACATGCTGGCAGGTGGCGGCATCCGCGGCGGCATCAGCCACGGCGCGACCGACGAACTCGGCTACCACGCCGTCGAGGACGTTGTGCACGTGCGCGACCTGCACGCGACCATCCTGCATCTGCTCGGGATCGACCACGACCGCCTAAGCCAGCCCTTCCAAGGCCTCGATGTGCGTCTTACGGGTGTGGAGACGGCGCATCCGATTCGAGCGATTGTCGAGTAGTTCCCTCTCAAACACGATGTTTCGTCGGCATCGCAACCGATGCGTGCGAGCCGCCGCTACTGGCGCGCCACGCCGCCGACGAGCGGGCTGATCTGGAGTGGAAACTGGCTGCCGCTGCGCGCAAGGTGCAGGCGCCAATCGTCACCCGCCCGCCAGCGGAAACGCCAACGGTGGGTGAGGCTGCGTATCCGGCCGCGTCGCTGCTTGCGATCACCGTGCACTGAACCATGCTCACGGTTGCAGCGGTGATGTTCACGGCGCGAGGTATTGCTCCAAGATCACGCGACTGTCGACGATGTCGAGGTTGCGCCAGTTCACACCGGCCAAGTGGACCTGGGCCGAGGCTGTCGCGGTTGCGATTCGCGGCCGAGGGGTGAGGTCGAGAATCTGGACCGTGCCTGGGGTTCTCGCTCGGATGGTGCGCCCGAGGCTGACGGCGAATGGCGGGTAGACTCCAGGCTCTACCGGGATCTCGTCGCCAGCGCTGGCTGCCGCGAGCGCAGCGGCGATGTCGGGAAATCCTGTGGGACCAACTACGCAACTACGAGCGTGTTTTGGCCGCGAGCGCTAGGCGTCGCGAAACTGATCGCGAGCATCAGGAGGTGGGCGATGCGGGTGCTCTTCATGGTTCACGGGAAGTTGTCGTTGCGGTCCTTCGATATCTACAACGTGAGCGCGCGCTGCGCGGTTTTGGATGGACTCGACACAGTTCGCGAAATGTTGTGCGGCATTCCGGCGCCAATTTCTCCGGAGGATCGCGAACTCTAAGTCTAGACCAGACAGATAGGAGCAGTGACGGCCGAACATTGTCAAGCCGTCGAACGAATCGGACGAAACATGAAACTTCCCATCAGCCTGCTCTCGCTTTCTATCACGCCTTGCCTCGCTCTTGCGCAAGCGCCGCTGTGGAACAGCGGTGGTTCTCTTGCTACCTCTCTTCACGGGATTCGAATGACCGTCATCAACGACTACAACGGCAACGGTACGGCCGATGTGATGATTGGTGAACCTGGCGATTCTGGTGCAGGTTTTGTCACACAGGGCGGGTCTGTGCTCATTCGTGATGGCGACGGCTCTTGCATCACCATTTTCTATGGCAGTGGCAACACGCGTCGCATGGGCACGGCTGTTGCTTCGCTGCCGGATGTCAATGGCGATGGTATCGACGAGATCCTGATTGGATCGGCGGGCCGCGGTCCAGGATTCGGCCTGCTGAATGGACGAGTTTCCGCATACTTCGGCGGTCGCGACGGTGGCGGTGCAGCCGGCTGTGCAGGCGCAAGCTACGCGGCGCCCGACCTTCTCATTGATCGCGGAACGTCGACAGCCGCGAACCCCGACTTCTTCGGCGAGGAGATCCAGGCGATCGACGATCTCGATGGTGATGGTGTTGCAGACTTCCTCGTTGGCGCGACATTCGGTGTCGATCCCAGTGCACCGACTGGTGTGAACAACTTGGGCTATGTGCAGGCGTTCTCTGGCGCTGGACTGCTTACCGGCACGGAGACGCTCCTGTTCACGGTTCGTGGTCAGCAAGATCGCGGCAACTTCGGTCAGCAGATCGCAACGCTCGGGGACTTGACGGGTGATGGTGTACCGGAGTTCTGCGTTTCCGCCCCCCAAGAGGAAGCTGCGAACGAGTTCGCGAACGGCACGATTCGCTTCTACAACGGTGCGACACAAAACGTGTTCTTGACCTTGATTGGCGAAAATGGCGACCTGCTGGGTCACGCCCTCGAGTCGGCAGGCGATATCGATAACGACGACATCTTGGATCTTATCGTAGGGTCGCCGTGGGACCGTCCAGCTACGGGCGCAAGGACCGGCAGTGTCGCAGTTCTTCGCGGGTCCTGGCTGCAGAACATTGCGATAAACGGTTTCACTGGTGCGCAGCCTGCTCCGGTTGGTGTCGCCCAGGTCGTATTCCGGGCTTTCGGAAACGACCTCTACGCGAGCTCTAGCCTCAACAACGCCGACGACGGGTTGGGTTGGTCGGTTGCGAACGTCGGAGACCTTGATGGCGACAACGTCAACGATGTCCTGTGCGGAGCTGTCAGTGCGAACGTCTGGGACCCGGACTGGCTCAGCAGCACGACGCCGCCTGTTGCTTCGACCAATTGGCCCAACAACTTCGACGCAATCGCTACGGGCACGGCGCGCCTGCTGTCCGGTGCGACCGGCAACACGATCAAGCAGTACTTTGACCCCATGGGTGATGCTGGCGATAGCTTTGGCCAAGCGGTCTCAGGTGGTGGTGACTTCGACGGCGACGGTGTCAACGACATCGTCATCGCGGCACCGCGCACCGATGCTCCGTTTACGACGGACAATGGCACTGTTTATGCATACTCGGGTTTGACCGAATACGGCGTTGTCTATGCCAATGGGCTTCCGAACAGCACCGGTAGCGTTGCTACTATCGCTGTTACGGGTTCGCAGAGTATCGGGACGAACTTTGCGCAACTGACCTCGACGAACTGCCCGGCCAATACCTTTGGTCTGTTCGTGCTTGGTTCTGATCAGCAGCTGCCTGGCACGCCGCTGTTCTCAGGAACGCTGTTTCTCGGTGGCACGCTGATTCGCCTGCCGGTCATCCAGACGAGCGCGACCGGAGTTGCATCGAGCAAGCTTGAGTTCACGCCGCAATTGATGAACTTGGGTGTGCTTGCATCGACGCGCTGGAACGTCCAGTTCTGGTTCCGCGATGGCGGGACGGCGAACCTCAGCGACGCAATCACGGTCGGCTTCTACCAGTAGAGTTGACGCTGCTGATGTGATGGCGACCGTCTAGGCGGCGAGCGCGGCTTCGACAGTCGCTGTTGATCGGATGGCTGCGTGACGCGGCCTAGGCGCCGCGTTGCAAGCAGGTCGCTGAGGTCAAACTCGGTGACCTGCAGCAAGGGCGGCGGCCGCTGACGCGATCGTTCTACTTGTCTGCATCCGCGTCGGCGCTGTCTGCGCCGACCACGGCTCAGCGTCGATGTGCCGGCACGCTGTCGATGCGTTTCAGCCCCAGTGTCGGCAGGGCAAACGATGCGCAGGCTGGCCACGCGTCGGTGTCGCAGTCCCGAAACAACTCATAGATGCGGCGGGGACGGTCTGGGCTGCAAACGCTTTTTGCTTGTCGTGTCCACAAGCCCACGCGCAGGCCGCCTTCGCGCGCGTGGTCGACGTGGCGATGTAGGTGGAACGCGTCGATGCCGTCGGTGCGGGTTACGATGGACCAAGCGAGCGCGAAGGCTGCGGCTTGTTCCTGTTCGGCGTTTTTGCCATCGCCGCAGTGAAAGCCTTGTTCACTCAGGATGACGCGGCGCGGAAGACCCGCGAAGCGCATCTCAGGTTGTTCGAGGAAGCGCATCAGAACCTGCAGATTGTTGAAGGTAATGCGGTGCGCGTCGTCCTGATCGGGCGCGCTAGTGTCCTCCCAGAACCGGCAGTCGAACAGGCTCTCGGGATAGGGATGGTAGGCCACGTGCCAGTCGATGTTGCCGCGTTCCTGCACTCGCTTCGCCAATGCCGTCAAGAAGTCGCGGCCTGGTTGTGCCTGCAGCCGGCTCCGGCCCGTTTGGCGTTTGCTCCAGAAGTGGTCGAGCGGCACAAACACACGGCCGTTTCGGCTGTGACGGCGCACGGAGCGGTGGGTGATGCGCAGGGCGATTTCGTAGTCGTGCACCAGCTGTTCAAGCGTTGCTTTGCCAAGGTCATACCACGCGCTGTGCGAGTTGACCTCGTTGCCGACGATCCAGTTCCAGATGCGTCCGTTGGCTGCGTTCGCGCCGGGGCGCGACGAGTAGCGCTGCGCCAAAAACGAAATCAGCGCATCGAGGCAGGCGCGGCCCTTCTTTGTCGTGGTCGCAAACGCAGTGATGCCATGTGCGGGCTGCTTCGCGGCGCGGGCGTGGTTGAGCAGCGCGCGGCGGTCCGGCTGTTGGCAGCTGGTCGCCAGTAGAATCGCGGTCACGACGACGCCGGCTTCGCTGAGGGGGCGCACGCGCGCGTCGAGGCGCCGGATGGCTTCGCGGTCGATCCAGTGACCACGATGGCGAAAGGCGCTTTCGGCGGTGCCCTCGAAACGCAGGAGTGGTGGCAGGGGGACGTTGAGCGTTGCATGACGGACGCCGAGGGCCAGTGCGTCGTCGACCATTTGAACCTGCAGGCCCTTCTTGCTCGAGGGCTTCGGATAGGGGGTCGCGTCTTGCCGGCGTTGTTTGGCGTTTTCGGCCTTCGAACTCTTGGGCTGAGGGGGCGGGAAGGGCCAGGCTTGTACTCCAACGCGGTCTGCCCAGGCTTGCCAGGTTGCGACGAGCTGCGACAGACGCTGCGGCTGCTCGCTGGCGAGGTTATGCTGCTCGGTTCGGTCGCGCTCCATGTCATAGAGCTCCCAGCGCCGCGGTCTGTCTTTGCGGTAGGCGGAGACGATCTTCCAGCGATCCTGGCGAAGGCCTAGGTTGCCGTGGTGTTCGAAGCAGATTGCCGCCTGTCGGCGCAGGGGTTCACCGCGCAGTAGCGAGAGCAGGCTCAGTCCTTCGAGTGGTTGCACTGCGCGATCTTCGATCGTCGTTGGTTGCGGAGCGCTGGCAGCCTCCAGCACGGTTGGCATGACGTCGATCAAATGACACGGTGTGTCGACAATGCGGCCGCGGTCACGATCTGTTAGGCCGTCGGGCCAATGTGCAATAAAGGGCGTGCTGATACCGCCCTCGTAGGCATCGTGCTTGTAGCCACGAAACGGAGTATTCGAAACGCTCGCCCAGCCCCCACCGTAGCCGACGAATGTGTCTTCCGCGCCGGCGACGACGCCGGGGCCGGTTCGCAACGGGCGCCCATCGCGGGTCTGCATCGGGGGCCAGATCTTGGTCTGGAGCCCGTCTTTGCCAAGCGGTGGAAACGCGGCTCCCTTGATCTGTTCGGCGTTGGATTTCCGGCCAAACCACTCGGCACAACCGCCGTTGTCCTGCAGGTAGACGATCAGCGTGTTGTCGAGCTTGCCCTGGCGCTCAAGCTCCGCAACGAGGCGGGCGATGCCTTGGTCCATGCGGTCGATCATTGCGGCGTAGACCTGCATGTTGCGCACTTCCCAAGCTTGGTCAGGCGTTTCGCTCCATGGTCGCGGTGCGGGTGTCGCCGGCCAATCTTGGTCGAGCACGCCGAGTTTGCGTGCCTGCTGCAATCGAGCGCTGTGGATCGCTTCGAACCCCTCATCGTAGACGCCTTCATACTTGGCGATGTCGGGCTCGAGTGCGTGCATCGGCCAGTGTGCGGTGGTGTAGGCGACATACAGAAAGAACGGTTGCTCTTGCTGATTCGCTGCGTGCTCCTTGATGAAGCGAACCGCTTGGTCGGAGATGGCGTCGGTGTAGTAGAAGGATTCGGGCTTGTACTCGGGGTCGTTCGCAGGCGTGATGTAGCGATTGCCGCGGCAAAGCGTGGCGGGATCAAAGAAGCTGCCGGCGCCGATGATGGTGCCGTAAAAGCGGTCGAAGCCACGCTGC